>NZ_JAINFN010000011.1:0-200031 GCF_026130245.1 Pantoea sp. JK
CATGTCGATTGCACGAACTGGCTCTGGGATATAAGTATCCAGATGCTCAGCCAGCTCAATGATTTTAGCTTCCCACTCAGCTTCGCCTTCCAGCGCTTTCAGAGCAGAACCACGAACGATTGGGGTGTCGTCGCCTGGGAAGTCATATGCTGACAGCAGGTCACGTACTTCCATCTCAACCAGTTCCAGCAGCTCTTCATCATCAACCATGTCGCACTTGTTCAGGAACACGATGATGTAAGGAACGCCAACCTGACGACCCAGCAGGATGTGCTCACGGGTCTGTGGCATAGGGCCATCAGTCGCAGCAACAACCAGGATCGCGCCGTCCATCTGCGCAGCACCGGTGATCATGTTTTTCACATAGTCGGCGTGGCCTGGGCAGTCAACGTGCGCATAGTGGCGAGTCGGGGTTTCATATTCAACGTGAGAAGTGTTGATGGTGATACCACGTGCTTTCTCTTCTGGCGCTTTATCGATCTCGTCGAATTTGCTTGCCTTACCGCCGTAGGTTTTAGCCAGAACGGTGGTGATTGCTGCAGTCAGAGTGGTTTTACCATGGTCAACGTGACCGATGGTGCCGACGTTTACGTGCAGTTTGTTACGCTGAAATTGCTCTTTCGCCATGGCGATAATTCCTTACGTTGTGCCTTCATGAGTCATGAAGGCATCAGTTCACAATTTTTAAACCGTAGCTTATTTGCTACGAGCTTCAATAACGGCCTGAGCGACGTTGTTCGGCGCATCATCGTACTTCAGGAACTCCATGGAGTAAGAAGCACGGCCTTTGGTCAGAGAACGCAGCTGGGTTGCATATCCGAACATTTCAGACAGCGGAACTTCAGCATGGATCTGAACGCCAGTAGCGTTAGATTCCTGTCCTTTGAGCATACCACGACGACGGCTAAGGTCACCGATAACGTCACCGGTGTTCTCTTCCGGAGTCTCTACTTCAACCTTCATGATTGGCTCAAGCAGCACTGGTTGTGCTTTCTTAAAGCCATCTTTAAAGGCCAAAGATGCAGCCAGTTTAAACGCCAGCTCAGAGGAGTCGACATCATGGTATGAACCGAAGTGCAGACGAACACCCAGATCAACTACCGGATAACCAGCCAGTGGACCTGATTTCAGCTGCTCCTGGAGACCTTTATCAACCGCAGGGATGTATTCAGTTGGAATCACACCGCCCTTGATATCGTTGACAAATTCGTAACCTTTCGGGTTCACACCTGGCTCCAGTGGGTACATGTCGATAACAACATGACCGTACTGACCACGACCACCTGACTGCTTGGCGTGTTTACCTTCGATATCGGTAACTTTCGCGCGAATCGCTTCACGGTAAGCAACCTGAGGTTTACCGACGTTCGCTTCAACGTTGAATTCACGCTTCATGCGGTCAACGATGATGTCGAGGTGCAGCTCACCCATACCAGCGATGATGGTCTGGTTGGTTTCTTCATCAGTCCATACACGGAATGATGGATCTTCCTTCGCCAGACGACCCAGAGCCAGACCCATTTTTTCCTGGTCAGCTTTGGTTTTCGGCTCAACGGCGATAGAGATTACCGGCTCAGGGAATTCCATACGCTCAAGAATGATGACGTTGTCTGGGTCACACAGGGTGTCACCAGTAGTTACGTCTTTCAAACCGATCGCAGCGGCGATATCGCCTGCACGAACTTCCTTGATCTCTTCACGTTTGTTCGCATGCATCTGAACGATACGGCCCAGACGCTCACGGTTTGACTTAACCGGGTTGTACACGGTGTCACCGGTGTTAACAACACCAGAGTAAACGCGGAAGAAGGTCAGGTTACCAACAAACGGGTCGGTAGCGATTTTGAACGCCAGCGCAGCAAACGGCTCTTTGTCATCGGAATGACGCTCAGCCGGCGTGTCTTTACCGTCGTCCAGCATACCGTTAATCGCGGTAACGTCAGTCGGTGCTGGCAGGTATTCAACTACCGCATCCAGCATCGCCTGAACACCTTTGTTCTTAAATGCAGAACCACAGGTAACCAGGATGATTTCGTTTTTCAGTACGCGCTTACGCAGAGAAGTTTTGATCTCTTCTTCTGTCAGTTCTTCACCGCCGAAGAATTTCTCCATCAGCTCATCAGAACCCTCAGCAGCGGCTTCAACCAGCTTCGCACGCCATTCTTCAGCCAGTTCCTGCATATCAGCTGGGATATCTTCGTAAACGAAGGTAACGCCCTGATCGGCATCGTTCCAGTTGATCGCTTTCATTTTCACCAGGTCAACAACACCGGTGAAACCTTCTTCTGCGCCGATAGCCAGTTGAAGTGGAACTGGGTTTGCACCCAAGCGCACTTGCATCTGCTCAACAACTTTCAGGAAGTTAGCACCCATGCGGTCCATTTTGTTAACGAACGCGATGCGTGGAACTTTATATTTGTTAGCCTGGCGCCATACGGTTTCAGACTGTGGCTGAACACCACCAACTGCACAGTAAACCATTACTGCGCCATCAAGCACACGCATAGAACGCTCAACTTCGATGGTGAAGTCAACGTGTCCCGGGGTGTCGATGATGTTTACGTGGTGTGGTTCAAACTGCTTAGCCATACCAGACCAGAAACAGGTAGTTGCAGCGGACGTGATGGTAATACCACGTTCCTGCTCCTGCTCCATCCAGTCCATGGTTGCTGCGCCGTCATGAACTTCACCGATTTTGTGGTTTACACCGGTGTAGAACAGAACACGTTCGGTAGTTGTAGTCTTACCGGCGTCGATGTGCGCACTGATACCAATGTTACGGTAGCGCTCAATGGGTGTTTTACGAGCCATTTGATTCCTCTGATTCTGAGACGTTCTAAGTTAAAAAAGCCCAGCAGGTGAGTCACTGGGACGCCCGCTGGGTTTATAACAACTACGTTGCTGTTACCAGCGGTAGTGTGCGAACGCCTTGTTGGCTTCAGCCATGCGGTGAACGTCTTCACGTTTCTTAACTGCAGTACCTTTGTTCTCTGCAGCATCAGAAAGTTCGTTCGCCAGGCGGAGAGCCATAGATTTATCACCGCGTTTACGAGCAGCTTCTACGATCCAACGCATTGCCAGGGCATTACGACGAACCGGACGGACTTCAACTGGAACCTGGTAGGTAGAACCACCAACGCGACGTGACTTAACTTCGACAGTCGGACGTACGTTTTCGAGAGCAACCTCGAACGCTTCCAGGCCATCTTTACCAGCGCGTTGAGCCAGGGTATCAAGCGCGGTATAGACGATAGATTCAGCAGTAGATTTTTTACCATCTACCATCAGGATATTTACAAATTTAGCCAGCAGCTCTGATCCGAACTTAGGATCCGGCAGAATTTTACGCTGACCAATGACGCGACGACGTGGCATGGAAATACTCCGTTGTTAATTCAGGATTGTCCAAAACTCTACGAGTTTAGTTTGACATTTAAGTTAAAACGTTTGGCCTTACTTAACGGAGAACCATTAAGCCTTTGGCTTCTTCACGCCGTACTTGGAGCGTGACTGCTTACGGTCTTTAACACCTGAGCAGTCCAGCGCGCCACGAACGGTGTGGTAACGCACACCTGGCAAGTCTTTAACACGACCGCCACGGATCAGGATCACGGAGTGCTCCTGCAGGTTATGACCTTCACCGCCGATGTAGGAGGTAACTTCAAAACCGTTAGTCAAACGCACACGGCAAACTTTACGCAGTGCTGAGTTTGGTTTTTTAGGGGTAGTGGTGTACACACGAGTACATACACCACGTTTCTGCGGGCAAGCTTCCAGCGCAGGCACGTTGCTCTTTGCAACTTTGCGTACGCGTGGTTTGCGAACCAGCTGGTTAACTGTTGCCATTAAATAGCTCCTGGGATTTAGCTTTTTGCTTCGTAAACACGTAATAAATCGCCTCGTATTACTACGAGGAGGCAGAATTTTAGGGCTGTGTCAAAAGGGTGTCAAGAAATAACCAGGTTTTCGCTCTTACCAGGCCACTTGTTGTTGGTGCTTTGCTGTTAACGCAACGAAACCAGTATAGTCTAAACGTGCTACTTTGGTCGAAATTTGCTCAATCAGGCCGCGCGCCGCCACATCTTCTTCTAATACCCACAGCGCAGCCGGCGATGCGCTCAGCCTGGTTAACACCTGGCTGCCAGCCAATGCGGCAGTTACGCCATCCTGCAATAAAAGCAGATCGTCGCCTTCCTGCAATAAAAGCAGCAGGCTATCGAGATCGCATTGCCAGGGAGATTGCAGCAACGTGTAAAGCATGATCAGTTCTCAGAATCGAATAACACGATGATAGGTAGCCAGCTTTTCGCGTAGCGATGCAGCATCCAGCACCTCAGCAGCCAGCACGCGTTCAGCCGTCAAACTTTGTCCGCGCGCCAACAGCGAATCGGCGCAGACAAAACACTGATCGATATCGTACAGCGCCAGCACGCCAAAGGTCGCGATGTAGTTGCGCGCCAGAATCTGCTCAGGCTGCTGGTCGCAATTGAGCTGCAGCACGCCATCCCCGATAAAGAACAGACCGATATCTTCGCTTAATGCGCCCGTCGCCAGCACAGCATCCAGCCCTTCCCTGCCCGCACTACTTCCGTGCGGTGCCTGAGTAAACAGAAACGCCACGCGGTTCATCAGAATTGCACCAGACGATCGCAGCTCAGCGCGGCTTCAGCCAGTGCGCCCAAACCGCTGAGTTCAAAACCTGGCTGTAAATTGCTGCCCGCCAGTTGTAAGCGCGCGGCTTCCTGCGCGTCGGTTACGCCACGTCGTAATGCAGCCGCCACGCAGATATTCAGAGCGGCGCCACTTTCAGCACGCAGCTGCTGCCATTCACGCACCATATCCACTTCATCGCTGGCCGGCGCGCTCAGCTGGTTGGCGTTCAACACGCCTTCACGATAGAAGAACACGCTTTCCAGCTGATGTCCGGACTTTATCAGCACACGCGCAAACAGCAGCGCGCTGCTGGCATGTTGCGTGCCGTATGCCGGTCCGGTGACCAGCAAGGTGTAGCGCATCAGCGATCCTGCCCCTGAAAATCACCGCTTTTAAACTGGCGAATATAGAGGTAAACGGTGTGCTTGGAGATATTAAGGCGATCGGCCACCTGGTTAATCGCGTCTTTGATGTCGAAAATGCCCTTCTCATACATATTGAGCACGATCTGCCGATTCTTAGCATTGTTAGAAACGTTACGGTCAGCGCTCACTTCTTCTATTGCGAACTCCAGCGTCTGCATCACCAGGTCCTCCACCGAGCTGGCAAAATTGACGTTGGAATCCACTTGCTGCATTTCCGGCGGCATAAAAGTCGACATAATTTGTGAGAACGGCACGTCGAGGTTCATGTTGATGCACAGCAAGCCAATGACGCGCTGCTGACGATTACGAATCGCGATAGTGACCGATTTCATCAGCACGCCGCTTTTCGCGCGCGTGAAGTAGGCTCTGGAGACATTGCTGTCTGCGCCGTGCATATCGTGCAGCATACGCAGGGCCAAATCGGTAATCGGCGAACCCACTTTACGCCCGGTATGTTCACCGTTGGCGATACGCACCGCAGAACACTTCAAATCTTCCAGCGAGTGCAACACGATTTCGCAGTGCGAGCCAATTAGCATCGCCAGGCCATCGACAACGGCTTCGTAGGATTTGAGGATATCGTAGTCTGCTTGCTCGAACGGACGTTGCTCCAGTAAATCGAAGTCAGTCAGTTCACCGGGATTGAATGGATTAGACATCGAAGACATTACCCTAAATGGCTGGAGCCTGTCTCGACAGCATTGGGGCAGACTCATATGGTGATAGTTAAGCAGGCGTTAGTCTGGCAAATGTCATGGTCTTTAGCCAGACCTTTACCTCTATCTCCGAAATAAAAACGCCGCCCGTAGGCGGCGTGGTGCAGAAAGTTCAGATTACTGCGCTTTCTGATCGCCAGCGACTGGAGCCTGCGCTTTTTCATCCGCTTTCGGCGCTGGCTTGATGTCGAGCAGTTCGACATCGAACACCAGCGTGGAGTTAGCCGGAATACCCGGAACGCCATTTTTGCCGTAAGCCAGGTTCGGTGGGATCACCAGCTTGATCTTGCCGCCTTTCTTCACGTGCTTCAGACCTTCGGTCCAGCCCGGAATCACACCGTCCAGACGGAACGACAGCGGCTCGCCACGAGTATATGAGTTATCGAACTCAGTACCGTCGATCAGCGTACCTTTGTAGTTCACCACCACAGTGTCGCTGTCTTTTGGTACGTCACCGGTACCTTCTTTCTCTACCTGATACAGCAGGCCAGATTCAGTTTTCTTCACGCCTTTTTCTTTGGCGAATTTGTCAGCGTAAGCAGAGCCCTTATCGGAGTTTTCTTTCGCGTCTTTTTCCATCTTCGCCTGAGCTGCACCTTTCACGCGGCCTTCAAAGGCCTGCAGGGTTTGCTCGATCTCTTGATCAGAGAGTTTGCTCTTGCCGCCAAAGGCGTCCTGAACACCCGCGATCAACTGATCTTTATCCAGTTTGATGCCCAGCTTCTCTTGTTCCTTCAGAGAGTTGTCCATGTAGCGACCAAGGGACGCGCCAAGTGCATAGGCTGATTGCTGATCTTCGTTTTTGAAGGCAGCATTTTTCGGTGCTTGCGGCGCGGCCTGAGCGGCGTCTGCTGGAGCAGCGGCGGTTTCTGCTGCCATTGCCAGCGGTGCATTCAGCGCGAAGGCCATGGTGGTAGCTAACAATGTGACTTTAAACAGTGAATTCATCCTTTCTCCAAAACCGAAGCCTCTAACCTCGGGAATCATTGCGGACTGAGGCCCACACTATAACTTTACGTGGCAGCGGCGAACACTCCCACAATGTAATTACCCGTTTAACCTCCGACCTTTTTTGCTTCAGGAAGTTTCATCAGAGATATAGGCGTTATGCGCCGTTTCAATGCAGCATGACGCGGAAAGGTAAAATATCAGGTGATTCTGAAGCGAAACGCCGTAGAATCACGCCCGAAACAGATTAACGCGCAGCACCGCAAGATGAGGAAAGATCATGCAACCAACAGAATGGGAACAACGCCTTGAGGCGCTGGAGAGCAAGCTGGCTTTTCAGGAATACACCATCGATCAGCTCAATCAAACGGTGGTTCAGCATGAGCTGGAGATGATCAGACTGCGTGAGCAAGTCCGTCTGTTAATCGATAAAGTGAAAGATAGCGCGCCGTCGATGATCGCATCACAGTCAGAAGAAACGCCGCCGCCGCATTACTAAAAGAAAAGGCCACCCGAAGGTGGCCTTGCCAGCATCACACTGATTAGTGGCTGCAGCCGCAACCGCCAGTGCCACAGCCGCCCTGGCCGTGATCGTGACCATGGTCGTGGTCATGATCGTGATGATGACCATCCGCGCCATGCACGTGACCGTGCGCCAGCTCTTCTTCGGTCGCTGCGCGAATCGCCACAACTTCCACGTTGAAGTTCAGGTTCTGACCCGCCAGCATGTGGTTACCATCAACCACCACGTGCTCATCTTCAACTTCGGTGATTTCAACCGGTACTGGACCTTGATCGGTTTCTGCCAGGAAGCGCATGCCAACCTGCAGTTCATCAACGCCCATGAACACGTCTTTTGGTACGCGCTGTACGAGGTTGTCATCGTATTGACCGTAAGCGTCGTTCGCCGGGATATGCACGTCAAACTTATCGCCTACATCATGATTTTCCAGCGCTTTTTCCAGACCAGAAATCAGGGAACCATGACCGTGCAGATAGTCCAACGGTGCACTCACCGGTGACTCGTCAACCAACACACCGTCTTCGGTACGAACCTGATACGCCAGGCTCACCACCAGGTCTTTTGCTACTTTCATGATATCTCCTAACCGTTGAGAACTAAGATCCCGTCCCATTGGTCAATTTTGCGTGCAATAAACCAACCAGAAAGGTTCAAGACTGAGGATGCCAATAGTGTTGCGGCATACTGCTCAGCGTTAATGGCGCCGATTGTAGCGGAATTCAATCCCGCTGTAAGTTCAAGCTTAAAAAAAGCTGCGCCATTGCGCTACTCAGGATGAAAAACGCCGATCACTTGCTCGTTAGTGCGAATCTGATCGCGCACCTGCTTGTCAGCCTCACGCATCTGATGACCGCACTGAACACATTCCACCACTTCAACGTTGTTTTCACGCCACAACGCCAAGGTATCTTTTGCCTGGCACTTTGGACAAACCGCACCGGCTATAAAGCGTTTACGCATACTGTTTCCTGCCGTCGTTAATGAACGGATTAAGTAAGTATAGATCTACTCGTCATCCCAGCCGTCGAACTGGCGTTTTTCGTGCTGCATTTCGCGTTGGAAGATATCCTCCAGCTCGCGCCGCGCCTCACGCACACGTGAAACCTGCGCGCTGTCATCATGGCTTGGCACCAGTTCACGCAGCATGCGCATATCCAGACGACGGAAATGTTGCTGTGCGCGCTGCGCCTGATGCGGATGCATGCCCAGCGAGATCAGCGTTTTGCGGCCCAGCTCCAGCGCACTGGAGAACGTCTCACGTGAGAACAGCGTGACGCCCGCCTGCAACAGTTCGTGCGCCTCAACACGTCCACGCGCACGCGCCAGGATTTCCAGCTGCGGGAAGTGCTGCTGACACAGCTGCACGATGGTCATCGAATCTTCCGGATCGTTGCAGGTAATGACGATGGATTGCGCATTCTCCGCGCCCGCCGCACGCAGCAGCTCCAGCTCGGTGGCGTCGCCATAATAAACCTTATAGCCATATTTACGCATCAGGCTCACCGCCGAGATATCGCGCTCCAGCACCGTAATACGTTTATTGTTCGCCATCAGCAAACGGCCAACCACCTGACCAAAACGACCAAAGCCCACCACAATGACCTGCGGCTGATCGTCTTCGACAAAGTGCTTCTCGGCATTTTCATCGGGTTCATTAAAGCGATGCGCCAGTAAACGGTCGATGCCGTTCATCAGCAGCGGCGTGGTCATCATCGACAACGTCACCGTTACCAGCAGCAGCGGCATTTGGTCGCCGCTGAACATTTTGGCCGATGACGCTGCCGAGAACAGCACAAAGGCAAATTCGCCACCCTGGCTTAACACACCGGCAAACTGCTGGCGCTCTGAACTGCGCAGGCCATAAATGCGCCCCAGCACATACAGCACCAGCGTTTTCACCGTCACCAGAATCAGCACGCCCAGCAAAATTTCAGTGATGTGGGTATAAAGCACGCCGAGATTCAGCGCCATGCCAACCGAAATAAAGAACAAGCCCAACAGCAAGCCTTTGAACGGTTCGATGGCCACTTCCAGCTCGTGGCGGTATTCACTTTCCGCCAACAGAATACCGGCGATAAAAGTACCCAGCGCCATCGACAGGCCGAGCGCGTCCATAAACAGCGCCGAACCCAGCACCAGCAGCAGCGACGCGGCAGTAAACACTTCGCGTACGCCGGATGCGGCAATAAAGCGCAGAATCGGGCGCAGCAGATAACGGCCACCAATCAGCATCCCGCCGAACGCCAGCACTTTCATCCCGACTTTCAACCAGTCAACGTGACCGCTATCGCCGCCCGCCAGCAGTGGCACCAATGCCAACGCGGGAATCACCGCCAAATCCTGGAACAGCAACACCGAGAAACCGAGCTGCCCCGATTCACTGCGGTTCATGCCTTTATCGCGCATCAGCTGCAGCGCCATCGCTGTGGAAGACATCGCCAGGCCAATACCGCCAATCACCGCTGCCTGCCAGCTAAAGTCGGTCAGCCACAGCAATCCACCGAGAATGGCGGCGGAGATCAGCACCTGAGCGGCGCCCACGCCAAAGATAGAACGGCGCAGCGCCCAAAGTTTCGACGGGTTCAGTTCCAGCCCGATGATGAACATCAGGAACACCACGCCGAGTTCGGAGAAGTGCAGAATCTCCTCAACGTCGCTGATGAAACCCAATCCCCACGGACCAATCGCAATACCGGCCAGCAAATAGCCCAGCACCGCGCCAATGCCGAGACGCGCCGCAATCGGCACAATCAGCACCGCCGCAACCAGATAAATGACGCCCGCCGTCAGTAACGTTTCGCCTTCCATCACACACCTCCTTGCGGCAGCGGTGAAGCCAGCCAGTCACCGTATGCTCGCGCAAAATTACGCATCACTTCCGGCGTCTGCCGACGCGCCCAGTGAATCACCATCGGCGTCATCCAGTGCATGCGACACATCTGCGCCGTCAGCTCAAACGGACGCATGATGTCACTCATCGGATAGCGATTCAGGCCGCTAGGGTGATACGCCGCTTCCGGTTCGCCGGTGGTCACCACGCTGCGCCAGTATTTGCCTTCCAGCGCATTGCCATCCGGACCGCTGGCAAAGCCGCGCGACAGCACACGATCCAGCCACTCCTTCAGGAGCGCCGGGCAGCTGTAGGTATAAAGTGGATGTTGGAATACAACGATTTGATGTTCGCGCAGCAACTGTTGCTCATGGTGAATATCAATAAAGAAATCCGGATAGTGGGCGTATAAATCGTGCACCGTGACGTGGTCCAGTTCCATAGCCGACTGCAGCAAAACCCGATTAGCAATCGAATCCTGTGATTCCGGATGGGCGTAAAGCAGCAATATTTTGGGTGGCTGCGACATCGTTCCCCTCCAAAGCGTCGTCACGGCACAGGAATTCCGCTACCATGCTCGACGCAACAAATTTTCTCGAATTATGTTGCCGGTAAATTAACATATTCTGACGATACGGCGCTTATGATTGTCTTTTCAGCACTACAAATTCGCCGCGGCACCAATGTGCTGCTGGATAACGCAACAGCCACCATAAACCCTGGCCAGAAAGTGGGCTTAGTGGGTAAAAACGGCTGCGGCAAATCGACGCTGCTGTCATTGCTGAAGGGCGAGATCAGCAGCGATGCAGGTAACGCCACCTTCCCAAGCAACTGGGCGCTGGCGTGGGTCAATCAGGAAACCCCGGCGCTGAGCAAACCCGCGCTGGAGTATGTTATCGACGGCGACCGTGAATATCGTCAGCTTGAATCTGAATTAGCCGACGCCAATGGGCGCAACGATGGCAACGTCATCGCCCTGGTGCACGGCAAGCTGGATGCGATTCAGGCGTGGAGCATACCTGCTCGCGCCTCAAGTTTGTTGCACGGTTTGGGCTTTAGCCAGGAACAATTAATGCGGCCGGTGAGCGATTTCTCCGGTGGCTGGCGCATGCGCCTCAACCTCGCGCAGGCGCTGGTGTGCCGTTCCGATCTGCTGCTGCTCGATGAACCGACCAACCACCTCGATCTTGATGCCGTGATCTGGCTTGAACGCTGGCTGAAAAGCTACGAAGGCACGCTGGTACTGATTTCGCACGACCGCGACTTCCTCGATCCGGTGGTCGATAAGATCATCCACATCGAACAGCAAACGATGTTTGAATACACCGGCAACTACAGCTCGTTCGAACGTCAACGCGTCGCCAAGCTGGCGCAACAGCAAGCGCTGTTCCAGAGCCAGCAGGAAAAAGTGGCGCACCTGCAAAAGTATATCGATCGCTTCCGCGCGCAGGCCACCAAAGCGAAGCAGGCGCAGAGCCGCATCAAAATGCTGGAGCGCATGGAGCTGATTGCGCCAGCACACGTCGATAACCCGTTTAGCTTCAGTTTCCGCGCGCCAGAAAGTTTGCCGAATCCGTTGCTAAAGATGGAACGCGTCACCGCCGGTTATGGCGAGCGCATCATTCTCGACGCCATCAAACTTAACCTTGTGCCGGGTTCGCGTATTGGCCTGCTGGGCCGTAACGGCGCGGGTAAATCGACGCTAATCAAACTGCTCGCCGGTGAGCTCGAGGCGCTGGATGGCAAAGTTGGCCTGGCGAAAGGCATCAAGCTCGGTTACTTCGCCCAGCATCAGCTGGAATATCTGCGCGCCGATGAATCGCCGTTGCAGCATTTGTCACGCATCGCACCGAAAGTGCTTGAGCAGCAGCTGCGCGATTATCTTGGTGGCTTCGGCTTCCAGGGCGATAAAGTCAGCGAAATCACTGAACGCTTCTCCGGCGGCGAAAAAGCGCGTCTGGTGCTGGCATTGATTGTCTGGCAGCGCCCAAACCTGCTGCTGCTCGATGAACCGACTAACCACCTCGATCTTGATATGCGTCAGGCGCTGACCGAAGCGCTAATTGATTTCGAAGGCGCGTTGGTGGTGGTCTCGCACGATCGTCATCTGTTGCGCGCCACCACCGACGATCTCTATCTGGTGCACGACGGTAAGGTCGATGTGTTTGAGGGCGATCTGGAAGATTATCAGCAGTGGCTGAGCGATCTGCAGAAGCAGCAAGCACAACAGGATGCCGCGCCGAAGCAGGATAACGGCAACAGCGCGCAATCGCGTAAAGACCAGAAACGCCGCGACGCCGAGCTGCGTGCACAAACGCAGCCGCTGCGTAAAGAGATCGAGAAACTCGAGAAGCAGATGGCGAAGTGGCAGAGTCAGCTCAGTGATGCGGAAGCGCAACTGGCCGACAGCGCGATTTACGATCAGAGCCGCAAAGCCGATTTGAACGTGGCGCTGCAGCGTCAGGCTGAGAGTAAAGCCGCGCTGGAAGAGGTCGAAATGGCATGGCTGGATGCGCAGGAACAGCTGGAGCAAATGCTGGCGGGTTGATTGTGCGCGCTGTCCCCCTCCTCGGTCCTCCCCCATAAATGGGAGAGGAAGATGCTGCCACATGTCAGTGATGAAGCTGCATGTGGCGGCGTCTCCTTCCCCCGTTTACGGGGGAAGGCCGGGATGGGGGACAGCGTGCACCATCCAACTTAAAACGGCTTATCCCCCAACACCGTCGCACGATGCATCACTCTTCGCGCCGGATAATAATCCGCATTGGCATAATGCTGCGTCACGCGGTTATCCCAGATCGCCACATCATTCTCCTGCCAGCGCCAGCGCACCTGGAACTCCGGTTTGGCGCTATGCCAGAACAGGAAGTTAAGCAGCGCATCGCTCTCTTTTTCGCTTAAGCCCAGCAAACGTGTGGTAAACCCTTCATTCACAAACAGCGCCTTGCGGCCGCTCACCGGATGCGTACGAATCACCGGATGCTGCACAGGTGGATTTTTGGCCACCGCTTGCTGCCAGCGTTGATGCTCTTCCTCGGTTTTACGGTATTTGTACTCCTGGAATGACTTCTTAAAGTCGTGCTCCGCCTGCAGCCCATTCAACAGCGTTTTAAACGGCTCAGAAAGCGCTTCATAAGCCGCAATGCCGGTTGACCACAAGGTATCGCCGCCGCTCTCCGGTAACAGTTTGGACGCCAGAATCGCAATTGCCGGTGGCGTTTGAATAAAGGTGACATCGGTGTGCCAGTTGTCGTTATCCGGCGGATTATCCTGATGCGTATCCAGCACGATGATCTCTTCCACGCCTTCCGCATGCGGATAGACCGGATGGATATGCAGATCGCCAAAGCGAATCGCCAGCGCGCGCTGCTGTTCCGGGGTAATCACCTGATTGCGCAGGAACAGCACCTGATGGCGCAACAGGCCATGATAAAGCTGTTCAAACTGGGCATCGCTCAGCGGACGGCTGAGATCGACACCGCTAACCTGCGCCCCGATATGCGGGCCCAAAGCGGTAAAAGAAAGTCGTTCGTTCATTGCTGTTCTCCATTCCAGGGCGTCAGTCGGCGCTGCAAAGCGCGCAGACCCAGTTCTAAGCCAAAAGCAATCAGGGCAATCACGGCAATCCCGGCCAGCACCACGTCGGTGGCGAGGAACTCACCGGCCGACTGCACCATAAAGCCGAGTCCACGCGTAGCGGCAATCAGTTCCGCCGCCACCAGCGTTGACCAACCTACGCCGAGACCAATGCGCAAGCCGGTGAGGATTTCCGGCAGCGCGCCGGGCAGAATCACGAAGCGCAGCAGCTGCCAGCGCGATGCGCCCAACGCCTGTGCCGCGCGAATCCGTACCTGCTGGGCATTCTTCACACCGGCCAGCGTCGATAAGGTCACCGGCGCGAAAATCGCCAGATAAATCAGTAAAATCTTCGAGGTTTCGCCGATGCCAAACCAGATCACCATCAGCGGCAGATAAGCCAGCGGCGGCACCGGGCGATAAAGTTCGATCAGCGGATCAATCAAGCCGCGAATCGCCGGGCTCAGGCCCATGGCGATGCCGACCGGAATGCCAATCAGCGCGGCAAAGAACAGCGCCACCAGCATGCGCGCCAGGCTAGCGCCCAAGTGCTGCCAAAGCGTGGCATCCATAAAGCCTTGCGGGCTGGCAATCAAGATCAGCTTCTGTAGCACCACTTGCGGCGGCGGTAAAAACAGCGGCGCCACTAAGCCGAGCGCGGTTATCGCCCACCACAGCAGCAGCAACAAGCCAACGCTGAGAAGGCTGAGTGAGAACTGGCGCGAGAACGGCCAGCGCAATCCGCGACGACGCGCTTGGGTTTTCTCATCAATCACCGCACTCATATAAACGCCTCACGCTGGGAAAACACCTGGTTCAGTACATATTCGCGACGTTCGATAAACGCCGGATCGGATTTGATGCTGCGGCACGCTTCCCCGGCGGCGAAGCGCTGGCCGAAGTCGAGTTTCAAACGCTCGACCACGCGGCCCGGTCCCGGCGACAGCAGCACCAGTTCGCTGGCGAGGAACACCGCTTCTTCGATGTCGTGAGTGATCAGCAGAATCTGTTTGCCGGTATCACGCCACAGCGTTAGCAGCAGAGTTTGCATCTGTTCGCGGGTAAAGGCGTCCAGGGCACCGAACGGCTCATCTAACAGCAGCAACTGAGGATCAGCCGCCAGCGCACGCGCAATGCCCACGCGCTGACGTTGACCCCCAGAGAGCTGCCAGATAAAACGCTGTTCTGCCCCTTCCAGTCCTACTTTGCGGATCAAACGGCGTGCGATGGTATGACGCTCTGCCTTCGCCATCCCCGCCAGTTGCAAACCGAACGAAACGTTATCAATCACATTGCGCCACGGCAGCAAGCCTTCATTCTGGAATACTACGCCGCGTTCCGCGCCCGGTCCTTCCACCTTGTTGCCATCCAGCGTAATGCTGCCAGATTCCAGCGGCAGAAAACCGGCGATGAGGTTCAGCAGCGTGGTTTTGCCACAGCCGGAAGGGCCCAACACCACCAGCAGGTCTCGGCTGCCCAGCTGCAGGTTGATGTCCTGTAGCGCGGGTTGTCCGGCGTAACGCGCATTGAGATGGGTGATGTTGAGCATACGGCCTCCGGTTATTTCACTAAGGGTGCAACGAAGCGCGTGGTGACGAAGCTGCTGTAATCGCTATCCGCTTCTGGCACTTTGCCCTGCTCTTTCAGGAAGCCGGCAGTATCGACAATCGCCTTGTTCACCGGCTTGCCGAGCTGCTCCACCTGCTGCTGCGCGGTGAGGTACGTGTTGCCTTTCACCAGCACCGGCACATCCGCTTCGGGTACACCACTCAGGCGCGCCAGCTTGCTCAGGTTGTCTGACTGCTTCAGCCATTGATCTGGATTGGCAATGTAAGCTTGCTGCGCTTCAACGGCGCTGCGGGCAAAGGCGGTGACGATTTCTGGATGCTGCTGCGCAAAGTCTTTACGCACCACCCACACATCAAGCGTTGGCGCGCCCCACTTGCCGACCTGCGAAGAGTCCGTCAGCACCTTGCCATCTTTCTCCAGCTCGTTGACCGCCGGAGACCAGACGTAAGCGCCGTCAATATCACCGCGTTTCCAGGCAGCAATAATCGCCGGCGGCTGCAGGTTGACTAAGGTCACTTGCGAAGGCTTGATGCCCCAATGCTTGAGCGCGGCGAGGAAGCTGTAGTGCGTAGTCGAGATGAACGGCACGGCGATGCGCTTGCCAATCAGGTCTTTAGGATCGTTGATGGTTTTCTTCACCACCAGCGCTTCGGAGTTACCGAGCTGAGAGGCCAGCAGGAAAGCTTCAATCGGCAGCTTTTGCGTGGCGGCGACCGCCAGCGGGCTGGAACCGATATTACCAATCTGGACGTCGCCCGATGCCAGAGCACGCAACACGCTGGCTCCGCTATCAAATTTGCGCCAGTCGACGGTAGCACCGCTCTCTTTGGCGAAGGTATTATCCGCCTGCGCCACTTTGGCTGGTTCCGCCGACGTCTGATACGCCACGGTAACGTTGACCGCTTGCGCCTGGAACGCCATCAGGGCCAGAGCCGCTGCGACCGCCGTTATTGTTTTTTTCATCGCCATCATCATTCACCCCAATGTGTTTTTGTCTGCGCAGTTTCTCCAGCAAGAGTAATTTCACAAAGGAATTAAAAATTATCCCTAATGACGATCGGTTCTTAGATCAACATTGGGCAAGGCTATGCAGAAAGTGCAAATGGAAAGAGAAGGGAAATCGGTAAATATGTCACGCGCTCACATGGCAGCTGTGATATTGATAGACATCTCATTTTTCACTTTTTACTTACGGTCTTGAATCCATGTCGATTGAGAAAGTCGCACACCTGGCTGGTGTGTCCAAAGCCACCGTTTCACGGGTTTTGAACCAGAATCCCGGCGTGCGCCCGGATACGCGCGCCAAAGTGCTGGCGGCCATCGACATCTGCGACTATCAACCCAACTTACTGGCGCGCCAGCTGCGCACCTCACAAAGCCATATGCTGTTAGTGCTGATTCCCGACATCACCAATCCGTTCTGCTCACGCGTGGTTCAGGGCATTGAAGCCGAAGCGGAAGCGCAGGGTTACCACATTCTGCTGTGTAACTCAGGATCGCAATTGCGACGCGAAGCGGCTTACATTGCGCTACTGAGTGGCAAAGTGGTGGATGGCGTGATCACCATGGATGCCGCCAGTACCCTGCAAGAGTTGAAAGAATTGATTGGCGATGCGCCTTGGGTTCAGTGTGCCGAATACGATCCGGCGATCGCCGCCTCAAGTGTGGCGATTGATAATGAAGAAGCGGCTTGCGAAACCGTGCGTTATCTGGCGAACAAAGGCCGACGCCGCATTGCGCTGGTGAACTGTGATATGCGTTACCTCTATTCACATAAGCGTGAAGAGGGATATCGTGCGGCGCTGGAGCAGCTGGATCTCAGCTGGTGCGGTGTGGCCTACGCCGAGAATATCACCTGTGAAGCGGGTAGTGCGGCATTGCGCGAACTGCTGACGCAGCCGGAACGGCCGGATGCGGTATTCGCGGTATCAGATGTGTTGGCGGTTGGCGTAATACACGCGGCGTTGGAGGCGGGCTTGCGCGTGCCGGAAGATTTAGCGGTGGTAGGATTTGATGGCATCAACTTTACCAGCAGTTTGAATCCACCGCTGACGACGATTGAGCAACCGATGAATCGCATGGGCGCGCGCAGCGTACAGCTGCTGGTCCAACGCATCCGCCAACCCAACTCGTCGGTGGTTCATGAAGTGTTGCCGTGGAAGCGCGTTGAACGCGCTTCCAGTTAATTCAGCGCCAAATCAGCAATACGCACGCGGCGGTGAGCAAGCCCATCGCCAGATTGAACATTTTCCACGCGCGCGGGCTGCGCAGCAGACGTCCAATCAGCGAGCCAAAGCCCATCCAGATCACCCCAGAAACCACGTTCACCATGAACATGCCGAGGCTAATGGCCAGCACCGAATGCAGATATTCGCTGCCTGCCAGGCTGAAGCTGGCCACTGCGCCGAGGGCCATGAGCCAGGCTTTCGGGTTGATCAGCTGCAGCAAGCCGCCTTGCCAGAACGGCATCTGCTTCACCGTCACATCATCGGTTTCCAGCTTTTCATACTCGGCGCTGGCGATTTTCCACGCCAGCCACAGCAGATAAAGGCTACCGGCAATCTTCAGAATCAGATGCAGCGAGGGATAAAGCAGGATGAGACCGCCGATGCCGAATGCCACCATCAGCAACATGACTTGCATACCAATCATGATACCAATGAGCAGCGGAATGGTGCGCAGGAAGCCAAAATTAGCACCCGAGGCGGTAAGTAACATATTATTGGGCCCGGGCGTGATGGCCGCGACCCAAAGAAAACCTAACATTGATAAAAAAAGACTCAGTTCCATGTATATTCGGGTGCTCCTCACCCAGTAAAGCGAACAACCCATCGAAGCTATCAGCGACTTATGCATCAGACAAGCCTTTACCCAAGCTATTTTGATCGCCCCAGCGGCGAGCGCTTTACCCCCCTGCGCGGATTCAGTAACGCGCATTTGCAAACACTGCTGCCGCGTATTCTGCGCCGCCGCGTCACGTTGCGTCCGCACTGGCAGCGTCTTGACCTGCCGGACGGCGATTTTGTCGATTTAGCGTGGAGCGAAGATCCGGCGCAGGCACGTCACAAGCCGCGCATGGTGATGTTTCACGGCCTGGAAGGCAACTTTCGCAGCCCGTATGCGCATGGCCTGATGCAGGCGTGTCAGGCGCGCGGCTGGCTGGCGGTGGTGATGCACTTTCGCGGCTGCAGCGGCGAGCCTAATCGCTTGAAGCGCATCTATCACTCCGGTGAAACCGAAGATGCCACCTACTTCCTTAACTGGCTGCAGCGTGAATGGGGCAGCGTGCCGACCGCTGCAGTCGGCGTTTCGCTGGGCGGCAACATGCTCGCTTGCCTGCTGGGTCAGCGAGGTCACGATGTGCCGATTGATGCCGGCATCGCCATCTCAGCGCCACTGGCACTGGAACCGTGCAGCGGCAAATTGGATGTTGGCTTTTCTCGCTTCTATCAGCACTATTTGCTGACGCGGCTAAAAAAGAACGCTACGCGCAAACTGCACGCCTGGCCCGGCACGCTGCCGGTCGATCTCAGCCAGTTACGCGCTTTCCGCCGCTTACGCGAATTCGATGATGCCATAACGGCACGTGCGCACGGTTTTATTGACGCCAGCGACTATTATCAACAAGCCAGCGCGATGCCGTTGCTCACTGGCGTGCGTAAACCGCTGCTGATCATTCATGCGCAGGATGATCCCTTTATGACTGATGCCGTGATCCCGCAACCTGACCAGCTGTCAGCCTCCATTCAGTATCAGCTGACGCAGCAAGGTGGCCATGTCGGCTTTGTCGGCGGCACCTTGCTTAAACCGAAAATGTGGCTGGAACAACGCGTGCCCGACTGGCTCTCAACTTATCTGGATGTGTAATAGTGATTATTCCCTGGCAACAACTCGAAGCGGAGACGCTGGAAAATCTGATTGAAACCTTCGTGTTACGCGAAGGCACCGATTACGGCGAGCAGGAACGCAGTTTGCTGCAAAAAGTCGCCGACGTGCGCCGCCAGCTGGAGCGCGGCGACGTGGTGCTGGTGTGGTCGGAACTGCATGAATCGATCAATATTATGCCGAAGGGTGAATTTCGCGGCTGATGCACCCCGCGGCAATTCGTGGTAACAATGCTCATCGCCGGACTTCACAGGGAGCTCTGTTATGTCAGCCAGGCATCCAATTATTGCCATCACCGGTTCCAGCGGCGCCGGAACCACCACCACCAGCCTCGCCTTCCGTAAGATTTTCCAGCAGCTGAACCTGCATGCGGCGGAACTCGAGGGCGACAGTTTCCATCGCTTCACGCGTCCGGAAATGGACATGGCGATCCGCAAAGCACGCGATCTCGGTCGCCATATCAGCTACTTCGGCCCGGAAGCCAATGATTTCGGTCTATTAGAGCAGACGTTCAAACATTACGGTCAAACCGGCCTCGGCGAATCACGCAAATATCTGCACACCTACGATGAAGCGGTGCCGTGGAATCAGGTGCCGGGCACGTTCACGCCGTGGCAGCCGCTGCCGGAAAACACCGATGTGCTGTTTTATGAAGGTTTGCACGGCGGCGTGGTGACGCAGCAGCAAAATGTGGCGGAGCATGTCGATCTGCTGGTTGGTGTGGTGCCGATTGTTAACCTTGAGTGGATTCAGAAGCTAGTGCGTGACACCGGCGAGCGCGGCCATTCACGCGAAGCAGTAATGGATTCGGTGGTACGTTCGATGGAGGATTACATTAACTTCATCACGCCGCAGTTCTCGCGCACCCACATTAACTTCCAGCGCGTGCCGACCGTTGATACCTCAAACCCGTTTGCCGCCCGCGAAATTCCCTCGCTCGACGAAAGCTTCGTGGTGATTCATTTCCGTGGCCTGGAAGGCATCGCGTTCCCCTATCTGCTGGCGATGATTCAGGGATCGTTTATTTCCCACATCAATACCCTGGTGGTGCCGGGCGGCAAAATGGGATTGGCGATGGAGCTGATTATGCTGCCGCTGGTACAGCGACTGATTGAAGGGAAGCGGATTGAATAGGTTTGGTGCGGGCGGTGAAAAGGGAGGCATGAATGCCTCCCCTACGACCGATTACAACTCGACAACCTCATAGCTGTGGGTAATTTCCACGCCTTTACCCAGCATGATCGCCACCGAGCAATATTTTTCCGCTGACAGGTCAACCGCGCGCGCAACCGCTTTATCGCTCAACGCTTTGCCGCTGACGATAAAATGCAGGTTGATGGTGGTAAAAATGCGTGGCGCTTCTTCACGGCGTTCTGAAGTGAGTTTCACTTCGCAATCCGCCACATCGCTGCGCCCTTTTTGCAGGATCGACACCACATCAATGGCGCTACAGCCGCCCGCGGCCATCAGCACCATCTCCATTGGACTTGGCGCTTTATCACCGGAATTACCGTCCATTAATACCTGATGGCCAGATGAGGATTCTCCGAGAAAGGTAAGACCTTCCACCCATTTCACTCGTGCCTGCATTATTCTCTCTCCTGAAGCGGCGGTTTTGCCGCCAGAGTACGCTTTCACCTGACAAACAGCAATCCAGAGTAATCCCCCTTCTGCTGAAGCGAGACAACACAAGACAGCTCGCAAAAGCTGTGCTACAAACAGTGCTGAAAATATTTTCGTCATCACAGACGAAGGCCGGAAGAATCAAAAGCGTAGCTTAAGAGTCCACCCGGAATAATTTTTCCTTTACTGGAAACGCTCGACGATTAAACCGCCTGACAGGGAAAAATGCCCCCTGTGTTTTGGGCACGATTACAACAGAGGATAATAGCGAATGGTTCTCGGCAAACCGCAAACAGACCCTACACTCGAATGGTTCCTGTCCCATTGCCATATTCACAAATATCCATCCAAAAGCACGCTCATCCATCAGGGTGAGAAAGCGGAAACGCTGTACTACATCGTAAAAGGTTCCGTAGCGGTACTGATTAAAGATGAAGAAGGCAAAGAGATGATTCTCTCCTACCTCAATCAGGGAGATTTCATCGGCGAACTCGGTCTTTTCGAAGAAGGCCAGGAACGTAGTGCCTGGGTACGTGCGAAGTCTGCCTGCGAAGTGGCTGAAATTTCATACAAAAAATTCCGTCAGCTGATTCAGGTAAACCCGGATATTTTAATGCGACTTTCGTCGCAAATGGCGCGTCGTCTGCAAGTGACATCTGAGAAAGTGGGCAACCTTGCCTTCCTCGATGTCACCGGACGTATCGCGCAAACGCTGCTAAATCTGGCCAAACAGCCAGATGCGATGACTCACCCAGACGGGATGCAAATCAAAATCACCCGTCAGGAGATTGGTCAGATCGTGGGCTGCTCACGCGAAACCGTGGGTCGTATCCTGAAAATGCTGGAAGATCAGAACCTGATCTCTGCACACGGTAAAACCATCGTCGTTTACGGCACCCGCTAATTTCTTCTCACCCACGGCGTGATGGCAACATCGCGCCGTTTCTATTTGCGATGAGCTGATGTGGCGTCGAATCATCTATCATCCCGAAGTTAACTATGCGCTGCGGCAAACGCTGGTGCTGTGCCTGCCTGTGGCTCTCGGCTGGCTGTTTGGCGATCTGCAAAAAGGGCTGCTGTTCTCGTTAGTGCCGGCCTGCTGCAACATGGCGGGTCTGGATACGCCGCACAAACGCTTCTTCAAACGCCTGATTGTGGGTGGTTCGCTGTTTGCCACCGGCAGTTTCCTGATGCAAATCCTCACCGCTTACCAGATTCCGCTGCCGCTGATTTTGCTGGCGCTGCCGCTGCTGATTGGCGTGACCGGCGAAATCGGTCCGCTGCATGCACGCCTGCTGCCTGCCACACTCATCGCCGCCATCTTTACGCTCAGCTTAGTGGGACGTATGCCGATATGGGTGCCGCCGCTGCTCTACATTGGCGGCACGCTGTGGTACGGCTTGTTCAACTGGTTCTGGTTCTGGCTGTGGAAAGAGCAGCCGATGCGCGAGTCGCTCAGCCTGCTGTTCCGCGAGCTGGCCGATTATTGCGATGCTAAATACACCTTACTGACGCAGTTGACCGATCCGGAGAAAGCGCTGCCGCCGCTGCTGGCGCGCCAGCAAAAGGCAGTCGATCTCATCACCACCTGTTACCAGCAAATGCACATGCTGTCGGCGAGCCGCGATAACAGCCACAAACGCCTGACGCGCGCTTTCCAGGTGGCGCTGGATTTACAGGAACACATCTCGGTGAGTTTGCATCAGCCCGAAGAGGTGCAGAAGCTGGTTGAGGAGAGCCACGCCGAAGCGGTGATTCGCTGGAACGCCAAAATCATCTCGGCGCGGCTGCGCGTGCTGGCGGATGCGATTCTCTACCATCAGCTGCCGGATCGTTTTCACATGGAGAAACAGCTCGGCGCGCTGGAGAAAATTGCGCGCCAGCATCCGGATAATCCGGTCGGCAACTTCTGCCTGTATCACTTCAGCCGCATCGCCCGCGTGTTGCGTACGCAGAAACCGCTCTACACGCGAGACCTGATGGCCGATCGCCAGCGCCGCTTACCGCTATTACCGGCGCTGCGCAGTTATCTGTCATTCAAATCCACCGCGTTACGCACCGCGGCACGCTTTGCCGTGATGCTGATGTTTGGCAGCGCGCTGGCGCTGTTCTTCAACATTCCCAAACCTTACTGGATTCTGATGACCATCATGTTCGTCAGCCAGAACGGTTACAGCGCGACGCGCGTGCGCATCCAGCACCGTGCGCTGGGCACTTTTGCCGGATTGCTGATCGCCGCCGCGTCGCTCCAGCTGGCGGTGCCGGAATCGATCACGCTGCTGTTTATGCTAGGGATCACGCTGGCGAGTTATCTGATCACGCGGAAATATTACGGCTGGTCGATGATTGGCTTCACCGTCACGGCGGTGTATTCGCTGCAGCTGCTGTCGCTCAACGGCGCACAGTTTCTGCTGCCGCGCATGATGGATACCTTGATGGGCTGTTTGATTGCCTTCGCCGGGATGATTTGGCTGTGGCCACAGTGGCAAAGCGGACTGCTGCGCAAGAACGCGCACGATGCGCTGGAAGCCTATCAGGAAGCGCTGCGAATGCTGTTAGGCCCGGAACAGTCGCCGGAGAAACTGGCTTATCAGCGCATGAAGGTTAATCAGGCGCACAACGCGCTGTTCAACTCATTGAACCAGGCATCGAGCGAACCAGGCTTTAATCTGCAATACCTGAAAGATATGCGCATGTGGGTTACGCACAGTCAGTTCATCGTCGAGCATATTAACGCCATGACGATTCTGGCGCGTGAGCACACCATGTTGACGGCCAAGCTGGCGGAACGTTATCTGCAATCCTGTGAAATCGCGCTGCAGCGTTGTCAGCAGCGACTGGCGTATGATGGGCCGGGCAACGACAGCAATATTCTGGAAGCACCGGAGAATCTCAATGAAGGGCCGGTGACGATTGTCGAACAGCATGTGAAGCGGATTTTGCAGCACCTCAACGTGATGCACACCATCTCTTCGCTGGCGTGGAGCCAGCGACCGCATCATGGCCGCTGGCTCAAGGTGTTACGTCCGAAAGCGGATTAAGCGGCCAGCACCTTTTCAATCGCGCTGGCGAAACGCGTCATGCCTTCGGCGATATCGGTAGGTTCAATCACC
Organism: Pantoea sp. JK; assembly: GCF_026130245.1. Classification (NCBI taxonomy): domain Bacteria; kingdom Pseudomonadati; phylum Pseudomonadota; class Gammaproteobacteria; order Enterobacterales; family Erwiniaceae; genus Pantoea; species Pantoea sp. JK. The sequence goes on from NZ_JAINFN010000011.1 coordinate 23,862, forward strand.
AGCGACGGCACAAAACGGATCACGTCGGTACCGGCGGTGAGAATCATCAGCCCTTCCGCTGCGGAAGCGTTGAGGATGTCACGCGCTTTGCTGGCGAACTGCGGCTTCAGCGCGGCACCAATCAGCAGCCCTTTGCCACGAATCTCGCTGAAGATAGCGAATTTGCTGTCGATGGCTTGCAGCGCTTCAACGAACTGCTGACGACGTGCTTCAACGCCTTCCAGTACTTCTGGCGTGTTGATGATATCCAGCGCCGTTTCAGCGATGGCACAGGCCAGCGGATTGCCGCCGTAAGTGGTACCGTGAACGCCCGGCGCCATCACCGAGGCGATTTCGTTGGTAGTCAACATCGCGCTCACCGGGAAACCGCCGCCCAGCGCTTTCGCGCTGGTAATAATATCGGGCTTGATACCGTAATGCTCATACGCAAACAGTTTGCCGCTACGTCCCATACCGCTCTGCACTTCATCCAGCACCAGCAGCGCATTGTGTTCATCGCACAGCGCGCGCAGACCTTGCATAAACTCTGGCGTGGCCGGCATTACGCCGCCTTCGCCCTGAATCGGCTCGACCACGATGGCGCAGGTGTGATCATCAATCACCGCTTTTACCGCATTGAGATCGTTGAACGGCACATGCACGATATCCGCCGGTTTTGGACCGAAGCCATCGGAGTATTTCGGCTGGCCGCCAACCGACACGGTGAACAGCGTGCGGCCGTGGAAGGCGTTATGGAAGGCGATAATTTTGCTTTTGAACGGGCTGTGTTTTTTGCAGGCGTAATAACGCGCCAGCTTGAATGCTGCTTCGTTGGCTTCCGCGCCGGAGTTACCGAAAAACACCCGATCGGCAAAGGTCGCGGCAATCAATTTACTCGCCAGACGCAGCGCTGGTTCGTTGGTGAACACGTTGCTGGTGTGCCACAAGGTTTCGCCCTGGGTTTTCAGCGTTTCCACCAGCGCCGGATGACAATGGCCCAATGCAGTCACCGCGATGCCGCCAGAGAAATCGATATACTCTTTGCCCTGCTGATCCCACACTCGGCTGCCTTTACCTTTTACCGGCACAAACTGCGCAGGTGCATAAACAGGCAAAATAACGTTATCGAACGTTTCCCGGGTTACCGCTAGTTTTTCCGCTGCCATTGATGACCTCATCGGGTTATTTGTTGAGCTGATGTGAAAATATAATCACAAAATATGCATAAAAAATCACACGAAGGCAAACATAAGTTACGCGTTGAGGAAATTAGCCAGCAGCTGATGCCCTTGCTCACTGAGGATGCTTTCCGGATGGAACTGCACGCCTTCCAGCGGCAAAGTGCGATGGCGGAAACCCATGATCTCATCCGGCTGGCCGTCGCGCAGGGTCCACGCGGTGACTTCAAACTCAGCGGGCAGCGTATCGCGCGCCACAATCAATGAGTGATAGCGCGTCACGGTAAGCGGATTATTCAGATCGCGAAACACACCTTGGTTGGTGTGCTGGATCAGGGAGGTTTTGCCATGCATCACCTGGCGCGCGCGCACCACCTGTGCGCCATAGGCTTGCGCAATCGCCTGATGCCCAAGGCAAACGCCGAGGATCGGCACGTGCCCGGCGAAATGGCGAATCGCCGAAAGCGAAATGCCCGATTGATCCGGCGTACACGGACCCGGCGAAATCACCAGATGCGTCAGCGGCAGCGCTTGCATCTCATCCAGCGTAATGGCGTCGTTACGCACCACGCGCACCTCCGCGCCCAGTTCGCAAAAGTACTGGTAGAGATTCCAGGTGAAGGAGTCGTAGTTATCGATTAGCAGCAGCATAGCGCCCTCAGGCCAGTAAAAGCGGCGCTATTCTACCTATTTTAGTTCGCCGGGCTCACCACTTTCGCAAACTGCGCGGTAAGCGGTGCCAGATCGCCGGCGACGCCCGCCGAGATCGCAGCGCGCCACGCATCGCGTTCGAGCGTTTCCCAGGAAAGCTGATAACCGGCATGCAGTGCCAACTGTTCGAAGAAGATGCGCTGCGCGCGGCCATTGCCGGCGCGGAACGGATGCAGCACGAAGATCTCACAGTAATAATGTGCGATACGCGCCACGAACGCTTCCTGCTCAAGGTCAGCCAGGCCGCGCTCTTCCTCCAGCGCCTGCATCAGCGTATTGCCTTCTTTCTCGATATATTCGCAATGACAATACGGCGTTTCATCGCGCCAGATATCGATGGTGCGCAATTCTCCTGCCCAGCTGTAGAGATCCTGAAACAGCGTGCGATGAATATGGCAAAGACGTGGCAAACCGATGCTGCGCTGGCCAAGTTCTACTGTCGCCAGGCGCGCGGCGCTGAACGCCAGTTCCGCTTTACGCAGTTGGGCTTCATCATGAATATCGAGGCGATTCTTCAACACATTGTCGTTGTGCCACAAATAGGGATCGCGTACTGCTAAGCTGTTATCCACCATATTGCCTCCTCAGCGACTCAAGTCGCTCCTCAGCATGTTCGGCATCGATAAGAGCTTCACTATAGGAATATCCGGCCAGTCGACAGCTGGATTGGTAGCTCGCAGCACGGCGCTGCTGCCACAAAGTGGCTTTCTGTTTCTCAGTGAGTTTGCTAGTCATAGCGCCTCCGGCAAGCAGTGAGCCCTAAGTATAAGCAGCAATTTTTTGCTTTGCCGGAGAGCAAATGGCGCGCCAGTGAAAAACGGCGCGTTTCAGAATTAAGGCAGGACTTTGGCGGAGAGGATAACAATCGGTTTTGACGGCACATTTTGGTACGGACCGACATCTTTAGTCGGGACCTGCGCAATCTTGTCGATCACATCCTGGCCTTTCACAACTTTACCAAACACCGCATAACCGAAATCACGCTGACCGTGATCGAGGAAGGCGTTGTCGGCTACGTTGAGGAAGAACTGGCTGGTGGCGCTATCTTTATCTGCGGTACGCGCCATCGAAATGGTGCCGCGCAGATTACGCAAGCCGTTGTCAGCTTCGTTCTTGATCGGCGCTACCGTTTGCTTCTGCTGCATATCGGTAGTGAAGCCGCCGCCCTGAATCATAAAACCAGGGATCACGCGGTGGAAAATGGTGTTGTTGTAAAAACCATTATTGACGTAATCAACGAAGTTTTTCACCGAAACCGGGGCTTTCTGGTTGTTAAGCTCGAGTTCAATATTGCCCGCAGAGGTGGTGAGCAGCACATGTGGATCCCCTTTTGCGGCAAGCGCGGCAGAAGATACAGAAGAGAGCGCTAACAGGGCAACCGCCGCTGTCAAAGTACGTTTAAGCATGAAAGATTCCTTACCATGGAGAGCTAGCTCAAAAACGAGATTGATTGTAAAGAGCATGTGATCCAAGAGCCAGCGTTTTACCGATATTTACGCGGATGTTGCTATTGTCATACTTTTGCCGCCACGCAATCATTTGCGTGACGAAAATCACACTCTCAATGAAATATTTCCGCCTTGTTACACTCGTTGTTTATTAAGATCACAGCAACACTTACAATTCATGACACTTTTTGCCAATCTCGGCGCTTAACAGGTTCAGAACATGACAAACCGTAATCGCATTGGCCTTACCTGGATTAGCTATTTCTCCTATGCGCTCACTGGCGCACTGGTGATCGTTACCGGTATGGTGCTGGACAATATCGCGCAGTATTTCCAGCGCCCTATTTCAGAAATGAGCAACACCTTCACATTCCTTAATGCGGGCATTTTGGTGTCGGTGTTCCTGAACGCCTGGCTGATGGTGATTGTGCCGTTGAAGCGTCAGCTGATCTTTGGCTTCGTGCTGATGATTCTCGCCGTTGCGGGTCTGATGACCAGCCACGATCTCACCGTTTTCTCGCTGTGCATGTTCATTCTCGGCGTGGTGAGCGGCATCACCATGTCGATCGGTACTTTCCTGATCACTCATCTGTACGATGGCCGTCAGCGTGGCGCACGTCTGCTGTTTACCGATTCGTTCTTCAGCATGGCGGGCACCATCTTCCCGATCATCGCCGGTATTCTGCTGGCGCGCGCGCTGCCGTGGTATTGGGTGTACGCCTGCATCGGTATCATTTATGTCGCCATCTTTGTGCTGACGCTGTTCATTGAGTTCCCGGTACTGAAAAGCGAAGCCGCTAAGCCAGGCGTTGAGAAAGAGAAATGGGGCATCGGCGTGCTGTTCCTGTCGATTGCGGCGCTGTGCTACATCCTCGGCCAGCTCGGCTTTATTTCATGGGTGCCCGAATACGCCACCAAATCGATGGGCATGGATATCGCCGCTGCCGGTCAGCTGGTGGGTAACTTCTGGACCGCGTACATGGTCGGCATGTGGGTGTTCAGCTTCGTGCTGCGCTTCTTCGATCTGCAACGCATCCTGATGGTGCTGGCCGCACTGGCAACCGGTTTGATGTACTGGTTCGTCACCTCTAAAGACGCCAGCATGCTGCACTGGATCATCATGACGCTGGGCTTCAGCTCAAGCGCGATTTACACCACCATCATCACGCTGGGATCGCTGCAAACCAAGGTCTCTTCACCGAAGCTGGTGAACTTCATCCTGACCTGCGGCACCGTCGGCACCATGCTGACGTTCGTGGTGACCGGCCCAATCGTGGCACAAGGTGGCGCACATGCCGCGCTCTCTACCGCTAACGGTTTGTACGCCGTGGTGTTTGTGATGTGTGTTCTGCTCGGCTTTGTGACCAAACATCGCCAGCACGGCCACGTAACGCACTAAGTTTGATGGGCGGACCTCGGTCCGCCCTGCTCCTCAGCGTTTGAAGGTTACCGCTTCTTTTTCCGCTAAATAGATCTCGCTGCTGGCGGGCTGCGTCGCTGCCACCAACACGCCTTTACGCACTGAATAACGTACCGGCACCTGCCGCCGCACCGCATCAAATCCACTCTCCGCCGGCAGAATAATCAAACTGGCATCATTACCTGCCTCAATACCGTAATTCGCCAGCTGCATGGTCTTGGCGCTGTTCGTGGTGATCAGCTGCAAGCCATTATTAATCTGCTCGTAGCCCATCAACTGGCAAACATGCAATCCCATATGCAGCACCTGCAACATGCTGGCAGTGCCGAGCGGATACCAGGGATCGAACACATCATCGTGCCCGAAACAGACGTTGATGTTTGCTTCCAGCAGCTCTTTCACTCGCGTGATGCCACGACGTTTTGGATAGCTATCAAAGCGCCCTTGCAGATGGATATTCACCAGCGGATTGGCAACAAAGTTGATGTTAGAAAGCTTGAGCAGACGGAACAGCCGCGACGTATAGGCATTGTTGTAGGAGTGCATCGCCGTGGTATGACTGGCGGTGACGCGCTCACCGTTGCCATCACGGTGCGCCAGCGCCGCCACGGTTTCCACAAAGCGCGACTGCTCATCGTCGATCTCGTCGCAGTGCACATCCACCAGCCGATCGTAGCGATTAGCCAGCGCAAAGGTTTTATGCAGCGACTCCACGCCGTATTCGCGGGTGAATTCGTAGTGCGGAATCGCGCCCACCACATCCGCGCCCATGCGCAGCGCCTCTTCCAGCAACGCTTCACCGTTGGGATAAGAGAGAATGCCTTCCTGCGGAAACGCCACAATCTGGATATCGATCCACGGCGCCATTTCCGCTTTCACTTCCAGCATCGCCTTTAACGCGGTGAGCGTGGGATCGGAGACATCCACGTGAGTACGCACATGCTGAATACCGTTGGCGATTTGCCACTTCAAGGTCTGTTGCGCGCGCTGTTTCACATCGTCACGGCTCAACAACGCTTTGCGCTCCGCCCAGCGTTCGATGCCTTCAAACAGCGTGCCGGATTGGTTCCAGGCGGGTTCGCCGGCGGTTTGCGTGGTATCGAGATGAATATGCGGCTCGATAAATGGCGCGCTCGCCAGCCCGCCCTCCGCATCCAGCGAGTCCGGCTGTGCTGCGGTTTGCGGCGGCTGCGGGCGAATCTGCGCAATCTTGCCGTTATCGATTTCGATCTGCCACAAGCCCTGCTGGCCCGCTAAGCGCAGGTTGTTGATCCACTTCAGTGACGGGTTTGCCATGCCGTACTCCTGTTAAACGCAAAGCCTAAAGCTAGCATGAAAAAGGGAAACCAACGTAGGGTCGTTATTTATGGCGACCAGAACAATAACCAAACAAATAAGCCACTTAACTAATTCGTTCAAAATCAGCTACATACCTCAAAATAGGTATATAGGGGCGCGCTTGATGTACATCAATAAGCGTCAAAAGCGCCGCGTTAAGGTAGGCGCAGATACCGCAATTTTTGAGGCAAGCATGAGCAAGCACAGTGTCGTTATTATTGGCAACGGCATGGTCGGCCACCGCTTTATAGAAGAACTTATCGACAAAGATCAATCCAGTGAGTTTGCGATAACCGTTTTCTGTGAAGAGCCCCGCGTCGCCTATGACCGCGTCCACCTTTCCGCCTATTTTTCCCATCACACCGCCGAAGAACTCTCGCTGGTTCGCGAAGGTTATTATGAAAAGCATCAGGTTAATCTGCTGCTTGGCGAACGCGCCATCACCATCAACCGCGACGAAAAACTGATTCACTCGAATACCGGTCGCGCGGTGCATTACAACACGCTGATTTTCGCCACCGGCTCTTATCCGTGGATTCCGCCAATCACAGGCGCGGAAGGCAGCGATTGCTATGTCTATCGCACCATTGAAGATCTCAACGCCATTGAAGCCTGTTCACGTCGCAGCAAACGCGGCGCGGTGATTGGCGGCGGCCTGCTAGGGCTGGAAGCAGCAGGCGCACTGAAAAATCTCGGCGTCGAAACCCACGTCATTGAGTTCGCACCGGTGCTGATGGCGGAACAGCTTGATCCTCAAGGCGGTGAACAGCTGCGCCGTAAGATTGAGCAGATGGGCGTGTTCGTTCACACCGGCAAAAACACCCAGCAAATCGTCCATCATCCACAAGGCGGCAAAACGCTGGAATTTGCTGACGGCAGCGCGCTGGAGGTCGATTTCATCGTCTTCTCCACCGGCATCCGCCCGCAGGACAAGCTGGCCAAACAGTGCGGCCTGCAGCTGGGCGCACGCGGCGGTATCGCCATCGACGATCACTGCCAGACCAGCGATGCAAACATCTTCGCCATTGGTGAATGTGCCGCCTGGCAGAACCGTATTTATGGCTTAGTCGCGCCGGGCTACAAAATGGCGCAGGTCGCCAGCGACCGGTTGGTTGGCCGCGATAACGTGTTTGCCGGCGCGGATATGAGCGCCAAGCTGAAACTGCTGGGCGTTGATGTCGGTGGCATTGGTGATGCGCATGGCCGCACGCCGGGCGCGCGCAGCTTCGTGTGGCTCGACGAGCAGAAAAATATCTATAAGCGGCTGATCGTTAGCGAAGATAACCGCACGCTGCTCGGCGCAGTGTTAGTCGGTGACACCAGCGATTACGGCAATCTGCTGCAGCTGGCGCTGAATAACATCGCGTTACCGGAAAATCCGGCCTTACTGATCCTGCCTGCGGGCAGCGGCGAGAAACCGGTGATGGGCGCTGATGCGCTGCCGGACAGCGCGCAAATCTGCTCCTGCTTCGACGTCAGCAAAGGCGATATCGTCAAAGCGGTGCAAGGCGGTTGCCACACCGTTGCGGCGCTGAAAACCGAAACCCGCGCCGGAACCGGCTGCGGCGGCTGTATTCCGTTGATTACTCAGGTGCTGAACGCTGAACTGAGCCGTCAGGGCATCGAAGTTAACAATCATTTGTGTGCGCACTTCCCCTATTCGCGTCAGGAGCTGTATCACCTGATTCGCGTGGAAGAGATTTTATCATTCGACGCGCTGCTGGCGAAATATGGTCAGGGCTACGGCTGCGAAGTGTGTAAACCGACGGTCGGTTCGCTGCTGGCGTCCTGCTGGAACGAATATGTGCTGAAGCCACAGCTCGCACCGCTGCAGGACAGCAACGACCTGTTCCTCGGCAATATCCAGAAAGATGGCACTTACTCGGTGATCCCGCGTTCGGCCGGCGGTGAAATCACGCCGGAAGGATTGATGGCGATTGGCGCCGTGGCGCGCCAGTACAATCTCTACACCAAGATCACCGGCTCGCAGCGTATTGGCCTGTTTGGTGCGCAGCGCGACGATCTGCCGGCTATCTGGACGCAGCTGATCGATGCCGGTTTTGAAACCGGACAAGCGTATGCCAAAGCGCTGCGCATGGCGAAAACCTGCGTCGGCAGCGTCTGGTGCCGCTTTGGCGTGGGCGACAGCCTCGGCTTCGGCATTGAGCTTGAGCATCGCTACAAAGGCATTCGCACCCCGCACAAGATGAAGTTTGGCGTCTCCGGCTGCACACGTGAATGCGCCGAAGCGCAGGGCAAAGACGTTGGCATCATCGCCACCGAGAAAGGCTGGAACCTGTATGTCTGCGGCAACGGCGGCATGAAGCCACGTCACGCCGATTTGCTGGCCGCCGATCTCGATCGCGATACGCTGCTGCGCTACCTCGACCGCTTCATGATGTTCTACATCCGCACCGGCGACCGCTTGCAGCGCACCTCGCTGTGGCTGGAAAGCATGGACGGCGGCATCGACTATCTGCGCAGCGTAATTATCGATGACAAACTCGGCCTGAATACACAGCTGGAAACCGAGCTGGCGCGTCTGCGTGCGGCGGTGGAATGTGAGTGGACCGCAACGGTACAAAACCCACAGCAGCAGTCGCACTTCAATACCTTTATCAACAGCGATCGGCGCGATCCGCTGGTACAGCATATCAACCAACGCGATCAGCATCGTCCGGCGCAACCCGCCGAGCGCATTGCGGTCACTCTGATTGAGGAGATCGACGCATGAGCCAGTGGCATTCGGTGTGTGAACTCAGCCAAATTCTGCCTGCGACCGGCGTATGCGCGCTGATCAACGGCCAGCAAATTGCTATCTTCCGTCCGCGTGACGATGAGCAACTCTACGCCTTAAGCAATATCGATCCTTTCGCCCAGGCCAGCGTGTTGTCACGCGGCCTGATTGCCGAGCACCAGCAGGCGCTGTGGGTGGCAAGTCCGCTGAAGAAACAGCGCTTCCGCCTGAGCGATGGCCTTTGTCTGGAAGACGAAGCGCGCTCGGTGGTGAGCTATCCAGTGCGCGTGAGCGATGGCAAGGTTGAGATCTGCGCCTGACTGCATTCCTTCACTTTATGAGACGTCACTATGTTTACTGACACCCTGAATAAATGCGCCGCCAACGCGGCGCGCATTGTGCGTACCGCGCAGCACAGCCCGCTGGCCTTCTGGATCAGCTCGGCGATGGCGGGCGCCTATGTTGGCCTGGCGATTATCCTGATCTTCACGCTCGGCAATCTGGTCGAGCCGGCTTATCGCCCGCTGCTGATGGGCGCGACCTTCGGCATAGCCTTAACGCTGGTGATCATCGCCGGTTCCGAGTTGTTCACCGGTCATACCATGTTCCTGACTATCGGCGTGAAAGCGGGCAGCATCAAGCAAGGTCAGATGTGGTGCGTGCTGCCGCAAACCTGGCTGGGCAATCTTGTCGGTTCAGTATTGGTCGCGCTGATTTATTACTATGCGGCAGGTCCGCTGCTGCCGAATGCCGGATCGCTGCTGCACAGCGCGGCGCTGGCGAAAACCACGCAGACCACCATGGCGCTGTTCTTTAAAGGCGCGCTGTGTAACTGGCTGGTGTGTCTGGCGATTTGGATGGCGGTGCGTACCGAAGGCACGGCGAAGTTCATCGCCATCTGGTGGTGTTTGCTGGCGTTCATCGCTTCCGGCTACGAACACTCGATTGCCAACATGACGGTCTTTGCGCTGTCGTGGTTTGGTCAGCATAATGCGGACTTCACAATGAGCGGCATCGGCCACAATTTGCTGTGGGTGACGCTGGGCAATATGTTCTCCGGCATGGTGCTGATGGGGCTCGGTTATTGGTACGCCACACCGCAGACGCAGCGCCCGCAGGCCGAAGCGCAAGCCGCGCCGCTCAAAACGGCATAACATTTTTTCAGCCCGCCTCACGCGGGCTTTTTCAGGATGAGCTATGGACTACTTTCCGCTGTTTTGCCGCCTGCAAGGCAAGCGCTGTTTGCTGGTGGGCGGTGGCGATGTAGCAGAACGCAAGGCGCGTTTGCTGCTGGACGCTGGTGCCGATTTGCAGGTTGGCGCGCTGGATTTCTCCCCCGCTTTTCAGCAGTGGGCACAACAGGGAAAGGTGACCTTATTACCCGGCGCATTTGATGAGCACTGGCTCGAAGATTGCTGGCTGGTGATTGCCGCCACCGATGATGATGCGGTGAATCAGCAAGTTGGCGATGCGGCGGAGTTGCGCCGCATCTTCTGCAATCTGGTGGATGCACCGCAGGAAGCCAGCGCGATAATGCCATCGATTGTCGATCGTTCGCCGCTGATGATTGCCGTGTCGTCTGGCGGTCGCGCGCCGGTGCTGGCGCGTTTACTGCGCGAAAAACTCGAAGCGATGCTGCCACAACATCTTGGTGAGTTAGCGTCATTAGCCGGATCGCTGCGCAGTCGCGTCAAACGTACCTTTAACAGCATGGCGCAGCGGCGTGCTTTCTGGGAGCGCTTCTTCGTCAGCGATCGGCTGGCGCAAACCCTGGCGAATGGCGATCGGCCACGCGCGGAACACATCGTCGAAACCCTGTTCGATGCGCCGCTGTCGCAGCAAGGCGAAGTGGTGCTGGTGGGCGCCGGGCCGGGCGATGCGGGGCTGCTGACGCTGAAAGGCTTGCAGCATATCCAGCAGGCCGATGTGGTGGTGTATGACCGCTTAGTCTCCGAGCCGATTCTCAATCTGGTCCGCCGCGATGCGGAGCGCGTCTTTGTCGGCAAACAAGCCGGCAATCACTGCGTACCGCAATCGCAGATCAACCAGGTTTTACTTGAGCAGGCGCAGAGCGGCAAGCGCGTAGTGCGACTAAAAGGCGGCGATCCCTTTATCTTCGGCCGCGGTGGTGAAGAGCTGGAACTGCTGGCGCAGCACCACATCCCTTTTAGCGTGGTGCCGGGTATTACGGCCGCCTCGGGCTGCTCCGCCTACAGCGGCATTCCGCTGACGCATCGCGACCACGCGCAGAGCGTGCGTTTCGTCACCGGTCATTTGCAGCAGCATGGCGAAATCGAGTGGCGCAAGCTGGCCGCAGAACAGCAAACGCTGGTGTTCTATATGGGGCTGGCACAGGCGCCGGAAATCCAGCAGCAGCTGTTGCAACACGGCATGGATGCCGCGATGCCGGTGGCGATTGTGCAGAACGGTACCACGCCGCAGCAGCGCGTAGAGACCGCAACGCTGGCGGAACTGGCAACGCTGGCACAGCAGTTTGCCAGTCCGGCTCTGATTATTGTTGGTCGCGTAGTGGAACTGCGTTCACAGTTACGCTGGTTCTGACACGGCAAAAAACTGTACAGCGCTGCGCTTTGTCGCCAGACTACAGGCCATCTTTCTCATCAATAAGGAGTTTCCATGCGCGTTGCTTCACTGATTTGCGCGTTTTTATTGCCGTTGAGCGTGGTTGCTACCGCTGCACCCGTTACCTGGTCGAACGTGGTGGGTGAATGGCAGGTAGTGGCAGTAAAGCCAAAGAAGGAAATGGGTCAGATCTATATCAAGAATGATCCGCAGTTTATGGGCGCGCGCGTGGCGTTTAAGCCAAATGCGATAACCTGGACGCGCGGCACAGCCGAGCGCAGCATCAATCCTTCCGTCGATAACTGCAACGCTAAACCACGTCTTAGCGCCGCCAATGGCGCAGGCCAGGATCGTGATTTCACCTTCCGTTATGGCTTCAATGTGAGCTGTGGCAACCAGGCTTGGGGACCTGCGCCAGGCGCGGTGATCAGCGTGCTGGCAGACGGTAACGCCCGCTTGTTCTGGGATGGCGCGGAACTGGCGTTACATCGCATCAAATAAAAAACGGCGGGTCAAAATGACCCGCCGTTCTGTTCTATCCCGCTAGCCGCTTACGGCTGTGCGACAAAGCCTACCGCTTCGTACACTTTCTTCAGCGTTTCCTGCGCATGGGCGCGGGCTTTCGCTGCGCCATCACGCATCACCTGATTCAGCAGCTCTTCGTCGTTACGGAAACGATGATAACGCTCCTGCAGTTCGGTCAGCATGCCGGAAACCGCTTCAGCCACTTCACCTTTCAGGTGGCCATACATTTTGCCTTCGAACTCTTGCTCCAACTGCGCAATGCTTTTACCGGTCACGCCCGCGAGAATATCCAGCAGGTTAGAAACGCCGGCCTTCTCTTTAACGTCGTAGCGCACCACTGGTGGCTCGGCGGAATCAGTCACCGCGCGTTTGATCTTCTTCACCACCGCTTTGGTGTCTTCCAGCAGGCCAATCACGTTGTTACGGTTGTCGTCTGACTTGCTCATTTTCTTGGTCGGCTCAAGCAGCGACATCACGCGTGCACCCGATTTCGGAATGAACGGCTCAGGCACTTTGAACACATCGCCATACAGCGCATTGAAACGCTGGGCGATATCGCGGCTCAGCTCCAGATGCTGCTTCTGATCTTCGCCAACCGGAACCTGATTGGTTTGATACAGCAGGATATCGGCCGCCATCAGCACCGGATAATCAAACAGGCCTGCAGTGATGTTTTCCGAGTAACGCGCGGATTTATCTTTGAACTGCGTCATGCGGCTCAGCTCGCCAAAATAGGCGTAGCAGTTCAGCACCCAGCTCAGCTGCGCATGCTCTGGCACGTGCGACTGAACAAAGATGGTGCTTTTCGCCGGGTCGATGCCGCAGGCAAGATAGAGCGCTAAGGTATCCAGCGTAGCTTTACGCAGCGCGGTGGGATCCTGACGTACGGTGATGGCGTGCAGATCGACGATGCAGTAAATGCAGTGGAAATCATCCTGCATCTGCACCCACTGACGCAGCGCACCCATATAGTTGCCAATGGTCAGTTCACCGGAAGGCTGGGCGCCGCTGAAAACGATGGGTTTGCTCATGTTATGTCCTGATAATCACAGCCCGATAGCGGGCAAAAGTTCGTCAAAAGAGTCGAGAGTTAAATCGGGTTGGCTTGTCGCAATCGGCTCACCGTAGTTGTAGCCAAATGTCATACCGATGTTCGGTACGCCTGCCGCCTGGGCCGCGAGAATATCATTGCGGGAATCGCCGACAAACAGCAATTGTCCCGGAAGCACGCCAAAATGACCAAGGACGAGGAAAATGGCTGCCGGATGGGGCTTTTTCACAATCACGTCATCACCGCCGATAATCTGCGTGAAGTACTCGGCAATTCCGAGCGACTTCAACAGCGGCGCCACAAACGGCGTGGGCTTGTTGGTGACGATCGCCAGCGGTAGACCTTTCGCCTGCAAGGCCGCCAGCGTCTCTTTCACCTGCGGGAATAGCGTGCTGCCCGCTTCCACCGTTTGCGCGTAATACTTATCAAATAGCGCACGTGCATCGCGTTGCTCTTCGGCATGCGGCTCGCGTCCCAGCGCCCAGGTCAGCGCGCGGGTCATCATCACGTCGGCGCCGTTACCAATCCAGGTCGAGGCCAATGCCAAACCCGGCGGCGGCAGCTGCAGATCGCTCAGCGCATGATCGATGGCTTGTGACAAACCGGGCGCGCTGTCGACCAACGTACCGTCGAGGTCAAACGCCAGCGCGCGGATATCAGTGAAATGAGCCATTAACTTTCTCCAGTTCGCCACGCATCTCATCGATCACTTTTTTGTAATCCGGATGACCAAAGATCGCCGAACCGGCCACAAACATATCGGCACCGGCGGCAGCAATCTGGCCGATGTTATCGATCTTCACGCCGCCATCCACTTCCAAGCGGATGTTATAGCCACTCTCATCAATCAGGCGACGCGCCTGACGCAGTTTGTCGAGCGTACCAGGAATGAAGGATTGACCGCCGAAGCCTGGGTTCACCGACATCAGCAGAATGATATCCAGCTTATCCATTACATAGTCGAGGTAGTCGAGCGGCGTCGCAGGGTTGAATACCAGACCCGCTTTGCAGCCGTGCTCTTTGATCAGCTGCAGCGTGCGATCAACATGCTCGCTGGCTTCCGGGTGGAAAGTGATGAAGGTGGCGCCGGCTTTCGCGAATTCCGGGATCAATGCATCCACAGGTTTAACCATCAGATGCACATCAATAGGTGCAGTGATGCCGTAATCGCGCAGCGCTTTCAGCACCATCGGCCCCATCGTCAGATTGGGAACGTAGTGGTTATCCATCACATCGAAATGGACCACATCACCACCTGCCGCCAGCGCTTTGGCGGTGTCTTCACCCAAGCGCGCGAAGTCAGCAGCCAGAATTGAAGGGGCCAGTAAAAATTGTTTCATCCGATTCTCCCAATTTTGTGCGCCAGCCTGAGCTGGCGTAATGCCTTGGTCGCGGACGAAACAAGCTAGCGGAAAAGCGCCAGCAGTTCGTCGACTTGCGTGCGACCACTTATGCTTCGGCTGATGGAACGCCGGGCTTTGACTACGTGTAAATCCGCATTCTGATACCACTCACGCGTGAGCAGCGTATCGTGATTTGAAATCAGTACCGGGATGCGGTTTTGCTGCGCCAGCTTATTGGCCAGTTCCGCCAGATGCTGCTGCTCGCGCAGACTAAAACTGTTGGTGTGGTAAGCGGTAAAATTCGCTGTCGCCGAGAGCGGTGCATACGGCGGATCGCAATAAACCACTGAGCCTTCAACGGCGTTGTTCAGAGTAACATCGTACGATTCACAGACAAAGGTCGCTTTTTGCGCCCGTTCGGCAAACCATAACAGCTCCGCTTCCGGGAAGTACGGCTTGCGATAACGACCAAATGGCACGTTAAACTCACCGCGCAAATTGTAGCGGCACAGACCGTTATAACCGTGGCGATTGAGATACAGAAACAGCACCGCGCGCTGATATTCATCTTTGCTCGCATTAAAGGCGATGCGCTGCGCGTAGTAGGTTTCTGCCGTGTTGCCTTCAGCGTTGAAGAGCTGACGCGCGTCTTCTATGAAAGCCGCAGTTCGCGTTTTGACGATGTTATACAGATTGATGAGATCACCGTTGATGTCCGCCAGGTGATAGCGGTCATAATCGGTGTTGAGGAACACGGAACCGGCGCCGACAAAGGGTTCAATTAGACAATCACCTTGTGGCAAATGACGACGGATGTCATCAAGGAGCGGGTATTTTCCTCCGGCCCATTTCAGGAAAGCGCGATTTTTTTTCATGCTGTCGTGGTTATTACATCTTAATTATTGGCTGTGGTGAAACCGACAGCAGCTCTGCGCTTTAAACGGGGCCGCATGTTTACGGCCCCACATCAATTACTGACTTTCTTTCTTCACCTGGCTAAGCGGTTTTACCCATGGATTAGCTGCTCGTACTTCCGCTGGCAGCGATGCCACGGCGCGTTTCGCATCGGCTGGCGTGGCGTAAGCACCGCTCACTAACACATACCAAGGCTCGCCGTTACGCGTGGTTTTATACACGTGATAACCGCTCAGGTTCTGTTTTCTCGCCCAGGCGTTCAGGCTCTCTTCTTTCGACGCGCCACTTAACTGCAGCGTGTAGTTTCCGCCCGAAGGCAGCGATTTACTGGCACCGCTCGAACTGGCAGGTGCGGAATTACGCGTCGCGGTGGTGCGGGTGTTGTTCTCTTTCACGGGTGCCGGTTTAGTGGCGGCCGCTGTTTTGTGCGGCGTCGACGCGTGCGTCTCGCGTGTACCGCTGTTGCTGGTGCGCGCGGGGGTCTCTGAACGCATGGCTGGCGGCGTAATCGCTTTACCGTTGCCGCTGACCGTGGCCGGTGCGGTTGGCAACGAGCTATTACCCTGCGCGCCTTGTGCTGCGGCATCGACAGAACCTTGCTGATTGTTCAGCGCAGTATTCAGATCGCCCGGCAGCGTGACACGCTGCTGATTGGCTGGCGTATCCACAGGCGCAGCTTGCGTCGGCGTAGAGGAGACTGATGGCATCGAAATGGATTGGCCGTCGCTACTCGCTGGTGCAGCCGTGCCCGCTGTGTTTTGCGGTGCGCTGCCATCAGCAGAAGGCGTGGCGTTTTGCTGGCCGCTCATGGACGTCGATCCCGAAAGGTCGATATTCTTTTCGCTGCCACCGGCAGAAGGTGCCGCGCCGTTATTTGCGGTATTGTTTGCAGGTTTCTTCTCGTCTGGGCCGGTTAATGCTGAACCAATCCCCAGCACCACCAACAGCAGAACCAAAATACCAATGCCCATCATCATATGTTGACGAGAAACCGGTACTTTCACTTTCGGCGCAGAAGACGATTTGCGTGGCCGCGTCGGACGGCGGTCACTGGCGTCAGGTTTTAACTCGTCTTCCGGTTTGAACTCATCCATTTAGCCTCCTCCGTAAAACGACGCGCTTCCCACACGCCGCATCACCACTCACTTCTAATAATCAGGGTTTCTGGCAATCGTTGATTGCTGCCAGCACCATATCATGTGCCACACCGCCACGCACTTCAGAGCGGCCAATAGCGAGAGGCAGCACCAGACGCAGCTCGCCCGCCAGCACTTTCTTATCGCGCATCATGTGTGGCAAATAATCTTCCGCCGCCATGCTCGCTGGGCCATGTACAGGCAAACCAGCACGCAGTAGCAGCGCGATAATGCGATCGGTTTCAGCAGAGGTGAACTGCCCTAAACGTTCAGCGGTACGTGCGGCCATCACCATGCCAGCTGACACTGCTTCGCCGTGCAGCCAGTTGCCGTAGCCCATGTGTGCTTCAATCGCATGACCAAAAGTATGGCCCAGATTGAGCAGTGCACGTACGCCAGTTTCGCGTTCATCAGCCGCAACCACTTCTGCTTTCAACTCGCAGCAGCGACGGATGCAGTAAGCCAGGGCTGTTTCATCCAGCGCCAGCAGAGCATCAAGGTTCTGCTCCAGCCACTGGAAGAATTCGCCATCAAGGATAATGCCGTATTTGATCACTTCCGCCAGACCGGACGCTAATTCGCGCGGTGGCAGAGTGGCCAGGCAAAGGGTATCCACCACGACAGACGCGGGCTGATAAAACGCCCCAATCATGTTTTTGCCGAGTGGATGGTTAACCGCGGTTTTTCCACCGACGGAGGAGTCAACCTGAGACAACAACGTGGTCGGCACCTGAATAAAGCGCACGCCACGTTGATAGCTGGCCGCAGCAAAGCCGGTCAAGTCACCAATCACGCCACCACCCAGTGCAATCAACGTGGTATCACGACCGTGCGGCTTTTTCAGCAGCGCGGTGAATACCTCGTCCATCACCGCCAGCGTTTTGTACTGCTCACCATCAGGCAAAATGACCTGATCTACCTTAATGCCGGCATTGCTGAGCAGCGCTGACAGTGATTCAAGATAGATCGGCGCCAGTGTCTGGTTTGTCACCAGCATGGCATTGTCGCCTGCTTTGAGCGGCCAAAAAGAAGCCGGATCGTTAAACAGTCCGGCAGCGATGGTGATGGGGTAACTGCGATCCCCGAGTGAGACAGTGATCTTCTCCATGATGACCGATACCTATTGCTGAGCCCTCAGGGCGCTGGATTAGTTCTTTTCCAGCATGTTGATGATCTGATTGGCCACCACTTTTGCACTTTGATCGTCAGTGCGAATAGTGACATCAGCGATCTCTTCATAAAGCGGATTACGTTCACCTGCGAGCGCTTCCAGTACTTCACGCGGCGGTGATTCAACCTGCAACAGCGGACGCTTTTTATCACGCTGGGTTCGAGCAAGTTGCTTTTCGATGGTGGTTTCAAGGTATACGACCACACCGCGGGCGGAGAGACGATTACGGGTCTCGCGGGATTTGACTGAGCCGCCACCGGTCGCGAGGACAATGCCTTGCTTCTCGGTCAGCTCATTAATGATCTTTTCTTCACGATCGCGGAAGCCTTCTTCGCCTTCCACATCAAATACCCAGCCTACATCCGCTCCGGTGCGTCGCTCAATTTCCTGATCGGAATCGAAAAATTCCATATTGAGTTGCTGAGCCAACTGACGACCAATAGTGCTTTTGCCGGCACCCATCGGCCCAACCAGAAAGATATTGCGTTTCTCTGCCATTTTATCGGTATTACTAAGAATTCGTTGATGATACCCCGCGTTCAGCGTAGCTGGCGGGACAGGAACTGAGACCTCATGAGCGTTAACAAGAGTCAGACGGAAAATTATCTCAACACTCATGGCCGTTTGGCAACCGAATAAATTGCCCCCGGCGACCTCTTAACAGGACCGGTCTGTGGTTCGCGAGACGGTAACGCACCTCCGCTAATCCGCTATATTTCGTGCTACAGGCACGCTGGCCGGGGTCATCCACTGTAATCGCTTACCGATGTAAGCACAGTGCATTCACTCATTTAACGTCTTACTGGAGCTCGAATTATTTTGGAGATATTTCTTTTGACGTCAGTATCGCTTGTGACCAACGTCATTCGGAAGGTTATTCTGCCGCGTTCCGTTACACCGTTTTGAAAATCGCTAAACCTTGTAAGCTAATTCCAGCCCTGCGTCAACGCAGTTGGCCTCACAGAGCGAATTTTCCGCTTTATCCGGCAGTAAGCGCTGCTTCCCTGACCAGTCGGGGAGTAATAAAGATCACCAGCTCCTTTTTCTTCTGCTCATCGGTTTGCTGACGGAACAAATTGCCCAGTAACGGCAGATCGCCAAGCCCGGGCACACGTTTTTCGCTCAGCGAACGCTGCTGCTGGAAAATGCCGCCCAGCGCTAAGGTTTCGCCATCGCGCAGCGTTACCTGAGTCTCGATCTCCTGCTTATCAATACTCAGCACCTGATTGTCGCCAATGTTTAGACTGCGTCCCGGCAAGTTCTGACTCAGCCGTAATTTGAGCTGGATGCGGCCATTTCCCAGCACCACCGGTGTTACTTCCATACCCAAAACCGCTTCCTTAAATTCAATAGCCGTCGCGCCGCTGTTGCCTGATTTGACCTCATAAGGGATTTCCGTGCCCTGCTTGATGCTGGCGGTTTGCTGATGCGAGGTAAACAAGCGCGGACTGGCGATGATTTCGATTTGATTCTCCTGCTCCAGCGCACTCAGCTCGAGGTTGAGCAACTCGCCGCTGACCTGGCCCAACGTCACGCCAGCGCGAAACGCCGGATTGCTCACCGCTAGTGGGATCTCAAGCAACGGGTTGCGAAGCGCCTGCGTCACCACTTCTGCCGGTGACGTGCCCCAGTTCACGCCCAGCTCACGCAGATGCTCTTCATTGATGGTGACGATGTGCGCGGTGAGCTCAACCTGCTCGAGCGGTAAATCCAGCGCTTTTAACCAGCGTTCGGTGTCACGCAGCGCCTCAGCCGTGTCGCGCAGCAGCAAACTGTTGGTGCGGCTATCGACCGTGACGCGGCCGCGCGGCGTCATCAACGAACCCTCGGCTTGCAGACTGCGATAAATATCGCTGGCGCTGGCGTAATGCAGTGTCACAGTTTGTTGCTCCAGCGGCGTTTGCTGTTTTTCCTCCTCGCGTTCCTCCTTTTCCTGTTGCACCTGTAACTGCTGCCAGCTTTCCGGGTAGACCAGCAAAACGCCCTCTTCCTGCACCACGGTGAGTTTTGCTAACTTCATTACCAACGCGAGCGCGCGATCCCAGCCAACATTGTCTAAGCGCAGCGATAACCGACCTTCAACGCCTGGCGCAATCAGCAGGTTGGTCTGTTGATAATCGGCCAGCGCCTGCAAAATACGTTCAACCGGCGCATCATCAAACGTCAGGCTTAAGCGGTCGTTATTAGCGCGCAGCGGCATGCTCAGACACAGCAGCATCAGTAACGTCATCCATTTCATAAAAACCTCCTTTTATTACCCATGTGATTTGCTGTGGTGTGCAGCTTTGTGCCGCACTCAGCACCAGCGTGCGCGACGTAAGCTGCACGACCTGCCAGGGCGGCTGGGGGAAAGGCGCTTGATCTTTCAGCCGATGGCTTTTGCCTTGTGGCGACACCAGCCACGCCACGTAGTGCGGCGCCATGCCAATAATGCCCTGCAAACGCCAGCCTTCTGGAGCAGCAACCTGCGCCTGACACAGTGTTTCTGCCAGCGGCTGAAAAGGGTCGCGCGCCAACGCCAGCGAGCTACAGAGCAATAACAGTAATGCGCTACTCCGCATCGTCACTCTCCAGCCAAAGTTGCGTATTCAATACGCCCTGCTCGGCGTGCAGCTGAAAGCGTTGTGGCACCGGTAATCGGGTGTTGGCTAATTCGCTAAACAGCGGCAGAAATTGCGGCCAGATCAGCCTTAACTGCAGCTGTTGCGGCTGGCTATCCGGATGCCAGGCTTCCAGCTGGCTGCCGCGCGCCGCCACGATTCGCTCCAGCGTTTGCTGATTACCCGCATCTTTCGTGAGTTGCTGAAGCTGGCTAATCTCGATCTGCAAGGCATCAATCGCCGGAAGTGAAGCCAGTTGCTTTAGCCGCTGTTGCTGCTGTTGCCGCATCTGTTCCATCTGCCGCGCTTGCGCTTCATGCATCTGCTGCTGCGGCCAAAGCAGCACAATCCACGTCAGCGCAAACAGCAGCAGCGATAACATCAGCAGCCACACCATACGCAGCGGTAGCGTTAGCATCAGCCAGCGCTGCAGGAGTTCATTCATCTGTCGCCTCCTGCACACGCGCATGTAAAGCAAAGCGATAGTCGCCGCCCGCCTCGCGCTTCACGCCGCCCTGCTTTACGCTGCTGAACAGCGGCTGGGTGATGAGCTGACGACGGAAATCACTGACTGCCGCCATGCTCTGCGCCTGCCCTTCCAGCACCAGTTGCCCTTGCCGTCGCTCGAGGCGATTCAGCCACAAGGTGTCAGGCATCAACTGCGGCAGTTGCTGCCAAAAATGCTGCCAGCGCTGATGCTGCTCTTGCCGCTGCAGCTGTTCCTGCTGCGCCTTAAGTAGTGATTCACGCAGCTGCAACAGCGATTGCTGCTGTTCCAGCTGTTGCTGCAGCGCATTGAGCAGATAAGTAATTTCCATCAGCGCGTTCGTCTGTTGCTGCCGCGCACTGACACCGCGCCACCACAGCAATGAGAGGATGAGCAAAGTCACCGCCAGCGTAAGTAAGAGCAGCGAGATGCTCTGCTGGCGCCGCCGCTGCGATTGCTGAATGCGCCAGGGAAGCAGGTTAACCGCCAGCATCAGACATCCTCCGGGCGCAGCGCCAGCCCAAGCGCGATGGCAAAAATACCTTCCTGCGTGGGCAGCGGCGGTTGCAGATAATGCAGCAGTGAAAACGGTTTACAGCGTTTAACCTGCTCCTCGGGCAACACCTGGTTTGAGGTGCAGAATACGCTTTCCATCTGCGGGAAGGTTTCGCGCAGCTGCGAGAGGGTGAGAGGTTCGGTGGCCGAGCCTGAAGTGGCACTTTCACCCGCCAGCGTCCACAGCCAGTGATCGCTTAGCGGATGAATCAATAACTGGTTGTGGCGTAACGGCAGGCGCATGGCGATCTGCGTCAGCGCCAGGCTGCTCAGTTCGAACACGTCCGGGCGCAGACCGGCATGCTTGAGCGGCGTCAGCCATTGCGCAATCACCTCGCGCCGCGCGGCGGTGACGCACAGCGAAGCATCCTTGCCCGGCGAGCGATAATCCAGCGACAGCGAAGCAGGCTCGACGGGAAACAGGCGCTGTGCGGAAGCCGCTACATAGCGCCCTAGCGCGGGTTCACGCAGCGAGGTTTCCGGCATGGGCAAAGTACGTTGCAATACCAACTGCGGCGGCAGGCCAACGCGCAGTGAATAGCGTTTCGGCAGATGGCGCTGCCAGCGCCCTAACATATCCAGTAACGCAGGCGTGGTTTGCAGCACGCCGTTTCTTAACGTATCTTGCGGCAGCGTTTGTTGCCACCAGTGTCGCAACTGCCAACCATGACGTCGACGTTCGATGCCAAGGGCGCACAGTTGCCCGTTTTGGATGTCCAGTCCAATTTGCCAGCGCTGAAAAGCCATACGCATGATCTCCTTATCATTGAAGGTAATGAGCTCCAATACCCGGCCAACTTCAATTATGGCGGGTATATCAAAGCGTCAGGCTTGTCTTTATACTACCGCGCGGTTGCTTATAAACTGCTCAAACGACAACAGATGGGAATTCTCAGGTGAAGTTCGTAAAGTATTTATTGATCCTTGCAGTGTGTTGCATTTTGCTGGGAGCCGGCACGGTTTATGGTTTGTACAAATACATAGAGCCGCAGCTGCCTGATGTGAACACATTGAAAGATGTGCGCCTGCAAACTCCTATGCAGGTTTACAGCGCGGATGGCGATCTGATCGCCCAATACGGTGAGAAGCGCCGTGTCCCGCTGACTCTGAAACAGATGCCGCCTGAGTTAATCAAAGCGTTTATTGCCACCGAAGATAGCCGTTTCTACGAGCATCACGGTGTCGACCCAGTGGGGATTTTCCGTGCAGCCAGCATTGCGCTGATGTCCGGTCACGCCTCGCAGGGCGCCAGTACCATTACTCAGCAGTTGGCGCGTAACTTCTTCCTCAGCCCGGAACGCACTTTGATGCGTAAGATTAAGGAAGCGTTCCTCGCGATCCGTATCGAACAGCTGCTGAGCAAAGATGAAATTCTTGAGCTCTATCTCAACAAGATTTATCTCGGCTATCGCGCGTACGGCGTGGGCGCGGCGGCGCAGGTCTATTTTGGTAAACCTATTGATCAACTGTCGCTGAGTGAAATGGCGATGATTGCAGGATTGCCGAAAGCCCCTTCGACCTTCAACCCGCTCTATTCTCATACGCGTGCGCTGGCGCGTCGCAATGTGGTGCTGGCCCGTATGCTGGATCAAAACTACATCACGCAACAGCAATATGACGACGCGCGCAACACGCCGCTGGCGGCCAGCTATCACGGTCCGGAAATCGCCTTCTCTGCACCTTACTTAAGTGAAATGGTGCGTCAGGAGATGGTGAAGCGTTACGGCGACCGCGCTTATGAAGATGGCTATAAGGTTTACACCACCGTCACTCGTCATCTGCAGGAAGCGGCACAGCAGGCGGTGCGAAACAATGTGATGGCGTACGACATGCGCCACGGCTATCGCGGCCCGACCAATGTGCTGTGGAAAGTGGGCGAAGCGAGCTGGGATCAAACCCGCATCCAGAACGCGCTAAAAAATCTGCCGACTTACGGACCGCTGAATGCTGCGGTGATCACCAGCGCCAGCGCCGATCAAGCCACAGCAATGCTGAAAGATGGCAGCAGCGTCACGCTGAATATGGCGGGCGTACGCTGGGCGCGTGCTTACAAATCTGACACGCTGCAAGGCCCAACGCCGCGCAGCGTGACGCAGGTGTTGCAAGCCGGTCAGCAGATTTGGGTGCGCAAAGTGAATGACGACTGGTGGCTCGGCCAGGTTCCGGCGGTGAACTCCGCGCTGGTGTCACTCAACCCAGAAGATGGTGCGGTGCGCGCACTGGTCGGCGGTTTCGACTTTAACCAAAGCATGTTTAACCGCGCGACCCAGGCATTGCGCCAGGTGGGCTCCAACATCAAGCCATTCCTGTATACCGCAGCAATGGATCGCGGTTTAACGCTGGCATCGATTCTCAACGACGTACCGATTTCGCGCTGGGATGCCGGTGCAGGTGCCGACTGGCGTCCGAAGAACTCACCGCCTACTTATGCGGGCCCAATCCGTTTGCGTCAGGGCTTAGGCGAGTCGAAAAACGTGGTGATGGTGCGTGCGATGCGTGCGATGGGTGTGGATTATGCGGCGGAATATCTGCAGCGTTTCGGCTTCCCGGCGCAGAACATCGTGCATACCGAATCGTTAGCCTTAGGCGCGGCGTCCTTTACCCCAATGCAGGTGGTTCGCGGCTACGCGGTGATGGCGAACGGCGGCTTCCTGGTTGATCCGTACTTCATCACTAAGATTGAGAACGAACAAGGCGGCGTGATCTTTGAAGAGAAACCGAAAATTGCCTGTCCGCAGTGCAACTTGCCGGTAATCTATGGCGATACCAAAAAGTCGGTCGCGCTGAACGAAGAGAGC
The DNA here is from genome assembly GCF_026130245.1 of Pantoea sp. JK. Lineage (NCBI taxonomy): Bacteria > Pseudomonadati > Pseudomonadota > Gammaproteobacteria > Enterobacterales > Erwiniaceae > Pantoea > Pantoea sp. JK. The sequence goes on from NZ_JAINFN010000011.1 coordinate 47,837, forward strand.
GTCGAGAATGTCGCGACTTCCGATCAATCGCAGAACCAAACCGTGCCGCAGCCGGAGCTGGAGCAAGTTCCTGCCCAACCGCAGCCGGGTGGCGAGCAGCAGTATGCCCCGCACGTGATCAACACGCCGCTGTCATTCCTGATCAAGAGCGCGCTGAACACCAACATCTTCGGCGAGCCGGGCTGGATGGGGACGGGCTGGCGTGCCGGTCGTGACCTGAAGCGTAATGATATCGGCGGCAAAACCGGTACCACCAACAGCTCAAAAGATGCGTGGTTCTCCGGTTACGGTCCGGGCGTGGTGACATCAGTGTGGATTGGTTTCGATGATTCACGCGCGCTGGGTCGCTCAACCATGTCAGGCGCGATTCCGGATCAGATCTCCGGTTACGAGGGCGGCGCGAAGAGTGCGCAGCCAGCATGGGATGACTATATGAAATCCGCGCTGGAAGGCGTGCCGGTGCAGCCGCTGACACCGCCAGATGGCGTGGTCACCGTTAACATCGATCGCGGCACCGGCAAGTTGGCCAATGGCGGCAACTCGCGTCAGGAGTACTTCATCAACGGCACGCAGCCGACGGAGTATTCGGTGCATGATGTGGGCACCACCATCATGGACAACGGCCAAAGCCACGAACTGTTCTGATCAAAAAAGCCGGCAAATTTGCCGGCTTTCTTTTTTATAGCATGATGAAATTTAGTAGCTTAAACGGCCCTGCTTCACCAGCCACTCGCGCACCATAAACAGCGCACTGACGTTACGCGCTTCGCGGAAGTCCGGTTCATCCAGCAGCGCCAGCAGATTATTCAGCGGCCAACGATGGACGATCAGCGGCTCCGGCTCATCACCTTCCAGCTTCTCTTCGTACAACCCTTCCGCCACCACAATGTTCATCTTGCTGGAGAAATATGAGGGCGCCATGGTCAGCTTGCCCAGCGCTTCCAGTTTGGTGGCACCAAATCCCGCTTCTTCTTTCAGTTCGCGATCGGCCGCTTCAAAGGCGCTTTCGCCAGGATCGATCAGCCCTTTTGGAAAGCCCAGTTCGTAACTTTCCAGACCGACGGCGTACTCCTGAATCAGGATCACGTCATTGCCAATAATCGGCACAATCATCACCGCTTCACGATCGGAAGGTTTCATGCGTTCATAGACGCGGCGCGCGCCGTTGCTGAAAGCGAGATCGACCGCTTCGATAGTGAACAGGCGGGAGCGGGCCACCGCTGCCACATTGAGGATGTCAGGTTTTTTCATTGGGGTTTTCATATCAGCCTCAAACTTAGCACAACCCTGTGAAACGTGATGACGCCAGCATACCGAAGCCAGAACTATTGTGCGACACGCAGCGTAAGTAAACTATGGTGACACATATTCACTTACGGCTGCTAACAACTTCTTGTTATCTATGCAGTTAAAAATTCACAATAAGTCAACGGTGTATTGTTAAATTCAGAAAATACCGATATTTAATTGAGTCATGTCTGGTTAACATCCCGTTGAGGAATAATCTAACAAACTATAATTAAATGATTTTGCGCGTTATTTTATCTGACTTTTCCCTTGTCAGAATGACATCTGCTCGCCAAAATTGACTTGTATTGATGGATTCACCGGGAGTAAATCGTTAACGTGAAGGCAGTTTTTTGGCTGGATTGAGCAAAGCATGAGCACTTATATTGTCATTCTGGCTGTCATGCTCGCCTGTTCCCTCTTAGCAGGTATCGGCTATTGGTACGCTATGCGGCATCGTCCGCCGTTGGCGAAACCGCTGCCGTTTATCAGTCCGCCTAATCGCAAGCTCACCGACGAAGAACGTACTGCCGTTGAAAAGTACATCGCGCTCATCGCCAAACAGCAGCAACACAGCAGCGCACGCTCGGCAAAGAAGTCGCGCGAACCTGAAGCGCTGACGCTCACCGCGCAAAGCAACAATGTTTATCCTGTCACCCGCTCCATCACCCGCTACGGCCTCTCTACCGACGATCCGCAGAAATGGCGCTACTACCTCGATGAAGTCGAAGTGCATCTGCCGCCGCTATGGGAACAGTACATCGCCGAAGAGAACTACGTAGAGCTGATCCGCACGCAAACGCTGCCGCTGGTGATTTCACTCAACGGCCATTCGCTGGTGAATTACGCCGTGGAACAACCGGCGCTGCCGCCGCTGGTGCGTCCGATATCCACTAACGCGTCGATTCGCAAAGAAGAGAGCGAAAACGTTGAGCTGCTGCAGGTACGCAAAGAGACCGCGGAAGAGTATCAACTGTCACGCGCCGACGGCACGCGTGAAGCGGTGGTCATCTGTTTCGCGTTCCTGCTGTTCTTCCTGAGTCTGGTGTTGCCCGGCAGCCTGATGGGCTGGATTGCCCTGCTCGGCTGCCTGATGATCGCCGTCAGCCTGTGGTTCCTCTATCGCCTCCCTGGCGCCAAAGGTTTGCGCGATGTGCATTGCCTGCGCGGTGCGCCTAAGCGCTGGGGCCTGTTTGGTGAATCCAATCAGGAGCAGAGCAACATCTCGCTGGGTATTATCGATTTAATCTATCCCGCACACTGGCAGCCATATGTCGCACACGATTTAGGCCAGACCACCGACGTCGAGATGTATCTCAATCGTCAGGTGGTGCGTCAGGGTCGTTTCCTGTCGTTGCAGGACGAAGTACGTAACTTCCCGGTGCAGCGCTGGCGTAAAAATCTGGTGCTGGCATGCGGTTCGCTGCTGGTGCTGGTGATGCTGTTCACCTGGATTCCTCTCAGCATGCCGATCAAACTCAGCCTTGCGTGGGTCAAAGGCACCGAGAGCATCGAAGTGAATAGCGTGGATAAGCTGAATGCGCTGCCGCTGCACATCGGCGACAGCCTGAAAGTGGCTGGCACCGGCATGTGTTCGGTACCGGGCAATTATCAAAGTAATCGCAGCTACGCTTACATGCCGTTCGACTGCTCGGCGATTTACTGGAATAACGCCGCGCCGCTGCCACAGCCGCAATCGGACATCATCGATAAAGCCTCGGCGCTGCTCGACACCACCACGCGCCAGCTGCATCCGGAAACTAATACCGATCCCAAACTCAACCCGCAGCTGGCCTCGGCGATTCAAAAATCCGGCATGATTCTGCTGGATGACTTCTCCGATTTGGTGCTGAAAACCCAGGATTTGTGCAGCCAGCAGCAGGATTGTGTACGCCTGAAAAATGCGCTGGTGAATCTCGGCAACGCCAAAGATTGGGATTCACTGATTCACCGCGCGGATTCCGGCAAGCTGAATGGCATGAACGTGCTGCTGCGTCCGGTGAGTGCCGAAGCGCTGGAAAATCTGGTGAACACCGCCACGTCCAGCTTCTTCGCGCGTGAAACGCGTCGCGCGGCGGAAAACCTTAACAGCCCGCCGCCGGGTGGCTTCCTGATTGTCAGTGATGAAGGTCGTCAGATGGTGACGCAGCCGCAACCGTCGGTCGCGCTGTTTGATCTTGATGCACCTTCACAATGGCGCGAACTGCAACGCATGTCCGGCATGCTGCTGCACACGCCGTTCGCCGCCAGCGGTATCATCACCAGCATTACTACCGATGCCAACGGCACACGCCATATCGCGCTGCATAACGAGCCGGATGCCATGGCGCAGTGGCGCTATTTGGGTACCGCGCTGTTGATGCTGGTGCTGATTGCCAGCGCGGTGATCAACGGCTTGCTGGCGCTGCGTCGTATTCATCGTAATCGCCTGCGCATGGCGGAAATTCAGCAGTATTACGACAAGTGCTTCAACCACAATCTGAACACTATGCAGAGCGTGCGCTCGCTGTTCTGAGCCCTTCCCTTCTGTGCTACCCTGTCGCCCACTTTTTTGCGGCGAGAAAGAAAATGCAGGTTACGCTTAACTGGTCAGAGATTGATACCGTGCTGCTGGATATGGACGGCACCTTGCTCGATCTCGCTTTCGACCGCCACTTCTGGCTGGAACACGTGCCGGAAACCCTGAGCCGCGAACGCGCCATCACGCTGGGCGAAGCGCATCAGCTGATTGAGCAGAAGTATCAGGCCGTGGTGCATACGCTAAACTGGTATTGTCTTGATTACTGGTCGCAGGAGCTGGCGCTGGATATTCGCGCCATGACGTGGGAAAAGCGCCACCGTGCGGCGATGCGTGAAGATACGCTGCCGCTGTTGCAGGCGCTGCGTGCCGCAGGTAAACGCACCATTCTGCTGACCAATGCGCATCCCTACAATCTGGATGTGAAACTGGCGCAGACCGGATTGGCTGCCCACCTTGATTTATTACTTTCCACCCATACCTTTGGATATCCGAAAGAGGATCCGCGTCTCTGGCAGGCCGTTCAGCAACATACTGCGTTTGACAGCGCGCGCACGCTATTCATTGATGACAGCGAAGCGATTCTGGATGCAGCGACAAGTTGGGGCATTCGCTGGTGCTTAGGCGTCAGCAATCCGGATTCCGGTCGGCCCGATCAATCTTTCCAGCGTCATCCGGCGGTACGTGATTATCGTCAATTGTGTGAGACGCTGCGTTAAAGCAGGAGCCGCAATACCATGAAAGAGAAAGTGAGCGAAGGCGTGCGCCTCGATAAATGGCTGTGGGCCGCTCGGTTCTATAAAACGCGTGCCATCGCCCGAGAAATGATTGAAGGCGGCAAAGTGCACTACAACGGCCAGCGCAGCAAGCCAAGCAAACTGGTGGAGCTGAATGCCGAATTAACGCTGCGTCAGGGCAACGATGAGCGCACGGTGGTGATCACCGCAGTGACCGATCAACGTCGTCCCGCAAGTGAAGCGCAAGCGCTGTATGCCGAAACCGCCGCCAGCATCGACAAGCGTGAGAAAACCGCACTGGCGCGCAAGATGAATTCCTTAACTATGCCGCACCCCGATCGCCGCCCGGATAAAAAAGAGCGCCGCGATCTGATGAAATTTAAATTGTCGGGCGATAAATAACGCGCCCCAACGAGAGAAACACTATGTCTACAAACGATCAACTGCACCGTTACCTGTTCGAAAACGTCGCCGTGCGCGGCCAGCTGGTAAATGTGACCGAAACCTGGCGTGAAATCGTCGAAAATCACGACTACGTTGAGCCGGTAAAAACTTTGCTGGGCGAGCTGCTGGTGGCCACCAGCCTGCTGACGGCAACGCTGAAGTTTGACGGTGATATCACGGTGCAGCTGCAGGGCGACGGTCCGCTGACGCTGGCGGTGATCAACGGTAATAACCGTCAGGAGTTGCGTGGCGTGGCGCGCGTGCAAGAAGACGCGGAGATCGCACCGGGCAGCAGCCTGAAAGAGATGGTCGGCAACGGCTATCTGGTGATCACCATCTCGCCAGAGAAAGGCGAGCGCTATCAAGGCGTGGTTGGCCTGGAAGCGGATACGCTGGCGGGTTGTCTGGAAGATTACTTCATGCGTTCTGAGCAGCTGCCAACGCGCCTGTTTATTCGCACCAGCGACAAAGGCGCAGCCGGTATTCTGCTGCAGGTGCTGCCAGCGCAAGAGCCGAGCCTTGATGATTTCAATCACCTCGCTACGCTGACCGAAACCGTGAAGAGCGAAGAGTTAATCGAATTGCCCGCCACCGACGTATTGTGGCGTCTGTACCATCAGGAAGAAGCCACGGTGTTTGACCCAACGCCGGTGAGCTTTAAGTGCACCTGTTCACGCGAGCGCTGTGGCGAAGTGCTGAGCACGCTACCAGTGGAAGAAGTAAACGAAATCCTCGAAGAGGATGGCGAAATCGACATGAATTGCGACTATTGCAATTCGCATTACGTGTTCGATGCGGTGGATATTGCCGCCCTTCGCAACGCGCCAACCAACAACAGCGATCAAGTGCATTAATTATCTGCCGGGCGGTTCATCCGCCCGCTTTCCTGCTGAACGTATCCCTATCATTTATCACGGTTATTAGCTAAATAACGCTGACTTTAGTTTCATAAGTGGCAGATTTCTCTACTTGTCACGTTCCAGCTCGCATTTCTGACTATCTTCTCTTTTCCGCCGTGCTCAGAAGAGTACACTGCGCGCGATCTGCCCTGCGTGGCTATGCAGGCAGGCAGCAGAATCACCCCATAAAAAATATGCAGTAACAGATACCGATTAAAGGAGCAGTCACATGCGCGTTAACGGCCTGACATCGCAAGACCTCGCCTCTATGGGCATCAGCGGCACCACCGAAGTGGTGTATAACCCTGATTTCGACACCCTGTTTCAGGAAGAAACTCGCCCAGAGCTGGAAGGTTATGCGCGAGGCATTCTGACGCAGAGCGGTGCTATTGCCGTGGATACCGGCATCTTCACGGGTCGCTCGCCAAAAGATAAGTACATCGTTCGGGACGACACCACGCGCCACACGCTGTGGTGGAACGATGTCGGCAACGGCAAGAATGATAACCAGCCGCTGTCACAGGAAACCTGGCAGGCGTTGAAAGATCGCTGCACCCAGCAGCTTTCCGGCAAACGTCTGTTTGTGATCGATGCGTTCTGCGGTGCCAATCCCGACACGCGCCTCAGCGTGCGCTTCGTGATGGAAGTGGCCTGGCAGGCGCACTTCGTTAAAAACATGTTTATCCGCCCGAGCGAAGCCGAATTGGCTGACTTCAAACCGGATTTCGTGGTGATGAACGCCGCGCAGTGCACCAATCCAGACTGGCAGGCGCAAGGTCTGCACTCCGAGAACTTCGTCGCCTTCAACCTGACCGAGCGCATGCAGCTGATTGGCGGCACCTGGTACGGCGGCGAGATGAAGAAAGGTCTGTTCGCCATCATGAACTACCTGCTGCCGCTGAAAGGCATCGCTTCGATGCACTGTTCGGCTAACGTCGGTAAAGCGGGCGATGTAGCGGTGTTCTTCGGCCTGTCCGGCACCGGCAAAACCACTTTGTCCACCGATCCGGATCGCCAGCTGATTGGCGATGACGAACACGGCTGGGATGACGATGGCGTGTTCAACTTTGAAGGTGGCTGCTACGCCAAAACCATCAACTTGTCTGAGCAGGCGGAGCCGGAAATCTACCGCGCGATTCGTCGCGATGCGCTGCTGGAAAACGTGGTGGTGCGCGCTGATGGCAGCGTGGATTATGCGGACGGCAGCAAGACCGAGAACACCCGCGTCTCGTATCCGATTGAGCATATCGAAAACATCGTGCAGCCGGTGTCCAAAGCGGGCCATGCGAAGCGGGTGATTTTCCTCACCGCTGATGCCTTTGGCGTACTGCCGCCGGTTTCACGCTTAACGCCGGAACAGACGCAATATCACTTCCTGTCTGGCTTTACCGCCAAACTGGCCGGTACCGAGCGCGGCGTTACGCAGCCAACGCCCACCTTCTCCGCCTGTTTCGGCGCGGCGTTCCTGACGCTGCACCCCACGCAATATTCCGACGTGCTGGTGAAGCGGATGGAAGCGGCAGGTGCGCAGGCGTATCTGGTGAATACCGGCTGGAACGGCAGCGGCAAGCGCATTTCGTTGAAAGACACGCGCGCCATCATCAACGCGATTCTGGCCGGTGAGCTGGATGAGGTTGAGACTGAAACCTTGCCGGTGTTCAACCTGCAGATGCCTAAAGTTCTGCCGCAGGTGGATAGCGCGATTCTCGATCCGCGCCGCAGCTGGCCGACAGAAGCGGCCTGGCAGCATGCCGCGCAGGATCTGGCGCAGCGCTTTATTATGAACTTTGAGAAGTATACCGATAACGATGCGGGTAAAGCGCTAGTTCAGGCGGGTCCGCAGTTGTAATGTGAAAACCCGGTGGGCATAAATGCCCGCCGGGTATCACGCACTATGATTAATACTCACCACCGCCGTACTGCTATTACCTTCCGGAATCGGCAACCAGGCACGAATCCGTAATCCGCCGCGATCGCTATCACCAATCTCCAGTGAACCTTCATGCGCATCGATAATACGCTGCACAATCGCTAAACCGAGGCCGGTGCCGCTGGTGCTGCGCGCGCTGTCGCCGCGCACAAACGGCTGGAACAGATGTTGAAGCTGATCCGGCTTGATGCCCGGACCATCATCTTCCACCTGGAACCACGCGCGGTTCAGCTCCTTGCCGCTGCTGACCTTAATCCATCCGTTGCCGTAACGCGCTGCGTTGACCACCAGATTCGCCAGCGCGCGCTTGATGGATAGCGGGTTGATATCCAGCATCAACTCCTCGGACATCACCGCGTTCTCAATTTCACGCTCGTAGCCGCTCTCTGCCGCCACCACTTCGCCCAGCACGCTGTTCAGGTCGGCGCGTTCGGTCTGCATCTCCTGACCGGTGCGCAGATAATCGATGAACTGCTCGATGATCGCGTTGCACTCTTCGATATCTTTGTTGATCGACTCCGCCAGATAACCATCCTGCTCGCCCATCATCTCAGTAGCGAGACGAATACGCGTTAACGGCGTACGCAAGTCATGGCTGACCCCCGCCATCAGCAAGGTACGATCGTCAGCCAACTGCTTCACACCGGCCGCCATCTGGTTAAACGCCCGCGTCACCGAACGCACTTCCGACGCGCCATATTCACGTAGCGGCGGCGGAATAATGCCTTTACCAACCTGTAACGCCGCATGCTCCAGATCCACCAAGGGTCGGTTCTGAATACGGATAAACAGCCAGGCGCCGCCAATCGCCAGCAGCATAATCGCCAGCGTGTAGCGGAACAGCGGTGAGAAGTCGCCCTGATGGATTTCGGTGAGCGGCACGCGCACCCAGATATCTGGCGACAGCCAGGTTTTCAGCCACACCACCGGCGAGTTTTTATTCACCTCGACACGGACATCGGTGGGACCGCCCAGCTGCTGGCCCATCTGCTCACTGAGAAATTCGTAATGTTGCGCCCAGCGCAAACCGCTCTCTTCCGCCGCCGCGTTGGTATACAACGAGATGCCCAGCTCACGATAAATTTCGCGTCGGAAGGCCGGCGGCACTTCCAACTGCGTTCCATCTTCCAGCTGCAGCCGATCGGTCATCAACATACGCACTTCGTACGCGAGGACCTTATTGAACTGCTGCAAGCTGGGAAGAATGGCGAAATTGAGCACCACCAAATAGGTTGTTACCAGGCTGACGAACAGCAAGGTAACAATCAATAACAAGGTGCGGGCAAACGAACTGCGGGGTGAGAAGCGCAATCGCCTCATGCTTTGCTGCCGTCCGGAACGAATACGTAGCCAAGACCCCAAACGGTCTGAATGTAACGTGGATGCGCCGGGTCTTCTTCCACCATGCGGCGCAGACGCGAAATCTGTACGTCGATGGAGCGTTCCATGGCGCTGTATTCACGACCACGTGCCAGGTTCATCAGCTTATCGCGCGATAACGGCTCACGCGGATGGCTGACCAGCGCTTTCAGCACGGCAAACTCACCGCTGGTCAGCGGCATTGGCTCATCTTCACGGAACATCTCGCGGGTGCCGAGGTTCAGCTTGAACTTACCGAAAGCGATAACCGCTTCTTCCTGCGATGGCGCGCCTGGCAGCTCATTGGCCTGACGACGCAATACGGCACGAATACGCGCTAGCAGCTCGCGCGGGTTAAACGGTTTTGGAATGTAGTCATCCGCGCCGATTTCCAGACCGACGATACGATCCACTTCCTCGCCTTTCGCGGTGACCATGATAATCGGCATCGGGTTGCTTTGACTGCGCAAACGGCGGCAGATAGACAAACCATCTTCGCCCGGCAACATCAAATCAAGCACCATCAAGTGGAAGGATTCGCGGGTTAACAGTCGATCCATTTGCTCGGCGTTGGCAACGCTACGCACCTGAAAGCCCTGCTCGGTGAGATAGCGCTCCAGCAACGCACGCAAACGCATATCATCATCGACGACCAGAATTTTGTAGTTCTCTTGCATGTTCAACTCCCAAAGGCGCCATTGCCTGAGCCAATATTGTTAAAAAAAGAGGCCTCAGTGTGACAGTCATTAATGGTTTATATTCTAGCCGAAATTGTTACAAAGCATATTAAACAGCAGCTTATATTTATTTTTAGCCCTGAAATGCGCTTCGCTTCGCGTTTTTTATCTGTGCTTTCAAGCCGCTTAGCGCTTATCTGAAAATTTGGCGTATTTTCTTTCTGTTACTGGTTCATGACAAAAAATCCCGCCGCCAGAGAAGCGCTCAGGGCGATTTGGCTTAAGGTGATGGTGTGGAATACGCTTTCAGTGTGCGGAGGACAGCATAAAATTCCGTGATTTCGCTTTCGGCCCCGCAACTGCTCTCGGAACAATTCCACGACGAAAACAAACAAGACCAGCATTAAATAAAGGCTGATAAATCAGGCAATAAACAGCCCTTTCTTCTCACCACGCGATCTCTGACACTGCGGCTATTGAGTTCATGTGGAGAGAGAAAAATGAAAAAAAACCTAATTCTGCTGGGCGCACTGGTACTGACCAGCTTCACCCAGGTTCAGGCGGCGACCAGTGCAGGCGAAGCAGCTGGCGCGCAAGCATCCACCACGGCGAAAGGTAACTCAGACGCGATCGGTGTTGGCGCCGTGGGCGCACTGCTCGGCGTGGCGCTGGCGACCATGGGCGGCGGCGATAAAGGCGGCAGCGGCACCTCAACCACCACCGCAACCCAAGCCGGTAAATAATGTCAATCGCAGGGTCGCCATTCGTGGCGACCGCTTCACCCTTAGCAGACCATTCATAACGCCCCGCTATGGCGTCTCTTTCACATATTCAATGCTGTTAACGAACCACAACTTCTGCCCTTCCGGCGTGTTGACCACCACTTCGTCATCCACTTCTTTCTTGATCAGCGCGCGCGCCATCGGCGAATCAATTGAGATGTACTCTTTCATCGTCTCGCCATAAATTTCATCCGGGCCAACAATGCGGAAGCGCTTCACATCGCCCTGCTCATTCTCCACTTGCACCCAGGCACCGAAAAACACTTTGCCCTCCTGCTGCGGCGCGTAATCCACAATTTTCAGATCGGCGAGGCATTTGCGCAGATAGCGCACCCGGCGATCGATCTGGCGCAGCAGACGCTTGTTGTAGGTGTAATCGGCGTTTTCGGAGCGATCGCCGAGGCTGGCCGCCCATGAGACGATTTTGGTCACTTCCGGACGCTTTTCATTCCACAAATGGTCGTGTTCGGCACGCAGCTTGTTATAGCCTTCGCGGGTAATCAGTTGGGTTTTCATGACTTCAACTCGTGGTGACGGCGGTTCTTCGCAGCAAAGAGGCTAACAATAAGCGACCGATTGACCATCAGCAAGATTGCGCGCGCTGCATTCAGAAAAAGACGGATTCACGGGCCACCGGCTGGCAATTTTCGGCCTCATTCCGTATAACTGTCCGCTATTTCCAACCCTGTGTAAGCATTGTTAATGATGATGAAAGATTCACTGAGCCAGATTATCGCAGGCGAGCTGAAGGCACGCGCCGACCAGGTTGATGCTGCCGTTCGCTTACTTGATGAAGGGAACACCGTGCCGTTTATCGCACGTTATCGTAAGGAAGTGACCGGCGGACTCGATGACACCCAGCTGCGTTTGCTGGAGAGCCGTCTGAGTTATCTGCGCGAGCTGGACGATCGTCGCCAGTCGATTCTGAAATCCATCGACGAACAGGGCAAACTCACGCCTGAACTCGCCACCGCCATCAACAGCACGCTGAATAAAACCGAGCTGGAAGACCTTTACCTGCCGTACAAACAGAAGCGCCGTACGCGCGGACAGATCGCCATTGAAGCCGGTCTGGAACCGCTGGCCGACACGCTGTGGCAGGATCCATCGCAGGATCCGGAGCAGCTGGCCGCCAGCTACGTTGATGCCGACAAAGGTGTCGCCGACGTGCGCGCTGCGCTGGATGGCGCGCGCTATATCCTGATGGAGCGCTTTGCCGAAGACGCCACGCTGCTGGCGAAAGTGCGTGAATATCTGTGGAAGAACGCGCATGTGGTAGCACGCGTGGTGGAAGGTAAAGAGGAAGAAGGCGCGAAATTCCGCGACTACTTCGATCACCACGAAGCGCTGAGCGGCGTCCCGTCGCACCGTGCGCTGGCTATGTTCCGTGGCCGCAACGAAGGCGTGCTGCAGCTGTCGCTGAATGCCGATCCGCAGTTCGACGAAGCCCCGCGTGAAAGCTATGGCGAAACGCTGATTGCCGAACACCTCAAGCTGCGCCTGAATAACGCACCGGCGGATAGCTGGCGTAAAGCGGTGGTGAGCTGGACATGGCGCATCAAAGTGCTGCTGCACCTCGAAACCGAATTGATGGGCACTATTCGTGAACGCGCCGAAGATGAAGCCATCAACGTGTTTGCCCGTAACTTGCACGATCTGCTGATGGCCGCGCCTGCCGGCATGCGCGCCACCATGGGCCTCGATCCGGGCTTGCGTACCGGTGTGAAAGTTGCGGTGGTGGATGCCACCGGCAAGCTGGTCGCGACCGATACTATTTACCCGCATACTGGCCAGGCGGCGAAAGCGGCGACGGCCGTGGCCGCGCTGTGCGCGAAACATCAGGTTGAACTGGTGGCGATTGGTAACGGCACCGCCTCGCGCGAGACCGAGCGTTTCTTCCTCGACGTGCAGAAGCAGTTCCCGCAAATCAACGCGCAGAAAGTGATTGTCAGTGAAGCCGGTGCATCGGTCTATTCCGCATCTGAGCTGGCGGCGCTGGAGTTCCCGGATCTCGACGTGTCGATTCGTGGCGCGGTTTCCATCGCACGTCGCCTGCAGGACCCGCTCGCCGAGCTGGTGAAGATCGATCCGAAATCGATCGGTGTAGGCCAATATCAGCACGACGTCAGCCAAAGCCAGCTGGCGAAGAAGCTGGATGCGGTGGTGGAAGACTGCGTGAACGCCGTCGGTGTCGATCTCAACACCGCATCTGTGGCGCTGCTCACCCGCGTGGCCGGTTTAACCCGCATGATGGCGCAGAATATTGTCAGCTGGCGCGATGAAAATGGCCGCTTCCAGAACCGTCAGCAGCTGCTGAAGGTGAGCCGCCTCGGGCCGAAAGCCTTTGAGCAGTGCGCGGGCTTCCTGCGTATCAACCACGGCGACAACCCGCTGGATGCCTCAACCGTGCACCCGGAAGCCTATCCGCTGGTCGAGCGCATTCTGGCCGCCACCGAGCAGGCGCTGAATGAGTTGATGGGCAATCCAGGCGGTCTGCGCGATCTCAATGCACGCGACTTCACCGATGAGCGCTTCGGCCTGCCAACGGTCACAGACATCATCAAAGAGCTGGAAAAACCAGGCCGCGATCCGCGTCCGGAGTTCAAAACCGCGCAATTTGCTGAAGGCGTGGAAACGCTTAACGATCTGCTGCCGGGCATGGTGCTGGAAGGCGCCGTCACCAACGTCACCAACTTCGGTGCTTTCGTCGATATCGGCGTGCATCAGGATGGTTTGGTGCACATCTCTTCCCTTTCCGACAAGTTCGTTGAAGATCCGCATCAGGTGGTGAAGGCGGGCGATATCGTCAAAGTGAAGGTGATGGAAGTGGATATGCAGCGTAAGCGTATTGCGCTCACCATGCGTCTGGATGAGCAGCCCGGTGAAAGCAATGCGCGCGGCAGCCGCAATGCCAGTAAAGAGAACACGCGTCCGGCGGCCAATAACAAAGGCCGTGGCAAACCGGCCAGCGCTCCGGCGGGCAACAGCGCCATGGGTGATGCGCTCGCCGCCGCCTTCAAAAAGCGTTAAGTTCCTGCCTTAAACACGCGCGGAGACATCCCGTCTCCGCGCGCATACCGCCTTGATAAATCTGCTCGTCCATCTACGCTTTGAAAAAATGACCTGCCGCGTGGCCCTGCGATCCAATGGATATTATCAACGCCTTAATCGATGAGATTTATCACGGCAGCTTTCCGGTCGCGGCACGTGAACGTCTGCTTTCGCACATTCGTGCCGCGCGCGATACGGTAAAACTGCCGCGCAAGGCACACTGGGATGAGAAAGATGTGGTGCTGATCACTTACGCCGATCAGTTCCGTGAACCCGAACAGCCAACCCTCGCCAGCTTCTCGCGTTTTTATCAGCAGCATCTGCAATCCACTTTCAACCTGGTGCATCTGTTGCCGTTCTTTCCCTACTCTTCGGACGATGGCTTCTCGGTTATCGACTATCACCAGGTCAATCCGATCTGCGGCGACTGGCAGCACATCAGCGCACTGCACAGCGAAACGCGCCTGATGTTCGATTTTGTCTGCAACCACATGTCGGCGCACAGCCGCTGGTTTCAGCACTTTCTGGCGCTGGATCCCGGTTGGGATGATTTCTTTATCAGCATGCCGCCCGCCACCGATCTCAGCGCGGTGACGCGCCCACGCACTTCGCCGCTACTGACGCCGTTTGCAATGGCCAACGGCGAAACGCGCTATATCTGGACCACCTTCAGCGCCGACCAAATCGACCTCAACTTTGGCAATCCGGAAGTGCTGATTTGCATGGTTGATGTGCTGCTCGATTACCTGATCAAAGGCGCGGATTATGTGCGGCTCGACGCGGTCGGCTACATGTGGAAAACGCCGGGCACTAACTGCATTCACCTGCCGAAAACGCATCAGCTGGTGAAGCTGTTTCGCGCCATCGCCAATGAAGTCGCGCCCGGCACGGTGATCGTCACCGAAACCAACGTGCCGCATAAAGACAACATCAGCTATTTCGGCAACGGCAAAGATGAAGCGCAAATGGTGTATCAGTTTTCGCTGCCGCCGCTGGTGCTGCACGCCATTCATTCCGGATCGGCATGTGCGCTGCGTCAGTGGGCCAGCACGCTGGATTTGGGCGGCGGCACCACCACTTTCTTTAACTTTCTCGCCTCGCACGACGGTATTGGACTCAATCCGGCACGCGGCATTTTGTCGGAAGTGGAGATTGTGGCGTTGGTGCGTGATTTGGCGCTGGAAGGCGCGCTGGTCTCGTACAAGAACAATGCTGATGGCACCACCAGCCCATACGAAATCAACGTCACCTATTTTGATGCGCTGAATCAGCAAGACGATGACGATGACACGCGACTGCGTCGCTTTCTATTGGCGCATGCGATTCTGCTGTCGTTTCCCGGCGTACCGGCGATCTACATTCAAAGCATTCTCGGCTCGCGCAACGATAACGACGGCGTGCGCGCGGCGGGTCACAACCGCGCCATCAATCGTCAGAAATACGACCTGCATGAAATGGAGCAGTGGATCAGCGGCGGCAATCCGCTACGTCAGCAGGTGTATGAACGCCTTAGCGCACTGATTCAGCTACGTACCCGACAATCCGCATTTCATCCCGATAACCCGATGACGCTGCTGGAGAGCGAGAATACCTTGCTGGTGCTGCGTCGCCATCAGCCGGACAGCGAAGAGGGTTTGCTGTGCGTGTTTAATCTCAGCAGTCATGAGGTGACGACGCAATTACCGCTGACGCGGCTTGTGCAGGATGTGATTAGCGGGGATAAGCTGGATGGCAGCCAGCCTTTGACGCTGGCTGCGTGGCAGTTTATGTGGCTGCGGTAAACTCCGTGATCAGCTGCGTAAATTCATCCGGGTGAGAAATGAAAGGCGCATGCGCCGCTTTCTCCAACACCACCGAGGATGAATCTGGCCAGCGAGCATCCAGTTCTTCTGCGATACGACGCGGCACCAGCCCATCGAGATAGCCGTAAATGCGCAGGAACGGCAGCGGCAGATCGTCGAGCGCGACACGAAGATCATCCTGACGCAAAATCTCTAATCCCCCTTCCAGCACCTCAACCGTCGGCATCGGCTGCGATAAAACCACCTCTTTCAGCTGGCGTGCATCCTGCCGCGCATTTTCCGTGCCCATGGTTTGCAGCGCCAAAAAACGCTCCACGGTGCGCTGGAAATCAGTACTCAGCTGCTGCTGAAAACTTTGCAGCGTTTCGGGCTTAATCCCCGGCCATTGATCACGTGCGGTAAAACACGGCGATGAGGCGACTGTGATCAGCGCTGCAACGCGCTGCGGCTGGGTTAACGCCAGCTGGCTAGCAACTAATCCGCCCAGCGACCAGCCTAGCAGCACTGCGCGATCGGGTAACTGTGGCAACAACTGTTGCGCCATTTCCGCTAAGGTCAGCGGCCCAAAATCCTGGCTGCGGCCAAAGCCCGGCAGATCCACCAGATGCAGGCGAAAATGCGGGCTGAGTCGCGGAATCATGTTTTGCCACACTTCGGCATTCAAACCCCAGCCGTGCAGCAGCACAAGATCGCGATCGCCCGTGCCTGCGGTGTGCCAGTAAAGCGAACTCATCGGTTACACTCCGGAAAAGTGAAAAGGAGGTCGCTATGCTACCAATCCCGGCACTGTGTTGGCTATGCCGCCTGCCGCTGCAGATTGCCAGCCACGGTTTGTGCAGCCGCTGCGTACAGCAAATTCCGCGCCTGCCGGCACTCTGTCCGTGCTGCGGGTTACCGGCCAGCGGAACGCAACCGTGCGGGCGCTGCCTGCGCCGTCCGCCGCCGTGGCAGAGCTTAAGCTGCGTCAGCGATTACCTGCCGCCGCTGAGCGATTGGGTGCAGCAGCTGAAGTTTTCTCGCGTAACCGCACTCAGAGTGATGCTGGCGCGGCTGATTTTGTTAAAATTGTTAACAATGCGTCGTGATTACCGGCTGCCGCGTGTAGATTTGGTGCTGAGCGTACCGCTGCATCGTCGGCGCGCCTGGCAACGCGGCTACAATCAGGCGGCGCTGCTGGCAAAACCGCTGGCTCGCTGGCTGGGCTGTGACTATCGCGAAGGGGTCAAGCGTGTACGACACGGCGCAGTCCAGCATTCATTGAGCGCCAGCGCGCGCAAAAAGAATCTGCGCGGTGCCTTTCGCCTTGAAATACCGGTGCGCGGACGCCATATCCTGCTTATCGACGATGTTGTGACGACCGGAAGTACCGTGGCGGAAATTAGCCGCATCCTGCTGGCGCAAGGCGCGGCCAGCGTACACATTGGTTGCCTGTGCCGTACCTTGTAGAGCGTCGGTGTTGGGCGTATTATAACCAAGTAATTTAGTCAACTATTGAGCAATCGCCATGATCGTTATTACTGATGCTGCGCAAGAGCACTTCTCAAAATTGCTGTCCAAACAAGAAGATGGCACTCAGATTCGCGTATTCGTCATTAATCCGGGTACGCCAACCGCAGAATGCGGTGTTTCTTACTGCCCACCCGATGCAGTAGAAGCGACTGATACCGAATTTAAGTTCGAAAAACTGTCCGCCTATGTTGATGAACTGAGCGCACCGTACCTCGATGACGCGGAAATCGACTTTGTTACCGACAACCTCGGTTCGCAGCTGACGCTGAAAGCGCCAAACGCCAAAATGCGTAAAGTCTCTGACGATGCGCCGATGGTGGAACGCGTGGAATATCTGCTGCAAGCGCAGATTAACCCGCAGCTGGCTGGCCACGGCGGTCGCGTATCGCTGATGGAAATCACCGATGACGGCATCGCCATTCTGCAATTCGGCGGTGGCTGCAACGGTTGCTCGATGATCGACGTGACGCTGAAAGATGGCATCGAGAAAGAGCTGCTGGCAGCCTTCCCTGAGCTGAAAGGCGTGCGTGATTTGACCGAGCACCAGCGCGGCGAACACTCGTACTACTGATTTAGCACGCGGCAGCGACCCGACGCTGCCGCGCGTTCTCTAACGCTTCCTGCGCCCTGTATTGACCGCAGTTAGCAAGCCCGGCACTTTTCCTCTGAACATCTCTTCTAATGTGACGCTTAACTTGCGCCGCCAGTTCGGATATTCATCTACCGTGCCCGGCACGTTGACCGGCGAGGTCATAGCCAGCCAATCCTCTGGTTGCAACCCCAGTAATGCGCTGTTTGTTTGCGCCAGATAGCGGTGGAAGCCGCGATTGAGCACCGGCGTGAAGGACACTCGGCTGGCCACTTTGCTGTGGCGCGCAGGCAACGTATTCATCTGATGCAGCGCATCCAACAGCGCCTGTTTTTGTTCATCCCTTTGTCCCAGCAAGGGAATCAACACGCTCTCTTTGTACAAGCCCAGTTTGTGCCCCAGAGAAAGATCCTTAAATCCCCAGAATCCCGCCAGCGTCGGCAAATCATGGGTACTGGCGCTGGCAATCGACTGCGCGGGATACTCGTGCGGCTGACGGTAACTGCCATCGCCGTGCTGCTCGAAGAACAACACTTTCCACGAGAAAATGCCGCTGTTGCGCAGCAGGCTGACGATTTCTTTCGGCACCGTACCGAGATCTTCGCCGATCACCATGCAGCGATGGCGCTGACTCTCCAGCGCGAGGATCGCCAGCAGATCGTGCACCGGATACGCCACGTAAGCGCCTTTATCCGCGCTTTCGCCGTAGGGGATCCACCACAAACGCAGCAACGCCATGACGTGATCGATGCGCAGTGCGCCGCAGTCGCGCATGTTGGCGCGCAGCAGATCGATAAACGGCTGATAGCCACGCGCGCGCATCACATGCGGATCGAGCGGCGGCAAACTCCAGTTTTGTCCCTGCGGACCGAGACGATCCGGCGGCGCGCCGACGGATGCACCAAGCTTGTAAAGCTCCGGATCCTGCCAGGTTTCCGCGCTACCCTGCGCCACGCCGACCGCCAGGTCGCGATATAATCCCACTTCCATACCAAGTTCCTGGCTGATCTGACAGCAGATGGCGAACTGCTCTTGCGCTACCCACTGCAACCAACTCCAGAACTGAATCTCATCTTCGTGCTGCGCGCACCATTGCTGCACCTCCGGCAACAAGGCATTGCGCCAGCCTTCCGGCCAGTGCGCCCAGCCCCATTCATCGGGATGTTGCTGGCTGCGCTCGGCAAGAATGCCATCAAACGCCGCCTGATAACGCAGATGATCGCCGCCCTCGACGATAAATTGCTGGAACGAAGCATCGTCAGCGGCGCGAGGCTGAAAGCGCTGCCAGGCAAAGCGCAGCGCGGTCAATTTCAGTTCGGCCACTGCGCTGTAATCGACAAACTCGGCCGCGCGCGCTTGCTCCAGCGCCTGGCGTGTTTTCGCCCTTGCCCACCAACGCTGGGCTGACTGGCTGCGCTGGAAATCTTCCAGCCGATTAACGTCGATATACAACACGTTAAGCCAGCGGCGCGAGTTTGGGCTGTAAGGACTGGCATTCTCTGGCTGTGCAGGATAAAGCGCATGCAAAGGATTGAGGCCGACAAAATCACCGCCATAATCGGCGACCTTCTCCAGCATGTGCGCTAAGTCGCCGAAATCACCGATGCCCCAATTGTCATCCGATCGCAACGTGTAAAGCTGCACCAGCGCGCCCCACAGTTTCTCGCCTTGCTCGATGGATTCGGGGATAAAGCAACGTCGCGGCGCGATGATAATGCGCGTCTGCCACTGCTGGCGGCCTTTGCGCAATGTGAGCAGGTGATAACCTTGTGACAGACGCGGCGGCAGCGTGAGCAATTCGCCGCCCTGCACCTCGCCGCTGAAGCTTTTGCCCTGTTCGGTTTGCAGCTGCCAGGAAAAAGTGCCGCTGCCTTGTGGCGTCAATTGGCGTTTGCTGCGTGCGGCAAAGACCTGCACCGGCGGCAGCGGTGGCGCTTTGCCGGTGGGCGTTTCCATGACCGCCAGCAGCGCGCGTTTTGTCTCATCACTGATAGTTTCCGACTCGCCGTGAGCGTTAATAAAGCGCAGCGAAATGCCAGCATCCTGTGCCGCCTGATCCAGCTTGTTAAGCGTCATTGCTTCTCCGAAATTTGTAGGGTCGCCATTCATGGCGACCGAAATATCGATTATCGTGCCGTCTGCCAAATCCGCTGCTGGTAATCGCGAATCGAGCGGTCAGAACTGAAACGGCCGGTGTGAGCGGTATTGAGGATCGCCGCGCGCGTCCAGGCGTTCTGATTCTTCCACAGCGCTTCCACCTGCTGCTGTGCGGCGATGTAGGCATCAAAGTCAGCCAGCACCAGCCAGGGATCGCCATTTTTGGTCAGGCTCTGCAGCATCAGATCAAACGCGTGCTTATCGCCGTCGCTGAACTTGCCTTTCTCCAGCTCCTTCAGCAATCCATCCAGATAAGGATTCTGTTTGCGCAGCTTTTTCGGGCTGTAGCCGCCCGCTTTCAGCGCCTTCACTTCGTCCACGCTGTTGCCGAAGATAAAGATATTCTTCGCGCCCACCGCTTCGGCAATCTCCACATTAGCGCCGTCCAGCGTGCCAATGGTGAGCGCACCATTGAGCGCCAGCTTCATATTGCCGGTGCCGGACGCTTCATAACCGGCGGTAGAAATCTGCTCGGAGAGATCGGCGGCCGGAATCATCAACTCTGCGGCGGTGATGCGGTAATCCGGGATAAACACCACTTTGAGGCGATCGCCGACGCGCGGATCGTTGTTAATCACCTCCGCCACTTTGTTGATGGCATAGATGATGTTTTTGGCGAGGTAATAGCCGGGCGCGGCTTTGGCGCCAAACAGGAACACGCGCGGCACAAAGTCGGGGTTATCCGGGTTATCGCGCAGCTGGCGATAGCAGTGCAGCATATGCAGCAAACTGAGGTGCTGACGTTTGTACTCGTGCAGCCGCTTGATCTGTACGTCAAACAGCGCATCCGGATTGATATCAATGCCGGCCACGCGCTTGATGTAGAGCGTTAAGCGCTGCTTATTTTGCTGCTTGATGTCGCGGAACTGCTGACGAAACGCTTTTTTGCGGGCAAACGGTGCCAGCCACGCCAGCGCATCAAGATCGTTGGCCCACTCAACCTGCAAGCTGTCATCAATCAGCGTCGATAGCAGCGGGTTGCATTGTTTTAACCAGCGGCGCGGCGTAATGCCGTTGGTGACGTTATGGAATTTATTCGGCCACAGCCGGTGATATTCCGGGAACAGATCTTTCACCACCAGCTCGGAATGCAGCGCCGCCACGCCGTTGACGGCGAAACAGCTCACCACGCACAGATTCGCCATGCGCACCTGACCGTCAGCCACCACCGCCAGCTTGTGCCAGGTGGCTTTGTCATCCGGCCACTGTTGCTTCACCACCTTTTTCAGGCGGCGATTAATCTCACGGATGATCAACATATGGCGCGGCAGCAGGTCACGCACCAGCTTCTCATCCCAACGCTCCAGCGCTTCCGGCATCAGCGTGTGATTGGTGTAGGCAAAGGTGCGGCTGGTGATGTGCCACGCATCGTCCCAACTCAATTGATGCTCGTCCAACAGCACGCGCAGCATCTCCGGAATGGCGATGGTAGGATGCGTGTCGTTAAGCTGGATCACTTCGAAATCGGGCAAAGTGCGAATGGCGCGCCCGGCGAGATGATGGCGCCGCAAAATATCGCCCACCGCGCAGGCGCACTGGAAATACTGCTGCATCAGGCGTAGTCGCTTACCTTCGGCATGATTATCATTGGGATAGAGCACTTTGGTCAGCTTGTCGGCTTCGATGCCTTGCTGCTCGGCCTGCAGGCATTGGCCGTTGTTAAACGCGGTGAGATCGAACGGCTGCGCGCTGCAGGCTTTCCACAGTCGCAGCGGCAGCGTGATGCCGTTGCGATAACCCACCACCGGCAAATCCCAGGCTTCGCCTTTGAGGTGAATTTTAGGTCGCCAGAGGATGCTGCCATCGTGATTCTCTTTGACCTTGCCGCCAAGGCCAACCTGCACATCCAGCGCGGCGTTATGGCGGAACCACGGATAGCGATCGCGCTGCCAGTCATCCGGCGCTTCCTGCTGCTGTCCGTCGGCAAACCTCTGGCGAAACAGGCCGTATTGATAGTTGAGACCGTGGCCCATCGCGGCCTGGCCAACGGTCGCCATCGAATCCATATAGCAGGCGGCTAAGCGCCCCAATCCGCCGTTGCCGAGCGCCGGATCCACCTCCTCTTCCAGCAGTTCGCTCAGCTCAATCTGATGTTCCGCCAGCGCGGCTTGCACCTCGTTGTACCAGCCAAGATTAAGCAGATTGTTGCCGGTTAAACGCCCCAGCAGAAAATCCATCGACAGATAGTTGACGTGACGCTGCCCTTGTTTAGGTGGCGCAGGTGGCTGCGTCGCCAGCATTTCTGCCAGCACGCTGCTCAGCGCTTGCCACCATTGGTGCGGTGTCATTTGCTGAGCGGAAGTGAGTCCAAGATGTTGCCATTGGCGGGTAAGAGCGGCGTCGAAACGTGTTTTATTGAATTTTTGCTGCGACATATCAATCCCTTCGAGTCCGTTAACGGTAAAGCCGGGGCGAGCGCAAGAGGTGAATGGATAAGTAAAGCTGGGGGCGCAGAAAAAAGCGACAGGGAAATGTCAGTACCAGGAAAAAAATCGTGCACGCTGGGTGTCGAACGGTCGCCATTCATGGCGACCGTTTACCACGCGATCAACACAATTCGAGGTGAACTTCGTGCTGCTCAATCACTTTCAGCACGCTGGCCGGCGGGCTTTGATCGGTATACATGTAATCAATCAGGCTCATATTGCCGAGGTTGACCATCGCATTGCGGCCAAACTTCGAGTGATCCACCACCAGCATCACGCAGCGCGAGTTTTCGATAATGGCGCGTTTGGTGCGCACTTCGTGATAATCGAACTCCAGCAGCGAACCATCCATATCAATGCCGCTGATACCGAGAATGCCGTAATCGAGTCGGAACTGCGAAATGAAGTCCAGCGTCGCTTCGCCCATGATGCCGCCATCGCGCGTGCGCACTTCGCCGCCAGCGATAATTACGCGGAAATCCGGTTTCGCCATCAGCAGAATCGCTACGTTGAGGTTGTTGGTGACGACGCGCAGATTGTTGTGATTGAGCAGCGCATGCGCCACCGCTTCCGGCGTGGTGCCGATATCAATAAACAGCGTGGCGCCATCAGGGATCTGGCTCGCCACACGCTCGGCGATACGCGCTTTCTCCGCCGACCACATCATCTTACGATCCTGCCATGCGGTGTTTTCTGAGCTGGACGGCAGCGCCGCCCCGCCGTGATGGCGCATAATTTTGTTCTGATCGGCCAGGTCGTTCAGGTCACGCCGAATGGTTTGCGGGCTGACTTCAAAGTGATCCACCAGCTCTTCGGTACTGACATATCCCTGACGCCGGACCAGATCGATAATGGCGTCATGACGTTGCGTCTGCTTCACATCTCTCTCCTCGGCTCGTAGCCGCTTCTTTTATTGGTGCTGCTAACGACGCGTGATCTTACGCGTATCAACAAATGCCATCGCTAACCCCACCAGCAAGCCGGTGACGTGCGCGGCGTTGGCGATCGACAGGCCAAATGCGCCGTACCAGCCAATCACCAACCAGACGACCGCGAAGCCAATCAGGCCGCGTTCGAGATAAATACCACTTTCGGGATCGCGCTCGCCGCGCAGCCAGCAGTAACCCATCAGCGCGTAAACCACGCCCGACAAGCCACCAAACAGCACGCCGCTAAACTTGGCCTGCATCCAGCCGGTCAGCAGCGCGGAGATCAGCATAATCACAAACAGCTTACCGCTGCCGAGACGCTTCTCGACCGCACCGCCGAGATACCACCACCACATCAGGTTGAACAGGATATGCAGCAGCGAGAAGTGCAGCAACGCATGGCTAAACCAGCGCCACACCTGGAAATATTGCGAAGAGTCCGCCGGCCACGCCAGCCAATCCAGCGCCACATCATCACCGACGATCTGCATCAGAATAAACACCGCGATGCAGGCGATCATGAGGGTCATGGTGAGCGGACCTGCGCGTTCGCGAATGCTCGACCAGATGTGGGTGCGCTCGTAGCGCAAGCCACTTTCGGTGCTGCCGCTATGCCAGCTGGCAGCCTGATAGCGCGGATGGTTGGGATCGCGCACAAACTGCGCGAGTTCGTTTTCGACCATCTCAAACTTACTGTCATCGTCCAACATGATGACGAAGTGGCTTTCGCGCTCAATGCGTAACGTCACGCCGCGTGTCGCCATATAGTCGACAAACGCCTGCGCCATGCGCGGATTGTTAAACTGGGTGATGCGCATCATGCGGTGCTCTCCTTCCTTATGCGATGGGCTTAGGCGTCACCGAGGGCAACCTGCGCCGGGAATGCCGCGCGCCAGGCGTCAAATCCGCCGTCAATGCTGTACGCTGCGCTGAATCCCTGGCCCAGCAAAAACTGCGCCGCGCCTTTGCTGCTGTTGCCGTGATAGCACATCACCAGCACCGGCAATGCCTGATTCGCGTTGGCAATGAAATCCGCCAGATTGTCATTGGTCAGATGCTGCGCACCCGCCGCGTGGCCCATCATAAAGCTCTGCGGATCACGGATATCCACCAGCTGCGCACCTTGTGCCAGATGCTCTTGCGCCTGCAGGACATTAATACACTCGAAGGTTTCCATGGTGTCTCTCATTACTTCGTCACAATTAGCGCCTAGTTTAACCTGAGAAGCCGCCGCGATAACCTGACAACTTATAGGGTTATGTGATTTTTTTCCTGTCGGAATGTTAGCTATATCACGCAAAAATGTTTTTATTCAGTTAACCGCTGGCGTCGATGTTGGTTTCCGATTATTATTACGCTCGAAAACGAACATTTTAGAACTATTCCGAACATCGGAGGAGATGACGTGGAAACCAAAGACCTGATCGTGATCGGCGGCGGCATTAACGGAGCCGGCATTGCAGTGGACGCTGCAGGACGCGGACTGTCGGTGCTGATGCTGGAGGCGCGGGATTTGGCCTGTGCAACCTCCTCCAACAGCTCGAAATTGATTCACGGCGGCCTGCGCTACCTTGAGCACTATGAATTCCGCCTGGTAGGCGAAGCCTTAGCAGAACGTGAAGTGCTGCTGAAAATGGCGCCGCATATCGCCTTCCCAATGCGCTTCCGTCTGCCGCACCGTCCGCATCTGCGTCCAGCGTGGATGATCCGCATGGGCCTGTTTATGTACGATCGCCTCGGCAAACGCACCACGCTGCCGGGCAGCAAAAGCCTGCGTTTTGGCGCGGATTCGGCCCTCAAGCCGGAGATCACGCGCGGATTCGAATATTCTGACTGCTGGGTTGATGATGCGCGCATGGTGGTTCTCAATGCGCAGGAAGTGGAAAAACAGGGCGGCGAAGTTCGCACCCGCACTCGCGTGACCCGCGCCTGGCGTGAAGCCGGTTTGTGGATGGTAGAAGCCGAAGATATTGATACCGGCAAAACCTACGCCTGGCGCGCTAAAGGTCTGGTCAATGCGGCCGGTCCGTGGGTAAAAGAGTTCTTCGACGATGGCCTGAAGCTGAAATCGCCGTACGGCATTCGTCTGATCAAAGGCAGCCACATCGTGGTGCCGCGCGTACATCGCGAAAAGCAGGCGTATATCCTGCAGAACGAAGATAACCGTATCGTGTTTGTCATTCCGTGGATGGATGAGTTCTCCATCATCGGTACCACCGACGTGGAGTACAAAGGCGATCCGAAAGACGTGAAGATCGATGACAACGAAATCAGCTACCTGCTGAAGGTGTTCAACGGACATTTCAAACAACAGCTGAGCAAAGATGACATCGTCTGGACTTACTCGGGCGTGCGCCCGCTGTGCGATGACGAATCGGACTCACCGCAGGCCATCACCCGCGATTACACGCTGGATGTGCATGACGACAACGGCCAGGCACCGCTGCTGTCGGTATTCGGCGGCAAGCTGACCACCTATCGCAAGCTGGCGGAACATGCGCTGGAGAAACTGACCAAGTACTACCCGAACATCGGCCCAGCATGGACCAAAAACGCGGTATTGCCGGGCGGTGATTTCTCCGGTTCACGCGATGATTACGCCGCTGGCCTGCGTCGTCGCTATCCGTTTATCAGCGAAGGTATGGCGCGTCACTTTGCCCGTACTTACGGCAGCCGCACCGAAGAGCTGCTGGCAGACGTGAAGAGCATCGACGATTTGGGCGAGAACTTCGGTCACGAGTTCTATGAAGCCGAGCTGCGTTACCTGGTGAAAAACGAATGGGTGCGCGAGCTGGATGATGCGATTTGGCGTCGTACCAAACAAGGTATGTGGCTGAGCGCCGCCGAGCAGGCGCGCATTGCTGAGTGGCTGGCGGTTAACGCACAGAAACCGGCGTTGTCGTTAGCGTCATAATATAAAAACGGGGCGTCGTAAATGACGCCCCGTTTACGTAGGGTCGCCATTCATGGCGACCTTTTTAATGTCTACTCGTTTACAAACCCGCATTCTCGCGGATGTATTTACGCGCTTTCACCGCATATTCGAACGGATTGGCCAGCGCCGGATCCTGTTCCGCTTCCACCACCATCCAGCCTTTATAGCCGTAATCGTCGAGGATTTTGAACACCGGTTTGAAATCGATCACGCCATCGCCCGGCACGGTGAAAGTACCTTTCTTCACGCCATCAAGGAACGACAGCGATTTCTCGCGCACTTCCGCCACCACGCTGTCGCGCACATCTTTAAGATGCACATGGAAAATACGCGGCAGATATTTGGTCAGCACATCCAGCATTGCCTGCTGTGAACCTTCGGAATAGTAGATGTGGCCGGTATCGTACAGCAGGCCAACATTCTCATTGGTCATTTCCATAAAGCGATCAATCTCAGCTGGCGTTTGGATGCCGGTGCCCATGTGATGGTGCAGCGTCAAACGCATGCCTTTCTTCGCGGCGATCTCCGCCAGTTCGTTGTAGCCTTCCGCCGTTAAGCGCCACTCTTCATCCGTGAAAATCGGCTTCTGCTCCAGCACCGCCAGCGTGGTGCCCTGAATACTTTTGCTCTGCTCAGAGCAACCAATCACCCGCGCGCCCATCGCATGCAGGAAGTTCATGTGATTGGTGAATTCGTCGATGGTTTTCGCTTTTTCACCGTTGGCGAAGAAGGTGCTGAACCACGCGTTGCAGATCTGAATACCACGGATATCCAGCATCGGCTTGAGAATCGCCGGATCGCGCGGGTATTTGCTGCCCACTTCGCTGCCGGTAAAGCCTGCCAGTGCCATTTCACTGACGGTTTGCTGGAAGGTGTTTTCGCTGCCCAGCTCCGGCATGTCGTCGTTGGTCCAGCCGATTGGCGCAATCGCCAGTTTAACGTTGTCTTTGTTCATCTTGTTGTCCCTGATTCACAGAGGCGGCCGCTGAGCCGCCGAGGAGTATTTAGCGCACAGCTCAGTTATTTGGCGTAGAAATCCGGACGCGGCGGCATGGTAACCGGCTCGATTGCGCCGCTGTTCTGCGCTTTCTGGCAGGCATCGGCGGCCACGGAAGCAGCAAAACCATCCCAGGCAGAAGGTCCGGTCAGCTGGCCGTCTTTCACGTCATTGATAAACGCTTGCAGCTCAACGTCATACGCATCGATGAAACGATCTTTCCAGTCGGTCAGCAGCGGCACGCCAAGACGCGCGTTTTTGCGCGTTTGAATCGCCGAAGGCTCAGGCAGCTTCGCGATGCCCTCTTCGCCCACCACTTCACACTGAATGTCGTAGCCGTACGCGCAGTTAACGAAGATCTCCACGTCAATGCGGATGCCTTTCTGCGTTTCAAACAGCACGATTTGCGGATCTTTCAGCTTGGCGTGAGACTTCGAGGTGGTACGCGGGAACACCACCTGCACGGTTTTGTAGTCGTCTTCCGTCAGCCAGCGCAGCACATCCAGCTCGTGAATCAGGGTGTTGGTGATCGCCATGTCGGTGGTGTAATTCTCACCGACGCTCTGGTTGCGGTGCGCGCAGTGCAGCATCAGCGGCTCGCCGATTTCACCGTCGGTAATCACTTTTTTCAGCGCGCGATAGCCGGTATCGTACGGGCGCATAAAGCCAACCTGCACCAGACGTTTACCGTGTTTGATCTCGGCATCGACAATGCGTCGGCAACCTTCAGCGCTCAGCGCCAGCGGCTTTTCACAGAACACCGGTTTGCCGGCCGCGATGGCCGCCAGCGTGAACTCTTCGTGGGTCGGATCCCAGGACGTCACCAGCACGGCGTCAACGTCTGGTGAGTTGATCACCTGATGACCATCCTGATAAACCTCGGCTTCGATATTAAGACGTTGCAGCGCAGCGCGCGCACCTTCCACGTTGATATCAGAAACCGCCACCACTTTCGCACCCTGCAAAACGTTATTGCAGCGACGAATGTGTTCCTGACCAATTGCACCGGTACCAATTACACCGAGTTTGAGCGTCATAATTACACCTGTAGATGTAGAGTCGGAAGAGTAAGGGTTAAGCAAGGCCGACGAACGCCGGCCTAAAAAAGAGCTAGTACTTACGTGCTTGTTCGATATGCACGTTAAGGTTGTCGGCCACTTCTTGCGTGCGCGTTGACGTAGAGGTTTGCGCCACACCGACGTGCCACCAGCTGAAGTATTTGTGCACCATGGTTTTAGGTAGCACTTTGATGTCGAACAGCACGGAAACGGTCTGCTTCTGCGCATCGATCAGCGCGGCTTCCAGCTGCTCCAGCGTGGTGATGCGGTAGGTTTTGCAGCCGTAACCGCCGGCGATTGCCGCGAAGTCCACCGGCACAAAGCCGCCATCCAGCTTACCGCCTTCCGGATTACGGAAGCGGAACTCGGTGGTGAAGCTGTCCATGCCGTGTTCCATCTGCAGGTTGTTGATACAACCGTTGGTCATGTTATCCAGCAGCACCACGTTGATTTTTGCCCCTTCCTGAATCGACGTGACCAGCTCGGAGTGCAGCATCATGAACGAGCCATCACCAACCATGACGTAAACTTCACGCTGCGGCTGCGCCAGCTTCACGCCCAGCGCGGCATTCACTTCGTAACCCATGCAGGAGTAGCCGTACTCAACGTGGTACGAGTTGTAATCTTTGGTGCGCCACACGCGCTGCAGGTCGCCCGGCAGACTGCCCGCTGCCGCGACAATCACCGCATCCTTTGGGAGTTGCTCGTTTAAGGTGCCCAGCACGCTGCTCTGCGTCAGCACCGATTTCGTCAGGCGCTCAAACTCCGCAAACAGCGCTTCGCGATCGGCGTGGTCGGCGATTTCCGGAATGAAATCGTCGGTGTTATAGGTCGCGGCATAGACGCGCTGCGTCTCTTTCAGCAGTTTGCTTTGCGACAGCTCAATCTGGCCGCCCCAGTGGTTTTCAAAACCTTGCAGACCGCTTTCCAGCGCGGTTAAACCTTCACGCGCATCCGCCAGCAGCTGCACCGCATCCAGCTTGTAGCTGTCGAAATTGCTGACATTGAGGTTCAGATAGCTGACGTCCGGATTCTGGAAAATCCATTTCGACGCGGTGGTGAAGTCGGTGTAACGCGTACCGATACCAATCACCAGATCGGCTTCTTTCGCCAGCAGGTTAGCGGCCAGACAGCCGGTTTCACCCACGCCGCCGACATTCAGCGGGTGATCGGAAACGATGGTGCCTTTACCGGCCTGAGTTTCGGCAAACGGAATGTTGAAGCGCTCGACAAATTTCAGCAGCGCATTACCCGCGTCGGAATATTTCAGGCCGCCACCAACAATGATCAGCGGCTTGTGTTTGCGCGCAATCAGCGCCAGCGCATCTTCTAATTGCGCGGCAGTTGGCAGACGGCGATCCAGACGATGCACACGTTTCTGGAAGAAGTATTCCGGGAAGTCCCAGGCTTCGCCCTGCACGTCCTGCGGCAGCGCAATCGTCACCGCACCGGTTTCTGCGGGATCGGTCAACACGCGCAAGGCGTTGATGCAGGCGGTCATCAGCTGCTCTGGACGGCTAACGCGATCCCAGTATTTGCTCACCGCGCGGAACGCGTCGTTGGTGCTGATGCTGAGATCGTGGCTCTGTTCGATCTGCTGCAAGACCGGATCCGGTTGGCGCGTGGCGAACACATCGCCTGGCAGCAGCAATAAAGGAATGCGGTTGGCAGTCGCGGTGGCGGCAGCGGTAATCATGTTGGCTGCGCCGGGTCCGACCGATGAAGTACAGGCGATAATCTGACGACGCAGCGACTGCTTGGCAAAACCAATGGCGGCGTGCGCCATGCCCTGCTCGTTACGGCCCTGATGCACCACCAGATCGCCGCTGTCCTGCTCCAGCGCCTGTCCCAATCCCAGCACGTTGCCGTGACCGAAAATGGCAAAAATGCCTTTCACAAATTTGGTTTCAACGCCGTCAACGTTCAGGTATTGGTTATCGAGAAATTTTACCAGCGCCTGTGCAGTGGTGAGTCTGATTGTGCCCATATGCTTCTTCCTTTACATGCTGGTACCTGCGGCGAGGTACATCGCGGTTCGGGTAAAAACTGCCGTTCACGGCGCCCGCGGATTAAGTGAAACGTGAGGCGATTATAAACAAATATTTTTTTCATTAAACACGATTACAGAAGAAACATTTCATTTTGCGATGGAGATCAAATTCAGCAATGAAACGTGGGCTGCGCGAGTCGCGAAAGGGGGAAAAGTGGAACAATAAAAGGTCATTTGCCGGTCATAACGAAATTTCATTTCACTTCAGTAGCTTCCTTGATTCGCCAGCACTTTCCTGAGACCTGGCTCACAAGCCTGACTATCACTGAAACTCCCAACGATTCCGACGCCGCTTTGCGGCCTGGTCAGAGTTTTACCTGGCTCACAAAATCGTGATGGATGTTTCATTTCATATTGAATTTGGAATTTTTATTCCTCATACTGCGACCAAAGCCAATCAGGCACCTTGAGAACCCGGAAGCAAAGCGCTCGACGTTGGGCGGCAGCGCCCGCAGTGTCTGCTTATCACAGAAGGAAACAATAGGTATGAGTACACAACAGAAGCGGCTTGATGTGATTTGTATCGGACGCATCGCCGTCGACCTCTACGGTCAGCAAATTGGATCACGCCTGGAAGATATGACCAGCTTCAACAAATATCTCGGCGGATCTTCCGGCAACGTGGCCTACGGTACGGCCATTCAGGGCCTGAAATCGGCGATGCTGGCGCGTGTGGGTGACGAACATAACGGCCGCTTTTTGCGTGAAGAGCTGCAACGTGCTGGCTGCAACACCGATGGCCTGATTACCGATAAGCATCGCCTGACCGGACTGGTGATCCTCGGGATCAAAGATGAAGAGAGCTTCCCGCTGATCTTCTACCGCGACAACTGCGCCGATATGGGGCTGGTGCCGGAAGATATTAACGAAGAGTTCATCACCTCTTCACGTGCGGTCGCCGTTACCGGCACGCACCTGTCACATCCACAAACGCGCGCCGCAGTATTGAAAGCGCTGGATATCGCCAAACGCAACGGCCTGCGCACCGCGCTGGATATTGATTATCGCCCGGTGCTGTGGGGACTCACCTCGCTTGGTGACGGCGAAACGCGTTTCATTGAATCGGGCGAAGTGACGCAACAGCTGCAGGAAGTGCTGCACTATTTCGATTTGGTGGTCGGAACGGAAGAAGAGTTCCATATCGCCGGTGGCAGCACCGATACGCTGACCGCGCTGAAAAATGTGCGTAAATCGAGCCAGGCCACATTAGTGTGCAAACGCGGTCCGCTGGGTTGCGTGGTGTTTGAAGGCGAGATCCCAGATAGCTGGGAACAGACCAAACTGCAGAGTGGCGTGCGTGTAGAAGTGCTGAACGTGCTGGGCGCGGGCGATGCCTTTATGTCTGGCCTGTTGCGCGGCTGGCTGAACGATGAAAGCTGGGAGCAAGCGTGCCGTTACGCCAACGCCTGTGGCGCATTGGTGGTGTCGCGCCACGGCTGCGCACCGGCGATGCCAACCAAAGAAGAGCTGGATGATTTCCTCAGTCGCGATAAAGACGTGAAACGTCCGGATCTCGATGCGCGTCTCAATCACCTGCATCGCGTCACCACGCGTAAACAGCAATGGCCGGAGCTGAATGTCTTCGCCTTCGACCATCGCAAGCAGTTGGCTGATATGGCTCGCGAAGCGGGCGTCAGCGAAGAACGCATTCCACAATTGAAACTGCTGCTGCTGCGTGCTGCAGAAGAAGCGGCGAATGAAGCCGGCCTGAATGAGAAGAGCGGCATTCTTGCGGATACCACTTACGGCCAGAAAGCGCTGAACGCGATTACCGGTAAAAACTGGTGGATTGGACGTCCGATTGAGCTGCCAAGTTCACGTCCGCTGCGCCTGGAGCACGGCAACATCGGCTCACAGCTGGTCGACTGGCCAGCCGAGCACGTAGTGAAATGCCTGGTGTTCTACCATCCGCACGACAGCGCTGAACTGCGTAAAGAGCAGGATGATCTGGTTCTCGACGTGTGGAATGGCTGTAATAAGAGCGGGCATGAACTGCTGCTGGAACTGATTCTGCCGGAGAGCAATCCGGACCGTAACGAATCTTACTATTACGACATGCTGAGCCACTTCTACAGCCTTGGCATTCAGCCGGATTGGTGGAAACTGCCGCCGCTGTCTGCAGAGAGCTGGCAGGCGATCAGCGGGCTCATCGAGCAGAACGATCCGCACTGCCGCGGCATTCTGCTGCTGGGCCTTGATGCGCCAGAAGAGACGCTGAAAGCCGGTTTCGCCGCCGCCGCGCAAGCGCCGTGGGTGAAGGGTTTCGCAGTAGGTCGCACCATCTTCGGCCAGCCGTCGCGCCAGTGGCTGCAAGGCGAGCTGGATGACAAGGCGCTGATTGAGACCGTGAAAGGTAACTACCTGCGGTTGATCGGCTACTGGCGCGCTGTGCGCGGTTAAGTGTTGTGGTTTGGAAAAAGCGGCTTTGGCCGCTTTTTTTGTTTCTTCTGCGGGCTGATGCCCTCACCCCGGCCCTCTCCCACAGGGAGAGGGAGACGCAGCCACATGTGAGTAAGCAACAAAACATTCACGCGGTCGGTTCCCTCGCCCGCTTGCGGGAGAGGGTGAGGGTGAGGGGAAACCTGCATATTTTGTGAGGCATTTCATAAACCGATGAAATAAGCGTCACGATGATGTCAAACAAATGAAATTTTCCATCCATCTGGTACTATAGCGCTCATTATCCAGCCATATTTTCTTTTTTAGCGGGCCGAAGTAATGACCAATAATCCAACGCAATTAACCTTGTTACAGGACGAGATCCGTCGTCGCTATGAGACGCTGAGCAAACGCCTGAAGCAGGTGGCTCGTTATATCCTTGATAACAGTAACAGCATCGCTTTCGATACCGTTGCCTCTATCGCGCAACATGCGGATGTACCGCCTTCCACACTGATCCGCTTTGCCAACGCGTTTGGCTTCAGCGGCTTCAACGAAATGAAACAGGTTTTCCGTCAGCACCTGATGGAAGAGACCGTGAACTACACCGAGCGCGCACGTCTGTTCCGCCAGACAGCCACCGACGACAGCGCCACCTCACCTGAGAGCCCGGCCGAAATCCTCAACGTCTTCACCATGGTCAACAGCCAGGCGCTGCAACAGCTGGCAATGCAGGTCAATCCAGACCAGCTCAACCGCGCGGTGAAAATGCTCGATGAAGCCGAGAACATCTACATCATCGGCCTGCGTCGCTCATTCAGCGTCGCATCGTATCTGGTGTATGCGCTGCGCCATCTGGAGCGTCGTGCGTTCCTGATCGACGGCCTCGGTGGCATGTTCACCGAGCAGCTGAGCATGGTGAACCCGAAAGACGTGGTGATCGCCATCAGCTATTCGCCATACGCGCGTGAAGCGGTGGAGTTGGTTGAGCTAGGTGCCAAACGTGGCGCGCATCTGATTGCCATCACCGACAGTCAGGTCAGCCCGCTGGCCGCCTTCAGCGATGTGTGTTTTGTGGTGCGTGAAGCGCAAGTGGATGGCTTCCGTTCGCAGGTCGCCTCACTGTGTCTGGCACAGACGCTTGCCGTGTCGCTGGCGCTGAACAACAACGTGGCCAGCGAATAATCTCTTCGCAGAGTCGAGCAGCTAACAAAAAAGGGCAGCCACCTGGCTGCCCTTCTTACATTGATGCGCAATCTACGAACGCGGATACTGGTCGCTGTTCACCCAGGCGTGATCTTTCTCCCAGGTAAATTTCCACAGACGTTTTGGACCCGCCATCACGTTGAGATAGTAGTTATCGTAACCGGCAATGGTCGCCACCGGATGATAGCCACGCGGCACCGTCACCACATCGCGATTATACGGCGCCATGCACTCGTCGAGTGAACGGTCGTCGGTATACACGCGCTGCATGGCGAAACCCGGTTCAGGATCGAAACGGTGATAATACGTCTCTTCCAGATAGGTTTCGTCCGGGCTGTCTTTCTGGTCGTGCTTATGGCTTGGGTACGAACTGGTCGCGCCTTCGTCGGTATACACTTCCACCACCAGCAGGCTGTCGGCCTCTTTGTTGTCTGGCAGAATGTTGTGTACCAGACGCTGGTTACGCCCTTTACCACGCTGCTCAACGCCAACATCTTCCGGCGCAATCAGTCGCGCCGGCAGGTTGCCGCTGCTCGGTGCATTACACACCGCCAGCTCCAGATCGCTATCCGCATACACTTCCACTTCGTCGTTATGCGGGACGTAAACCGAGTAAGGTGGAATGCGTTCAAACGGCGACAGACGCTTACCGAGATTGGGGAATTCGGCGTGACGGGTTTTCACCGAAGCAAAGCCCGCCACCAGCACCAGGCAGAGCTCTTTGTCGCCGCTGCTCAGCTTCAGGCTCTGCCCTTTTTTCAGCAGATAGGCATCAAAGCCGACGTATTCCCAGCCCGCGCTTTCCGGCGTGACGTGCTGGATACGACCGTTGCTGTCGGGTTTTTGCGCTTTCGAAATCAGAGACATCCTGTTCCTCCTTGTTGAGCGAAATTAGCCCAGCGTCGGCATGCTGAACTCAGAGACGGTCTGCTGGCCGCTCGGCCAACGCACGGTGGCGGTTTTCATGCGGGTGTAGAAACGCACGCCGTCTGGACCGTGCACGTTCAACGCACCAAACACCGAACGCTTCCAGCCGCCGAAGCTGTGGAACGCCATTGGTACCGGAACCGGCACGTTAACGCCCACCATGCCGGCTTCGACGTTTTGCACGAACTCACGCGCGGTGTGGCCGTTGCTGGTGAAGATGGCGCTGCCGTTACCGAATTCGTGGCTGTTCACCAGTTGCAATGCGCTGTCGTAATCGCTGGAACGCATGATGCTCAGCACCGGTCCGAAGATCTCTTCGCGCCAGATGGTCATATCCGAAGTCACGTTGTCGAACAGCGTGCCACCAACATAGTAACCTTCTGCATGGCCAGCAACCTGGATGCCGCGGCCATCAACCACCAGCTTCGCGCCTTCCTGCTCACCTTTGTCGATGTAGCCCAGCACTTTCTTCTGGTGCGCAGCAGAAACCACCGGCCCCATTTCATTCTCTTCGGCACCTTTCTGGATGCCAGGACCGACGCGCAGCGCTTTGATCAGCGGCGTCAGACGCGCAATCAATTTGTCCGCGGTGTCGTCACCAACGGCGACAACAACGGGCAGCGCCATGCAGCGTTCACCGGCTGAACCAAACGCGCCGCCCATAATGGCGTTCACGGTGGCATCAAGATCGGCATCGGGCATCACGATGGCGTGGTTTTTCGCTGCGCCGAACGCCTGCACACGTTTACCGTGGGCGCTGGCAGTTTTGTAGATGTGCTCCGCCACGCCGGAAGAACCGACGAAGCTGACTGCGGCGATGCGCGGATCTTTGTACAGCTGCTCGGCATCTTCGTTAGAGGAATGCACCACGTTGAAAACGCCATCCGGCAGACCGGCTTCTTTCAGCAGTTCGGCCATGCGCACAGAAGCGGATGGATCCAGCGCCGGTGGCTTGAGGATAAAGGTGTTACCGCACGCCAGCGCGATGGGGAACATCCACAGAGGCACCATCGCCGGGAAGTTGAACGGTGTGATACCCGCCACAACGCCGACCGGCTGCATCAGCGAGTAGCTATCAACGCCGGTGCCCACGCTTGGTGAGTTTTCACCTTTAATCAGATGTGGAATACCGCAGGCATACTCGATCACTTCGATACCGCGCGTCAGTTCACCCAGCGCATCGGACCACACTTTGCCGTGCTCAGACACGATCAGTGCCGCCAGCTCTTCGCGATGTTTTTCCATCAGCGCTTTAAAGTTGAACATCACACGGGCACGACGCAACGGCGCGGTTTTCGACCATTCCGGGAACGCGGCATGAGCGACTTCAATCGCCTGCTCTACTTCAGCAGCGGTGCTCTGCGTCAGTTCACGCACGACTTTGCCGGTCGCCGGATCGTACACGGGAATGGTTTCATTGCTGGCGCTGTGGGTAATTTTGCCGCCGATAAAGTTTCCTACGATAGTCATGTCGTTGCCTCTTAGATGTGAAGTTCCCTGCAGATAGCCCGTTCGAACCGCGACGCTGCGTGTGCAGGCAATACTTAAAGCGTGCTATGAAGCTATAGTAATGAAATGAATTTTTCAAATACTTCTTTTTGGAAAATTTCCTTTTAGCGGCATGGATCGCATTTTTTCCGCTTGTGCTGACAGCCGGGTGCAAATCCGCCCGTAGCGCTTCCCTGCTGGCGCTATAGGCCTGCCAAACTGCATCACTGCTAAGCCGTTGCGCGCACAGAATTTGTGTCTGAAATCCAGCTTCAACATGTAACGCGAAACGAAATATGAAATTTTTGCGAGGCAGATCCAATATCTGATATTTCATAATTCAATAATAATGAAATAAATGTTTTCTTTGCAGCACCTAATCCGTATCCGTTTACAGGAGCCGCCTATGGCCATCGATCCAACCCGTTTCTGTATTAACCGTAAAATTGCGCCCAGGCTGTCGCTGGAAGCTTTCTTTCAGCTGGTGCAGCGTCTGGGATTGAGCAAGGTTGAACTGCGTAATGACATGCAGAGCGGCAAGGTCACCGATGATCTCAGCGTGGCGCAGCTGCGAGCGCTAACGGATAAGTACCACATTGAAATCGTGACGATTAACGCGCTCTATCCGTTTAATCGTGCTGATGAGGCGTTGCTGGCAAAAGCCGACGCGCTGCTGCAGGAAGCTCAAGCCATCGGCGCAAAAGCGCTGGTGATGTGTCCGCTGAATGAAGGGATTGAGATCTCGCACCAGCAGACGCTGGAAGCGCTGCAGGTGCTGGCACCGCGCTTTGAGCAATATGGCATTCAGGGGCTGGTGGAACCGCTGGGCTTCCCGGTCAGTTCGCTGCGCTCGGCGGTGCAAACGCAAAAGCTGATTCAGCAGGCCAAAGTACCGTTCAAAGTGCTGCTCGATACGTTCCATCATCATCTGTATGAAAACGCCGAAAACGAGTTCCCGCAGGAGATTGATATCAATCATATTGGACTGGTGCATTTGTCTGGCGTGGAAGATACCCGCCCGACGGCGCAACTGACCGATGAAGAACGCATCATGCTCAGCGACCGCGATGTGCTAAACAGCGTGGCGCAGGTGAAACGTCTGGAGATGCTGGGCTACAAAGGCGTTTACGCGTTTGAGCCCTTTGCCTCATCGCTGGAGATATGGAATACCGCTGAGATTGAACGCCAAATTCGCTACAGCATTGAGTTGCTGCAAGCCTAAAAGAACCCTTATCTGTGTCTAATGACACATTTTGTTAGTGTTGGGCCTCGGTCGGAGGCCTTTTTTTTACACCATTCATCATTACTAAACCAGGTGCGCATGAATGCGCACCCTACGAAACCCGTAGGGTCGCCATTAATGGCGACCGCCAATTACGCGTTCTCTTTAACCTCCACCACCGGATCTTCCGGCATGCGCTTAATCATGCGCAGCGTACAAAACAGCGCTAAACACACCAGCAGCGCGGTGAGGAAATAGACCAGCGACACGCCGGCGTAACTCATGATGAAACCGGCAATCGGCCCGGTGATACCCAGCGACAAATCCATAAACGCGGTATAGGTGGCGAGCGCACTGCCCTGATTCTGCTGCGGCACCACTTTCACCGCCACCACGCCAATCGCCGGGAACACCAGCGAGAAACCCGCGCCGGTGAGGAATGCGCCCATCTTCGCCATCCAGGGATCGAACGAACCGGCCACCAGAAACAGACCAACCGCTTCTACCGCGAAGCAAATACTCGCCACGCGCAAACCGCCAAGCTTATTGATGGCATTCGGGAACAGCAGGCGCGTGCCGACGAACGCGGCGCTAAACATGGTCAACGCGAAGGCGGCGCCGTCCCAACCTTTATCCTGATAAAACAGCGTGATGAAGGTAGCGATTACGCCAAATCCGGCGGAACCCATCGCCAGAATCAGGCCGAAGCCGTATACCTTGCTCAGCACGTCACGGAACGGCAGCGGCTTGGCTTTGCTGCCTTTCACCGGCGCACGCGGCAGCGCCAGCGCAATCGCCAGCACGCAAATAGCGATGATGATGCTGGAGAGCAGCAGCAAGCCGCCGCTGCGGAATATCACCACGCCAAGTGGCGCACCAATCGCCATCGCGCCGTAGGTGACAATGCCGTTCCACGAAATCACCCGGCCAATATGCAGCGAACCGACGCGCGCCACGCCCCACAGCGAGGTGCCGGTGCCAGAGAAGCTTTGCCCCACGCCGAGAATCACGCGCCCCAGACACAGCAACACCAGACTCAGCACGCCCTGCCCATCGCTGAGCGCCGAGAGCAGAATACAGATGCCGCTCAACAAACAGCCCACCAGCCCCAGCACCACCACTTTTTTCGGCCCCCACAGATCCGCATAGCGTCCGGCGTGCGGACGGCTGAGCAGCGTGGCGATGTATTGCAGGCTGATCACCAATCCGGCCCAGAAGGCGTTATAGCCCAGCCCGTCATGGACAAAGCCGGGCAGCACCGCCAGCGGCAAGCCGATGGTGAGATAGCTGGCAAAGTTAAACTTCACGATGGAAAGGATCAGTAAATTGAGGCGAAAACGACCGTGTTCAGGTGCGGCGGCAGGCGAGTCAGGCATGAGTGATTGCGCTCGTGGGTGACGGAATTTTTATAACAAGAGGATAACTATACGCCATTTGGTGTTATCCGCATCAGTGAAATGCCCAGTTTTACGGTCATCATTTCGTCATATCGCGCTCGTAGACTCGCCCTCAATCAAATCCCAAAGAGGATAACAATCTGATGACGCCCCTGATTTCTCAGGCGCGCGTGCGTAACGCTGACTCCTTCGCGGGAGGTGGCCGATGACGCATGCGGCGCTGCCTATTGAATTGAAAAATCTCAGATGGTCGGTGGGTAACCTGACTATTCTGCACGATCTCTCCCTGACCATTCCCGCAGGCGAAATCCTGGCGCTGCTCGGTCCGAGCGGCTGTGGCAAAAGCACGCTTTTGAAACTGCTGGCAGGTTTGCTGCAGCCAAGCGCAGGTGAACTGTGGATTGGCGAACGCTGCGTGGCCTCGCCGCGCCACTGCGATGCGCCGGAGCAGCGTAACCTCGGCATGGTGTTCCAGGATTACGCGCTGTGGCCGCACATGTCAGTGGCACAAAACGTCGCCTTTCCGCTGCGCATGCGCGGCATGAAAAAAGCCGCCGCGCGACAACAGGCCGATGCCGCCCTGGCTCAGGTTGGCCTCGCTGATTTTGGCGATCGCAAACCGGCGCTGCTCTCCGGCGGCCAGCAGCAGCGCGTGGCGCTGGCGCGGGCGCTGGTGGCGAAACCGGCCATTCTGCTGTTCGACGAACCGCTCTCCAACCTCGACCGCGACCTGCGTGAAACCCTGGTTCACACCATGGCGGATTTGCTGCGCGCGGCGGGTATCACCGCTGTTTACGTTACGCACGATCGCGAGGAAGCCAACACGCTGGCCGACCGTATCATTCACCTGGCGCAGGGCCAGATTGTTTCCGTTACTCACCTATCAGGGGACCGCAATGCCATCTCTCAAGTCAGTTAAAACAGGAGCCATCAGCGCGATGATTTTGACTTCCGCCATCATGATCAACGATGCCCAGGCGCTGACGGTGTACACCGCCGGTCCGGGTTCGCTGTCGAAAAGCCTTGCCGCCGGATTTGAAAAACAGACCGGCATCAAAGTGAATATTTTCCAGGCCACCACCGGCAAAGTGATGGCACGGCTGGAAGCGGAACAGGCCAATCCGCAGGCCGATGTGTTGATCTCGGCTTCGTGGGATACCGCCGAAGATCTGCAACAGCGCGGCTGGTTGCAGCCTTTCGAAAGTGCCAATGCGGCGAAGGTGCCGGATCAGTTCAAAACCGCTAACTATGTCGCGCAGGGCATCTCTGCGCTCGGTATCGTGTGGAATACGCAAAGCAACACGCCAGAGCCGAAAACCTGGCAGGATCTCACCGCGCCCGCCTTTAAAGACAAAGTCACCACGCCGGATCCGGCGCTGTCTGGCGCATCACTCGATCTGCTGATTGGCCTGCAAAACAGCGAAGGCGAAAAAGCCTGGCAGCTTTTTGACCAGTTGAAAGCCAACGGCATGGTGATGAGCGGACCCAATGCGCAGGCGGTGACGCCGGTGCTGCAAGGCGCGAAAGCGGCGGTGTTTGGCGCGGTCGACTACGTCACCTATAACAACATCGCGCAGGGCGAAAGCGTGAAGGTGATCTTCCCGGAAAACGGCACCGTGGTCGCGCCGCGTCCGATGATGATCCTGAAAAGCAGCCAGCACGTAGATGATGCGAAGAAATTCGTCGATTACGTGCTGTCCGATGAAGGTCAGGAACAAGTGGCGAAAGCCTGGCTAATGCCAGCGCGTACCGATATCAAAGCGCAACGTCCGCTGTTCACCGAGATCAAATTGTTGCCGACCAATCAGGATGGCAGCAGTGAGCGCTCGGCGGTGCTGAAGCGCTTTGGCGCCTTGTTCGGACAGTAAACGATGTCGCGTGCCCTGAATGGCTTGATTCTGCTGGCGTTATTGCTGCTGGTGGCGCTGCCGCTGCTGTTTATCGTGCTGCAAGCGCTGTTTCCGTACTTCGGCGAAGGCAGCTGGCGCGGCGCTTTTAGCGCCTTCCCGGCACTGATGGACGATCCGCAGCTGGCATCGATGTGGCTGGGCACGCTGAAAATCGGCGGCGGCGTGGCGCTGTGCAGTTTGCTGCTGGGCTTGCCGCTCGGCGCACTGCGCGGCCTGTTCCGCCTGCCGGGCGCGGCGTTGTGGGATCTGCTGTTTCTGATCCCGTTTCTGACGCCGCCCTATATTGTGGCGCTGTCATGGACGCTGGCGCTGCAACGCAACGGTTATATCGAACAACTCACCGGCATCAACTTCGACAGCCTGCTATTTAGCAGCAGCGGCATGATTGGCGTGATGACGCTGAACATCTTTCCGGTGGTCTATTTCGCGGTGTCGCGTTCGCTGCTGGCGAGCGGGCAACGCCTTGCCTGGGTAGCGCGCGTGCACGGCGCATCGGCGTGGCGTGGCTTCTGGCACATCACCTTGCCGCTTACCTTACCGGCGTTGGCGGGTGGCGTGCTGCTGGCGTTTACGCTGGCGATTGAGGAGTACGGCGTGCCCGCAGCGCTGGGTGCGCAAGCGAAGCTGACGCTGATGACCGTGGGTATTGAAACCAAACTCGCCGACTGGCCGATCGATCTGCCCGGCGCGGCGTCGCTGTCGCTGATGCTGAGCCTGGTGGCGCTCACGGCGTGGCTGCTGCAGCGCAAACTGACCGGCAGCAGCAATGTCACGGCGGTTGGCGGTAAACCTGTTACTCAGGAACTGGCGCATGCCGGACGCTTACAAAACCTGATGCTGCTGCCTTTTGCTGTCACCGTGCTGCTGGCGGTGGTGCTGCCGCTCGGCGCGATGACCCTGAGCGGCTTACTGAATACGCTCTCCGGTGGATTGCATCTCAGTAATCTGACGCTACGCCACTTCGGCGCGTTGTTCAGTCAGCAAGGCGATGCGCTGGCGGCCTTCTCCACCAGCATTGGCCTGGCGCTTGGCGCAGCGCTGCTGACCGGCGCATTGGGTTTTCTCATTGCGTGGCGCGTATCGGAAGGAAAAACCCGTTTGCTGGCAATGATGGATGGCCTGGCGCTGCTGCCTGCGGCGATGCCCGGCGTGGTGGTTGGCGTGGGTTTGATTCTGCTGTGGAACCGCGGTTTCTGGCCGGTTTCGCCCTATAACACGATGTTTATTCTGCTGTTGTCGTACAGCTGTTTGCTGCTGCCGTGGCCGGTGCGCTATGTCAGTAGCGCGCTGCGTCAGCTGGCCCCAACCTTGGAACCGGCGGCGCGCGTGCACGGCGCATCACGTTTGCAGGCGCTGCGGCTGGTTGTGCTGCCGCTGGTCGCTCCCAGCTTGCTGGCGGCGATGATGATGGTGTTTGCCGTTGCGTCGCGCGAGCTGGTGACCTCGCTGCTACTGGCGCCGGCAGGCACGCAAACCGTGGCGATCTTTATCTGGCGTCAGTTCGAACAAGGTTCGGTCGGGCAAGGCATGGCGATGGCCACGCTGACGCTATTCGCCAGTTTGAGTTTGATGTTGGCTGCGACGGTATTGATGAGGCGTCAGGCCCGGTGATGATAATAATGGCGGTCGCCATAAATGGCGCCCCTACGGCACGGCGATCCGGATTTCTCTTTATCTTAAAAAACAGATGGTTAATTTCCATCAACTACACTCTCCTGAGCAAAAACCGTCTCAGGAGAGAGAATGAACAACCTGCTACAGGAAAAAATTGGCCAGAACATCCTGGTAAAACTGGCGATGCTGGTGATTATTCTGGCGGGCATTCGCGCCGCCTCGGACATTCTGGTGCCCTTCTTACTGGCCAGCTTCCTGGCAATCGTGCTCAATCCGCTGGTCACAATGCTGATGCGGCGCGGCGTCAAACGTGGCCTGGCGATTACCTTGGTGATCAGCGTGATTTTTATCGTCGTGCTGTTACTTATTGCTGTACTTGCCAGTTCGGCCAGTGACTTCAGTGATACCTATCCGCAAATCCGCACCATGCTGGAGCAAAAGCTGGCCGTAGTGCAACATTTTGCCGCGCGTTTTCATATCAACATCTCTACCGAAGCGCTGGCGGCACGCCTCGATCCCAACGTGGTGATGGACATGGCCACATCGGTGTTGAAACAGCTGTCCGGCGCGATGACCAACGTGCTGCTGCTGATTCTTACCGTGGTATTTATGCTGTTTGAGGTGCGCCATCTGCCGTATAAAATGCGTAACGCGATGGTCAATCCGCAGATCCGCATCGCCGGTCTGCACCGTGCGCTGAAAGGCGTGACGCACTATCTGGCGCTGAAAACGTTGGTGAGTTTGATTACCGGCGTCGCCGTTTGGCTGTCGCTGCTGCTGCTCGGCGTGAAGTTCGCGCTGTTCTGGGGTGTGGTGGCGTTCATCCTTAATTTCATCCCCAATATCGGCCCGATCATCGCCGGCATCCCGCCGTTTATTCAGGCGCTGGTGCTGAATAATATTTATGACGCCATGCTGGTGGCGGCGCTGTTCAGCGCGATTCACATGGTGTTCGGCAATATGCTGGAGCCAAGATTAATGGGACGCGGGCTGGGATTGTCGACGCTGGTGGTGTTTCTGTCGTTGATTTTCTGGGGATGGCTGCTGGGCCCGGTTGGCATGTTATTGTCGGTGCCGCTCACCAGCGTGACCAAGATTTTGATGGAAACCACGCCGGGCGGCAGCCGATTGGCGATTATGTTGGGTAATGGGCGGCCGGGTAAACGGGCGCGATAACAGCCAGGTCGCCATAAATGGCGACCCTACGCCGCTTATTGAAACACGCTGTTATCGGTAATTGCCTGCACATCGACTTTGTTTGGCAGGATATTCAGCTCGCTGAACAAGTCCGACACCTTCTGCACCTTCGCCACATCATCTGGCGTCACGCCACGCACGCCGTGGGAAATACGCGCAGTAATCTGCTGCGCGTCCGCCGGTTGCAGGCGCGTTAACTGCGCATAAACTTCGTTATACTGCTGCGGATGCGCCAGCGCCCATTCACGCGCATTGGCCAAACGATGAGTGAAATCCGCAATCGCCGCGCGCTTGGCGGGATCGTCGAGCGAGCTTTGCGTGGCGGTGACAAACGACAGCGCGGTCGTCAACCCTTTGCCGTCACGCAGCAGACGCGCGCCATGCTTTTCGGCAATGCCTAAATAGGGATCGAAGGTCGCCCACGCGGCAATCTGTCCTGAGTTGAACGCCGCGCTGGCGTCGGTCGGCAACACAAAACGCACCGGCACCGTATCACGCGGCACTTTCGCCTCTTCCAGCGCCTCATACAGCAAGTGCTGCGAAATACTGCCGCGCGCCGACGAGACGACGACCTGCTTGCCGGCCAGATCCCTCACGCTGTGGATCGGCGAGTCAGCGGGCACAATCAGCCCATTCGAGCCGGCATCTCCCACATTGGTAGCGATAATCTTCAGCGGTACGCCACCCGACGCCGCCATCAGTACCGGCAAATCACCCGCGTACGAGGTGTCCACCGCACCGGCACGCTGCGCTTCAAACAGCGGTGCCGCTCCCTGGAAATTCGCCCAGCGATATTGATAAGGCGCGTCTTTCATCACATCTGCCGCTTCGATCAGCGAACGCAGATTGCGCGCCTGATCGCCCAGCACCAGCGTAACTTTACTCAAATCAGGCGCCGCCTGACTGCCAAACGCCGCGCACAGCAGCAGCGCAGAAACTACCGGTTTCAGCCATTTCATTGGGAGATTCTCAAAGTGCGTTGCGGTTGAGCTGACGGATGTAAGCATCCCAGTGCAGCTGATATTTGCGCTGGCGAATGCTGTTATCAAACGCCTGCGCGGCTTTCTCGGCAACGGCATCTGGCAGGATGATCAGATCCGCGCCGCCCGATTGTGCCGCCAGCTGGGCCTGGCAGGCGCGCTCAAGGTAATAGAGGTTGTAGAAGGCTTCTTCGATGCTGCCGCCGCTGGTTAACAGACCGTGATTGCGCAGAATCAGCGCGTTGAGATCGCCAAGATCGGCAACGATACGCTGCTGCTCGTCGAGATCCAGCGCGATACCTTCGTAATCGTGATAACCGAGGCGATTATGGAAACGGGT
The DNA here is from genome assembly GCF_026130245.1 of Pantoea sp. JK. Lineage (NCBI taxonomy): Bacteria > Pseudomonadati > Pseudomonadota > Gammaproteobacteria > Enterobacterales > Erwiniaceae > Pantoea > Pantoea sp. JK. The sequence continues at coordinate 92,633 of NZ_JAINFN010000011.1, forward strand.
GCTGTGTTGCGAAATCATCAGCAGGCCGTTTCGCTGTGCCGAGACGCCAATGCCTGCGGCGGTATGAGTGTGCAACACGGCGTGCGCATCGGGACGTGCGCGGTGAATCGCACTGTGAATAACAAAACCAGCGAGGTTAATTCCCAGCCCGGTTGGGTCGTCAATAATATTGCCGTCGATGTCGATTTTCACCAGCGTTTCCGCCTGAATTTCATCGAAGGTTTGACCGAAAGCGTTGATAAGGAAGTGCGGCTGATGGCCCGGTACGCGCAGGGAAAAATGGGTGTAAATATGGTCGGTCCAGCGCAGCTTCGCCGCCAGATGGTAAGCCTGTGCTAGCTTGGTGCGCGCCTGCCATTCGCCTTCGCTGATGCGCTGCCGTAACGATGTCACATCCAGGGTTTCAGTGCTCATTTCCACTCCTCATTTCAGGTCAATGTGCTTACCTAACATCGTGGCATAGCGTTTTTGCCGCTGGGAAATGCCAATAACGGCAAAACATTGTCAGTAAACGCAAAGTGAGATTGATCATTGACCTGTATCAGACCGGTTTATTCTTAAATCGCTACCCTACACAGCCCAGTGAAAATGGTATGCTGCTGACGCCGCAACCGCAGCTTATGCACGGCGTAAACCCACCGAGGATTGTCTGGTGCCACTGAAAAAACGACATCACGATTTTGGCTGGCTCTTAATCGTCTGCGCCGGGTTGTTACCCTTGGTGCTCGGCATCCTTTGTACCGCCATCGAAGCGCGCCACACCGTCCACCAACAGCAGATTTCCACCGCCAATACCTTGCTCACTCAGGCTGAAAAGATGAGTGATAACGCATGGGATATGATCACTGAGCTGCGTCAGTATCACTATCAACCTTGCGCAAAAATCGAAGATCAGCTGCAGCGCGCCGGCACGCTCAATCCCTATTTCCGATCCATTGGTATGCTGAAAGGCGGCGACATCAGCTGCTCGTCCGCCTTTGGCCTGCAACACGGCACATTAACGGAAATGATGCTGCAGCCGCCGCCGATTACCGGCAAAGCCTGGTGGAGCATCTCGGTGCGCGGCACCTACGGCGTCCAGAATCGTCCCGCCGTGGTGTTTGTGCGCGAGCTCCCCGATACCAGCGGTTTTTGGGCGGTCATCGATGGCCAATATTTGATGGACTTTATGAACGCTATCGGCGGATCGCGTGGCTACCACATGAGCCTGCAATTTAGCGGCGGTGCGGTGATCGCCAGCGGACCGACTGACACGCGGCCTATGCTGTACATGAATAGTGAATCTTTTCAGGCCGACTCCAGCCGCTATCCCATCACCGTTAATGTGACCGTTCCGGCTTCTGAGTTGCTGAAAGCCTGGCGTCAGGCACTGTTCATCTTCCTGCCGATGGCGGCGATTTTTTCGATTCTGCTGATGATTCTCACCGCTAACTGGCTGCGTCGCCGTATCTCCTGGCACGATGAGATTGGCCGCGCCATCCGCGCTCGCCAGTTCTCGGTGCACTATCAACCGGTTTACAGCAATACATTACACGCCTGCGCCGGTGCCGAAGCTTTGCTGCGCTGGCAGCGGCCAAACGGCGACATGATTCGCCCGGATATCTTTATCAGCGCCGCTGAAGCCGAAGGCATGATTGTGCCGCTGACGCAGCATCTGCTGGAGCTGATGGCTGAAGATATTCAGAGCTGGCAGGTCGAACCCGGTTTCCACATCGGGCTGAATCTGGCAGCAGAACATCTGCAACATGCCGATTTCGTGGCAGATATCGAGCTGTTTGCTGAGCGCATCAAAGATAAACAGCTGTGTATCACGCTTGAGCTGACCGAACGTAGCCTGATTGAAGATGGTGAAATGGTGGCGCGTAAGCTGCGTCATTTGCGCGCGCAGGGCATGAAAGTCGCAATCGATGATTTCGGCACCGGCCACTGCTCGCTGACCTATCTGCTCACCTTCCCGCTGGATTATCTGAAAATCGATCGCGGCTTTATTAACGCCATCGAAGGCCTCGACGTCGAAACGCCGGTACTGGATGCGATTATTAATCTGTCTCACAAGCTGGAACTGGATGTACTCGGCGAAGGCATAGAGACCGCAACGCAATTTGAGTACTTACGGCAGCGTGGTGTGATATTTATTCAGGGCTACTATTATGCCCGTCCGCTGGATAATGACCGGCTGCGTGCCTGGCTCAGCGAGCAAGGACACAAGCCACTTCTCGCTGAGGAACATCATGAGCCTGAACTGCATCATTCTTGATGATTACCAGAACATCGCCCAGTCGCTTGCCGATTGGGCGTCTCTCGCCCCACTGGTTAACACCACTTCCCTGACTGAACATGTCGCCGACCAGGATCAACTGGTTAAGCACATCGCCCACGCCGACATTCTGGTGGTGATGCGTGAACGCACGCCGCTCAGCGCCGAGCTGATTGGCCGTTTGCCTAATCTGAAAATGGTGGTCACTTCCGGCATGCGTAATGCCTCTATTGATTTAGATGCCTGCGCAGAACGCTATATCGCGGTATGTGGCACCGCCAGCAGCAGCGCGGCCCCGCTGGAACTGACGTGGGGATTGCTGCTTGGGCTGGCGCGCCATATCGTGCCTGAGAATCTGGCCCTGCGCAGCAACGGCGCGTGGCAGCACACCTTAGGCATGAGTCTGCAGGGCAAAACGCTGGGATTGCTCGGACTGGGTAAAATTGGCGGCGAGATGGCAAAAGTGGCGCAGGCGTTTGGCATGCGCGTGTGTGCGTGGAGCCAGAATTTAACCGCTGAACGCGCCGCCGAGTGTGGCGTTGAGCGCTCGCCTTCGCTGGAAGCGCTGCTCAACAGCAGCGATGTGGTGTCGATTCATCTGGTGTTAAGCGAGCGCTCACGCCATTTGGTCGATGCGGCGGCGCTGGCGCAGATGAAGCCTGGCGCGCTACTGATTAATACCTCGCGAGCCGGGATTGTTGATCAACAGGCGATGATCGCTGCGCTGCAATCAGGCCAGCTAGCCGGTGCGGGGTTGGATGTGTTTGAACAGGAGCCGCTTCCTGCGGATCATCCGTTGCGTCTGCTGCCGAATGTGCTGGCGACGCCGCATCTCGGCTATGTTGCCGACAGCAATTACCGCACCTACTTTACGCAGGCGGTGGAAGATATTCAGGGATGGTTGACCGGTGCGCCGCTGCGCTCGTTACTCTAAACGGCCTGCGCGACGTTTTTCAGCAATACGCAGCGCGACTTCGAGGCTATCTTCCGCCAGCGCGCCATTCGGCAAATCGCGCTGGGCGTTAAGACGTTGATTAATGCGCTCCAGCGTCGGCGTTAACTGGCCCACTAATTGCTGATATTCATCAAGCTGCGTGATGGGTTGGTTACGTGCGATGCTGGTTTGTGTCAGCCGTTGCAGCTGACGAAAACTCTCCATCGCCTGGCTGGAGAGTAATCCGGCCTGACGCCAGCTTTTCAGGCGTTGCAGCAGTTCATCGGGTTGTTGCGCCAATAATGCCAGCTGCGCATCGGCACGTTCGCCACAGTTAATCCACTCAATCGAGGTACTGGAAACGGCAGCCGTACGCGGTGCCGCAGGCACAAGATTGATAAGATTCATTTCTACACTGTCGATCATCGACAGCCAGGGATTCTTAAAAGACTGGGCGTTTTTCCTCGACATGAACACTCCACCAAAGCACGGCGGCAGAGTATTACTGAATGCTTACAAACTGGCAAGCGGTGCTTACCGCCTCACTTAATGATAAGTTTTTCTTATTTATTTGCGCAGCAATCAGGTATGGCAATAAAGCCGCGGCATGCCAGAATAATTGATTATTTGATCGCCGTTCGGGAGTTGATACATCTGATAATAATCATTGTGTGACTCTCGCGCAGAGGTGAAAAGTATCTGCACTGCAAGTGCCTCGGGCACCGTGTCATCAGCCATTACCTGCACTTTACGGGTATTCACCAACATGAAATCCCCCTGACGATGCCAGCTGCTGACAGAAACGCGGTTCAGCCGATATTGGCGATCTTGCACTATGACCGTGCCCATCAGCATTGATGAACCACTGCCATCCGCTTTAAAACGAGTATGCATAATAGCATTAATCATACCCGATGGTTTTCCTTGATTATCAATGCGATATGGGACTTCACACCATTCTGGCACAGGTTCAACTGGACGAACCAATAGCACCAACGCCCAGGGAAGGATGAATACAACAATAACGGCCAAACTCAGCAATGCTTTACGCATCCGGAAGCTCCTGAACAAACACCATCCACGAAATGCACTCATTATCCTTTTGCGCGATCGGTCTGGCGCAGAGAAAAGCGCTGGTATGAACCCGGGTGCGGCTCTGATTAATATAGAGTAAGGGCGTCGTCGCGCCATTCGCTAGATGAGGCTTTAACTCTTTGAAACGTCGCAGAGCATCTCTAACGATAAAAGAGTTCGCGGAAAGGCCTTCAGCGATAAAGATCTGCGTTTGCGCCTCCTGACCATAAAATTTGTATTGCGTGCCTGCATGCTTGGTTGGAGCAAACTCCTGGCGTGCCACCAGCGCCAGCACCGCATTGATCAGTAATACTGCCAACACTATTCCGCGTAACAGCCATGATTTTTTCTTCACGGCGACCGCTTTTTTAACAGGTTCAGGCTGCGGCGTGACCGGCTTTTCAACTTCAGCCGCAGGCGCTGCAACATCACTGCAGGATTCCACATCCACCTGTTCTGCCAGCACACAGCCAATCAGCGGCACCTGATGAATGACGGCGCCCGGCGCATGAGCCTGCTGCGCAAGACGGTTAATCTCGGTAATTGAATAGGTTAGCCGATCGGCAAAGGGAGTATCTGAGGGTTCGCGCTGAAACAGGACATGCAGCGCCTGATTGCGTACCAATTTTCCTTGTGCATTTAACACGCGACGTAACACTGCGCTTTGCAGTGGACTTAGCGCCACGCGTTGTGCAGGAGAATTGAGCGGATAAAACACCTGTTGATCGGCATCAAAACAGAGACTTTTGGCAAATAAAACAAAGCGCGCCATATGTAACCTGATTTCCAAAAAAGCAACTTACGCAAGTATATGTAGTTTCAACTAAGGGCGCACGTTTACCACTGATTGATACGTGATTTAATCCCCTTTTTTAGGCGCGTTTACGCCACAGCATTAGCTAAAAAATAGCCAGTTAATGGGGTAAACATGACAAATATCACACTAAATCGGTATACTCTGTCGCGGTTGGCAATCATTACCCCCCTAATAATTGCCCGGCAGGCCAGGGAAAAACGTTATTTCCCGGCTATGCTTTAATTTTCTCAACGCCGCGGACTGTTGGCATTTATTGAGTCCGCAGCGTTGAGGATTTTTCGAATTCCAATACAGGGTATCTGCATGAAACTACGTAGGAAGCGTGTAAAACCTATCGGGATTGATGATGTCACGATTATCGATGACTCCCGTTTACGTAAAGCCATTACCGCAGCCTCGCTGGGCAACGCGATGGAATGGTTTGATTTTGGTGTTTATGGCTTTGTGGCTTATGCGCTGGGTAAGGTGTTCTTCCCGGATGCTTCACCAAGTGTACAGATGATTGCTGCACTGGGTACGTTCTCAGTTCCGTTCCTGATTCGTCCACTCGGTGGTTTGTTCTTCGGCATGTTGGGCGACAAATATGGTCGCCAGAAAATTCTCTCTATCACCATTGTCATCATGTCGATCAGTACCTTCTGTATTGGCTTGATACCCTCTTATGCCTCCATTGGCATCTGGGCACCGATCCTGCTGCTGCTGGCAAAAATGGCGCAGGGCTTCTCGGTAGGCGGTGAATATACCGGCGCATCGATCTTCGTCGCCGAGTATTCGCCTGACCGTAAGCGCGGCTTTATGGGCAGCTGGCTCGACTTCGGTTCGATTGCGGGCTTCGTGCTGGGTGCGGGCGTTGTAGTCCTGATCTCCACCATCATCGGTGAAGAGAAGTTCCTTGAGTGGGGCTGGCGCATTCCGTTCTTCATCGCGCTGCCGCTGGGCATCATTGGCTTGTATCTGCGTCATGCGCTGGAAGAAACTCCAGCGTTCCAGCAGCACGTTGATAAACTGGAACAGGGCGACCGTGAAGGTCTGCGCGATGGCCCGAAAGTGTCGTTTAAAGAGATCGCGACCAAACACTGGAAAAGCCTGTTGGCCTGTATTGGTCTGGTGATTGCCACCAACGTGACCTACTACATGCTACTGACCTACATGCCGAGTTATCTGTCGCATAATCTGCACTACTCGGAAGATCACGGCGTGTTGATTATTATCGCCATCATGATGGGTATGCTGTTTGTGCAGCCAGTAATGGGCATGCTAAGCGACCGCTTTGGCCGTCGTCCGTTTGTCATCATCGGCAGTATCGCACTGTTTGCCTTCGCGATTCCGGCCTTCATGTTGATTAACAGCGGCGTGCTGGGTCTGATTTTTGCCGGTCTGTTGCTGATGGCCGTGATCTTAAACGCCTTTACCGGTGTAATGGCATCATCGCTACCTGCGATGTTCCCCACCCACATTCGCTACAGCGCATTGGCAAGTGCCTTCAATATTTCGGTGCTGATTGCCGGTTTAACACCGACATTCGCCGCTTATTTAGTGGAAGCCACCAACAATCTGTACATGCCGGCTTACTACCTGATGGTTGTCGCGGTGATTGGTTTGATTACCGGTATCTACATGAAAGAGACCGCCAACAAGCCGCTGCGCGGTGCCACGCCAGCCGCGTCGGACATGGATGAAGCACGTGAAATCCTGCAGGAGCATCACGACAACATCGAGCAGAAAATCGAAGATATTGATGACGAGATCGCCAAGCTTGAGGCGAAACGTAAAAACCTGGTGCAGCAGCATCCGGACATCAACGAGTAATCTTCCCCACTCCCGCCGCCCGGCGGGAGTTTTCGTTTCCGCACACAATCCTTCATGCTCAGTGCCGAAAAGGGGTAAACTATTGCCACTTTTTTAACCTGCATAAGTTGTAGAGCATGTCTGAATTTAATCTGATCCAGCGCCCAAGAAGGCTGCGTAAAAGCGCGTCAATGCGCGAAATGTTCCAGGAATCTAACCTCAGCATCAACGATCTGGCGCTGCCTATCTTCGTTGAAGAAGGCGTGGACGATTACGTGCCGATAAATGCCATGCCGGGCGTGATGCGTATTCCCGAGAAACGTTTGGCGTATGAGATCGAACGTATCGCCAAAGCGGGTATCCGTTCAGTGATGACCTTCGGCATTTCCCATCACACCGATGCCACCGGCAGCGATGCCTGGAACGAAAACGGTTTGGTGGCCCGTATGTCGCGTATCTGCAAAGATACCGTGCCAGAAATGATCGTGATGTCTGATACCTGTTTCTGCGAATACACCAGCCACGGCCATTGCGGCGTACTGTGCGATCACGGCGTTGATAACGACCAAACGCTGATTAACCTCGGTAAGCAAGCCGTGGTGGCTGCACAAGCCGGTGCCGACTTTATCGCCCCTTCTGCCGCGATGGATGGCCAGGTGAAAGCCATCCGCCAGGCGCTCGACGCCGCCGGCTTCACCGATACCGCCATCATGTCGTATTCGACGAAGTTCGCCTCCTCCTTCTACGGCCCGTTCCGTGAAGCCGCAGGCACCGCGCTGAAAGGCGATCGTAAGACTTATCAGATGAATCCAATGAACCGCCGTGAAGCGCTGCGCGAGTCGCTGCTTGATGAAGCGGAAGGCGCAGATTCACTAATGGTGAAACCGGCGGGTGCCTACCTCGATATCCTGCGCGATATTCGCGAACGCACCACGTTGCCGCTGGCGGCGTACCAGGTGAGCGGCGAGTACGCGATGATCAAATTCGCCGCACAGGCGGGTGCCATCGACGAACGTAATGTGGTTCTGGAAAGCCTGGGCGCGATTAAACGTGCCGGCGCCGATCTCATTTTCAGCTATTTTGCCCTTGATCTCGCCGAGCAAAAAGTGCTCTGATTATCATTACGCCTGGCATCGGACATCGCATCCCGCTGCCAGGCGCTTTCAGCCTTTATGGCACCAACACCAGTGTTTCAGTCATTCCATAATTAATAAGAGTCACGCGATGAAAGCACCTGCACTGCCTGCGGACGAGTCACATCGTCTGGCCCAGTTACGTGCGCTCAACATTCTGCACACGCCGGCAGAAGAGCGTTTCGACCGATTAACCCGCCTTGCCCGTCGTTTGTTTGGCGTGCCCGTCGCGCTAGTCAGCCTGCTGGAAGAGGACCATCAGTGGTTCAAATCGGCGGCCGGTTACGCTGCTACCACCGCACCGCGCAATACCTCTTTCTGCGGCCACGCCGTGCTGCAGGATGATGTGATGGTGGTGGAGAATGCCCTCGAAGATGAACGCTTCCACGATAATCCCCTGGTAAATAACAGCGATAATCCGGTGCGTTTCTACGCCGGTTGCCCGTTGCGTACGCCTGCCGGTGCTAAAGTCGGCACGCTGTGCATTATCGATCACCATGCGCGCCAGTTCGATGCAGACGATATCCACACCCTGCGCGATTTGGCTGCGATGGCGGAAGCGGAGCTGGTGGCTTTCCAGACCGCGACCTCCGATGAATTGACGCAAATCACCAATCGCCGTGGCTTTATGACGCTCGGCCAGCTGGCGCTGAATGAGTGCCAGGTGAAGCAGTTACCCGCCAGCCTGACGTTCCTCGATCTCGATCGCTTTAAAGCCATTAACGATACGCTCGGCCATCGCGAAGGCGACCGCGCGCTGATGGATTTTGCCGATGCCATGAAAGTGAGTTTCCGCCACGCGGATATCTTTGCCCGTTTGGGCGGCGATGAGTTTGTGGTGCTGTTTAACGGCTTACAGCTCGCCGATGCCGAAGGCGTGTTAGCGCGCTTTGATGGTTTCCTGCAAGAGCAAACCCAGAATCTGGAGCGGCGTTACGCCCTGCACTTCTCATCGGGCATTGTTGAGTTCGATCCTGACCATCCGCAATCGCTGGAACAATTGCTGGAAGGTAGCGATGAACGGATGTACGCCGCTAAGAATGGGAAAAAGAAGCTGAGTTGATGTTGGTCGCCATAAATGGCGACCCTGCGGTTAATTGCCAGCTAAATCAGCGATTAATGTCTGATTAAACTTCTGCGGCTCTTCCATTTGCGGCGCGTGGCCCATGCCGGGGAATTCGATTAAGCGAGCGCCGGGTATCAGCTGCGCCACCTGCTTGCCCAGCACGTTGTAATGACCGAGTTTTGCTTTCACGTCCGGCGGCGCGATATCGCTGCCAATTGCCGTGGTATCGGCGGTACCGACCATTAAGGTGGTTGGCACGCGCAGATCTTTAAATTCGTAATAAACCGGCTGTGTGAAAATCATGTCGTAGATTAACGCCGAGTTCCACGCCACTTTTTTGTGGCCCGGTCCGCTGTTCAGTCCGGCCAGCATATCGACCCATTTGTCATACTCCGGCTTCCACTGGCCGCTGTAATAAGTCTGCTGTTCATACTTCTTGATACCCGCCGCATCCAGCTTGAGTTCACGTTGATACCACTGATCCACCGAGCGCCACGGCGCGCCTTTGGCTTTCCAGTCTTCTAAACCGATGGGATTGACCAGCACCAGCTTCTGCGTTTGCTGTGGGTACATCAGCGCATAGCGCGTCGCCAGCATGCCGCCGGTGGAATGCCCAACAATAATGGCGTTGTCGATACCCAGCTGCTGCAACAGCTGATGGGTGTTCTGCGCCAGCTGCTGGAAAGTGTATTGATAGTTAGCGGGTTTGGTTGAGCTGCAGAAGCCAATCTGATCCGGCGCAATCACCCGATACCCTTTCTGGCTCAGCGCTTTGATGGTGTCGTCCCAGGTTGCGCCACAGAAGTTCTTGCCGTGCATCAGCACCACGGTTTTGCCGTTGGCCTGCTGCGTAGGTTTGACATCCATATAGCCCATACTCAGCGCTTGCTGCTGCGAGGTGAAATTAAAGTGCTGCAAAGGATAGGGATAGTTGAAGCCCTCCAACTGCTCGCCATACACATTGGCAGCGAGCGCCGGGGCGGTAACGCAGAGCGCGATTGATGCCAGAATAACGGCAAGTGACTGTTTTGGCTTGAAACGAAAATCCATAGCGCCATTCCTCAAGAGTGAAAACCTTCAGTCTGGCACGTTAATTCGCGTTAAGTATTGATGAAGTGTGCCGCCAAAAAAACACGCCTTTTACTATTAAGCATCACAACGTGATGAAAAATTTGAGTTAATAATAACGCCAGTTATTACGATAAATATTCAACACCATCACAACAAGAAAAGCTGTAAATTCACCAAAACCAAGACCGGTCTTGATGACAAATAACAAAATAGCTCAATAATCAGAAAACTTTACATTAATTGCAGATTGGAAAGATTAATTAAATTACACTCTGTGCGTGTTAATGGAGGACTATGATGACACAGCAAAAATACAATGAAGGGGTAATTGATTCGGTAACCGAATGGATTATGGCTAATCTGGATCAACGTTTAAGCATCGATGATATCGCACTAAAGTCCGGCTATTCTAAATGGTATTTGCAGAAACTCTTCGCCCGCTATCACAATGAAACGCTGGCACGCTACATCCGCAAAAAGAAACTGGTTCACTGTATCAATGACTTAAAAGCCAGCAACGTGCCGATTATCAGTCTGGCGGTCAAATATCATTTCGAAAGTCAGCAATCCTTTACCCGGTCGTTTAAGCATGTATTAGGCTGCACACCGCTGTATTGCCGCAAGCGCCAGCTCGATGATGAAACCAAACAAGCAATGCGTGAAAGTAACGATCCCTGCATGCTGTGTCGTCAAGCGGGTTTTGATGCCACAGAACGTGCTAAAGATATTGTTACGCCGCTAGCGCGCAACGATAGATTTCCACCCCGAATCGGTTGTGTGATGCGTTGATAAATAACTGATCTTTTATTAACGCCTTTTAACGTCAACAGACTTATTAATTTCAATTAAATGAGCTATTTCATCAATGAAAAACGGATGGCGCACCATCCGTTTACTCATTTAGTAGTTCGATTTATTCGGCGCGATTAAACGCTTTTTAAAATGCGCGAGCCGATTATCCAGCGCATCGGTATAAAGCATGGTATCCACACCGACAGCAACAAAGTTTGCCCCCCAACTAATGGCGCGTTCTGCCATTTCAAGATTCACTGCCAGAAAACCGGCCGCTTTTCCTGCGCTGCGGATGCGTTTAATACTGTGCTCAATCACCTTCTGCACTTCAGGATGCGCGGCATTATCGGGATAACCTAATGAAGCGGATAAATCTGCCGGGCCAATAAATATCCCGTCAACGCCTTCTACTTCCAGTAACGCATCCAGATTATCAATCGCCGTTTTGCTTTCGGCCTGAATCAACAGGCACAACTCTTCATTGGCGCACGCCATGTAATTTTCCACGCGTCCCCAACGTGCCGCCCGCGCCACGCCAGCGCCGACGCCGCGCGTACCGTAAGGTGGATAACGCGTCGCCTGCACCAGCGCTTTTGCCTGCTCGGCGCTATCGATCATCGGTACCAGCAAGGTACGCGCACCGATATCCAGCACCTGCTTAATCAGCGCGGTCTGGAATTCAATCGGACGAATCACCGGCTGGCTGCGATAAGGCGCGACCGCCTGCAATTGATGATAGAGATCCTGCACGGTATTCGGGGCGTGTTCGCCATCAATCAGTAGCCAGTCGTAGCCGCTGGTGGCAGCAATTTCGGCCAGATACGACGAGGTGCTGCTCAGCCACAAGCCTATCTGCGTTTCACCTTGGGCCAATCCGGCTTTGAAAGGATTTTTTAATGGGTCCTGCATAGCTTCTCCTTACTCAATGACTTGCCTGCTGAGAGTGCGGCAACTGACGCTCCACTTTCAGGCTGAGGATAATGAGTGAACCGATGGCGGCAATCAGCGCCAGCGCCAGCAATCCGGCGGCGCTGCTGTTAAATTGCATCTCGGCATTTACGCGAATCAGCGGCGCGAGGAAGCCACCCACGGCGCCAAACAAGTTGACGAAGCCGATGCCAGCCGCCAGCGCGGTACCAGAAAGCAGCTGCGTCGGCATGGTCCAGAACACCGGCTGCACGGCAATAAACCCCACCGCCGCGACGCTAAGCGCAATGATGGCCAACAGCGGTGAAACCAATCCGGACAAACCAATCCCAGCCGCCGCCGCCAGCAAGGTGAACGCCGCCACCCGGCGACGCTCGCCGCTGCGGTCGGAGTAGCGTGGAATCAGCCAGGTGCCAAACAGCGCGGCAACCCACGGAATCGCCGCCACTAGCGAGGCGAGGAAACCGACTTTGGTGCCCAACAGCGCCGCCACTTGCGATGGCAGGAAGAAGATCAGTCCATATACCGCAATCTGGATGGTCATGTAGATGATGGCGAGTTGCCAGACGCGACCATTGCGCAGCGCATCACGCAGATGTGACGTCGGCTTTTGCTGCTCTTCACTGTCCAGCTGACGTTGCAGCGCCTGTTTCTCCTCGGCGCTGAGAAAACGCGCTTTTGCCGGCGTATCGTCGATATAGCTGAAGGTGAAAACACCGGCCGCTACCGCCAGCAATCCTTCAATGATAAACATCCAGAACCAGCCGGGATGGCCCAGCACGCCGTGCATTTCCAGCAGTGCGCCAGAAAGCGGTGAACCCAGGGTCAACGCCAGCGGCGCGCCCATATAAAACAGCCCCATAACGCTGGCGCGCTGCTGCTGCGGGAACCACAGCGAGGTGAGATAAATCATGCCGGGAAAGAAACCCGCCTCAGCAGCGCCGAGCAAGGTGCGCACCAGCAGGAATTTGGCTTCGGTATCTGCAAATGCCATCGCCGCAGAAAGAAATCCCCACAGCAGCGTGGTGCCGCCAATCCAGCTGCGTGCACCGAATCGCTTCATTAACAAATTAGCCGGTACGCCAAGTAGCGCGTACACCACAAAGAAGATTCCGGCACCTAACGCGTAAGCTTCATTACTCAGGCCGGTATCCAGTTGATACGCCTCTTTGGCAAAACCGATGTTGGCGCGATCCAGAAACGCCAGCACGTAGAGCATCAACATGAAAGGAATAAGACGTGCGCGGTTCTTTTTAACCGCGCTTAACACCAGATTATCCATGGTAAAACCCTCACGCACGGCTGCGACGCGTCGCCGCAGCCGCTGCGATTAGTGTTGATAAGGACGCTTCAGTCCATCGCGATTCAGTTCCACGCCGAAGCCCGGTTTATCCAGTACCGATTTGTGCATACGACCGTTAACCGGCACCGGTTCGTTGATCAGTAGCGGATCAAACTGTGGACGCAGCGTGCTGCAATCCGGGCTGGTCATCAGGAATTCACTGAAGGGGCTGTTGGTGAAGGTGATCACCGCGTGATGCGAGTAGACCGAAGAGCCATGCGGCACCACTAGCTGGCCGCGTGATTTCGCCAGCGCCGCTACCTCAACCAGCGTTGTCAGGCCGCCGCACCAACCCACATCCGGCTGCAGAATATCGATGCCGGTTTCTGCCAGCGTGCGAAACGATTGCAGCGTGCCGTGATGTTCGCCGCTGGTGATTAACATGCCCTGCGGCGCTTGCTGTTTCAGCTGTGCGTAACCTTCGAACTGTTGCGGCGGCAAACACTCTTCCAGCCACTTGACGTTATAAGGTGCGCAGGCGTGCGCCAGTTTGGTGGCGAAATTGACGTCCTGACTCATCCAGCAATCGAGCATCAGCCAGAAATCCGGGCCGCAGGTTTCGCGATAGTGAGCGATGCGTGCCACCTCTTTACGGATGCCTTCATCGCCATCATGCGGTCCCCACTGCACCGCCATTTTGCCGCCGATAAAGCCCATCTTCTGCGCCAGATCCGGACGCGCGCCGGTGGCATAGAACTGCAGTTCATCGCGCACCGCGCCGCCCAGCAGTTTGTAGACCGGCAGATCGGTGACTTTGCCAAACAGATCCCACAGCGCCAAATCGACACATGAAATGGTGTTCATCACCAACCCACCCGATCCGGCGTAGTACATGGTGGCGTTCATCATCTGGTCGTGAATCAGTTTGATGTCGCTGACGCAGCGCCCTTCGAGGAAACGATTGAGATGCTTTTCCACGATGAAACAGCCCATTTCGCCACCGGTAGTAATGGCGAAACCGGTTTGACCGTTATCGGCTTCAACTTCAACAATCAGCGTGCCTAACACATTGATGCCAAAGGATTGACGTGACTGTTCATACTGTTTGTATTTGCTCATTGGCGTGGCGACGTGGTCGTCAATCCAGTGATTGGCACCTTGATCGTGATAATCGCCGCCAGCCGCCGCTTTATCAGCGGTAGCGCCACCGGCAAAGTAGGCGCGGACAGTTTTAATTTTAGGTAGGGACATGCTCTTCTCCTGGTTATGAGGCGTGCTTTTCCGCCGGGCTACGCCAGCCCAGCAGACGGGAAATATCGCGGGCGCAGGCAATCACCTGACCAGCAAGGTAATCGCGTTTGTCGTCGTCAATCTCGAGTCGGGTACCCACCAGAGAAATGGCAGCGACTAACTGCTGGCGGGCATTGAAAATCGGCGCGGCAACGCAGCGCACATCGGGATAATCTTCGCCGTTATCAAAGCTCCAGCCCTGACGGCGAATGCGTGCCAGCTCAGTGCGCAGCGCGTCGGCATTGCGCAGCGAGGTTGGCGTCACCGCCACAAAGCGCAGGCCGCTGATAATACGTTCCTGCTCTTCAGGCCGTTGCCAGGCCAGTAAACATTTGCCAATGCCCGAGCGATAGAGCGACAGGCTTTTCCCTTCGTGCGAGCGCACGCTGATGGTGGCGGCAGATTCGAGTTTGAGGATGTAACAGGCGTGGCCGCCATCGAGGATGCCGAGGTGGCACAGCAGATTGGTGTGCTGCATTAAGCGCGTCAAACGTGGACGCGCGATATCGCGAATATCCATGTGCTGCAACGCGTGACCGGCAAACTCCACCAGCCGTGTCCACAGGCAGTAATTGTTGTTACGATCGATGGTGATCAGACGCTGTTTTTTCAGTTCAGCGAACAGCAGATAGGCGCTGCTTTTGGGAAGCGCCAGCGTTTCAATGATCTCGGCGGCACTGCACGGTCCGTGCTGGGCAATAAATTCGAGAATCGCAATGGCGCGCGTCAGCGCAGGGACAGGCGTAATTTCCAACATGCTGGACTCCAGTCTGATGATCTGGAGCGCAGTGTTGTGGTTTTAACCTCTGAGAAGTGTGCGCCGCTTCAAATTACGTGGCGCACAGTGCGTTTGGCGGCAGCGCGTGTGCGGGAATGTGAATCGCGCCGCGCTGCAAGTACAGTCGGCTGTACTCGCAGCGCAGAATCAGGAAATTTAAGAGAAAATGTATTTGATCGCTGCAATGACCATCGTAGTGGTCATCACCATTAACAAACGCTTTATCCAGCGCATATCGGTTTTCAGCGCGGCAACATCCGCTTTGAGTTGTTTGACGTCAGCTTTTAGTTCGTCAATGTCCTTAATCGCGCCACTTAAGCGAAAATCGAGATCTTTAATAGCACCAGTAAGTCGAACATCCAGTTCTTTAATACTCCCTGTAATGCCTTCTCCGGCCTTCATCAAATCGGCACGAGATAACGCATTGTCCTGCTGCATTTCGGTAAAGATCTCGACCATGGCTTCGGCTTGCTGATCGCTGACGCCGGCCAGCTGCAGTGCTTTAAAAGCTTTGTGTGTATTCATCATCGCGAGTGTCATCCGTGAAGCTCTTGATTTGAGGTGAGGCATAAGCCGACATCTTCCTCAGCGAGCGATTGTTGCGCCATGTAAGTGTTGATATTTTGCGCGGCATTGCGAAAAATATCAATTAGTACAACAAGTAACGTTCAGACGGATGCGGGCATCTCGCAAAATTGACGTCAGGATCTGCCGCGAAAAGTTTTGCGATATTGCAGCGGGGAGGTGTTGAGTTGCTTCTTGAAATGGCAGCAAAGCTGTAGATGCTTACGCTGCCAGTGCAATGATCACTGAACCGGCTGGCCCGGTAGCAATTTCTCAGACATCAACCGGCGGCAGGATAAACTTTCCTGCCGCGCTTGCTGCTGCTGTTGCGGCGACAAATCCTGCCAAACCGTTTGCAGATGCTCTGCCAGGCCTTGCTGGAAATGCACCTTCTGCAATGCGTAATCGGAATTACTGCCTTCAATAATCTGCTGCATATCTTGCGGAGCATTGCCGCGCCCATCGTGAGTCAGCGTACAGAACATGGCGATGTAATAACCTTTATCCTCATCGCTGTAGTGCGGCATCAGCCACCAAACCACAGCACTGATGACGATCAGCAAAGGCACAATGTATTTGAGTTTTAACATGAATAGGTTTATCCGCTGAAGAGTGAAGCGCGCCATGATAGCGACGTGAATTAAAGTGCCTGCGCGCACGCCCAGGCCGAGCTCCATGCCCACTGGAAGTTGTAACCGCCCAGCCAGCCGGTAACGTCCACCACTTCGCCGATAAAGAATAAGCCAGGCACATCGCGCGCTTCCATGGTTTTTGATGACAGCTGGGTGGTGTCAACGCCGCCCAGCGTCACTTCGGCGGTGCGATAGCCTTCGGTACCGTTCGGCTGTACGCGCCACTGATGCAGCGTATTAACCAGCTCGCCCTGCTGCTTGCTGTTCAGCTGCTTCAGCGTGACGTCAGGAATCTGCTTCAGCTCCTGCAGCACCTCAACCAACCGTTTTGGCAGAATCTTCGCCAGGCTGTTTTTCAGGCTGAGGTTGGGATGCGCTTCGCGCTGCACATGAATGAAATCATCCAGCGAGGTGGCGGGTGATAAATCAATGGTGACGAATTCTCCCGGCTGCCAGTAGCTGGAGATTTGCAGCACCGCAGGGCCCGATAAGCCGCGATGGGTAAACAGCATCGCCTCTTTAAATAAGGTGCCATCCTGCGCGGTGATGGTGGTGGGCAGCGCGACGCCCGACAGCGTGTTGAGCTGTTCCAGCAGCGGTTTATGCAGCGTGAACGGCACCAACGCCGCGCGCGTCGGGAACACTTTCAGGCCGAACTGCTCCGCCACTTTGTAGCCAAACGGCGTGGCGCCGAGGCCCGGCATCGAGAGCCCGCCGCTGGCGATCACCAGTTTTTCGGCCTGCACCAAATTACCGTTCAGCTGTAAGGTATAGCCGCTGTCGTCGCGCTCGACGCTCAGCACTTCACTGCGCAAGCGAAGCGTCACCTGCCCGGCATCACACTCTTTCAACAGCAGATCGACAATCTGCTGCGCGGAATCATCGCAGAATAATTGCCCGAGCGTTTTCTCGTGATACGCAATGCCGTGACGATTGACCAGATCGATGAAATCCCACTGGTTGTAACGCGCCAGCGCCGATTTACAGAAATGCGGGTTGTGCGACAGGTACGCAGCGGGCTCGGTATGCATGTTGGTGAAGTTGCAGCGACCGCCACCCGACATCAATATCTTGCGACCGGCTTTTTTGCCGTTATCCAGCAGCAATACGCGACGACCCAATTGTCCCGCCTGCGCCGCGCAGAACATGCCGGCTGCGCCTGCCCCAATAATGATAACGTCAAACTTTTCCACTGCTTTTATCCGCCTTGCCTGAAAGGCGCTGATTGTAGGGATTTGCGGCTTTTAGCGCCAGCTTCAAAAAAATGCCGTAAATGTGTCATAATGTAACTCACTAATTTTTAGCCGTTTTCAGCTAAATCTATACGCTGCATTACAATTTTAAGACAATAAAGAGCTATATTTTTCTTTCATATCGCGCACGTTGTCGCAGATAATGCGCCGCGTTCATGTCCTCCCAAAATGGCGTAACGTTTATGCTACATCTGTTTGCTGGTCTCGACCTCAGTACCAGCCTGTTACTGATTCTTGCTCTGCTGTTTGTATTGTTTTACGAAGCAATCAACGGTTTTCACGACACTGCTAACGCGGTCGCGACTGTCATTTATACCCGTGCGATGCGGGCGCAACTGGCGGTTGTCATGGCGGGTGTTTTCAACTTCTTAGGTGTTTTGCTTGGTGGATTGAGCGTGGCGTACGCCATCGTTCACATGCTTCCGACCGATTTACTGTTGAATGTCGGTTCGGCCCACGGCCTGGCTATGGTCTTCTCCATGCTGCTGGCCGCGATTATCTGGAACCTCGGCACCTGGTATTTGGGTTTGCCCGCCTCCAGTTCTCACACATTGATTGGCGCTATCATCGGTATTGGTCTCACCAACGCCCTGATGACCGGCACCTCGGTGGTTGACGCGCTCAACCTGCCGAAAGTCATCAATATCTTCATGTCCCTGATTCTTTCACCGATTGTAGGTCTGGTGATTGCAGGCGGTCTGATCTTTATCCTGCGTCGCTACTGGAGCGGAACCACCAAACGTTCACGCATCCATATGACGCCTGCTGACCGTGAAAAGATTGATGGCAAGAAAAAGCCTCCGTTCTGGACGCGCATTGCCCTGATCGTTTCCGCGATTGGCGTGAGCTACTCACACGGCGCTAACGATGGTCAGAAAGGCATTGGCTTGATTATGCTGGTGCTGATCGGCGTCGCGCCGGCGGGATTTGTGGTGAACCTGAATGCATCAGGTTATGACATCACCCGCACCCGCGATGCCGTCAATCATCTGGAGCAGTATTATCAGCAGCACAACGAGTCGCTGACGCACATGATGCAGCTGGCGCCGCCTGTGGTGCCAACGCCGGATGAATCGCTTGGCGGTCCGCAGGAGTTCCATTGCGACAGCAGCCGTGCGCTGCAGGCTATCGATCGTGCGCAGCTGCTGCTTAACAACCTGCAGAGCTATGATCAGCTGACGGTTGATCAACGCAGCCAGATGCGTCGTCTGCTGCTGTGCGTTTCCGATACCGTGGATAAAGTGGCCAAGCTGCCGGAAACCAGCGCGGAAGATAAGCGCTTCCTCAACAAGCTGAAAAGCGATTTGCTGGGCACCGTTGAGTACGCACCGATCTGGATTATTGTGGCTGTGGCGCTGGCGCTCGGCATCGGTACCATGATTGGCTGGCGTCGTGTTGCCACCACCATTGGTGAGAAAATCGGTAAGAAAGGCATGACGTATGCGCAAGGGATGTCGGCGCAGGTGACGGCCGCAGTATCGATTGGCGTGGCCAGTTACACCGGTATGCCCGTTTCTACCACGCACATTCTGTCGTCGTCGGTGGCCGGTACTATGCTGGTCGATGGCGGTGGATTGCAGAGTCGCACCATCAAAAATATCGCTATGGCGTGGGTGTTCACCTTGCCGGTATGTATTTTGCTGTCGGGTTCGCTCTACTGGATTGCACTGAAACTGATCTAAGCAAAGCGCAGAAATATTCGAGGGCGACGCGATGTCGCCCTTTTTTATTGCCAGATCGCCATCGCAATCAAACTCACCACCACCAAAAAACAGAGCCCGCTGGTCAGCACAAACTGTCCGCGCACGCGCTCACAGCGGCGAATGAACTCGTCGTCATGATGATCGTGATAGCGCTTCTCCCAGATATAGCGCACCAGCCGCACCTGCTTACTTGGCTGCCCGTGCGACGTGAAGAAACCCGCACCATCCACGTATTGATATAACAGCGGATCGCAACCGCGCAAAACGGCCAAAAGTGAGCGCAAAGAAGAGAAATAGCGCGCCATATTCACCAGACAAACCACACACAGAGCCCAAAAAAGCGCGATAGTGCTGATCATGTTCCCCTCCCGGCTGGAGCCGCAACGACGTCGAACGCAGCGGGGAATTGCTGTAGACGCCGCACGGGAAATAAACCAGCCACTGAATGATGTCGATTGCATTGTTGTTATGCGAACCTGAGTGCGCAACGCATATGGCAGTGGCACTTATTTTCAGTGTAGGAGATCTGTTGAATTTTTTTCCAGCGATGATTTTCGTTCAGGGCGAGTGAAAAAGCCGATAACGCTTGATCTTCCTCACAAGCGAACTTGCGCTTGCAGCATTTGTTAACAACTCTGGCTATACTCAGGACATAACAAAAACCGCCTGCAAGGCTGAAATAGTTGGTTGGTGGCGCTTCATCGCCGTCTCGCGCAAAGGAATCGCCGACCGTGAAAGCAGGAAGATTGCCCCGAATCTTGAGAAAGGAGTTTTATCATGGCTTATAAACACATCCTGATTGCAGTAGACCTTTCCCCGGAAAGCCAGTTGCTGGTTGATAAAGCCGTTTCGCTGGCCCGTCCTTATGATGCAAAAATCTCGCTGATCCACGTTGATGTGAACTATTCAGACCTCTACACCGGGCTGATTGATGTCAATCTGGGCGACATGCAGAAGCGTATTTCTGAAGAGACGCACACCGCGCTGAAAGAGCTGTCAATTAACGCCGGTTATCCGATCAGTGAAACCCTGAGCGGCAGCGGCGATCTTGGCCAGGTGCTGGTGGATGCGATTAAGAAATATGATGTGGATTTGGTGGTGTGTGGTCACCATCAGGACTTCTGGAGCAAGCTGATGTCATCGGCGCGCCAGTTGATTAACACCGTGCATATCGACATGTTAATTGTTCCGCTGCGCGACGAAGACGAAGAGTAACCGTAGGGTCGCCATTCATGGCGACCCTCCTCAAAACCACTCGCTCTACCTCAGCGGCGGATAAATATCAAAACGATGGCTTTTGGTCACCACTGCATCCTGCGTCACCACGCCCGCTAACGGCGGCGCATAATCCGGACGCTTCACCACAATGCGCTTCTTCGCCAGCCGACGCGCCGGTTCCAGCAACGCATCCGCATCGTCATCCGCACCGACCAAAGACTGAAACACGCGCATCTCTTTCTTCACCATCGCGCTTTTCTGGCGATGTGGATACATCGGATCGAGATAAACCACATCCGGCGCTGGCGTGATATCGCTCAGCGCTTGCTGGCTAACGGCGTGCAGCAGCGTAAGCCGATCGCGCAGCCAGCCGCCAATCTCCGCATCCTGATAACCGCGACGCAAACCATCGTCCAGCAAGGCCGCGACCACCGGATGACGTTCCAGCATGCGCACGCGACAGCCCAGCGCCGCCAGCACAAACGCATCGCGCCCCAAACCGGCCGTCGCATCAACCACATCTGGCAGATAACCGCTTTTGATGCCGACCGCTTTCGCCACCGCTTCGCCGCGACCGCCGCCAAACTTGCGCCGATGCGCCATCGCGCCCGAAACGAAATCCACGAAGATGCCGCCGAGTTTCGGCTCATCCCGCTTACGCAGCTCAAGGTGCTCGGCGGTTAACACCAGCGCCATCGTTGCCTGATCGTCCTGCTGCAAACCCCAGCGCTCGGCTAAATGTAATAAGGCGCCGTCTCCGGCGCCTGTTTCATCAATTAAACCAATTTTCACAAGCCGGCTTATCCCTGAATTCCGTAGTGTTCCAGCATTGCATCGAGCTGCGGCTCACGGCCACGGAAGCGTTTGAACAGCTCCATTGGCTCTTCGGAACCGCCACGCGTCAGGATGTTATCGAGGAACGACTGACCGGTCTGACGGTTGAAAATGCCCTCTTCTTCGAAGCGCGAATAGGCATCGGCAGCCAGCACGTCGGCCCACAGATAGCTGTAATAACCGGCCGCATAACCACCAGCAAACACATGGCTGAAAGCGTGCGGGAAACGGCCCCATTCCGGGCTTGGCACCACGGCAACCTGCTTCTTCACTTCACGCAGGGTTTCGAGGATGCGTGCGCCTTGCGCAGGATCGAACTCGGTATGCAGACGGAAATCGAACAGGCCGAACTCCAGCTGACGCAGGATAAACAGCGCCGCCTGATAGTTTTTCGCCGCCAGCATTTTATCCAGCAGTTCTTTCGGCAACGGCTCGCCGGTTTCGTAGTGGCCGGAGATAAACGCCAGCGCTTCCGGCTCCCAGCACCAGTTTTCCATAAACTGGCTTGGCAGCTCGACGGCATCCCACGGCACACCGCTGATACCGGATACGCCCGGCGTTTCGATGCGCGTCAGCATATGATGCAGACCATGACCGAATTCATGGAACAGCGTGATCACTTCATCGTGCGTGAACAGCGCCGGTTTGCCCTGCAGCGGACGGTTAAAGTTACAGGTGAGATAGGCCACCGGCTTTTGCAGGCTGCCGTCGGCTTTACGCATCTGGCCGACGCAATCGTCCATCCACGCGCCGCCACGCTTGTGTTCGCGCGCATAGAGATCGAGATAGAAGCTGCCGCGCAGTTCACCGCTTTCGTCGAACAGGTCGAAGAAGCGCACGTCTGGATGGTAAACATCGACGTCTTTGCGCTCTTTGGCGGTGATGCCGTAAATGCGTTTAACCACCTCGAACAAGCCGCTCACCGCGCGCGCTTCCGGGAAGTACGGACGCAACTGCTCATCGCTGATGGTGTAGAGATGCTGTTTCTGTTTCTCGCCGTAATAGGTGAGATCCCACGGATTCATCTCGTCGACGCCGTACTCTTTCTTCGCGAAGGCGCGCAGCTGAGCCAGCTCTTTTTCGCCTTGTGGACGAGCGCGTTTCGCCAGATCGGTCAGGAAGTCGATCACCTGCGCCGGATTTTCCGCCATTTTGGTCGCCAGCGATTTGTCAGCGTAAGAGTCGAAGCCCAGCAGCTGCGCGAGTTCATGGCGCAGCGCCAGCTCTTCCGCCATCACCGGACCGTTGTCCCATTTGCCCGCATTCGGGCCCTGTTCGGAAGCACGCGTTGAATACGCGCGATACAGCTCTTCACGCAGTGCGGCGTTGTCGCAATACGTCATGACCGGCAGATAGCTTGGGATATCCAGCGTCAGCAGCCAGCCTTGTTGCTCTTTGGCTTCGGCCTGAGCTTTGGCGGCGGCCAGCGCACTTTCCGGCATGCCCGCCAGTTCCGCTTCATCGGTTACCAGCTTGCTCCAGCCCATGGTGGCGTCGAGCACGTTGTTGCTGTAGGTCGAACCCAGTTCAGAAAGACGCGCCGCGATTTCGCCGTAGCGCTTCTGCTTCTCTTTATCGAGGCCGATACCGGACAGCTCAAAATCACGCAGGCTGTTATCCACCGCTTTCTTCTGCGCGGTATCCAGCGCCGCGTAGCTATCGCCCTCTTTCAGGTTGCGATACGCCTGGTACAAACCTTCATTCTGGCCAACCCAGGTGCTGTATTCGGACAGCAACGGCAGCGTTTGCTCGTAAGCTTCACGCAGTTCTGGGCTGTTCTTTACCGAGTTCAAATGGCTGACCGGCGAGAACAGGCGACCTAAGCGATCGTCGACTTCAGCCAGCGGCTGCACCAGATTTTCCCAGGTATAAGGCGCGCCTTGTGCCACAACGCGTTCCACCGCTGCGCGGCAGTCATTTAGCGCTTCAGTAACCGCAGGCACCACATGTTCAGGTTTGATGGCAGAGAACGGAGGCAGCGAAAAAGGCGTGAGTAACGGATTGGTCATAAGCGCAGTCCTTTCATGATGAAGTAGTGGCGCGAACTTTCGCGCGACGCATTTTACTAACATGCGGCTTGATGGCATGAAAATCAATGCCACTAAGCCTGGACCAACGAAGAAAAGCCCGCCAGAAGGCGGGCTGAAGATTATTTAATCGCGAGTTGGTAGTGAATCACATCGTAAGGCGCCACCCACGGCGGCAACGGCTCGCGCTCGAAGATATCTTTCGCCAGCGCCCAGCCTTCCACAGCGCCACCGGTTCCCGTTAAAGACATCCCTTCATACAGTAAAGGAGGCAGCGTATTATCAAACACCACCTTATCGTCGGCAAAATCGTTAATCACTTTGCCGCTCAACGTACTGACTTTCACACTCACCTGCACTTGCTGTTCAGGGATCAGCTTTGCATTAACTGATTTAACCGTAAACCAGTGCACGCCATTCTGCGTTAACAGGCTTTTGCGCTTATCGAGCTGCTTGTTCAACCGCGCGTAGCCTTTCTCGATCAGCGAGCCCATATTTTTATTGATGGCTTCCTGCATTGCCGCATATCGACGCGACATCTCTTCACTGTTCATAACCGAAGTGCCGGTTTGCAGTTGTGTGCTAAATCCCGCAATGAGCTGTTCAAGACTGATGGTGAGGCCGGTATCTTTCACCATCTGCAGTTGTACCACCGCGTTGCTGGCGATGGATTGCCCCAACATATAACCATCGCGCTCAGCATCACTTTTGGGATCCGTGAGCGGTGCCGCCGCAACAACGGGCTGCTTTTTCGCTGTTTCAAGCTCTGCGGTGAGTTTATCGTTGCTCGCTTGTAGCCTCTTTTCCTGCTGTTCGTTCTTCAATTGCAGAGCGGCTTTCTGCTTTTCCAGTTCGATAACGCGCGCGCAGATGGTTGAGCTGCGTCTGGAGTTCAGGCTGAGCGGCGGTTTTTTGAATTATTTTTGGTGCAACCGGTTTTGGCTGCGGTTTTGGCGTTTGAACTGGTACAGAAGGTAGCGTGCGCGCCGCATCGCCAAAGGCGTGCAGCATTTCCTCTTCCGAGGCCGCAGAGGCCAACGCAGGTAATAATAATGCAGTGCAGAAAAGGACAAACGGCAGATGACGCTGTGTCATCACAATCTCCTGTAACAGCCCTAAGAACACAAAAGGCCTCATCCCTATTATCTAAATAGAAATGAAGCCCATCAACAGCGCGAAATTTCGCGCTGTTACTTAACGAGTGTGGTTAAAAACGCGTGGTTTAACCGGCCTGGCGAATAATCAGCTGCGACAGACGTGTCTTAATGCGGAAGCACAATTCACGAATCTGGAATTGATAACGCGGCATCACTAAATCGTTAATATCCGCACCAATTGAATCTTTAATTTGCAGATATTTATTGGTCTGCGCACCGATTTTCTGGAATTCGGCTTGATAGCTGGCATAAGAAGCCTGGCTATAAAGGCGCATCGCGTCCAGCTCTTTGCGGCACTGCTGAATATTGCTCGAACGGTCGTCACTGAATGAAGCGGTCGCTGGCTGAGCCGGAGCTGAAGCCACAAATGGCGTACCTTGTTGCTCTGGCGCGTTTTGCGCTGCAGGCTGCTCTTCCGCGATCGGCGGCGTAACCAAGCTATGAGTGGGTTGTTGTTTCGCGCAGCCAGTCAGTACCAACAGGGTTGCCACCGCGACACCAGTCATTTTTTTCATTATTGTCACCAGGAGTTGTTTGAGATGCTTTAAGCAAAAAATTATACGGCTTTAACCGAAAAGTTTCCTGCCAGAAACACCTGGCATTTCGCTCGCGACCGTTTCGCTACCGGAAACTAACTTACTTAATCTGTAGTGAAATTTCGAGTATCGCGTTATTACACGGCGAACTTTCCTGAAGCAGGCTTGATCGCAATCGGCTAAAGCGACCCGTTGCTTGCAAACTTAAGCCTCGCGCCAAAACGTCAGCAATTTTTATGCAGCGCGGCTATAATCGCGCCACACACGATGTTTTGACTCCCTTTGATCCAACCGCGGACCCCCTTTCTTTATGCTGAGTTATCGCCACAGTTTTCATGCCGGCAACCATGCCGACGTGCTGAAACACACCGTTGAAAGCCTGATCCTCACCGCCCTGATGGAGAAGGAAAAACCTTTCCTCTATCTGGATACCCACGCCGGTGCCGGACGTTACCTGCTGAGCGGAGAGCACGCCGAGCGTACCGGTGAATATCTGGAAGGCATTGGCCGCATCTGGCAGCAGCCGGATGTGCCGGAGCTGCTCAAGCCGTATCTCTCGGCGGTGCGTAATCTCAATCCGCACGGCACCTTAAAGTATTATCCGGGTTCGCCGTTGATTGCCCGCTTCCTGCTGCGTGAAGAGGACAAAATGGAGCTGACCGAGCTGCACTCCAGCGATTATCCGCTGCTGCGCACCGAGTTCAGCAAAGATTCCCGCGCGCGCGTGGCGCGTGGCGATGGCTACCAGCAGCTGAAAGCCAAGCTGCCGCCGCTGAGCCGTCGCGGCCTGATTCTGATCGATCCGCCGTATGAGATGAAAAGCGATTATCAGGATGTGGTAAAAGGCATCCAGGAAGGTCACAAGCGTTTCGCCACCGGCGTGTTTGCGCTGTGGTATCCAGTGGTGATGCGTCAGCAGATCAAGCATATGGTTAAAGATCTGCAGGCCACCAATATCCGCAACATTCTGCAGATTGAGCTGGCGGTCCGTCCGGACAGCGATCAGCGCGGCATGACGGCCTCCGGCATGATCGTGATTAACCCGCCGTGGAAGCTGAAAGCGCAGATGGAAGAGCTGCTGCCCTGGCTGCATCAGAAATTGGTGCCCGCCGGAACCGGTCACTTCAGCGTCACGCAGATCGTGCCAGAGTAAGTTCGCTGACTACGTCGCCAGCCTATCAGGACAATTATCATGTGGATCATTCTGGCTGGCGCACTTGCTGTGCTGTCGCCCGCTAAACGTTTTTCGGTACTGCTGCTCACGCTCGCCACTATTTTGGGGCTGTTCGAAGATGTGCTGGATTGGCCAGCGATGGTGCTGCTCGGCGCGATTGCCGTCATCGCCTGGATTCGCGTGGAAAATAACGCACGCTGGATTCAGCTGGTGAGTGAAGCCGCGCTGGTTGCCATCGCTATCGGCCTGTTTGTGCACTTTTTCCCCGGTTTCAAAAATCCGCGTCAGGTGGAAGATGTGCAAGCCGGGCCGCTCAGCCTACCCTTTAGCTTCTCGTATAACTTCGATAAAGCGCTGATTCCGTTTGTGTTGCTCATCTGCTTGCCGCAGCTGTTCCGCACTAAATCCGCGCCGCCGCGACGCAAAATCTTGTGGCTGGCGCTGCTGGCGGCGATTCCGCTGCTGCTGTATGTCGCGGTTGAGTTAGGTGGCCTGGCCGTTGAACCACACTGGCCGGAATGGTTAGGCAGTTTTATGCTGGCGAATCTGTTCTTCGTGTCTCTGGCGGAAGAAGCGTTCTTTCGCGGCTATCTGCAACAGCGCCTGCGCCAGAAAGGCGGCCCCGTTGCCGCGCTGTTACTGACTTCGCTGCTTTTTG
This sequence comes from Pantoea sp. JK, assembly GCF_026130245.1. Taxonomy (NCBI): domain Bacteria; kingdom Pseudomonadati; phylum Pseudomonadota; class Gammaproteobacteria; order Enterobacterales; family Erwiniaceae; genus Pantoea; species Pantoea sp. JK. The sequence continues at coordinate 119,598 of NZ_JAINFN010000011.1, forward strand.
GCGTGTCGCATTTTCCCGGCGGGCCGCTGCTGATGGTGTTTGCCACCTTCGCCGGGCTGATTTACGGCCTCGCATGGCAGTGGAGCGGACGCCTGTGGGTCGCCACCGGCATCCATTTCCTGTTCAACATGACGCATCTGCTGTTTTTCACCTATCCGGCGCTACAGCACTAAACCTCGAACACCGCGAAATCATGTGCCAGCTCGGTCGCCGCAAACACCGACTGGCACTCCGCCAGCAGTTTCTCCCGATCCTTAGACAAATAGCGCGAGCTGAAATGGGTGGCGATCATCCTCTTCGCCCCCGACTGTTTCGCCACTTCGGCGGCCTGAAGGGTGGTTGAGTGGCCGCGTCCATTGGCTTTATCCTGCAGCGCCGCCTCCAGCGTGGTTTCATGCACCATCACATCGGCATTCGCGGCCAGCTGCAGCGCCACCTCGGTTGGCGCGGTATCACCAAATATCGCCAGCACTTTGCCTTTGGTTGCCGGGCCAAGATAATCGGCGCCGTTGATCTCTCGACCATCTTCCAGCTGGATGCGCTTACCCGCTTTCAAATCCTGGTACCACGGCCCGCGCGGTACACCTTCTGCTTTCAGGCGCGGCGCATCAAGGAAGCCCGGTTTATCGTGCTGCTCGATGCGATAGCCATAACACTCAATCACATGATTCATCGGCCAGGCCGTCACGCGCACTTCGCCGTCATCCAGCACCAAACCGGCTTCGATCTCGACAATTTCCAGCGGATAAGAGGTGTACGAGCCACTCAAACTGAGCGCCGTCTCGATAAACTGGCGAATACCTTTTGGTCCGTAAATAGTCATTGGTTCGGGTATACCGGCCATCGAGCGGCTGGTAAGCAAGCCCGGCAGCCCAAAGATGTGGTCGCCGTGCAGATGGGTGATGAAGATTTTCTCCAGCTTGCCCGGCTTTAGCGCAGAACGCATGTATTGATGCTGCGTCGCCTCGCCGCAGTCAAACAGCCAGGTATCGCCGCGTTTCGACAGCGTCAGCGCTATCGCGGTGACGTTACGTTGCAGGCTGGGCGCACCGCCGCCGGTGCCGAGGAATGTCAGTTGCATGCTATGCTTCCCTGTAATCGGACATAAAAATCAATGCTATTACAATCATAGGTTCAATCTTTGCGTCAATAATCGTCCTAGCGTTAAACTCTATGCCAATTTTCTTCCAACAGATGGACATAACGGATGACCAGACATTTTGACTACCTCGCCATCGGCGGCGGCAGCGGCGGTATCGCCTCGATTAACCGTGCAGCGATGCATGGCCAGAAGTGCGCCCTGATTGAAGCCAAAGAGCTGGGCGGCACCTGTGTCAACGTCGGCTGCGTACCGAAAAAGGTCATGTGGCATGCGGCGCAAATCGCTGAAGCTATTCATCTTTATGGGCCAGATTATGGCTTCGACACCACGGTAAACCGTTTTGACTGGTCAATTCTGGTGAAAAACCGTAGCGCCTACATCGACCGCATTCACAGCTCGTACGACAACGTGCTGGGTAAAAACAAGGTTGAAGTGATCAAAGGCTTCGCGCGCTTTATCGATGCTAATACCGTGGAAGTGAACGGTGAAACCATTACTGCCGATCATATTCTGATCGCCACCGGCGGACGCCCAAGCCATCCCAACGTGCCGGGCGCGGAATACGGTATCGACTCTGACGGTTTCTTTGAGCTCGATGCCCTGCCAAAACGCGTGGCGGTCGTGGGCGCAGGCTATATCGCGGTGGAACTGGCGGGCGTGGTCAATGCGCTGGGTGCAGAAACGCATCTGTTCGTGCGTAAGCATGCGCCGCTGCGCAGTTTCGATCCGCTGATCGTCGATACGTTGGTAGAAGTGATGCAAGCCGAAGGCCCAATGCTGCACACCGAATCGATTCCGAAAGCCGTGATCAAAAACGCCGACGGCAGCCTGACGCTGCAGCTGGAAAGCGGCCACGAGCAAACCGTCGATTGCCTGGTGTGGGCGATTGGCCGTGAACCAGCAACCGACAACCTCAATCTGGCGGCAACCGGCGTGGCGCTGAACGACAAAGGCTACATCAACGTCGATAAATTCCAGAACACCAACGTGAAAAGCATCTACGCGGTGGGCGATAACACCGGCGCGGTGGAACTGACGCCAGTGGCCGTTGCCGCAGGCCGTCGTCTCTCCGAGCGTCTGTTTAACAACAAACCGGACGAGCATCTGGATTACAGCAACGTGCCGACTGTGGTGTTCAGCCATCCGCCAATTGGTACCGTGGGACTGACCGAACCGCAGGCGCGCGAACAGTACGGCGACGATCAGGTGAAAGTGTACAAATCCTCCTTCACCGCGATGTACACCGCCGTTACCCAGCATCGCCAGCCTTGCCGCATGAAGCTGGTGTGCGTTGGCCCGGAAGAGAAGATTGTCGGCATTCACGGTATCGGCAACGGTATGGATGAGATGCTGCAAGGCTTCGCGGTGGCGCTGAAAATGGGCGCGACCAAGAAAGACTTCGATAACACCGTAGCGATTCACCCAACGGCGGCGGAAGAGTTTGTGACGATGCGTTAATATTTCCTGTCGGAAATGAAAAACCAGCCATTTATTCATGGCTGGTTTTTTTATGGCTGTAATTTACATTCCGTTTTCTTCACTACTCAATAATGCATGCACAGGATAAGATTTATTTCTTTGTTGGCGGTCGCCATTAATGCGCACTGAAAATTCAATGGCATTACCAGTTTAAATATTTTTACGGGGAGAACGGTGTGAATAAAGGTCGGAAGCGGGCATGAATATTATCGATATCATTATGTCCGCAGGCAAAGCCTCGGTAGACGTGGCCCTCTACACGTTGATTCCGATTATGGTGGTGATGTTATTCATCATGAAATATCTGGAGGTCAAAGGTCTACTTGATTTTGTTGTGCGTCATGCCACGCCGTTATTAAAACCTTTCGGTATCACCGGGCTGGCATTTTTTGCCATGATTCAGCTTAATTTCGTCAGCTTTGCGGCCCCGCTGGCGGCGCTCGCCATTATGGAAAAGCGCGGCACTTCCGATCGTCATATGGCGGCCACGCTGGCGATGCTGTTTGCCATGGGCCAGGCCAGCACCTTTTATCCGCTGATTCCGGCGGGATTACACTGGAGCACGGCGCTAATTATTTCGATCTGCGGCGGCGTAGTAGCGGCGGCGGCAACTTATCACCTGTTTGGCCGCAAACTCTCTGATGCGGCGCTGTTGAATGAAGATGAAGCCGTCACCAGCAGCGAAAATAAAATGGGGCTGATTGGCATCATTAATAGCGCCGGATCCGATGCGATTCGTCTGGCGCTGGGTTCGCTGCCGATGCTGATTATCTCGTTATTGGTGGTCGGCATTTTGAAGGAAGCAGGCGGGATTGAAATGCTGACGCGTCTGGTGTCGCCGCTGCTGGATAAGCTGAATATTTCCGAAGTCTATATTCTTCCGGCGCTGACTAAATGTCTGGCAGGCGGCACCGCCTATTACGGCGTGGTGGCGGGATTGGTGGAGAAAGGCTTATACAGCGCGCACAACATCAACGCGTCGGCGGGATTGCTGATTCAAACCTTCGATCTGCCCGGCATCGGGATCTACCTTGGCCTGTCGAGCCGATTCCCGCGCCTGTTCCGCTTTGCCGTGCCCGGCATTATGCTCGGTATTGCGCTGCGAGCGATGGTGCACGCCATCCTGTTCTGATTATTGCTGGCGCTGAATACGCTTTTCAGCGCCATTTAGTAAATAACACTACAATTCACAGGCGTTATTTATTATTAGCCCTATTAATTTCATCGTTATTTTCACCCATTGCATTAGTGATATTTTTAGTACTATTATCGCAACAGATATTTCAACTATAAAATTAATCCTGATTAAATATCGGGTTAATTTACCAAGCCCTTAACTTCATTGCAGGTAATATTCCTGTATATCCTTTTTTTGCAGACAGGGTAACTCCATGAGCGCTAAGCAGATAACCTGGAATGGCGGATTACAACCGGAAGCCATCGATATTCTGGCGAAAGATGGCGGCATGATCGTTAGCCCAACCAAAGTGGGCTACATCATCATGACCTCCGATAAAGCCGGACTGGAGCGTAAGTTCGAAGCCAAGCAGCGCAAGCGCAACAAGCCTGGCGTGGTGCTGTGCGGCTCGCTGGAACAGCTGCGTTCGCTGGCGCAGCTCACACCAGAAATCGACCAGCTTTATCAGCGTCACTGGGATGAAGATATTCTGCTGGGCTGTATTCTTCCGTGGCGCGACGATGCGCTGTCGCGTATTCCCGATGATGGCTCAAAAGAGCTGATGATGGATGGCCGTCAAACCAGCTGCTTCGTGATTAAATTCGGCAAGCCAGGCGAAAATATCGCAAAAGCATTATGGGATACTCACGGGAAATTCTCCTTTGCCAGCTCAGCCAATCCATCTGGGCAGGGAAATCGCGGTTTGGTTGAAGGTATTGGCGAGCGCATTGAAGCCCGCGCCGATTTAATTATCGAAGCCAATGCTTATGTGAAATCCATTCAGCCTAACGATGCCAATAAAGTGCGCTATGAACAAGGCGTTATGGTGTCGATGGTGGATAGCGAAGGTCGTCTGATTCCACAGCAAAACGGCGAGCGCAAAATCACGCCGTGCCCGGTGCTGATTCGTAAAGGGTTGGATGTGGATAAAATTATGGCGCTGCTGTCCGAGATCTTCCCTTCATGGGATTACCGCCACGGCGATTATTATTGATTTGCGGCTTGGTCGCCATGAATGGCGACCCTACAGATTTACACATCCGCGCCAAACGCCACATCCCGTTGCCCGCGCAGCTCTGCCAGCCGGCTTTCCAGCGCCGTTTCGATATTCTGATACGCCGTGCTGCCGAGCGCTAATCGCAGCGGCATGCTGGGCTGATCCAGCGTGGCGATCATCGCCGTGACGCATTTCCCGGCATCGCCGGCAATAGTGAAATCGCCCGAAAAAATCGCCTGACGCAACTGGCCTGCGGCGTTATCGCGATAAACCGCCAGCGCATCGGCCACATCCAGACCCGCACCAAAATGGGTTGCGGTCGGGCCTGGTTCCACCAGCAGGAAATCAACACCGAAGCTGGCGACTTCCTGGCGCACCGCTTCGACAAATCCTTCAATGCCCCATTTCGTGGCGTGATACAGGCTGAAGTTGGGATAGGCGATTTGGCCGCCTTCGGAGGAAACCTGCGCGATGCGCCCGCCGCCCTGCTGACGCAGGAAAGGGATCACCACGCGAATCAGCTGGATTGAACCGGTAAGATTGGTGACGATCTGGCGCTCAATCTGCGCATCGCTCAACTCTTCAGCCGCGCCAAACAGGCCGTAAGCTGCGTTGCTCACCACCACATCAATGCGATCGACGGCGGCAAAAGCGCGTTTAATCGCGGGTGCAATGCTGGCGGTGTGCGCCAAATCCAGCGCAATAATCTGCAGCTGTTCGCCGTAGGTTTGCTGCAGATCGGCCATCGCCTGCTCACGTCGCACCGTTGCCAATACGCGATCGCCGCGCGCCAGTAAACGTTCACTCATCAATCGGCCCAGCCCGCTGCTGGCACCGGTAATTAACCAGGTTTTCATGTTGTGCTCCTCATATTGAAAACCTGATGGTAGATCGCTTTACTGGTGGAGATAATCCACCTAATCGCGCATGACCCGGTGAGGAAAAACCACCAATGAGACGTCCTTCCTGGCACGAACTGCAGGCCATCAAAACGCTGGGCGAGCAGCGCAGCTTTCGCCGTGCCGCTGAAATGCTCGGCTTAAAGCGCTCTTCGCTCAGCCATCTGGTGAAAACGCTGGAGCACAATCTTGGCGTACAGCTGTTTCAACGCACCACGCGCAGCGTGTCGCTCACCGATGCCGGGCAGCAACTGCTGGATCGGCTTTCGCCGCTGCTGAACCAGATGGATGATGTGCTGCACGACATCTCCGCCAGCCGTCATCAGCATTACGGCACGCTGCGCATCAGCGCCAGCGATGCCTCGATCGGTTTGCTGCTGGATCACGTAGTGGCGGACTTTAGCGCGCACTATCCCGATATTCAGCTCGATTTCGCCGCGCAAGGTGCGTTAGTGGATATCACCGCCGCCGGTTTTGATGCCGGCATTCGGCTGATTGAGGATGTACCGCAGGATATGGTGGCCGTTCCGCTTGGCGGCCCGCTGACGTTTGTAACCGTCGCCGCGCCCGCTTATCTGACAAGAAACGCGTCGATTCTTCATCCGCGCGATCTGCTGCAACAGCAGTGCATTCGCCAGCGCTTGCCGAGCGGTAAACGTTATCAGTGGGAATATGCGCAGGCGGGCGAAAAGCATGAGATTGACGTGCCAGGCACGCTGACGTTAGACAGCAACGCGTTGATGGCACAGGCCGCTCTCGCCGGTTTGGGCATTGCGTATGTGCCATCGCTGTATGTGGAGAAAGAACTGCGCAGCGGACAGCTGGTGGAGCTGCTGGCCGAGTGGCGGGTGCAATCGGCGGGGATTGCGCTGTGGTTCCCGCCCAACCGACATCAATCCATGGCGCTGCGGCTGTTTATCGATGCCCTGAAAGTCAGCCTGCCTCATTACGCGTGAGGTCGAGAAACACGGTTTCAGTCTTAAAACCTTCAGCAACGGCGTTGCTCTCTTCATGCCCGGCGGCGTAACCTATCTTCACAAAACCTAAAAAATACACCATCGCAAAATGATCGTACGTCCTCATCAACACTGGTTTCTCCGGCTGTTTGACTGGCATGGCTCGGTGCTCAGCAACATCGTGTTCCGCCTGTCGCTCAATCTGCTGATGTCGCTGATCGCCATCTTTGGTTACCCGTGGTACTCCACTTTCGGCATTCACCTCACCACCGCGCCTTTTAGTTTGGTCGGTGTGTCGATCGCTATCTTTCTCGGCTTTCGTAATAACGCCAGCTATGCGCGTTTTATCGAAGCTCGCACCTTGTGGGGCAGCCTGCATATCACCCAACGCTCGCTGCTGCGGCAGATCAAAAGCATTCGTGGCCTGAGTGAAGAACAGGTACAGGAATTTACCGGCTTGCTGCTGGCGTTCTGCTGGAGCCTGAAACATCGCCTGCGTAAAACTGATGTGCAGGTCGATTTACAGCGTTTGCTGCCAGCCTGCTGGCACAGCAAAGTGCTGCATCATCCGATGCCGACGTCGCAGATTTTATTGTGCTTAAGTGAATGGCTGGCGCAGCGCCGCGATGAAGGGTTAGTGTCGGATATTGTCTGGCAGAGCATTGATGAAAATCTTAATCAGCTGTCGGCGATTCTGGGCGGTTGCGATCGCATTGCCAGCACACCGATTCCATTCGCCTACAGCCTGATTCTGCATCGCACGGTTTACCTGTTCTGTACGCTGCTGCCGTTTGCGCTGGTGGCGGATTTACACCTGATGACGCCGCTGGTATCGATGTTTATCTCCTACACCTTTTTGTCGCTGGAAGCGCTGGCGGAGGAGCTGGAACATCCGTTTGGCACCGCACCGAATCATCTGCCGCTTGATGCGCTGTGCGTCAATATCGAACGCAATTTGAAAGCGATGAATGGCGATACGCCGCTGCCGGAACCGCTGCAGCCGGACGCGAATTTTAATTTGACGTAATTAACCCTGATTATCCAACCAACGCACATACGCCTGATCCCACAATGCGGCTGGCGTGCCCGCTTTGCCGAGACCAAAACCATGCCCGCCGCTGCTGAGTTCTATCAGCTCAACCGGCACGCGCATGCGGCGACAAGCGTCACGCATCATTTCTGTATTGTGGGGGTTGGAGGTGTGATCGTCCTCGGCCTGGGCGAGAAAAGTTGGCGGATATTGCCGCGTGACGTAGTTTTGCACTGACCAGTTGGCTTCCTGGGTCGGCGTGGCGTTTTGGCCCACCATCATCAGATGCGTGTTGGTGCGCTGATACGGCGCTTCAAGGGTGATCACCGGATAAATCAGCCCAACGCTATCCACAATTGGCCTGACCTGATCCAGCGGATCCTGCGCCGGATAGGATTCAAAATCCGGACGCGCCGCCGCCATGCCGAGCAGATGGCCACCGGCGGAGAAGCCCAACACATGCACTTTGCGCTCCATCGAACGCACCAGACGAATGGCACGTTGCGCATCCTGCAGCGGTGCCAGATTGCCCGCCTGCCACTTCTCACCCGGTAAACGGTAGCTAAGCACATACACCGTATAGCCGCTGCCATTCAGCCAGCGCGCCACCGGCCAGGCTTCGCGGCCCATACCGATAAAACGATAGCCGCCGCCCGCCGCCACAATCACCGCTTCGCCGTTGGGATTTTCCGGGCGGAAACGTTGAATCGCGGGTGAAACGATATTGGTCCAGGAGCCATGGCGATCGACTTTGAGCAAGCCTGAAGGGCCGCCGCCGCCGGGCGGATCGTCGGGCCACAACGGAATGACATCATCGCGAGCAAAGAGTTTGCCCGTGGTCATCGAGAGAACGGTTGCTCCAGTAGCCAACAAAAAGTGACGACGTGTAATCATCTTGCCCAGTGCCAGTATGCAAAAAATGCCAGCTTCAACAGCTGAATCTCATTATGTGACGCATGTCTGATTTCGACGTTGGCGATTATGTACGTAAATCGTACAAAAAAGCCATAAAAAACGCGCCCAAAAAGGCGCGAGCTTTTTCGAATACCCTAAATAATTCGAGCTGCAGGAAGGCGGCAAGGGTGTGAATCCCCAGGAGCTTACAAAAGTAAGTGACTGGGGTGAACACACGCAGCCAACGCACCTGCAGCTTGAAGTATGACGGGTATTAGTCCTGTTGCTGGAACTGCGTCATCACCGTTTGTTCACATTGCGATTGGTCATGACGCAGTTTGCCGCGCTCATCCTCGCCCAACTCCAGCCACGCGCTAATCACTTCCTGCGCGATTTCTTCATTAAATTCAGGCTGCTGCATAGACGACGAAGACTGGCTGGCCGCGAGTTGTGACTTCAGCTTCTCCGTGTAGCCATCCAAATCGCTGGTCTTCTTTTCACTGCTCACCAGATGACACAGCTGGCTGGCATAAACATTCTCTTCCTGATTATTTTCACCGTCGGCAGCCAGGGCACCGGCTGACAGCGACAGCCCAACGAGGGCGAGTAATAACGCTTTCATAATAGGCTCCAATAATTTCCAATAAATCAGTTTTCGTTTTGTTCGGCGCGTGCGGCCTGACGGGCAGCACGCCAGTTTAACAACGGCGTGACCGTGATGCCGTGCAACACAATGCTGCACACCACTAACGTCAGCGCCATATCCACCATCTGTTCCGCCTGCGGTCCACGCATGCCGTGCACCCATGCATAGGCAATATAATTGATACTGCCGATGCCGCGAATACCCAGCCAGCCAATCAGCAAACGTCGCATCAGCGGAATATCGCAGCGCCATGTGGTGATCCATACCGCCAGCGGACGCACCACCACAAACAGCAGCAGCGCGAGGCCGATACCGGTAAGATTCCAGTGCTGCGCCAGCGTAATACCGAGCACCACCATCATGCCCGCCGCCAGCAAACGCTCGATAGTATCACCAAAGGAGAGCGCATCGCCGATCACCAAACCCACCGATTTGACCATGCCGCTGCTGCCCTGCGCCATCCGCTGACCGGTATTGACGCGCGCTTCTGCCGGTAAGAAACGCTCCTCTTCAGACATCTCATCTTGCGGATAGTGCTTCACCACGCGCAATTCCGCGCGACGTAACCCGACGCCGGCCGCAAAGGTGGCGAGGAAGCCCGACGCATCCACCGACTGCGCGGCGGCATAGCTGAGCGCAATCAGCGCCAGTGCGAACAGATCGTTGGGTGCGACATCCTGATTGGCGGTACGTAAATGCGTCGCCAGCTGACCGATCAGCCAACCCAGCGCAAAGCCAATTCCCAGTCCGCCGCCAATCGCCCACAGCGCATCTTTGGCAAACCACTCGCCCAGCGCAGCGGTGCTCAATTCGCCCGGCTGCAACAGCAAAATCGCCAGCATCAGCAGCGGCAGCGCGGAACCGTCGTTCATGCCCGCTTCGCTGGAGAGCGCCACGCGCAGGGCATCGTCATCACGCGCATCGTTCACGGAAATCAGGCTGGCGAGCACCGGATCGGTCGGCGCAACAATGGCACCAAACGCCAGCGACATCGCCCAATCGAAGCCAGTGATCCAGTGCACCAGCAGCGTCATGCCGCCGACGGTAAGCAGCATCGCCGGAAACGCCAGCCTGACGCCAAGCCGCCACGCATGCGCGTTGAGCGGCAAACGCAGTTTCAGCCCGGTGATAAACAGCGAGGCCGCCATGGCGATTTCGGTGAGATGCGCGGCGAGATTGGCGTGACCGATGATGTCGACTTGCAGCAGATTGAGCATCCACGGACCACACAGGATGCCCGCGAACAGGTAGAGACCAAATGAGGTCACTGGCCCACGGTGAATCCACCCGGAAGCCAGTGACATAAGGAGTAAAAGACCGCCGGTGGCGGCGGTCCAGGCCAGGAAATTCATAACGCTCCGTTTTTAAATGACATTCTCCTTTAAGCCTGGCACATGTTAAGCGATCAGTTTTTCAGATGACGGCTGGCGAGGCGAATCATCAGGGCAAGCGCAGCGGCCAACGTTGCGAGTGCGACTACGCCGGTCCAGCCCCAATGCGCCAGCGCCAGGCTTCCCAGCGCCGCACCGGTCGCCATGCCGATGAAAACAACGGTAAACATTAAAGCGTTAAGGCGGCTGCGTGCTTCTGGTGCCAGGCTGTAAACCAGCGTCTGATGCGCCACCAGCGTGGCCTGCACACCCAAATCAAAACCGATGGTGCTGATGATAATCAGACCCAGCTGAGCCGGCATCGGCAGCAGCGGCAGCAGGAACATCAGCGCAAATGACACCATAACCAGCGTGGCACCGTACTGCGTAACACGCGCTGGACCGATGCGATCCGCCACGCTGCCAGCTAACGGCGCGGCCAGAGCGCCTGCGGCACCCGCAAGGCCGAATGCGCCAGCGACGGCGCTGTCCAGATGGAAGTTTTGACTCAGCATCAACGCCAGCGTTGACCAGAAGGCGCTAAAGCCCACCGACAACAATCCTTGCGCCAGCGCGGCGCGGCGCAGCGTTTGATGGTGCTGCCACAGATGCGCCAGCGACAGCAGTAAACGCGGATAGCTCACCGAGGTACCCGGCGTAAAGCGCGGCAGCACGCGCCACAGTGCAACGCTAATCAGCAATACCGCTACCGCCGCAATCATGTACATAGTGCGCCAGCCGAAATACTCCGCCACTACGCCGCTCACCACGCGTGACAGCAAAATCCCCACCAGCAATCCCGTCATCACCGTGCCGACGGTTTTGCCACGACTGCGCTCCGGCGCTAACGCCGCTGAAGCTGGCACGATGTCTTGCGCCACGGTGGCGGTTAAACCGGTGACGAAGCTGGCGATCAGTAAGGCATTCAATCCGCCCGAGAAGCCACACAGCAGCAGCGCAGCAACCAGCAGCAAACCTTTAATCAGAATAATGGTGCGACGATCGTGACGGTCGCCGAGCGGGGCCAGCAGCAAAATCCCCAGCGCGTAACCGGCTTGCGTCAACATCGGCACCATGCCGACGCTGCCGATCCCGACGTTGAACTGTTTGCTGATGATATCCAGCATCGGCTGGCTGTAATAAATCGATGCGACGCTGAGTCCGGCACCGGCCGCGAGCGTGAAGACCAGCGGCGCGGGCAGTTTTTCAGCTGGCATGGCTGACGTTGAGATGGCTGACATAGTGGATTCCCCCGTGAAAGTGCGCTTATTAAAGCGCGTCGCCGCCATACGCGGTAGACTGCTCAAACACAGAACTGTTATGCGTGGTGCGTATGAACAACATCTCCAGCCTGGACCGCATCGAATTGATGCAAACCTTTATCCGCATCGTCGAGAGCGGATCGCTGTCAGCCGCTGCCACCCAGCTCGGCACCACGCAGCCCACCATCAGCCGTCGTCTGCAGGCACTCGAGCAGCGGCTCGGCCTCAAACTGATTATGCGCACCACGCATGCGCTGAAACTTACCGATGATGGCGAGCGCTGCTATGCGCAGGCGCGTCAGCTGGTGGCGACCTGGCATGCGCTGGAGGATGATCTCACCGGCGCCAGCGATGACCCGATTGGCACGTTGCGCGTGCGGGCGCCGCATGCGTTTGGCCAGGATCAGCTGATTGAACCGCTGATTGATTATCTGCATCGCTATCCGCGCTTAACCGTGGAGTGGACGCTGAATGACCGCACGCCAGACTTCATCAGCGAAAACATCGATTGTGCGATTCAGGTCGGTGCGCCCAGCGATGCGTCAATCGTGGCTGTGTTACTGGCGGAAGTGCCGCGCTTTGTGGTGGCGGCACCGTCGCTGCTGGCCGCGCATCCGCCAGTGGATGAGGTGTCGCAGCTCACTCATCTGCCGTGGCTGGCGCTGACCAGCTTTTATCGCAACGAAATCGCCTTGCAGCGTATTAGTGATGGTCAACCGCTGAATCTGGCGATTGCCCCGCGCCTCGCCAGCGACAGTTTGTACGCGGTGCGCAAAGCCGCCATTGCCGGGATGGGCGCGGCGGTGGTGTCGTCGTGGGTGGTGCAGGAGGATTTAGCGAGAGGGGATTTGATTCAGCTGCTGCCGGAGTGGCAAGCGCCGCCGCTGCCGGTGTGGCTGACTTATCCGTGGGCGAGCTATTATCCGGCGCGATTACAGAAGTTTTTCGCCATGATTCGCGAAGTGATGCCGAAGTTAGCGGGAGCACAGCCGCCGACGCGGTAGCGTTTTTCCCTCACCCTAACCCTCTCCCAAAGGGAGAGGGAACCGATGGTAGCACGGTCAGCCCCCTCGCCCGCTTGCGGGAGAGGGCTGGGGTGAGGGCCAGCGCGCACCCAACTACATCTTCACCGCTTTCTTATCCCCCTTCGACATATTATCCAGCCAGCCCATCACAAAGGCCGACAGCACAAACGTCAGGTGGATAATCACGTACCACATCAGCTTTTCATTCTCGATGTTGCGCGCATCCATAAAAATACGCAGCAGGTGAATCGATGAAATCGCCACAATCGAGGCCGCCACTTTGTTTTTCAACGAGCCGGAGTCCATTTTACCGAGCCAGCTCAGCTTCTCTCTGTGCTCATCAATATCCAGCTTGGAGACAAAGTTCTCGTAACCCGAGAGCATCACCATCACCAGCAAACCGCCGACCAGCGTCATATCCACCAGCGACAGCAGCAACAGAATCAAATCGTTCTCCGCGATGGTGAAGACGTGCGGCAACAGGTGAAAAATTTCCTGGAAGAATTTGATGGTCAGCGCCAGCAGGCCCAACGAAAGTCCCATGTAAACCGGAGCCAGCAGCCAGCGCGATGAATACATCAGGTTTTCGATAAAACGTTCCATAAGTTCCCATTAATCAACAGACAAGTGGGCGAGTATAACCGAACTTATGTGAAGTTATTTCAGCCCTTCTTCAGAAATTTCAGGCTCGGCGGGCAGCGGCAATGACAAACGGAACACCGCGCCGCCTTCCGGCCGATTCTCCGCCCAGATGCGCCCGCGATGGGATTCGATAATGGTTTTACCGATCGCCAAGCCCAATCCGACGCCCGGCACCGCTGACTCTTTATCGCCGCGCGCAAACTTGTCAAAAATACGCGTCAGGTTCTCCGGCGCGATGCCGGGACCGCTGTCCCACACCGCAATCTCCAGCCGATCGCGATCGCGCCACGCCCGAATACCGTGCTGCGCGGCGTTGCCGGCGTATTTCAGGCTGTTTTCGATCAGATTGGTAAACACCCGTTCCAGCATGGCGCTGTCGCCTTTAATCAGCACCATCTCGGGTAAATCGAGCATAAATTCATGGCCCTTCAGCGACGGGCCCATGCTGCTCAGCGCGCCGCCAATCACCTCATCCAGCGCCACCCACTCTTCGCGCAGATTGAGTCCACCAGATTGAATGCGCGCCATATCCAGCATGTTGCTCACCAGCCGGATGGTGCTCAGCGTCTGTTCGCGAATCTGATTGGCCTGGCCGACGTACTTCGACTCTTCACTGGCGAGATCGAGCATCAGCATCTCCGCCTGACCAAACAGCACCGTCAGCGGCGTACGCAGGTCGTGCGATAGCGCTGACAGCAGCGCATTGCGCAGCTGCTCGCGTTCTGCGGACAGCCGCGACGCCGCCTCACTGTGCGACAGCGCCATGCGTTCCAGCGCGTTGGCAATCAGCACGGTGAAGGTTTCCAGTAAACGCTGCTGCTCGGGAATCATCAGCTGGCGCAGGTTTTCCGGTTCCACTACCAGCAAGCCGCGACAGTGATTGCCGCTTTTCAGCGGCAGAATCTGGTACGGCACCGCAGGCAAGGTATCGGTGCCCGCGCCCGCCGGTTGACCTTTGCTGTAACTCCACTTGGCGATAGCCAGATCCGGCGGCGTGCCAATCGCGGTATCGCCCACGGTTTGCAGCTCGCCCTGCTCATCCGGCAGCAGCAGCAAACTGCGCGCCTGCAAGGTGACATCGATGATGCGCTGGCTGGTGCTGGCGATATCCTGCGGCGTCAGGTCGCTGCCGAGCGCTTTCGCCATCTCATACAGATGCCGCGCGCGCTGTTCCCGATAGCGCGCCACTTTGGCCTGATAGCGCACGCCAGCGGTGAGATTCCCGACAATCACGCCCACTGCCAGCATCACCGCGAAGGTCACCAGATACTGCAAATCTGACACCGCAACGGTGCCGGTCGGCGCGACAAAGAACAGGTCGAAGGCGATGATGTTGATTACCGTGGCGAACACCGACGGCCAGCGGCCATAGCGCAGCGCCACCAGCACCACCGCCAGCAGATAAATCATTACGCTGTTGGCGGGATCAAACTCAACCAGCAGCCAGCGCCCAACGCCGGTGACCAAAATACACAGCAGCAGCGCCATCAAGCAGCCGCGCAGATAGAGCCGCCATTTTTCGCTGCTGGCGCGCTGGCCGCTGAGCGGATGCGGTGCATCGCGCACCGGTTCATCCAATGCCACCACCAGCAAATCGAGATCCGGGCCGAGTTCGCCGAGGCGCTGGGCAAAGCTGTCGCGCCGCCAGCGCCGTTGCGGCTGGCGACCGGTTACGATTTTGCCGAGATTATGCTCGCGCGCGTAGCGCAACACCGCGCGCGCTTCATCGGGATCGGAGAGCGTGGCGGTTTCCGCACCAAGTTCCTGCGCCAGCTGCAGCGTGCGCAGGATGGCGCGACGGCGCGCTTCCGGCAGCCGATTGAGGCGCGGCGTTTCGACATACACCGCGTGCCATTCGCTGCCAAGCCGCGCCGCTAAACGTGCGGCGGTGCGCACCAGCTTCTCGCTGCCGGTATCGTCACCGATGCACAGCAGAATGGCGTCACGCGTATGCCACACTTTGTCGCGGCCTTGCTGATCGCGCCAGGCGCGCATCTGGTCATCCACGCGATCGGCGGTGCGGCGCAGCGCCAGCTCGCGCAGCGCGAACAGATTGCCTTTACGGAAGAAGTTTTCGATGGCGCGTTCGGCGCGGTCGCCGACGTAGACTTTGCCCTCTTTCAGCCGCTGACGCAGATCGTCCGGCGGCAGATCCACCAACACCACTTCGTCGGCACTGTCAAAGAAGGGATCGGGCACGGTTTCGCGCACCTGAATACCGGTGACGCCGCCGACCACATCATTCAGGCTTTCCAGATGCTGGACGTTAACGGTGGTGATGACGTCGATGCCCGCTTCGAGCAGCTCTTCAATGTCCTGCCAGCGCTTGGGATGGCGCGAACCCTGCACGTTGGTGTGCGCCAGTTCATCCATCAGGATCACCGCCGGATGACGCGCTAATGCCGCATCGAGGTCGAATTCGGCGTGGCGTGAACGCCCGGTGGCACGACGGGGCAACAGCGCCAGCCCGTTGAGCAGCGCTGCGGTCTCTGCGCGATCGTGGGTTTCCACCACGCCCGCAAGCACGTCGAGACCTTGTGCGCGCAGGCGCTGCGCCTCCTGCAGCATGGCGAAGGTTTTTCCCACGCCCGCGCAGGCGCCGAAGTAGATTTTCAGCTTACCGCGATGGCTGTCGCTGTGGTTTAGCAGTAGCGCATCGGGATCGGGGCGGGGCAGTTCATCATGTAGGTCGTTCAAAGAATCCGTCCAATTAATCGAGGTTCCGTGCGGCCATGAAAACGGTCGCCATCAATGGCGACCCTACGGGTTTATTGCAAATCATCCAGCGCCAGATTGAGGCGCAGCACGTTTACCGTCTCTTCGCCGACAAACGGCAGCAGCGGGCGCTCGGTGTGGCGCACAATCAGCGCCTCAACATCTTTCAGCGCCATGTTGCGTGCGGCGGCAATACGCGGTGCCTGCCACAACGCGGCTTCCGGCGAAATGTCCGGGTCTAATCCGCTCGCCGATGCCGTCACTAACTCCACCGGCACCGCTTTGGGTGCTTGCGGATTCGCCGCACGCAGCGCAGCGACGCGTTCTGCCACCGCTTTGTCCAGTGCCGGATTGCTGCCTGCCAGATTGCTGCCGCTCGAGGCCAGCGCATTATAAGGCGCATCACCGGTTGCGGAAGGTCGGCCCCAAAAGTGGCCCGGCTGATTAAATGCCTGGCCGATCTGCTCGGAACCGCGTACCGCGCCATCCTGCTCAATCAGCGAACCGTTGGCCTGTGATGGGAACCACCATTGCGCCAGACCGGTAGTGAGCAGCGGATAGACCGCACCAGTGAGCAGCGTAAGCACTAATAACAATACAATAGCTGGACGTAACTGACTCATTTCTCTTCTCCTTAAGCCAGACCAAGCAGCGTCAGCAGCAGGTCGATGGCTTTAATACCTATAAACGGCACCACCAATCCGCCCGCACCGTAAATCCACAGGTTGCGACGCAGCAGCGCCGCCGCGCTCAGCGGGCGATAACTCACGCCTTTCAGCGCCAGCGGAATCAGGAACACAATCACCAGCGCGTTAAAAATCACCGCAGACAGAATTGCCGAGTTCGGCGAATGCAGCCCCATCACATTCAGCATGTTGAGCTGCGGATAGGTGGCGGCAAACGCGGCCGGAATAATGGCGAAATATTTCGCCACGTCGTTGGCGATACTGAAGGTGGTCAGCGAACCGCGCGTCATCAGCATCTGTTTACCGATGTGCACCACTTCCAACAGCTTGGTCGGATTCGAGTCGAGATCGACCATGTTGCCGGCCTCTTTCGCCGCCTGAGTACCGGAGTTCATCGCCACCGCCACGTCGGCCTGCGCCAGCGCCGGTGCGTCGTTGGTGCCATCGCCGGTCATCGCCACTAAACGCCCTTCGGCCTGATACTGGCGAATCAGCGCCAGCTTGGCTTCCGGCGTCGCTTCCGACAGGAAATCATCGACGCCCGCTTCCGCCGCGATCGCCGCCGCCGTTAACGGGTTATCACCGGTGATCATCACTGTTTTGATGCCCATCTTACGCAGCTCGGCAAAGCGCTCTTTGATGCCGCCTTTAACGATATCTTTCAGCGCCACCACGCCCAGCACCTGCGCGCCTTCCGAGACCACCAGCGGCGTGCCGCCCGCACGCGCCACCTCTTCCACTGCGGCATTCACTTCCAGCGGGAAACGGCCATGATTGGCTTCGATGTGGCGACGAACCGCATCGACCGCACCTTTGCGGATCAGACGATCCTGCACGTTGACGCCGCTCATACGCGTTTGCGCCGAGAACGGAATAAAGCTCGCGCCCATGCTGCTGAGATCGCGCTCGCGCAGGTTAAATTTCTGCTTCGCCAGCACCACGATGCTGCGCCCTTCTGGCGTTTCATCGGCCAGCGACGCCAATTGCGCCGCATCAGCCAGTTGCTGTTCGCTGACGCCCGGCGCAGGCAGGAACTGCGTCGCCTGACGGTTACCCAGCGTGATGGTGCCGGTTTTATCCAGCATCAGCACATCGACGTCGCCTGCCGCTTCCACCGCACGGCCGCTGGTGGCAATCACGTTCGCGCCCAACATGCGGCTCATGCCCGCCACACCGATGGCCGACAGCAGGCCGCCGATGGTGGTAGGAATCAGACACACCAGCAGCGCCACCAGCACCGTGATGCTGACTGGCGTGCCGCCATACGCCGAGAATGGCCACAGCGTGGCGGTCGCCAACAGGAACACTATCGTCAGCGACACCAGCAGAATAGTCAGTGCCACTTCGTTCGGCGTTTTACGGCGTTTTGCGCCTTCCACCATCGCAATCATGCGATCGAGGAAGGTTTCACCCGGATTGACGCTGCACTGAATCACCAGCCAGTCGGACAGAATGCGCGTACCGCCGGTCACGGAGGAGAAGTCACCGCCCGATTCACGAATCACCGGCGCGGATTCACCGGTAATGGCGCTCTCATCCACCGACGCGCCGCCTTCCAGCACTTCGCCGTCGCATGGAATGATGTCACCGGCTTCCACCAGCACCACATCGCCTTTGCGCAGCGTATCGGCCGCCACGCTTTGCCACGCTGCGCCATAACGCGCTTCGGCCAGTTTTTTTGCATCGCTGGTTTTGCTGATGCCTTTCAGGCTGTTGGCCTGCGCCTTGCTGCGCCCTTCCGCCAGCGCTTCGGCGAAGTTGGCGAACAGCACGGTGAACCACAGCCAGATGGCGACGCCGGCGGTAAAGCCCGCGTTGCCGCTGAGCGTGCCGCTGGCCATGCCCACCGCCAATACCGAGGTCAGCACGCTGCCAATCCACACCAAAAACATCACCGGGTTGCGGAACTGCACGCGCGGATCGAGTTTTTTCAGCGCATCCAGCATGGCAACGCGGGTGAGCGCCGCATCAAACAGCGCCAGTTGTTGACGACTCATGATTCCGTTATCCCTGAATAAGTTGCAGATGTTCCGCGACCGGGCCTAATGCCAGCGCGGGGATGAACGTCAATGCGCCCACCAGCAAGACGGTGCCAATCAGCAGCGCGATAAATAGCGGGCCGTGCGTTGGCAGCGTACCGTTGCCCACCGGCTGAATTTTCTTCGCCGCCAGCGAACCGGCAATCGCCAGCACCGGAATGATGATGCCGAAGCGGCCCACCAACATGCAGAAGCCGAGCAGCAGGTTCCAGAACGGCGTGTTGGCGCTCAATCCGGCAAAGGCGCTGCCATTGTTGTTAGACGCCGATGACACCGCATACAGCACTTCGCTGAAGCCATGAATGCCGGGATTGGCCATGCCGGCGCGACCGGCGTCGGTCATCATCGCCAGCGCGCTGCCAAGCAGCACCAGCGTTGGCGTCACCAGAATCGCCAGCGCGGTCATCTTCATCTCCCACACGTCGATTTTTTTACCCATGTATTCTGGCGTGCGACCGATCATCAACCCGGCGATAAACACGCCGAGCAGCACGAACAGCAGCATGCCGTACAGGCCAGCACCTACGCCGCCAAACACCACTTCACCCAACTGCATCAACCACATCGGCACCATGCCGCCGAGCGCGGTGAAAGAGTCATGCATGGCGTTGACCGCACCACACGACGCCGCCGTGGTGATCACCGCAAACAAGCTGGAGTTGAGAATGCCGAAGCGCGTCTCCTTGCCTTCCATGTTGATGGCGCTGTCCGCGCCGAGCGCGAGGAAGTGCGGATTGCCACGCAGTTCGGCCCACATCACGGTGATCACCGCCAGCACGAACATGATGGTCATCGCCCACAGCAGCATGTGGCCCTGACGACGATCGCCCAGATGCTGGCCAAAGGTGAAACAGAGCGCCGCCGGGATCAGGAAGATGCTCAGCATCTGCACGAAGTTGGTCAGCGCCGTCGGATTTTCGAACGGATGCGCCGAGTTGACGTTGAAGAAACCGCCGCCGTTGGTGCCGAGCATTTTGATCGCTTCCTGCGACGCCACCGGACCGAGTGGCAGCGTCTGCTGCGCGCCTTCCAGCGTGGTGAGCGCATGGTAAGGTTCGAAGGTTTGAATGCTGCCCTGGCTGACGAAGAACAGCGCCATCAGCAGGCTGATTGGCAGCAGCACGTAAACGGTAATGCGCGTGAGATCGCGCCACGCGTTGCCGAGCGTCGCCAGCGAACGGTTGGCAAAACCACGAATCAGCGCAAACGCCACGGCGATACCGGTCGCCGCCGACAGGAAGTTCTGCACCGTGAGGCCCGCCATCTGACTGAAATAGCTCAGCGTGCTTTCCCCGGCGTAGGATTGCCAGTTGGTGTTGGTGACAAAGCTGATGGCGGTATTGAGCGCCAGATCCCAGCTCAGATTAGGCAGATGCTGCGGGTTCAGCGGCAGCGCGGCCTGCGTCATCAACATCAGCAGCAGCAAGGCAAAACCCAGCGCGTTAAACAGCAGAATCGCCAGCAAATAGTGCGGCCAGCGCATGGCGTCGCCGTCGGCTCCGGCCAGTCGCCACAGCGCGCGTTCAGTACGCGGCAGCAGCGCCTTGTCAGCCACAAACAGGGCGAGATAACGTCCCAGCGGTTGTGCCAGCACCATCAGTACCAGCAGGAATACCGCAATTAGCATGAATGCATTCGCCGCCATCAGAATGCCTCCGCATTTAGCAGGGCATAAATCAGGTAGCCCAGAAGAACAAACACCAGCACGATGCCGGCTATCACGCCCACGCTCACAGCAACCTCCAGAGGATTTTGGTAGTGCTGCAAGCATGCGCGGCGCGGCATAAAGAAGAGGTAAAAAGGCGGGAAGCGGGCGTAAATAAAGTATAAAAATGGTGAAGAATTAAGCGCTTTCTAACGCCCAGATGCGGTTCAGATCGATGTTCTGCCACAAGCCGCTGTCTTCCGCGCCGGTAATGCTGTCGGTGCAGAAGCTGTCGCCGAGATCGAGCTCTTCCGGTTTTACTTCGCGCTGCGCGTGCAGTGACCAGAACACATGCACTTTGGGCTTGAGCAACGATTTTTCGCCCGCCTGCACCACTAGCGCCACGCGCCCGGAAGCCAGTCGCACCAGCGATCCCACCGGATAGATGCCGATGGTGCGCACGAAGGCGTGCAGCAGCGAGTTATCGAAGTGGCCACGCCAGCTCAACATGTTGTGCATCGCTTCGGCAGGCGTCCAGCCTTTACGATAAGGACGATTCGAGGTGACGGCATCGTAGACGTCGCACACCGATGCCATGCGCGCATACAGTGAGATCTCCTCGCCTTTCAGACCGTGCGGATAACCGTTGCCGTCGTATTTTTCATGGTGATGCAGCGCGATATCCAGCAGATCTTCACCGGCGTTAGCTTCCATTAACATCTGCGCACCGACAATCGGGTGCTGGCGCATCACGGTGAACTCTTCATCGCTGAGCTTGCCGGGCTTGTTGAGAATCTCCAGCGGCACCGCGGCTTTACCCACATCGTGTAGCAAACCGCCCATGCCAACGCGGCGCAGCTGGTGCTCATCGAGGCCCATTTTTTTGCCGAGCGAGATCATTAAGCCGCACACCGCCATCGAGTGCAGATAAGTGTAATCGTCGTGATTCTTCAGGCGCGCCACACTCAGCAGCGCAGTCGGTTCGCGGGTGATCGAACCGGCTATTTGATCCACCAGATCAAGGGTGTAATCGAGGTCGAGGCCTTGCCCCATACGCGCCTCGTTAAACATCGCCAGCACCTGCGGTTTCCCCTGATTGAAGATGCTTTGCGCCTGATCCATCTCCTGGAAAAACGGGGTTTGAGGAATATCTTTTTTTGGCGCGGGCGCAGCGGGCGCCTGAACCGATTTATCGAGATCGATCCATAACTGCAGGATCCCCTCATTGCGGATCATCGCGATCTGGCGTTTATCAGTGATCAGCATTTGGTTGCGAATGCGCTTATCTTTGACCCACCAAACCTCAAGTTTGTGGATAAACATTCCCTGCCGCAGTTCGTCAACGTTAATCAGCTTTATCACGATATCGCTCCTTAATATCAGTGGGTGGTAAGGAGGTATCGGCAGCTGAGCAAAAAATCTTCAGGAGTGATTTGTGCGATCGGTGAGGTTTGCGAGATGGGTGCGCATTAATGCGCACATTACGTCGTAGGGTCGCCATTCATGGCGACCTGGCTTGAAATCTCCTGCTCCTCACCAACGCGTTCAATCGGTCCCATCACCAGCAGGAACAGTAAAGCAGCGACCACGCAGTGCGCGCCGACAAACACCAGCCCAATGCTGTAGCTGCCGGTTAAGCCGACGATGATGCCGAACAGCAGCGGCGTGATAAAACCCGCCATATTGCCGATGCCATTGAAGATCGCGCCCGCCAGGCCAACCGCTTCTTTTGGTGCGGTATCGCTGACAATCGTCCAGGTTCCAGCGCCCGCCGCCACGCCTTTGCCAAAGAAGGCGAACGACATAATGGCGATAATGCCGACGTTGCTGGGGATCATCGCCGCCAGAACCAGCGACGCCGCCATCAGCATGCCGACGATGTACGGCGTTTTACGCGCCCAGGATAAACTCCAGCCGTTTGCCAGCAGTTTGTCGGAGATATAGCCGCCGCTGATGCCGCCGACGAAGCCAAACACCGCCGGTGCGATGGTGGCAAAACCGGCGTCGAGAATGTTCATGCCACGCGCCTGCACCAGATAAATCGGGAACCAGGTGATAAAGAAGTAGCTGAGCGCGATGATGCAATATTGGCCGATATAGGCGCACCACAGCATACGGTTGCTGAGCAACTTTTTGAACATCGCTTTGCTCAACGGCGGACGCGCTTTTAGCGTTTGCGCCGAATCAATATCGACCAGCGCGCCGCCCTGCTCGATGTAGCGCAGCTCATTTTCCGATACTCGCGGATGATGGCGCGGACTGCGCATAAAGCCCATCCAGACAAACACCGCCAGCACGCCAATGCCGCCCAGTACGAAGAACGGCCATTCCCAGCCGAAACGCGACACCAGCCAGCCGGAGAGCGGCGAGAAGATAGCGACGGCAAAATATTGCGCCGAGGCGAAGAGTGAAGAGGCGCGGCCGCGTTCGGCGCTGGGGAACCACATGATCACCGCACGGGCATTGGCGGGAAAACTCGGGGCTTCAATCAGGCCCAGCGCGAAACGCAGCGCAAACATCAATGTCAGTGCCATGGTCATGCCGCTGGAGAACTCGCCGACAAAGCCCATCAGCAGCGTGGAGATCGACCACAACCCCAGCGTTACGCCATACACTTTTTTGGTGCCGAAGCGATCGAGGAACAGGCCGCCGGGGATCTGGCCGATCACATAGGCCCAGCTAAACGCCGAGAGGATCAGGCCAAGCTGGATCGCCGACAGCCCAAACTCATCTTTGATCGCCGATCCCGAGATCGACAGGATCGAGCGGTCGGCATACGCCACCACGGAAAGAAACAGGATCAGGCACAGGATCCAAACGCGTACGTGGCTGTTCTGTGGACGATTATTGGCTTTTAGCATGGGCTGAATTCCTCAAATGAACCGTACCGGAAAACCACTTTATTTCCCTGTTCAGCAACTATAGGAAGCGGTTTCAGGCGTGGTCATTGGGCGAATGGCGGAATCGACGGTGCTAATTAGCGCCAGATTTAGCAGCTGGCACAAAGTGAGGTGCGGCGCTGCACAGAACCTTAAAGATCCGCTCGCCTTTGCGCCGCAATGTGCGCCAGCTCTAAGAAAATCCTTCGCAGCGCAACTATGAGCGCACGAAGGAAAGGCGCACCCGAGAGCAAAGTGTGCGCCTGGCTGCAAAATCCAACCGTGCTGATTGTCAGCCGCGTAGCGGGCTCGTAGGCTGAAAATGATTTCATTAAGCCATTTTTGATCTTAATGAAACATTCATTCTAATAACAAGCTTACTCTGGAGTCTGCGATGAAAACCCTCAAGGCGATTGTGTTGCTCGGCCTGCTCTCAACATCAGCCTCGGCGCTGGCGGAAAAAATTGGCGTGTCGATGGCCTACTTCGATCAAAACTTCCTCACTATTATTCGTCAGTCGATTGATAAAGAAGCCAAAGCGCGTGGACTCGATATTCAGTTTGAAGATGCACGCGGTGACGTCGGACGTCAAACCGATCAGGTGCAGAGTTTTATCGGCGCGGGCGTGGATGCCATCATCGTCGATCCGGTCGATTCTGCCAGCACGCCGCAGCTGACCAAGTTAGCGCAGCAGGCAAAAATTCCGCTGGTGTACGTAAACCGCACGCCAGGCGATAAATCGCTGCCGGCCGGCGTGGTGTTTGTCGGCTCCGACGAGCGTGAATCCGGCACCTTGCAGATGGAAGCGCTGGCGAAAATGGCTAACTACAAAGGCAATGTGGCGATCATGATCGGTAACCTGACCGATGCCGGTGCGCTGCAACGCACTAAAGACGTTGAGCAAGTAGTGGCGAAATATCCCGGCATGAAAGTAGTGCAGAAACAGCCCGCCAACTACGCGCGCAACGAAGGCATGGATTTGATGAATAACTGGCTGGGCAACGATGAAGCAATTGATATCGTTGCGGCTAACAACGATGAGATGGCGATTGGCGCGGCGATGGCGCTGGCCAAGGGCAATAAAAAGGTGCTGGTTGGCGGCATCGATGCTACGCCAGATGGCCTGAAAGCGCTGTCGCAGGACAAAATTCAGGTCACGGTGTTCCAGGATGCGGTCGGCCAGGGCAAAACGTCGGTGGATGTGGCGCAGAAGCTGATTAAAGGCGAGAAAGTCGATTCACACGTGTGGATCCCGTTCGAGCTGGTAACCAAAGAGAATATGCAGAAGTACGTTGATAAATCACAATAATTACCGCCAATTGTAGGGTCGCCATTTATGGCGACCGTAACGCAGGTTTAGTGCGGTTATCGACAAGGTCGCCATGAATGGCGACCCTACGGTTAACGTAATATCGCCATCTGCACGATATCGTGATACTCGCCGTCGCGCAGGCAGGCTTTGCGTTTCACGCCTTCGCGCTCGAAGCCCAGCTTCTGATACAGGCGCAGCGCGCGTTCGTTATCGTGGAATACTTCCAGTTCGATGCGCAGAATGCCGAGCCAGTTAAAGGCGTAATCCATCGCGTTGCGGATCAGCTTTTCACCAATGCCGCGCCCGCCAAACGCCGGATCGACGCTGATACCAAAACTGATGCTGTGACGCGTGCGCGGACGCTGCTCGACAAACAGCGTCAGCTCGCCGACCATCGCGCCATCGATCTCCGCAACAAAGCCGATGTATCCCAGCTCATCCATCTTTTCGAATTTTTTCTGCCAGGTCGCTATGCTCGGGCACGGCAACTGCGTGGTCCAGCGATAAACGTCAGGATGGCTGTATAGGCGTTGGTAAGCGGCGGCATCGCCCGGCTCACGACCGCGAATGTGTAAATCCATGTCGGTAATCCCTTTTCACATGCACTAAGCTGTTAACTCTCACCATTTCGGGAAGAGTGATTCTATGTTGTATCGCCGTTTTGAACGTTTTATCAATATTTTCCAGGATGCGCCAACCGATTACCCACCCGCCAGCGTCTGGCCGTTCTACTTCTACTATCTGCGTCAGGTGTGGCCGAGCTTTGTCGCGCTGCTGATTGTCGGGCTGGCGCAGGCGCTGATCGAAGTGGCGCTGTTCAGCTATCTCAGCCGCATCATTGACCTGGTTAATCACTCCACGCCCGCCTCGTTGTTTAGCGATAACTGGCAAATATTGTTGTGGATGGGCTTTGTGGCGCTGATTCTGCGGCCCGTGGTGATTGCCGCGCACGATATGCTGGTGCATCAAAGCATTAACCCGAGCATGACCAGCATGATCCGCTGGCAGCATCACAACTACGTGCTGCGCCAGAGCCTGAACTTCTTCCAGAACGATTTTGCCGGGCGCATTGCCCAGCGCATCATGCAAACCGGTAACTCGCTGCGTGATTCGGCGGTACAGCTGGTGGACGCCATCTGGCACGTGGTGATTTATGCGGTGACCTCGCTGGTGCTGTTTGCCGAAGCGGACTGGCGCCTGATGATTCCGCTGGTGATCTGGATTGTGGCGTACAGCGTGTCGCTGAGCTTCTTCGTGCCGCGCGTTAAACAGCGTTCGGTGGTGTCATCGGAAGCGCGCTCAAAATTAATGGGCACCATCGTCGATGGCTACACCAACATCGCCACCATCAAACTGTTTTCGCACAACGATCTGGAGAAGCGTTACGCGCGTGAGGCGATTCAGGAGCAAACCGACAAAACCCAGCACGCCAGCCGCATGGTCACTACCATGGATATCACGCTCTCGACGCTCAATGGCTTGCTGATTGTCAGCACGTCTGGCCTGGCGCTGTGGTTGTGGAGCCAGTCGCTGATCAGCGTCGGCGCGATTGCGCTGGCGACCGGCTTGGTGATCCGTCTGGTGAACATGTCCGGCTGGATCATGTGGGTGGTAAACGGCATCTTCGAGAATATCGGTATGGTGCAGGATGGCCTGAACACCATTGCACAGCCGCTGAGCGTGCAGGATCAGCCGAACGCGAAAAACATGCAGGTGACGCGTGGTCAGATTCGCTTTGAGGATGTGCGTTTTGATTATGGCGGCAGCCGTCAAGTGATTAATCGCCTCAATCTCAACATCAAACCGGGCGAGAAAATCGGGTTGATTGGCCCGTCCGGCGCCGGTAAATCCACCTTAGTGAACTTGCTGCTGCGGCTGTATGACATCAACAGCGGTCGCATTGTGATTGACGATCAAAACATCGCCGAAGTGACGCAAGAGAGCTTACGCGGACAAATCGGCATGATCACCCAGGACACGTCGCTGCTACACCGCTCGATTCGCGAAAACCTGCTGTATGGTCGCCCGGATGCGACGGAAGAGGAGTTGCAGGCGGCGATTATCCGCGCGCGCGCCGACGAGTTCATTCCGCTGCTCTCCGATCCACAAGGCCGCACTGGTCTGGATGCGCACGTGGGCGAGCGCGGCGTCAAGCTGTCGGGCGGTCAACGTCAGCGTATCGCCATCGCGCGCGTGCTGCTGAAAGATGCGCCGATTCTGATCATGGACGAAGCCACCTCGGCGCTGGATTCCGAGGTGGAAGCGGCGATTCAGGAGAGCCTGGAAACGCTGATGCAGGGCAAAACGGTGATTGCCATCGCCCACCGTCTTTCCACTATCGCCAAAATGGATCGTCTGGTGGTGCTGGAGCAAGGTGAGATTGTCGAGATGGGCAACCACCGCGAACTGCTGGCGCACGGCGGACTTTACGCGCGCCTGTGGCAGCATCAGACCGGCGGTTTTGTCGGCGCGGATTAATCACCACGCCGATACGGCAAGGCGTCGCGCGCTTCAATTGCCCAGCCGCGCACGCCTTCCCGTTCCTGCAGCAGAAAATCCGCCACCGCATCGCGCAAACCGGGATGACACAGATAGTGCCACGAGTGCGTGATATGCGGTTCAAAGCCGCGCACCAGCTTGTGCTCGCCCTGCGCGCCCGCATCAAAACGCTGTAAACCTTCCGCGATGGCGAAATCCATGCCCTGATAGAAGCAGGTTTCGAAATGCAGCCGATCAAACTCCGCCAGACATCCCCAATAGCGGCCATACAGCGTGTTGCCGTCCATTAAGCAGAACGCCATGGCGGCCGGTTGGCCTTGCAGCGTCGCGATCACCACGCGAATCGAACGCGGCATGCGCTCTGCCAGCAGGCTAAAGAAGTGGCGCGTCAAATACGGTCGCTGGCCGCGCACCGCATAGGTGTTGGCGTAGCAGGTGTAGACGAAATCCCACTGATCTTCGCGCAGCTCATCGCCGCGATACCAGCTGAATTCAAAGCCGCTGCTCATCACCTGCTCACGCTCTTTGCGCAGCTGTTTGCGCTTGCGCGACATCAGCGTGTCGAGGAAATCCTGAAAATCGCGGTAGCCTTTGTTGTGCCAGTGATACTGCAAGCCAAGACGTTCCAGCCAGTCTGGCTGCTGCTGCATGATGTGGTTGGCGAATGGCGTGGTGAAATTGATGTGCGCGCCGCTCAAACCCTGTTCGTAGAGATTATCCGGCAGCGCGCTGAGCAATTTCAGCACCGCGTCTTCATCGCCCAACAGACGTGCGCCGGTCACCGGACTGAACGGAATCGCACCCAGCCATTTCGGATAGTAAGGAATACCGGCGCGCTGGCAGGCATCCGCCCACGCATGGTCAAACACATATTCACCGCGCGAATGGCGTTTGCGATAGCCGGGAATGGCGGCACGCAGCACGCCATTTTCCCGCCACAACAGGTGATCCGTCTGCCAGCCGTTTTCGGGCCGCACGCTGCCGCTCTCTTCAAGTGACAAGAGAAATGCGTGGCGTAAAAACGGTTGATCGTCAGGTAACAGCGCATCCCATTCGACGGCGGCAATCTCCGCCAGCGATGACAGATGTAGCAAAGACATTCACGGCTCCCGGCCTGGTGAAAGCAGGCGCCTAGTTCAACAGGTTTTCCCGCGTGGGAAAAGGTATAGCGCACTGAATGTGTAATCAGCAGATTTGACCCGATGCGCATTAATGCGCAACCTACGACGTAGGGTCGCCATTCATGGCGACCGATTAACATAAAACGCTGAACTAACAGGAAACGCCATGGATCGACTCGATTGTGACCGCATGTTTGTCGCCGTGCTGGAAGTCGGCAGCTTTGCCGGTGCGGCCGAGCGCCTTGGCACCAGCAGCGGCCAGGCGTCGAAGCTGGTCTCCCGGCTGGAGCAGGAACTTGGCGTCCAGCTGTTTAAACGCAGCACGCGTGCGCTCTCGCCCACCGAAGTCGGTCGCGCCTATTACGAGCGGGTAAAAACGCTGCTGGAAGCTTTTGATACATTGGATGCCACCGTGCGCGACAGCGCCACCACGCCGACCGGCCGCCTGAAAATCAGCGCGCCCGGCACCTTTGGTACGGCGGTGTTAGCCAGCGTGCTGGTGGAGTTCGCGCGCCATTATCCGCAGATCGAACTCGACGTGAACTTCTCCGATCGTGCAGTCAACATCGTAGATGAAGGCTTCGATATGGCAATCCGCATAGGCAAACTCGACGACAGTAGCCTGATTGCGCGCCGCCTCGGCGATGTGCCAATCCGCGTGGCGGCCTCCTCCAGTTATCTGCTGCAACACGGCACGCCGCAGCACTGGCGCGATTTGGCGGCACATCAGTGCATCAGCGATACCAACTTCCGCGATCCCTGGCACTGGCCGTTTGTCACGCCGTGCGGCGACAGCGTTAGCATGCCGATTCGTGGTCGTCTCTGTTTCTCAAACACCGAAGCCTGTTTGCAGGCGGCGATTGCCGGATTGGGCATTGCGCGGCTGCCGGGTTTTATTGCCGCGCCCGCTCTGCAGCGCGGTGAAATCGTCTCGATATTAGAGGCGTTCGCCACGCCGCCGCTCGGCCTGTTCGCGCTCTATCCGCCGGCGCGTCATCTGGCGCAGAAAACCCGGCTGCTGATCGATTTCCTCGCCGCCCATTTCCGGCACCATCCGCCCGGCTGATTCCTTCCAATTTGGAAGCAATGAAAGCCATTTTTCCCGGATTATCACCCAACCAGCAGCGCTGTATGCTTACTCCATCAACACTGGGGAGAGAAGGCGATGCTGGTAAATGGTAAGTGGAGTGCAGAGTGGCATCCGGTGCAAGCCACCGATAAACAAGGCGGATTTGTGCGCCAGACATCCAGTTTTCGTCACTGGATCACCGCAGATGGTTCCAGCGAATTTGCTGCCGAGCCGGATCGCTATCACCTCTATGTGGCACTGATTTGTCCGTGGGCTTCGCGCACGCTGCTGGCACGCACTCTGAAAGGGCTGGAGAAAGTGATCAGCGTGTCGGTGGTGGAACCGCAGCTTGGCGCGCAAGGCTGGCGCTTCGGTGATTATCCCGGCGCGGATCGCGACTGGCTGAATAAAGCCGAATACATCCACGAGCTTTATACCCGCGCCGATGCAGATTTCACCGGCCGCGCCACTGTGCCGGTGCTGTGGGACAAAAAGACGCAAACCATCGTCAATAACGAGTCGGCCGATATCCTGCGCATGCTGAACAGCGGCTTTGGCGCGCTGGCGGACGATCGTATTGATCTTTATCCCGAGGATCTGCGCGCAGAGATCGACACGCTGAACGAATCGATCTATCCACGCCTGAATAACGGCGTGTATCGCACCGGCTTCGCCACCACGCAGATCAGCTATCAGCAGGCGTTTAACGATGTGTTCAGCCAGTTGGATGAGCTGGAGCTGCGTTTGCAGGATGGCCGCACCTTCCTGCTCGGCGAGCGCTTAACCGAAGCGGATATTCGCTTGTTCGTCACGCTGGTGCGCTTTGACGCCGCCTATCACGGCCTGTTTAAATGCAACCTGCGCCGCCTGCGCGACTATCCGCTGCTCGATCGTTATCTCAAGAGTATGCTGTCGGTTTCTGGCGTGCGTCAGACGGTGAATATCGACCATATCAAGCAGGGCTATTATTCGATTAAAGCGCTGAATCCCAACGGCATTGTGCCGGTTGGCCCGGATATGGCGGCCTACGGTTTTTAAGGAGCAATGCGATGGCAAAAGCGTTAGTGATTTTTTTACATGGCGTCGGCAGCAACGGCGACGACCTCGCGGTGCTCGGCGAACATTGGGCGCGGCTGCTGCCAGATGTGGCGTTTGCCTCGCCGAATGCGCCCTATCCCTTTGAACATGCGATGGGATATCAGTGGTTTAGTTTGACCGGCATCACACCCGAAAACCGTCCGGCGCGGGTGCGTGAAGCCCGCGCGGCCTTTGATGACACGCTGCAACAGCTGATGGCGCAACACGGCATGGCGGATGCGTGGGACAAAGTGATTCTGGTGGGCTTTTCGCAGGGTTCGATAATGGCGCTGGATGCGCTGGCGTCAGGCCGTTATTCGCTGGCGGGCGTGGTGGCATTTTCCGGTCGTCTGGCGTTTGATGGCGCGTTAACACCGCAGCCGTATACGCCCGCGCTGCTGATTCACGGCAAAGCCGATGATGTGATTCCGTTTAGCGAAAGCGCATCGGCGGAGCAGCGTTTGCAACAGGCTGGCGTGACGGTGGAAGCGCGCTATGAAGCGGCCACCGGCCACACCATTTCATCGCAGGGTGCGATGGATGCCGCCGGTTTTATTGCGCAATGTTTGCAGGATTAAGGCCAGTAGCGATTTAACGCCTGCCACGCCTTGTGCGCAGCCACCTCTGCTGGCTGCGCTTTCAACTTATCGTTAAACACTTCAATGCCGACCGGCCCACTGTAACCGGCACTTTTCAGCTTATCGACAAAGCGTTCCACTTCGATGATGCCATCGCCCGGCAACAGGCGCTGATGACGCGCGTACTCACTGAGCGGCTGCTTATCCTGCGGCGGCATGTCGGCCATGTCACACAGTTGCACTTCGTAGATACGATCGGCAGGAATGCCGTCCAGCTGCGATGCGTCGCCGCCTAACGCGCAGATGTGGAACAGATCGACCACCAAACCGATATTCGGCTGGTCCAGCCGTTGCAGCCGTTCCCACGCCAGCGGCAGCGTATTATCCACGCTGCACCACGCCATCGGCTCATACATGATGCGCATGTTGTAGCGCGCGGCTTCCGACGCCATCCAACGCAAATCTTCATCAATACGCGATGCTACGCAATCTTCACGCGTGCTGGCGGGTGCCTGAATGGTGTCGCAGCCGATGGTTTGGGCAATCTGAATGAACTGACGCAGCTCTTCGCGTTTTTGCTGGCGCTCACGATCCGGCGCACCGGTGAAATCGCGCAGCACCTGAACATTGGTGAAGCCAAGCTGTAACTGCTTTGCTAACTGTGGCGTACTGGCTTGCACATCGTCGCGCCAGATCTCAACCTGCTCGAAACCGGCGGCGCGTGCGGCACGCAGCTTCTCCTCAGGTTCACCGTTTAACAACACCAGGTTAAGGAATTTGGGGTTATGACGCATGACACAGCTCCTTAATCGTCCGGATAATCGGTGACACATTCTGTGCGTCACGCGCACAGAATGGCGATCAGTATCTACCTCTGAGGAGTTATTTCAAGCCTGATGGTTATCCCAGCAGGTTTACCACGGCAAAACCGGCGAAGGTCATCAGCAAGGAACCGATGACATGCACCATCACGCTCGACATCGCCCACAGGTATTTGCCGGTTTGCAGCAGCCCGACAATTTCTGCTGAAAAGGTCGAGAACGTGGTTAAGCCGCCGCATAAACCGGTGACAATCAGCAGTTTCCAGAAGGGATCGATATGCGGGTTGCGCACGAAGAAAGCCAGCGCCGCACCGATGATAAAACCGCCCACCAGATTCACCATCAAGGTGCCCGGCGGCAGATTGGGAAACAGCGCGTTAAAACGTAATGAGATCAACCAACGCAGCGAACAACCAACCGCACCGCCCAGTACCACCGCCAGTAACGACTTCAACATAGTTTGGAGCTCCTGAAATGAATTACGCGCAGGGCCGCGGCAGGACAGAATAACACCTGACACACCGCCGTCTCCCGCGCAGGGATACGAGTGTTGTCAGGCGTCATCAGCCGTCTGTAACCAGAACGGCGGTTGGGGAAGGTGGCACGCCATCACCTTAGGCGGGAGATAATACGCTGGCTTGGCAATGCAGACAATATGCGACAAGGCGGTCGTAGGGTCGCCATTCATGGCGACCGAACATCAGGGAGTATTACCGCTCGAAGTGAATTACGCCTTTAATCAGTTCGCGGTTGTTAATCACATCCGCTTCAAAGCGCTCCGCCAGCGTAGAAAAATCATAATGGCGATTCAGCATCATGTCGGCACGAAGCTGCCCGTTCGCCATCAGTTCGCCGACTTTAGCGAAATCTTCCAGCGTGGCGTTACGGCTGCCCATCAGCGTGGTCTCTTTTTTGTGGAACTCGATATCCGGAATCACCAGATCGCCTTTATGCAGGCCGACAAACACGATGGTGCCGCCGTGACGAATCAGTTTCACCGCGCCGTTCATCGCCGCTGGGCTACCGGTGGCATCGATCACTTTGGCAGCCAATCGCCCGCCAAACTCCGCTTTGAGCTGCGTATCAAAATCGGCGTCTAACGGATTCACCGTCGCCAACCCTAGTTTCTGCGCCACGTGCGCACGGCGCTGTTCGCTGGTATCGGCCACCACCACGTTCGCCCCCGCCGCCGCCGCAATCGCGGCCACGCCAAGGCCAATCGGACCTGCGCCCACCACCAAAACCTGCTCATCCGCCGTAACGGCCGCACGGCGCACCGCATGCGCGCTGATGGCGAAGGGTTCAATCAGCGCGGCGGCTTCGGGATCAACCTCATCCACCGCCAGCAAATTGCTGGTCGGCACGCTGAGGAATTCACAAAAACCGCCATCCTGATGCACCCCAATCACCGAGATTTTTTCGCAGCAGTTGGTTTTGCCACTTAAACAGGCATCGCACTGCTGGCAGGCAACATAGGGAATCAGCGCCACGCGCTGGCCCAGCCTGAAGCCGCTGGCCTGGCTGCCGAGTTCTACCACTTCGCCACACAGCTCATGCCCCAACACGCGCGGATAGCTGAAGAACGGCTGATTACCGGCCCAGGCGTGAATATCGGTGCCACAAATACCGGCGGCGATCGGTTTAATCAGAACTTCATTAGCGGCGGGCGTCGGCTTCGCGCGCTGCTGCCACACCATCTGGCGCGGCTCGGCGACCACCAGCGTTTTCATCGTTGTCATTGGCTTCTCCTGTGCTGTTGTCGCAGTTATGGCGAAAATCGGCGATGGCAGCTTTTTGCGTTGGG
Source organism: Pantoea sp. JK (assembly GCF_026130245.1). Lineage (NCBI taxonomy): Bacteria > Pseudomonadati > Pseudomonadota > Gammaproteobacteria > Enterobacterales > Erwiniaceae > Pantoea > Pantoea sp. JK. Next base: position 153,322 of record NZ_JAINFN010000011.1, read on the forward strand.
GGAAGTGTGAAGCCAACCGCTTTTTTTGGGCTTTGTATGGTTTTTAATAGATAAAAAACCGGAGACGCGTATGAGCCGCAGCCAGAACCTACGTCAGAATGTGATTAACCAGATGCTGGAAGGCATTGCCAAACGTCATATCCGTTCGCCGTTGCCACCGCAGGCGGCGCTGGCCGAAATGTTCAACATCAGCCGCACCACGGTGCGCCATACCTTGCAGCATCTGCATGAGCGCGGCGTACTGGAAAAGGTGGATGAAACCTACGTTATCGTGCGCGATCCCAGCGAAGAAGATGGTTTTAACGCCCTGACGCCGCCGATTGATCAGCAGGCGCTGCAGTTTGAGCAGACCTTTTTCAACCTGATTAATCAGCGCCAGCTGATGCCGGGCGATACCTTTAGCGAGCTGCAGTTAGCGCAGCAGGTAAAGGTCAGTCCGATTGTGGTACGCGAATTCCTGCTGCGCTTTATGCGTTATGACCTGCTGGAGCCGGTGAAGCGCGGACAATGGCGCATGAAGAAGTTCGATCAGAAGTATGCCGAGAACCTGTTTGAGTTGCGCGAAATGCTGGAAACTCACGCGCTGACCCGTTTTCTCAACCTGCCCTCGCAGGATGAGCGCTGGATGCAGGCGCGCGACCTGCTGGATCGCCATCGTTCGATGCGCGACACCATCGCCAGCAATTACCGCCACTTCGCCGCGCTGGATAAAGAGATGCATACGCTGATTCTCTCCGCCGCCAACAATCCGTTTTTTAATCAGTCGCTGGAGATAATTTCAGTGATTTTTCACTCGCATTATCAATGGGATGAAACCGATCTTAAGCAGCGCAATATTGTGGCGCTGGAGGAGCATATGGCGATTCTGACGGCGCTGATTAGCCGCCAGGATGTCGAAGCTTTGTGCGCCCTGCACAATCATCTCGGCACCGCCAAAACATCGATGATCCGATCTATCCGTCAGTACAATTAAAAACCGATTAAAAACCACAAAGCATTAGCTCCCGCACGAATCTGAAACATCTCCGCAACATCCCGATCTGATTGCTTCTAGTCTCGAAGTCAATCCGTTGGGGCAGCACCGTTTTGCTGCCGCAGGATCCCACACAAACGCATAACGATAAGTACCCAGATCCGGGAGGTCGCAATGGAAAATACTTCGGCTCGTGGCCGCGAAAACGCGCCACAACCGGCTGCAGACGGGCAAGATTTTATCCCGGCACGCAGTGACGTGGTGCGCTCGCCGCGCATCAGAAAGATCCAGATTACCGCCATGTTGCTGCTGCTGTTCGCCGCCATGATCAACTATCTCGATCGCAGTTCGCTGTCGGTCGCCAATATGACCATCCGGGGAGAACTGGGGTTATCTGCGACTGAAATTGGCGTGCTGCTGTCGGCGTTTTCACTGGCGTACGGTTTAGCACAGCTGCCGTGCGGTGCGCTGCTCGATCGCAAAGGGCCGCGCATCATGCTGGCGATTGGCATGTTCTTCTGGTCGCTGTTCCAGGCAGCGGCGGGGTTGGTGCATAACTTCACCCAGTTTATTTTGGTGCGCATCGGGTTAGGTATTGGTGAAGCGCCGATGAACCCGTGCGGCGTCAAGGTGATCAACGACTGGTTCAACATCAAAGATCGCGGCATGCCGATGGGCATGTTTAACGCCGCCTCGATGATTGGTTTATCCATTGCGCCGCCGATTCTGGCCGCGATGATGATGGTGATGGGCTGGCGCGGCATGTTTGTCACCATCGGCGTGCTCGGCATGTTCCTCGCCATCGGCTGGTATCTGATGTACCGCGATCGCGATAACAACAAGTTGAGTGGCGAAGAGATTCACTATCTGCAGGCGGGCAGCGTGGCATCGCGCAAAGAGCCGCTGAGTTTTGCCGAGTGGCGCGGCCTGTTTAAGCAGCGCACCATGTGGGGCATGATGATTGGCTTCAGCGGCATCAACTACACCGCATGGCTGTATATCGCGTGGCTGCCGGGTTATCTGCAATCCACCTATAACCTCGACCTGAAAAGTACCGGTTTACTGGCGGCGATTCCGTTCCTGTTCGGCGCGGCGGGCATGTTGCTGAACGGTTATGTGGTCGATGCGCTGGTGCGTCGTGGCCATGATGCGGTGAAAGTACGTAAGGTCTCAATCGTCACTGGCATGCTGTTGTCTGCTGCGTTTACCGCTTTCGTAACGCGTGCCACCGATACCACCAGCGCGGTGACCATGATCGGTATGGCGCTGTTCTGTATCCACTTTGCCGGTACATCGTGCTGGGGTTTGATTCACGCCAACGTCACGGCGCGCATGACCGCCTCGGTTGGCAGCATCCAGAACTTCGCCAGCTTCGTGTTCGCCTCATTCGCGCCAGTGATCACCGGTTGGGTGCTGGATACCACCAAGTCGTTTAGCCTGGCGTTGATGATTTGCGCCGGTGTGACGGTGGTGGGCGCGCTGGCGTATTTGCTGCTGGTGCGTAAACCAATTACGGATGGGGTGTAATTAAGAGTCGGATGTGGGACGGTCGCCATAAATGGCGACCCTACGAAACCGGTATTACGTTGGGCGGGTGAAAAACTGCGATTCACATTGGCGCGCGATCTCCCACAGCTTATTGCGAATCACCTGTTTCAGCTGCAGCGTGGATTGCGACTGCGGCTGATCGCGGCGGCTGATTAACATCACTTCAAACGGCAGCGGCTGCGCGACCGGCAACAGCTTGAGCTGGTCGGCATAACGGCAGGCGGTAAACAGATCGACAATCCCGACGCCGCCGCCCGCCAGCACCATATCGGCAATCACCGAATAGGTTTTGATCGACAGCGAAACCGCTGGATTGAGCCCTTTATCGCGCAGCGCGCGGTGCAGCACGCGACCGAGCGGATCCTGATTTTGCATCATCAGCAGGTTATTAGCGCACAGCCACTCCAGCGTCACCGGCTCATTGTGGGTGTGATCGTGCGGCAGCAACGCCACCATCGATGACTGAAACAGCGGCTCCGCCAGTAAATCCGCATCTACCTGCTGACCAAACACCAGCGCGAAATCGAGCTGATTCGCCATGATCATGCTGCACAAGGTGCTGAAATGCTCGGTGACCAATTCCACGCTGACCGAGGCCGCCTGTTGTCGCCAGTTCACCAGCGCTGGCGCTAACACCATCTGACCAAACGCATGAGCGGCACCGACGCGCACCGTTTGCCCTTCGCCGCGCCGCAGTTGCTCGGTGAGCTGGGTAATTGCTTGTAAACGTTGGTAGATGTCTTCCACTTCCGGCAGCAAACGCCGCCCTTCTGCGGTCACCACCATGCCCTGCGCGCGCCGTTCAAACAGCGCAAAACCAAGCTGCTGCTCGGCGTGATTAAGCACGCGGCTGACATTCGGCTGCGACACATTCAGCAAACGCGCCGCCGCACTGATGCTGCCGGTCTGCACAATCGCCTGAAACACTTCAATATGCCGCAGCCGCATGATTATTCGCCCCAGGTGGCTTCAAGCACGCGCAGCCAGTTGCCGTGGCAAATCTTCTCCAGCAGCGCACGCGAATAGCCGCGTGCCGCCAGCGCCTGCACCAGCAGTGGGAATCCGGCCACGTCTTTCAGATCGCCCGGCATGGTGGCGCCATCGAGATCCGAACCAAAACCGACGCCATCTTCCCCGACTTTTTCCAGCAGATACTCAACGTGACGCACAATGGCATCGACGCCGGTCGGCGCATGGCGATCGCCATCTTCACGCAGGAACGGCACGGCAAAATTGACACCGACAAAGCCGTTGGTTTCAGCAATCGCCGCCAGCTGGCGATCGGTGAGATTGCGCGACTGCGCGCTGATCGCATGCGCGTTGGAGTGGCTCGCCACCAGCGGCGCATCGCTGATCTCTGCGGTGTGCCAGAAGCCTTTCTCATCCATATGCGACAAATCAACCATGATGCGGCGGCGATTACAGTCGCGTACCAGCTGCTTGCCCGCGGCCGTCAGGCCATTGCCGATATCCGGCGACGAAGGATAGAGGAACGGCACGCCGTCGCCGAACTGATTCGGGCGGCTCCACAGCGGCCCCAGCGTGCGCAAGCCGCTGGCGTAGAGCATGTCGAGCAATTCACCGTGGGTATCCAGCGCTTCCGCACCTTCCACGTGCATCACCACCGCTAACACCTTGTTTGCCATGCAGTGGCGGATATCACGCACGCTGCGGCAAATCTTCACCTGGCCGTTTGAGGCCTGCTCAATGCGCAGTAGCAGCGCCAGCATAGAAAACGTCGCATCGCGCGCTGAGTTGATAATTTCCTGAGGAAAATCTGCGAGGTCTGGCGCACTTCTTGCAATCAGAGGGTGGGACGGCACCCAGGTGGCGAAAATGCCACCTGCCATATTTCCCTGACGGATACGCGGCAAGTCCATTTGGCCCGTTTTGGTGCCAGTGAAAAAGGCATTAACCGCGTCCGGCTGATAGTGCTGCCACAGCTTATTCAGCACATCGTTGTGGCCGTCAAAGACCGGAATATCGAGGGTCATCGAGTCAGACATGTTGTTCAGTTCCATGTTCGGGGGAAAGCGCAGCACTGCCAGCTGGCGGAGCAAATTGCACCAAAAAAGGGCGAGCACACGCGCGTGAAACAAATGGCTTAGAGCCGGTATTAATCCTCCGGCAGGTGCGTAAAGTCAAGACAAAAAACAATCAAATAACAATTTTTTATTTTACTTATCAATCAGTTGGGAGTTTACATGGTTACCAGAAGACGTTTTCTTGCAGGATGCACTGCTGTACCTGTTGTTTCCTACCTCAGCCTGAATTCATCCTTTGCCGCGACGCCGCCGACCATGCTGGTGATCGCGATGCAGCTCGATAACATCACCAGCCTCGATCCACACGAAAGCTTCGAAGCCACCGGTGGCCAGATTTGCGGCAACCTCTATCAACGTTTAGTCACGCCCGATCCCAAGCAAGCCGACAAAGTGATTGGTCAACTGGCGCAAAGCTGGGACGTCAGCAGCGATAACGGCACTTACACTTTCCATCTCGATCCGGCAGCTAAATTCGCCGATGGTTCGCCGCTCACCGCAGAAGACGTAGCGTTCTCGATTGAACGTATCGTCAAGCTGGATAAGAGCCCGGCCTTTATTATCAACCAGTTCGGCTTTACCAAAGACAACGTGACGCAGCTGGTGACCGCGAAAGATGCGCACACCGTTGAGATGAAACTCGGCGCGCCGGCGGCCGAAACCTTCCTGCTCTACTGCTTGTCCGCCACCGTCGGCAGCATCGTGTCGAAGAAAGCCTGTCTGGCAAACCAGCAGAACAATGACTTCGGTAACGGCTGGCTGAAACAGCACAGCGCCGGTTCCGGTGCCTTTACCCTGCGCACCTGGAATGCCAGCGAAACGGTGATTCTGGAGATTAGCCCGCAATATGCAGGTTCAAGCAAAACCAAACGCGTGATCCTCAAACACATCGCCGATCCGGCCGCGCAGGCGCTGATGCTGAAAAAAGGCGATGTCGATGCCGCGTATGATCTCACCACTGAACAGCTGCTGCAGGTGAAAAACGACAGCAGCGTGTCGCTGGTGAATCAGTCGCTGTCGGCCATCATGCTGATGTCGTGCAACACCAATAATCAGTACCTGAAAAAACCGCAGGTGTGGCAGGCGCTGAAGTGGGCGCTGGATTACGAAAGCATCCAGAAAAACATTCTGTCGATGAGTTTTGTCACCCATCAAAGCTTCCTGCCGAGCGGCTTCCCGGCGGCGCTGGACGATACGCCATTCCACAAAGATCTGGCGAAAGCCAAAGCGCTGCTGGCCGAAGCGGGTTATCCGGACGGTTTCGACATCACCCTCGATCACTACTCAATGCAACCGTATCCGGACATCGCGCAGGCGATTCAAACCCAGCTGGGCGCGATTGGCATCAAAGTGTCACTGATCGCCGCCGAAAACCGTCAGGTTCTGACCAAGATGCGTGCGCGTCAGCATCAGCTGGCATTGACCGTTTGGGGAGCCGATTACTTTGATCCTAACTCCAACACCGAAGCCTTCTGCGTTAACACCGACAACAGCGATAACGCGCGTGCGCGTACGCTGGCGTGGCGCTGCAGCTGGTCAGATGAAGAGTTCAACAAACTCACCGAGCAGGCGTTGCATGAGCCCGATCCAGCGAAACGCATCGCGCTCTATCAGCAGATTCAGCAGCTAGGTCGCGAGAAGAGTCCGTTCATTTTCATGATGCAGAAGACCAAAAACGTGGCCACCAGCAAAGCGCTGAGTGATGTTCACATGACCGTGCTGGAGCAGTGGCCGTATGCGCAGGTGAAAAAAGCCTGATGCCGTTACTGAAGAGAATCGTCAGCACCCTGGGAAGCCTGGTGCTGACGCTGTTTGGTCTGTCGGTGTTGACCTTTTTCATTGGCCGCGTCATGCCCACCGATCCGGTGCTGGCGGCGGTCGGTGATAACGCACCGCAATCGGTGGTCGAGCGCGTGCGTGCGGAAATGGGGCTGGATCAGCCCCTTTACGTGCAGTTTGGTCACTACCTTAATCAACTGCTGCATGGCGATCTCGGTAAATCAATTCTCACCTCGAATCCGGTGATTACCGACATCGCCCGCTTCTTCCCCGCTACCATGGAATTGGCGACGGCGGCGATCATCATCGCGGCGCTGATCGGCATTCCGCTCGGCGTGTGGGCGGCGGTGCGTCAACGTTCGTGGGTCGATCAAACCATTCGCGTGATCTGTCTTGCCGGCCATTCGCTGCCGGTGTTCGTGCTGGCGCTGCTGAGCCTGCTGGTGTTCTACGCGGTGCTCGGCATTGCGCCCGGCCCTGGACGGCAGGACATCATCTGGCAGGATATGGTGCCGCAGGTCACCGGCTTCCTCACCATCGATTCGCTGCTGGCCGGGGAGACCGACGCCTTCTGGGATGCGCTGGCGCACATGGCGCAGCCGGTGCTGATTCTGGCCTACTTCAGCATGGCCTACATCACGCGTATGACGCGCACCTTTATGCTTAACGCGCTGAGCGGCGAGTTCGTGATCACCGCGCGCGCCAAAGGCTTGTCGTCACGGCGGGTGATTTGGCGGCATGCGTTTCCCACCGTGGCGGTGCAGCTGGTCACGGTGCTGGCGCTGACCTACGCCGGATTGCTGGAGGGCGCGGTGGTGACGGAAAACGTCTTCGCCTGGCCCGGTATCGGCCAATATCTCACCACCTCGCTGATGAACGCCGACATGAACCCGGTGATCGGCGCCACCTTGCTGGTCGGCACCGTGTATGTGCTGCTCAATCAGCTGGCTGACCTTCTCTATCGACTTTGGGACCCGCGCGTAAAATGATCTTCTTCTCACGAGAATGGCTGCTCGACGACACGCCCGCCAATCGTCGCCAGGCGGTGTGGGGCCGGCGTTATCGCCTGTGGCTCAGCCTGCGCAGTAATCCACTGGCGATGGCCGGACTGCTGGTGGTGACGGTGATGCTGCTGCTGGCACTGTTTGCACCGTGGCTGACGCCGTTCGATCCCGGGGTGCAGCATCTGGAAAACCGTCTTGCGGCACCTTCCGCCGCACACTGGCTCGGCACCGATGAACTGGGGCGCGATGTTTGGACGCGCATTATCTATGGCGGCCGCACCACGCTCGGCATGGTGATCGCTGTGGTGCTGCTCACCGCGCCGCTCGGTCTGCTGATTGGCTGTATCGCCGGTTATGCCGGCGGTTTCATCGATAAAGCGCTGATGCGTTTGACCGACATCTTCCTCGCCTTCCCGCGTCTGATTCTGGCGCTGGCGTTTGTTGCCGCGCTGAAACCTGGCGTTGAGAGCGCAATTCTGGCGATTGCCCTGACATCATGGCCGCCATATGCACGTCTGGCGCGCGCCGAAACGCTGCAGTTCCGCCACAGCGACTTTATCGCCGCCAGCCGTCTGACCGGCGCGTCACCGCTGCGCATTATCCTGCGCCACATCATGCCGCTGTGCGTGCCGAGCCTGATCGTGCGCGTCACGCTGGACATGAGTTCCATCATTATCACCGCCGCCAGCCTTGGCTTCCTTGGCATGGGCGCGCAGCCGCCGTCACCGGAATGGGGCACGATGATTGCTACCGCGCGTCGCTTCCTGTTCAGCGAATGGTGGGTGCCATTAATGCCGTGTATCGCGATTTTCCTGACGTCATTGGCGTTTAACTTTCTCGGCGACGGTCTGCGTGACGTGCTGGATCCCAAGGAGCGCTAAATGTTGGTGGAAATCGAGAACCTGCGCGTTGCCTTCCGCTCGCGCAGCGAAACCGTTGAAGCCGTGCGCGGCGTCAGTTTTAGCGTGGGCCGCGAGAAGTTTGCCATTGTCGGCGAAAGCGGTTCCGGCAAGTCGCTGACCGCGCGCAGCCTGATGCAGTTATTGCCGGGCAACGCGGAAGTCAGCGCCGATGTGCTGCGCTTTGATGGCATCGATTTGCGCGGTGCCAGCGAGAAAGTGCTGCGTAAAATTCGCGGCAAGCGCGTCGGTTTTATCCTGCAGGACCCGAAATATTCACTCAATCCGGTGATGACCATCGGCCAGCAGATTGCCGAAGCCTGGCGCGAGCACAAAGGCGGCAGCCATAAAGCGGCGATGCAGGCGGCGATTGAGCTGCTGGAGCAGGTGAAGATTCGCGATCCCGCAGCCGTGGCGAAACGCTATCCGCATGAAGTCTCGGGCGGCATGGGCCAGCGCGTGATGATTGCCATGATGCTGGCGCCCGATCCAGAACTGTTGATCGCCGATGAACCCACCAGCGCGCTGGATGCCACCGTGCAGGCAGAGATCCTCAAGCTGATTGACGAGTTGGTCTCGGCGCGCGGCATGGGGCTAATCCTGATCAGCCATGATTTGCCGCTGGTGTCGCACTTCTGCGATCGCGTGGCGGTGATGTACGCCGGCCGCATCGTCGAGCTGCTCGATGCCGGGCAGTTGCAGCAGGCGCAGCATCCTTACACGCGCGGTTTGCTGGCATGTTTGCCGTCGTTGCGCCATCCGCGCGAGCGTTTACCCGTATTGCAGCGCGATGCCGCGTGGCGCGAATAATTAGCCTGGTCGCCATAAATGGCGCCCCTACCGTAGGGTCGGCATTCATGCCGACCGTTTCACGGTTCGCACGGAACAACCCATGATTCAAATCGATAACCTGCGCATCCACTTCGGTGCGCACACGGCGGTGAAAGACGTCAGCTTCTCGGTCGGTAACGGCGAAAGCTTTGGCCTGGTCGGTGAAAGCGGCTCGGGCAAATCCACCATCCTGCGCGCGCTCGCTGGGCTGAATGCCGACTGGCAAGGCAGCATGCTGTTTGGCGGCATGCAGCTCAGCGCTAAACGCAGTCGCGCCTTCTATCGTCAGGTGCAGATGGTGTTTCAGGATCCGTTTGGTTCGTTGCATCCGCGTCAAACCATTGATCGCATCCTGCACGAACCGCTGCTGGTGCATCAGCTCGATCGCGCTGAACAGCGCATCAGCCAGGCGTTAGGCGAAGTGGGCTTGCCCGCCTCGGTACGTTTCCGCTATCCGCATCAGCTGTCGGGCGGCCAGCGTCAGCGCGTGGCGATTGCGCGCGCGCTGATCGCCGAACCGGAAGTGCTGCTGCTGGATGAGCCAACCTCGGCACTTGATGTATCGGTGCAGGCCGAAATCCTGAATTTACTCAGCGACCTACGCAGCGAGCGCAAACTCACCTACATTATGGTGACGCACAATCTCGCGGTGGTAACGCACCTGTGTCAGCGCATTGGCGTGATGCAGAATGGCGAGATGGTGGAGCAGCTGAGCGCCGACGATCTGCGCGCGCGGCGCATCCAGCATCCGCATACCGCCCAACTTTTCGATCTCAGCATGACGCTGGAGGAACCGGCATGACCGCTCACTGGCAACACGCCGCGGATGTCGCACAACAGATCACTGAAAGCTGGCAACAGCCAGGCGCGCCGGGCGGCGCAATGGTGCTGTTTGATGCGCACCAGATCCACTCAACCCACTGCGCCGGATTGGCTGATTTGGCGCAGCAAACGCCGTTCAGCGCCGACAGCGTGGTGCGTTTCGCCTCGATCACTAAACATCTGTTTGCCGCGCTGGTGACCGGGCCGGGACGTCGCTACCTCAAGCTCGACGATGCGCTGGTGCAGCATCTTCCGCAGCTGAGCGGAGCCAACGGCCAGATCACCGTCGGCCAGGCGCTGGATATGAGCAGCGGTTTGCCGGACGTGCGCGAAACCTTATCGCTGCTGGGATTGTCGGTGTATAACGCCACCCGCGCCGAAGATCTGCTGGATTTTATCGCGCGCGAAGGCGAGCTCAACTATGCGCCCGGCAGCGAAATCTCCTACACCAACACCGGCTATCGGCTGGTGGAAGAAGCGCTGAAAGCCAAAGGCGTGTTATTCAATGATCTGCTGCAGCAGTACATCTGCGATCCGCTGGATATCAACCTGATTGCGCCAGAAAGCTGGTTCGATATCGTGCCCGGTTTGGTGCCTGGCTACTGGCAAAACGGCGCGCAGTGGCAGCTTTCCAGCGCCGGTTTGCATCTCTCGGCATCGGGCAGCGTGACCGGCAGCCTGCATCATCTGACGCGCTGGCTGCAAAGCCTGCTGGCCGATAGCGGACCGGGGGCAGGCGTGCTGCAGCGCCTGAGCGCGCCGCGTAATCTCAACGATGGCCGCACCAGCGGATACGGTTTGGGCATCACCAGCTCGACGCTCGGCAGCCAGACGCTGTTTGGTCACGGCGGTTCGCATGCCGGCTATAAGAGCTATTTCCTGCTGCATCCGGAACTGAAAATCGGCGTGGCGCTGGTCGCCAACCGCGAAGATGTCACTACCTCTGAAAGCGCGCTGCGGGTGATGGCGGCGTTGCTCAATCGCGCGTTACCGGAGAAAGGACACGATTTAACGCCCGGACTTTACGTGGCGCAAGACGCCGCCGACTGGCTGGAAATTAAAGGCGTGACCGCCACCTGGCTCGGCGCAGGCGAAACCTTGTGGCGTGACGATGTGCACGGTACGGCGGCGTCGCTCTCCAGCACCTTCCCGATGCGGTTACGTCATGATGGCGCGGCGATTGTCGGTGAGATTGGCCATGCCGCACGACGTTTTGTGCCAGTGCAGGCCGATCAGGCCAGTCTCGATAATCTGCAAGGCCGCTGGTTTGCGCCGCAGTGGCGCAGCGAGTTGGTGATTGAGGGCGACAGCTTAATCATGGGCATCGGCCCGGCGGCGATTCGCGCACGTTTGCAGTCGCTGGGCAACGATCGCCTCTTAGCCACCGCGCAGGATGGACCGTGGGAGAAGCGCTTCGCGATTGCGCGCGAAGGCGACACGCTGCGGCTGCTGTTGAACCGCAGCCGCGTGGTGCGCTTTTTACAGACAGCACGCCCTAAATAATTCGAGTTGCAGCAAGGCGGCAAGTGGGTGAATCCCCAGGAGCTTACATCAGTAAGTGACTGGGGTGAGCACACGTAGCCAACGCAGCGGCGGCTCGAAGTATGACGGGCGCTAAGCCACGTAATGATGTAAACGGCCGATCTTTTCGATTTCTACTTCAATCTCATCGCCGGGGAACATAAACAGCGGTGGCGTGCGTTTTTTACCGACGCCGCCCGGTGAACCGGTGATGATCACATCGCCTGGCGACAGCGGGCTGAACGCGGAAATGTACTCGATGATCTTCGCCACCGGATGCACCATGCTGGCGGTGGTGTCGTTCTGCACTTCGCGCTGATTGAGCCAGGTTTTGATCGCCAGCTGCTGCGGATCGGGGATCTCGTCGGCGGTGGTCATCCACGGCCCGAAACCGCCGGTTTGCTGCCAGTTTTTCCCGGCGGTGAACCAGGTAAACTGCATGTCGCGCACCGTGGCATCCATAAAGCAGCTGTAACCCGCAACGTGATTCAGCGCATCAGCGGCTTTCACCTGATAGGCCGCTTTGCCAATGATCACCGCCAGTTCGCCTTCGTAATCAAATTCCTGCGTGGTCGCGGGTTTCATCAGCGGCTGCTCGTGCGCCGCCAGCGAATCCGCGAAACGCACAAACAGCGTCGGCGCTTCAATCGTCTCGGCAAACTCTTTGCGTTTGTCGGCGTAGTTCATGCCAACACAGAACACTTTGCCAGGATTTTCTACCACCGGCATGAAGCGAATGGCGCTAAACGGGTGATCAACCGGCATTGAAACGAAGGCGTCGAGATCGCTTAACGCGCCGCGTTGCAGCAAGGTTTTCAGGTCCGGGCAGTCAGCGCCGAGACGTGCGCCGATATCAATCACGCCCTCTTGCTGCACAATACCGTAACTTTTTCTTTGCTGGTCAATAAGATAAAAACTGCAGAGCTGCATGACTGCCTCGTTGTTATATATAAATTGCGCGCAGGTTAGCAAAATTCAGCAGGAAATGCGGACCGACCTGATGATTTAGCGCGGCCGCCATAAATGACGCCCCTACGATCACGACTGCGTGCTCGCCAGATAGGAGAAGGCGCTCAGCAGGCTGATTAACGTGTTCATGTTGTCCGCGCGATAACCAACGGTGACCGCGTCAATGCGCGTCACGCCGGGGATCAGGCTGAACAGATCCGCCAACACTGGTTTGCTGGCTTGCAGCTGCATCTCATAAGGCGCGCTCAACCGCGTGGTGCTGATTTGGCGTTTGCGCTGCACCGCAGCCGTTGCCGCAGCGCGAATGGCGTTTTGCGCCGCCTGCGGGCTGATGGATTCGGCACAGGTGTGTGAGATGGCGCGTTTCACACAGACGTAATCCACCGAGGGATAATGCTCGGCAATCCAGCCTTTGAGCTGATCGTCACCGCTTACCAGCCACAGCGGCGTGCCCTGTTCGGCAGCGGCTGCGGCGTAGATATCGGTCTCGCCCATCACCTTGCCGTTGATGTGAATGCGCCAGAACGCACGGCCATTAATGGTGTGCGCCAGCACGCCCGGTTCGCCCGCCGCGCTGTGATAGCCGATAAAGAACAGGCCATCAAACGGCTGCTGCTCAATGCCTTCCACCATCGATAAGCCACGCGGTTTGCCCTGCACCATACGCGCGCGGGGATCGATATTTTCCGCGCGTAGGTTGGTCATCTGCGCGTGGCTGTCGGCCACCACCACTTCCGTCGCGCCACCGGCAAAGGCGCCATCAATGGCGGCGTTGACTTCTTGTTCCATGAGGCCGCGCGCCAACTGATATTCGGCGTGGCCCGGTGAACACTGTTCAGGGCGCATGACGCCGGCGATGCCTTCGATGTCAGCAGAGATGAAGATTTTCATGAGGTTGGGTTCCATGCGGTTATTGGCAGAGGTCGCCATGAATGGCGACCCTACGACGCGGTCAATCGATCTAATACTTCGGTTAACGACGGCCGATGATGGCCACGAAAACCGGTGACAGATTCGGCACTGAGTAAGGCATCCAGCACCGCGTGTTCGGTGGCATCGGCGGCGGCGGCGAGCAGCGGTTCCAGCATGGACTCTTCTGGCGGTTGCGGCTGCGGCTGGGTGGAAAACGCCAGCGCGATATCGCCCGAACCGTGGCCCCAATAGCTGCCTAGTCGTCCCAAACCGGCCCCGGCGCGTTTGGCGACGCGCTTCAGCTGACGTGCATCGAGCGGCGCATCGGTCGCCATAATAATGATGATGGAACCGGCATCGCGCTGCGGCGTCAGTTCCGGCAGCAGCGGTGCGATCATTTCGCCGAGGCGCACGCCATCCAGCGTCAGCGCGGTCAACGCGCCGAAGTTCGCCAGCACCAGCACGCCCAGCGTGGCATTGAGCGACGGAATCATGCGCGACGCCGTACCAATGCCGCCTTTTAAACTGAAACAGCTCATGCCGCGCCCGGCACCCACGCTGCCGCGATCGAAATCTGTCGTGGCGTCATAGAGTGCTTGCTGCGCCATCGTTTCAGTGATCGCCAGCGCCTGAATATCGTTGAGCCAGCCGTCGTTGCACTCCAGCGCCAGCGGATTGACCGTGGGCAAGCTGCGGCCCAACTCGCTGTTGCGGCTGATGGCATCGCGCACCAGCGTGGTAAACAGCGTGCCGACCGCCAGCGTGTTGCTCAGCAGAATCGGCGTTTGCAGCACGCCCAACTCTTCAACCTGCACCAGACCAACCGGCTTGGCGAAACCGTTAAACACCGCCGCCGCACAAGGCAGCGGCTGGGTAAACAGATTGTCGCCCGGCGGCACAATCGCGGTGACGCCGGTTTGTCGCTCGCCATCGGCTAACGTGTAGTGACCGACGCGCACGCCCGGCACGTCGCTAATACGATTGGTTGGCCCGCTGGCGCTGCGCGGTTGTCCCAGCTGGCGCTCGCTGCGCCAGCGTTGCAGCAGCAGGTCGCGCTGCAGTTGTTGAAAGTCCATGCTTAGCTCTTCAGTTTGGGATCGAGCGTGTCGCGCAGCGCATCACCCAACAGGTTAAACGCCAGCACGGTAATGAATATCGCCAGACCCGGAAACACGCTGACGTGCCACAAGCCAGCCATCATCATGCTGCGGCTCATCGCCAGAATATTGCCCCACTCCGGCACATCGGGTTCCGGGCCGAGACCGATAAAACTCAGCCCGGCGGCGGTCAGAATACTGGTGCCGATACGCATAGTGAAATAGACAATCACGTTTGACAGCGTGCCCGGCAGAATGTGGCGCAGCAGAATCACGCGGTCCGGCGCACCGGCACAGCGCACCGCTTCAACATACGCTGCCTGTTTCAGCGACAGCGTGGACGCACGCACGATGCGGGCAAACACCGGCACGCTGAAGATCGCTACCGCGATGATGACGTTGTTGAGTCCCGGACCGAGAATCGCCACCACCGCAATCGCCAGCAGCATGCCGGGAAAGGCGAACAGCACGTCAGAGCCACGCATAATCAGCATATCGATCCAGCGTCCGTAATAGCCCGCCAGCAGGCCGAGCAGCACGCCAACTACCATGCCGAGCGTTACCGACAACACGCCCACATACAGCGAGATACGCGCGCCAAAGATGATGCGGCTGAACAGATCGCGCCCCAGTTCGTCGGTGCCCATCCAGTGCGTGCTGGAGGGCGGCGATGACAGCGCCATCCAGTCGGGTGCCATTGGATCCCATGGCGCCAGCCAGGGCGCGAAAATGGCCACCAGCACCAGCAGCAGCACAAAGCCGCCGGAGACCAGCGCCAGCGGATTACGCACCAGCGCGTGCAGGAAATCGCGCCACGGCGAACGGATCGCCTCCTGCGCGTGGGCAGGCAGAGATTGCAGACTCATCAGGGCTCCTGTCGCAGGCGAATCGCTGGGTTGACCACGGCGTACAGCAGATCCACCAGCAGGTTAATGATAATAAATTCAAACACGAACAGCATGACTAACGCCTGGATCACCGGTTGATCCTGCGCTTTGATCGACTCGATCAACAGCCAGCCCAATCCCGGCCAGTTGAACACGCTTTCGACCACGATCGATCCGCCGAGCAGAAAACCAAACTGCAAACCGAGCATGGTGATCACCGGGATCAACGCATTGCGCATCACGTGTTTCCACGTCACCAGCCGATTACGCAGCCCTTTGGCTTTCGCGGTGCGCACGTAATCTTCCTGCGCCACTTCAAGAAACGCCGAGCGGGTGAAGCGCGCCATCACCGCCGCCACCGAAGAACCGAGCGTGATCGCCGGTAACACGATGTCGCTGGGTTGATTGAAGCCGCTGACGGAGAACAGGCCGAATGGCATGGCGACGAACTGGATCAGCAGCAGGCCGAGCCAGAACGTGGGCATCGAGATGCCGCCGACGGCGACGCTCATTAAGGTCCAGTCCTGCCATTTACCGCGTTTCAGGGCGGCAAACACGCCGAGGAAAAGGCCCAGAATCACCGACCAGGCAAAACCGGCCAGCGCCAGCCACAGCGTGGGCATAAAGCCCTGCTTGATCACCTCCAGCACCGGCTGTTGAGTGCGATAAGTGACGCCCAGATCGCCGCGCAGCAGGCCGCCGATCCAGTTGATATATTGCTGCGGCAGCGGATCGTTAAGTCCGAGATGCTGACGCGCTGCTTCCACCGCGGCCAAAGGCGCATCCGGTCCGGCGTAGATACGCGCCGGATCGCCAGGCAGCAGTTTGATGAAGCCGAAGACCAGCAGCGAGACCACCAGCAATACGGGGATCATCTCCAGCAGTCGGCGAATGATGTATGCGAACATGCGGTTCCTTTATTTTTTTGGGATCGTGCTGGCTTTTCCCAGATTGTGCTTGCTGTCCCCAGATTGTGCTGGCTGTCCCCCTCCTCGGTCCTCCCCCATAAATGGGGGAGGAAGATGCTGCCATATGCCAGCTCAGAAGTTGCATGTGGCAGCATCTCCTTCCCCCGCTTGCGGGGGAAGGCCGGGATGGGGGACAGCGAGCACCCAACCCCACCCAACCTTTACTTAAACGTCGCCTGATTAAACAGGAAGTTGCCATCCGGCAGCATCGACACACCGCTCAGCGTGCTGCGTTTGCCGACCAGATTGTCTGGCGTGCCGAGGAAGGCGACTGGCGCCTCTTTCCACAACACTTTCTGTGCCTCGGCGTAAGCTTCGCCACGCTTAGCTGGATCGGCGGTGGCTAGGCCGCCGGCAATCGCTTTGTCGGCTTCGGCGTTGCTGAAGTACGAGACGTTATACGAGGTCGGCACCCAGGATTCGGTGGCGTAGAGTGGACGCAAGGCCCAATCGGCATCACCGGTTGATGTCGACCAGCCGCCGTAATAGAGATCAAATTCCGCCTCTTTCGGGTCCTTCACGCCCCACAGTTTGGCGTTACGCGTGCCGGAATCCATCGGCGTGACCGTGGCGCGAATGCCCACCGTTGCCAGCTGCGCTTTTAATACCTGCGCGGCACGCACGCTGGCGGTGGCGTTGGTGACCCACAGTTTGAGATCGAGGCCGTTCGGATAACCGGCGGCTTTCAGCAGCGCTTTGGCCTCATCCGGCGCATAGCGATAGTTCGGCGCACTCTGCTTCTGGTAGAACTGCACGCCTTGCGGAATCGCCGAGCTGGCCGGTTTGCCCATGCCGGCAAACGCCACTTTCAACCACAGATCGCGGTCAATGGCGTAGTTGATCGCCTGACGCACGCGCACATCCGCCAGCGGTTTGTGCTGGGTGTTGATCGCCATGTAATAGAGATAAATGCTTGGATCGCGCTGCACCGCCAGTTTGCTGTCGCTCTGCACGGTGGCGATCAGATCGGATGGCAATGGCCAGATCGCATCCACCTGACCGGATTTCAGCGCCGCCACGCGCGTGGCATCTTCCGGGCTGGGCGAGAAGATCACGTTATCCACTTTTGGCCAGCCTTTTTGCCAGTAGCCGTCGTACTTCGCCAGCGTCACGGCTTTACCCGGCTGCCAGGTGACGAATTTGAACGGGCCGGTGCCGACCGGATGCAGACGCAACTGCGCTTCTTCCGGATACTGCTTGAGAATCGCCGGGCTCCACATCACCGCCGACGGATGCGCCAGCGTGTTGATGAAAGCACCAAACGATTGGTTCAGATCGATTTTCACCTGGTCCGGCGCCAGCACCGTCACTTTCGCAATCATCTTGTAGAGGCTGTTGCGCTTGAGGCCTTTGGTCTGGTCGGCAAGGCGATCGAGGTTGGCTTTTACCGCTTCGGCATCGAACGGCGTGCCATCCTGGAAGGTCACGTCTTTACGCAGCGTCAGGGTAAATTCGGTGGCGCTGTCGTTGCTGGTGTAGCTGGTAGCCAGCCACGGCTGCAGCTTCATCCTGGCATCGAACTGGAACAGACGTTCGAAGATGCCGCTCTGCACCGAGTAGCTGACGTTATCGGAGGTATCGTGCGGATCGAGGCCGGTGATGTCGGCATACATCGAAATGCGCAGATCCTGCGCCTGAGCGGCGGCGGCCAGCGAGAGGGTCAATCCCAGCGCGAGCGCAGTACGGCGGAAAATCGGGTTCATGAAATCTCCTGGTATTGAGGGTTAGCGCGAAACACAATCAGCGACCCAGTGTTGCGGAGCAACCTGGCGATAACGCGGTTTAACGACCGTTTCTCCCACCTTGCGCAGCGGCGACGGAATTTCGCCGTCCTCGAAAGTGCGGGGTTGACGGTTCTGGGGATCGGCCACCGGCACCGAGGCCAGCAGACGTTGGGTATACGGATGTTGCGGCTGGTTGAACACCGATTGACGCGGCCCCAGCTCAACAATCTGGCCGAGATACATCACCGCCACGCGGTTAGCGATACGTTCCACCACCGCCATATCGTGCGAGATAAAAATCCACGCCACGCCGGTTTGCTGTTGCAGATCCATCATCAGGTTCACCACCTGCGCCTGAATCGACACATCCAGCGCCGAGACGGCTTCGTCGGCGATGATCACTTTGGGTTTCAACGCCATGGCGCGCGCAATGGCGATACGCTGACGCTGACCGCCAGAAAATTCATGCGGATAGCGCTGCGCGTGTTCCGGCAATAAGCCCACGCTTTTCAGCAACGCATCGACCTGCGGCGACGCGTCTTCCAGCGACTTGACCATGCCGTGCAGCAGCAGCGGTTCGGCAATGGTAAAGCCGACGGTGAGACGCGGATTGAGCGAGGCGTAAGGGTCCTGAAACACCATCTGAATTTCACGACGCAGCGGCTGGAACTGCGCCTCTTTCAGGTTGGCGATTTCATTGCCCTGGAAATGAATGCTGTCGGCGTCGCTGTTGATCAGCCGCATCAGCGCGCGACCGGTGGTGGATTTACCGCAGCCGCTTTCGCCGACAATCGCTAGGGTTTCGCCCGGCCATAGACTGAAATCGATCTGCTCCACCGCGTGCACCTGATGGGTGAGCGCCGAGAAAATGCCGCTGCGAATTGGGTAATACACTTTCAGGCCGCGTACATCCAGCAGCGGCGTTTCGTCGTAGCGCGCGGTGCGCTGCTCGCTGTTATCGCTGGCATTGCTGCCCAATAGCGGAAAACGCTGCGGCCATGCGTGTTCGCGCATATCGCCGAGCTTCGGCACTGCGGCCAATAATGCTTTGGTGTAGGGATGCTGCGGCGCGTTGAAGATTTCAGTTACCGTGCCCTGCTCAACCACTTCGCCGCGCAGCATCACCACCACGCGATCGGCGATTTCTGCCACCACGCCCATGTCGTGGGTGATGAACAGCACCGCCATCTGTTTCTCGCGTTGCAGGTCGCGCAGGATGTGCAGAATGCGCGCCTGCACCGTGACATCCAGCGCGGTGGTCGGCTCATCAGCAATCAGCAGCTGCGGATCGCAGGCCAGCGCCTGGGCAATCATCACGCGCTGGCGCATGCCGCCCGACAGCGAATGCGGATAGCTTTTCATCACCCGATCGACATCAGCGATGCGCACCTGGCGCAGTAATTCACGTGCGCGCGCCTCGGCCTGACTTTTGTCGCAAATCTGATGATCCCGCAGCGCTTCGGTCAGCTGATCGCCGACGCGCAGCACCGGATTGAGCGAGGTCATCGGCTCCTGAAAAATCATCGCCATTTCGCGGCCACGTAAAGCACGGCGCTGGGTTTCATTCAGCGTGGCAAGCTGATGCGCGTTGCCCTGACGATCACGGAACTGCATGCTGCCGCGATCGATACGCCCGGATGCGGCCAGCAAGCCCATTACCGCCAGCGAAGTGACCGATTTCCCCGAGCCACTTTCACCGACCACGGCGACAATTTCGCCCTGATGAATGTTAAAGCTGATGCCCTTCAGCGCCTGATTTTCGCCGCTGCGGCCGCGAAAACTGACGCTGAGATCCTGAATCGCGAGCACCGGTGCTGAACCGGCAACGCTGGCGGCGTTGGGTGTAAGTAAAGTGTCCGTCATCGTTGCTCCGCGTGCGGGTTACAGCCAGATTTGGCCTTGAGCGTAAGAAAGGAAGGGCGAGCTATCGGCGGCCAGCCAGATTGGGCCATCGAGATCGACATGCTCAGCGGCAATCGCCACCGGCAGCGCTGCTTCCATCGCCAGTGAAGAGCCGAGCATGCAGCCAACCATCAACCGCATATCAAGCTTCTGCGCCTCATCCACCATCGCCAGCGCTTCGGTTAACCCGCCGCACTTATCCAGCTTGATGTTGATCATCTCGTAGCGATTACGCAGCGGCGCGATGTCTTCACGTGTGTGGCAACTCTCATCGGCACACACCGGAATCGGGTGCGCGAAGCGCTGCAACGCCTGATCCTGGCCCGCCGGCAGCGGCTGCTCGACCATCGCGATGTTAAAACTCGCCAGCGCGTTGAACAGGCTGGGCAAATCCACGCCCGACCAGGCTTCATTGGCATCAATGATTAAGGTGGCGCGCGGCGCGGCCTGACGAATCGCAGCGACTTTTTCCAGAATCTCGTCGCGATTGAGTTTGATTTTCAGCAGGATGGCGCCGCGTGATACCGCGTCGGCAGCGGCGGCGGCCATGTTCTCGATGGAATCGAGGCTGAGGGTTTCGGCGGTGATCACCGATGGCGGCTGACGACGCTCGCACTGTTGCCACAGCGTGTGCTTCACCAGCGCGGCATCAAGACGCCACAGCGCGCAGTCCAGCGCATTACGCGCTGAACCGGCAGACACACGGCTTTGCAGATCAAGGCGGCTCAGGCCCGCTTCCATGTCGGCGCGCAGCGCTTCCAGTTCGGCATTGACGCTTTCTGGCGTTTCATCGTAGCGCGGCGTGGGCGTACATTCGCCGCGGCCAATAAAGCCGTTCTGCTCCAGCGTCACGCGAATTACCGTAACCGCCGTGCGAGTGCCACGTGAGATGGCAAACGGACGCGCCAGCGGCAGCTCCAGCACTTCAATCTGCATGCGCCGCATAATTAGCCTCGCTCCTGCAGCAGCGCGGCGATATCCGCAATGCCGAAACGCACCGGATCGGTGGCTGGCACGCCGAATTCTGCGCTGATTTCTGCGCAATAGGCGCGCGCTTCTGCTTCGCTGTAGTTTGAGGTGTTGATGGCGAAACCGGCCAGTTGTACCGCGTCGCTGGTAACGTGCGCCGCGCGCAGGTTGGCTTCTACGCAATCTTTCAGGCTGACCATCGGCTGATGCGGCAGATGACGCATATGCGGACGGCCCATTTCATGGCACATCACCAGCCAATGCGGCTGCGCACCGTGAATCAGGCCCATGCTGACGCCAGCGTACGAAGGATGGAACAGTGAACCCTGGCCTTCGACGATATCCCAGTGATCGGCGTCATTGGCTGGTGACAGCGCTTCAACCGCACCGGCGATGAAGTCGGCAATTACTGCATCAATCGCGATACCTTCGCCCGCCACCAAAATACCGGTCTGGCCGGTGGCGCGGAAATCGGCTTTCATGCCGCGTTCACGCATCGCGGCTTCCAGCGCCAGCGAGGTGTACATCTTGCCTACCGAGCAATCGGTGCCGACAGTAAGTACACGCTTACCTGTACGCTTTTTACCGCTGCCTACTTCCAGTTTTGGACGCATATGACGCAGGTCGAACAGCTCAACACCGAACTCTTTGGCCAGCGCCACCAGCTCCGGCTCATCCACCAGACGATGGTGCAAACCGCTGGCCACGTTCATCCCGGCAGAGATGGCGCTTTTTACCGTGTCGAGCCAATGCGCGGGCAAGTAACCGCCGGCATTCGCGGTGCCGAGCACCAGCGTTTTGGCGCCGCGCGCTTTGGCAGCGGCAATGTCGAGGACGTCGAGGCCCAGCGATACGGTGCAGCCCGGCAATTTGATTTCGCCAACGCACTGCTCTGGACGCCAGACGTGGATGCCGCGGGCGGTTTTAGCGGCCAGTGGATCGGTTACGTCGCCGAGGAAGAGTAAATAAGGTTGTGGGATCAGCATGATGTTTCTCATTTCAGACGGTTTATAGGGCCTGAATTGACTATTTCATGCAGAAGATGGGGTGACGAATGCTTGTTTAGTTGCGGGGTATAACGTGCGGCTATAGCCAGATCGAAATCTGATGGCTGAAGGATTTTATCAGCAAGTTAGGGAGAAAATGGGGGGAATTGCGGCTGGAGAGATAAGAAAACAGTTGATAACCACAGGTCGATCCGTGACCGCGATTATCGAGGGTATTCTGTTAGCGCTGGATTAATGCTGTGCGCCTGGCGGTACGTGCTTGAAGGTTTCAACGTAAGCGTTAAACACGTAGCGGAAAAAGCGTTTCATAAGGCACCTGGTTCAAAAATTGTTGAAGAAATACGCAAAAAGTATAGCCTCTGAGCGTTTTCATCGCAATTATTTTTGAAGTAGATCACAGAATTGGGTTTTGGTGCGGATGTGAAGAAGAGGTCGCCATGAATGGCGACCCTACAAATTAAAACCAGCCTAAGTGCTGGCCCAAAATGGTGCAGCCAATGCTGATCAGCACTACACCGCCCAACACTTCGGCCCATTTGCCCATCACCGGACCGATAAAGCGGCCCACCAGCACGCCGGTGGTCGCCATAATGGTAGTGGCGGCGCCGATGGTGACGGCGGTCATGATGATATTCACTTGCAGGAACGCCAGGCCAACACCGACGGCCAGCGCATCAAGACTGGTGGCGACAGCAGTTAACGCCAGCACCATAAAACCGTGACGCTGCGGCGCTTCGCACGGCTCGTCGGCGGTTTGACGGAAGCCTTCCATTATCATACGGCCGCCCAGCACGGTTAACAGCACGAACGCCACCCAGTGATCCCACGCCATGATGTAGCGGCTGGCCGCAAGGCCAATCGCCCAGCCAATCAGCGGCGTTAACATTTCAATGACGCCAAAGATCAAACCGGTACGCAGCGCTTCTTTGAAATTTGGGCGATGCAGCGATGCGCCTTTGCCCAATGCTGCGGCGAAAGCGTCCATCGACATGCCAAAGGCCAAAATCAGGGTTGCGATAAATGTCATGGGTTTTCAATCAATGCTGCGGAACAGGCGCCAAAGCCGCTACTTCTCCGCATTTATTGTTCAGTAATGAAAAAGTGCGCGCAGTCTAACACGCAAAAACGGCAAAAAAAAGACAGTAAAATCAGGGATTTAAGTATAGCAAAGGCTATAACTCTTAACTTTCGCTATTTTTGACGCTAAGTGAATGGAATAGAAGAAATTTCTTAGCGCGATTCGGCACGGGGATTGCACCTTAGCGCGGTTTTATGCGCTAATGCCCGCGCTAACTGATTTGGATAATGACCATGAATAACCCATTCGAAACGCTGATTATCCCAGGCGGCATTCTGCTGCTGGGCTTTCTTTCTGCCCTGCTGCTGCCCGCGCCTTCATTTGGTATTGAGCTGGCAAAACAGCTGCAGGAAAGCCTGCATCTGATGGATGTTAATCAGCTGTATACCATCGTCTTTAGTTTGTGGTTTTTACTGCTGGGCGCGATTGAGTTTTTCGTCATTCGCTTCCTGTGGCGCCGCCGATCGCGCTGATCATTTTTTCGTCAAGGTGATGCATTTTTCTTCTGGCGGGCACCCACGCCCAAGCTGAAATTCATCACCACAAAAATGTAACATTACTTTTACACGATATGGCGAAATATCGCGCAACATAAAATCCGCATAAATAATCAATTTAGTTAAAGTCCATAATTTTCAAAGCATTAAAATGTGACACACCTCACTCACCGTTTTCAACCCCATCAAAAGCACTCACAATAGCGTAACAACTGCATTACGCTAACCGTCTGATTAAGAGATAAAAATCCCTTATGACCACGGGGTTGAGCTGATTAATTCTTATGCTGAATCATTTCCGCCTTTAAAAAATAAACAAACGTTTAATTCCGATACGAGAATGTTATATTCGAATGCATATGCATAACGTGCAGTTAACCGTTATCGTCCCCATGACTTATACCTGAGTCTTAACCTTTGAGAGATAGCGCCACGCGCTCGAAAGAAGCGCGGCTATTTCGCCTGCGAACCTGTTGAGCTTCAGGTCAACAGAGAGAGGAGATGTCGCCTCATGAGTACTACTGCGGTAAATCTGGCGCTCGCCGCCGCTGGCATGGAAAGTGCAAACCTTCAGGAACGAAAAGACGTCGACGTACTGCTGATTGGCGCAGGCGTGATGAGTGCGACTTTGGGCGCATGGCTGCAAGATCTCGAACCTGACTGGTCGATTGAGATGGTTGAACGTCTTGATGACGTGGCCGTTGAATCCTCTAATGGCTGGAACAACGCCGGAACCGGTCACGCCGCGCTGGCAGAGCTCAACTATACGCCGCAGAAGGCGGATGGCAGCATCGACATCGCCAAAGCGGTGGCGATTAACGAATCGTTCCAGATTTCGCGCCAGTTCTGGGCGTATCACGTTCAGAAAGGCAACCTGCGCAATCCTAAAAGCTTTATCCACAGTACGCCGCACATGAGTTTCGTCTGGGGCGACGATAACGTTGAATTCCTGCGCAAGCGTTTCAATGCGTTGCAGAAAAGCACGCTGTTCCGTGGCATGAATTACTCTGAAGACCGTGATCAAATCACCGAGTGGATTCCGCTGGTGATGAACGGCCGTGACAGCAAGCAAAAAGTCGCAGCCACCTGGACCGAAATGGGCACCGACGTGAACTTCGGTGAAGTAACGCGTCAGCTGATTGCCTCTTTAGAGAAGAAAGCCAATTTCCGCCTGCGTCTGCGCCAGGAAGTGCGTGATATCAAACGCCTGAGCGACGGTCGCTGGCAGGTCACGCTGCATAATCTGGCCAGCGGCGAAAATCGCCTGCTGACCACGCGCCAGCTGTTTATTGGTGCGGGCGGCGCGGCGTTGCCGCTGCTGCAGAAATCCGGCATTCCGGAAGTGAAAGGCTACGCCGGTTTCCCGGTGGGCGGTTCATTCCTGGTGACGGAAAATCCTGACGTCGTCAAACAGCACATGGCGAAGGTGTATGGCAAAGCCAGCGTCGGCGCACCGCCGATGTCGGTGCCGCACGTCGATACCCGCGTGCTGGATGGCAAGCAGGTGCTGCTGTTTGGGCCGTTTGCGACCTTCTCGACCAAATTCCTCAAGCAGGGTTCGCTGCTGGATATGTTCGGCGCGATGAACACCAGCAACCTCAAGCCGATGGTGCAGGTTGGCCTGAAGAGCTTCGACCTGGTGAAATATCTGG
Organism: Pantoea sp. JK; assembly: GCF_026130245.1. NCBI lineage: Bacteria > Pseudomonadati > Pseudomonadota > Gammaproteobacteria > Enterobacterales > Erwiniaceae > Pantoea > Pantoea sp. JK. The sequence goes on from NZ_JAINFN010000011.1 coordinate 178,403, forward strand.
TTGATCAGGTTTTGCAAAGCGACAGCGATCGTATGGAAGCGTTGCGCGCTTACGTGCCGCAGGCGAAGCAGGAAGACTGGCGTTTAGTGACTGCCGGCCAGCGCGTGCAGATCATCAAGAACGATACCGTGGAAGGCGGCGTGCTGCGTCTCGGTACCGAAGTGGTGACCTCGGAAGATGGCTCGATTTCTGCCTTGCTGGGAGCATCACCGGGCGCCTCCACCGCCGCACCGATTATGCTCGAGCTGATGGCGAAAGCCTTCCCGGAACAGATGCGTTCGCCGGAATGGCAGACCAAAATTCGCATGGTGATCCCATCGTGGGGACGCAAGCTGAACGGCGACGTCGCATTGACCGAGAAAGTGCTGGCCGATACCAGCCGCGTGTTACAACTCGACTACGAGCCGGTAATTACACCGGATGCCGCCAACGATGAAGCGCGCGAAACGGCGCACGTGGTGGGGAAGTAATAAGGTAGTTCTAGCCTGGTCGCCATGAATGGCGACCCTACAAATGCTTCGGTGCGCATATATGCGCACCGAAGCATCTAGCTGAGCAGCACCGCGTCGTACAACATCCACACAGTTGTCGCCACCAGCGACAGCGCCATCAAACTGTTAAACGCCTGACGTTTCCACGCAACCTGCAGATGGCTGCGCAGGCGATCGCCCAGCGCTGCCCAAATCAAAATGCACGGCAGATTCAGTGCCGCGAATCCCAGCAGCACCGTCAGCACGCCGTTGCTGTTGGCGTACATCAGCGCCACGTTGGTGACCATCAGCCAGGCTTTTGGGTTTACCGCCTGGAAACAGATGCCGCCAATTAACGTCATCGGGCGCGGACGTTCGCGCAGTTGCGGTGCGCCGGCATGGAAAATCTTCCAGGAAAGCCACAGCAGATAGCTACAGCCAACCACCGTCAACGGCAGGCGAATCGCGCCCATCCAGTGCAGCAGCGCATCGAGCGCCACACTCGCCAGCAGCATCTGTATCGCACAACCCAGCAGGATGCCAAACAGCATCGGCAGCGTGCGTTTAAAGCCAAAATTCACGCCTGAGGTCGCCAGCAAGAGATTGTTCGGGCCTGGCGTGATCGACATAACGGTGACGTAGCTAAAGAATGAGGGATCAAGCATGATGCGCTTCCTGAAGAATCAATGATGTCTTCATGCTAGTGCGAACGCAGCAATGGAAACAGAGACACAAAACCACTATTGTAATGGATACAGTTGTCTCAAAAATGAATTGTACCCACTGCGCGCGGAGGCTTTTGTGTCCCTTCCACTTTCATCTGGCCAAACGCTGTATCAGCAGCTGGTCGATAGCTTTGCCGAGTCGATTCATCAGGGCACGTTGAAGCCCGGCAAGCGGCTGCCAGCGATACGTCGCGTGGCACAATCGCATCAGGTAAGTATCAATACCGTGCTCAATGCGTGGCAAATTCTCGAAGATCGCGGCCTGATCGAATCGCGTCCGCAGTCGGGTTATTACGTGCGTGGCGTGCTGCCCGCCGTAACGCGCCCTGTCAAACCGCTGCCGGCAAAAATCAACGATCCCAGTGCGCAAAAGCTGGAGCTGATTGAGCAAGTGTTCGCGGCGCAAAATAATCCCGATTACACCAATATCTCGCTGGCCTGTCCGCAGGATGGCACTTTCTATCCGGCGGCGCGAATAGCGCGAATTACTGCGTCGATTTTGCGCCAGAATCCCGACATTATCGGACGCTATGCGCTTCCACCTGGTAGTGAGCGCTTACGGGAGGAGATTGCGCGTCGCGCTCTGCACAACGGCATCAACCTGCCGCCGCAGGCGATCACACTGACGCACGGCTGTATGGAAGCGCTCCAGCTGGCGCTGCGTGCGGTGACCAAACCTGGCGATTGTATTGGTCTGGAATCGCCAACCTATTTCTTCCTGTTCCCGCTGCTGGCGTCGCTGGGTCTGAAAGCGCTGGAAATCCCCACCGATCCGCAGCAGGGATTGTCGCTGGATGCGCTGGAGATGTTGTTACAGGAGAAGCGGATTCAGGCGGTGATCGCCATGCCGGGCGCGCAGAACCCGTTGGGATACGTGATGCCGCTGGAGAACAAAAAGCGACTAGCGAAGTTAGTGAACACTTACCACGTTCCCCTGCTGGAGGATGGTTTGTATGACGAATTGCAGTTTGAGTGGCCGCTGTCGCCGCCGGTGAAGGCGTTTGATCGCGATGGCTGGGTGATTTACTGCACCAGCTTTACCAAAACCGTGGCGCCCGATTTCCGCGTCGGCTGGACTGCCGCGGGACGTTTTCATGACGCTATCGCCCACCTCAAAGCGGTTTCGTCGATGGCGGAATCACGCTTGTTAAGTGAAACCCTGGCCGAATTTCTTGCCAGCGGCGGCTACGATCACCATCTGCGCACGCTGCGTCGGCGCTATGCCGCCAATCTGGATGCGGCGCGCGGTATTCTGGCGCGCCACTTTCCACAGGGCACGCGCGCTACCCTGCCGCGCGGCGGGTTTGTTTTTTGGGTCGAACTGCCGGGAAATATTGATACCGTGGAGATGTTTCATCGTTTGCTGCAGGAGCAAATCTGTGTGACGCCAGGCGCGCTCTACTCGCTGAGCGATCGTTATAAACACGCCTTGCGTCTCTCCTGCTGCTATCCGTTTGATGAGCGTTATACGTGGGCGTTGCAGCGCACCGGCGCGCTGGCCTGCGAAATGACAGGTTTGGCGCCGGGACAGGATCAGGGTTTGCCGTTGCGGCCCCAGGTGGTGTAAGGCTCGCGCTCGGTCAGACGCTCGTAATAGGTCTGTACCGCCGGGAAGTTAGGATGATCCAGCGGGGTTTCAAACCAGCGATTCACCGCCAGCCCAACGGGAATATCTGCCAGCGAGAAGTTGCGGCCTGCGACGTAGCGCCCGGTTTTCTCCAGATGCTGGTTGAGAATGTTCATGGTGTGCGTCCAGCCTTTCACGGCCGCCGCCAGCAAGCGCGGATCCTGATGCGCCGGCGAGTTGCGCACCAGTGACATAAACGCGTAGCGCCATGAGGTATTAAGTTCGGTGGCTTGCCAATCCATCCACTGATCGACTGGCGCACGCGCGCGCGGATTATCGGGATAGAGCCATTCGCCGCCATTGCTGTTAGCGAGATAGCGCAGAATGGTGTTGGATTCCCACAGCACGAAGTCGTCCTCGATAATCACCGGGACCATGCCGTTGGGATTGAGCGCCATAAACTCTGGCGAGTGCAGCGATTGCGGATCATCGCCCCAGGGTTCTAATTCGTACGTAATATCGAGTTCTGCACACAGCCACAGAACTTTTCGCACGTTTATTGATGAAGTACGGCCAAGAACTTTTAACATTGCGGACTCCGATTCCAGAATTCTTAATTTATTCATAGCCCTGTTGCTGGCCTTTCGCAATCAGCAGGATGTAAATCCCGATTTCAGACAACCTCAACGAGAAAGGAGTGACAATGAAGGTCGCATTTAAACAGGTGGATGTGTTTACCTCATCGGCGTTTAAAGGTAATCCGCTGGCGGTGATTATGGATGCACAGGGATTGAGTGACGCGCAGCTGACGGCGATTGCGCGCTGGACCAATCTGTCCGAAACCACCTTTGTGCTGCCGCCACAGGATGCGGCGGCGGATTACCGCGTGCGCATTTTTACCGTGGAAGGCGAACTGCCGTTTGCCGGACATCCGACGCTCGGCACCGCGCATGCGCTGCTGGAAGCCGGTTGGCCGCTGAAAACGCCAGGCAAAATCGTGCAGGAGTGCGGCGTGGGGTTGGTTGAGGTGAAAATCAGCGACGACGGCGCGCTGGCCTTTGCTGCACCCGCCGCTCGCTTAACACCCTTCAGCGATGCACTGATGAGCAGCGCGCTGAACAGTGAAGCTTTCGATCTCAGCCAAACGCCGACCATCGTTGATATGGGCATCCGCTGGCTGCTGATTCCGATGAGTAGCGCGCAAGCGGTGCTGGATGTGGTGCCGTCAGCCGCCGATTTACACCGTTTACAACAGCATGCTGAGGTTAACGGCACGGCGATTTTTGGCGCGTTACCAGCAGGTGAAAACGAGCAGTATGAAGTGCGCGCATTGCTGGTTGAGAACGGCAGTTTGACCGAAGATCCAGTGACCGGCAGCGCCAACGCCTGTCTGGCCCGCTACTTCGAGGCTAACCAACAAACGCGGGATTATCGGGCGCGTCAGGGCAGCGCGATTCAGCGTGAAGGTCGGATTCAAGTGAGTTTTACGGATAAGGCGATCTGGATTGGCGGCCAAACGGTGACGGTGATTGATGGGACGATTGATCTGTAAGGTTGCCATTTATGGCAACCTGGCTGGCGTCGCTGTTTAACGAGGTCGCCATGAATGGCGACCCTACAGATTACAGGCCTTGGCCGCCTGAGGCTTCGATGCGCTGTGCGGTGATCCAGCCGGTTTCATCGCTGAGGATCGCGCTGATGGCATCGCCGATATCATCTGGCAAGCCAACGCGGCCTAACGCGGTCACCGAGGCGATGTGAGCGTTGAGATCTTTGGTATCACGCACGCGACCGCCACCGAAGTCGGTTTCAATCGCGCCGGGCGCCAGAATGTTGACGCGGATATGGCGCTCGCCTAACTCTTTTGCCTGATAGCGGGTTAATACTTCCATCGCGCCTTTAATTGAGGCGTAAGTGCCTGAACCCGGCAGCGTCAAACGGGTTAAACCGCTGGAGATATTCAGGATGCGTCCACCATCAACGATCAGCGGCAGCAGTTTTTGCGTCAGGAAGAACGGCCCTTTGAAGTGCACATTCACCAGCGCATCAAACTCATCTTCGGTGGTCTCGGCGAACAGCTTGTAGTGGCCATGACCGGCGTTGTTCACTAAATAATCAAAATTGTCACGCTGCCAGGTTTTCTGCAGCGCTTCTTTCACCTGCGCCACGAAGCCATCAAACGTGCTGCTATCGCCCACATCCAGCTGCAGCGCTACCGCACGCGCACCCAGCGCTTCAATCTCTTGCACTACCGCCTGCGCTTCTTCCGCGTGACCGCGAAAGGTAAACAGGATATCGGTGCCTTTGGCGGCCAGTTTCAGCGCCCCATTCTTGCCTAAACCGCGATTTCCGCCGGTAATCAATGCAATTTTATGACTCATGTTTCGCTCCAGTTGGAAAATTGAACACGTGTTAAGGATATTCGTGAATAATTGATCTATAAACGCAGAGGAATACGCAGCACTGTTTCACTAACAACAACAATCGGTGAACAACATGGATAAAATTCACGCAATGCAGGTTTTTGTGCGAGTGTCAGAAATGGGCAGTTTTACCCGTGCAGCAGAAAGTTTGGGTTTACCGAAAGGCAGCGTATCGCGTCAGCTGCAGGCGCTGGAAAATCAAATGGGGACGCGGCTGCTGCATCGCACCACAAGGCGCGTGCATCTGACGCAGGACGGCCTGGTCTATTACGATCGCTGCCTCGATTTGCTCTCAATGCTCGACGACATGGACAGCCTGTTCCAGCACGATCCCGGCACCTTAAGCGGCAAGCTGCGCGTGGATATGTCGGTGGCGATGGCAACCGGCTTTGTGCTGCCTCGTTTGCCGGAATTTTTGCAGCACTATCCCGGTCTGGAAATTGAGTTAAGCAGCAGCGATCGTCAGGTCGATGTGATTCGCGAAGGCTTTGACTGCGTGGTGCGCGTTGGCGAGCTGAAAGATTCCGGGCTGATTGCGCGGAAAATCGGCTCGCACGCCTTGATCAACTGTGCCAGCCCCGGCTACCTTTCCCGCTTCGGCATGCCGGTGCGGCTGGAAGATCTGTCGCAACACGCGATGGTGCATTACACCCAGCAGCTTGGGCAACCTTCACTGGGCTTTGAATATTTTGATGGCAAACAGTGTCATTACGTTCAAACCGGCGGCGTGGTGACGGTAAACAGTACCGAAACCTATCGCGCGGCGTGCATGGCCGGGCTCGGCATTATTCAGGTGCCAGCGATTGGCGTGCAGCCGCTGCTGGAGTCAGGACAACTGGTTGAAGTGCTGCATCACTTCCCGGCGAAACCGATGCCGATCTCGCTACTTTACCCGCATCGCCGTAACGTGGCGCGCCGCGTACGCGTGTTTATGGAGTGGTTAAGCCACGTCTTGCAGGAGTACGTGACATAGCAGGCTATAATTGTATTTTCGCAGTGAACAGGATGACTATCGTCTATGACGGACAAAAAACCTACAGAGACAGCGGCCAAAGCAGAAGCCAAGCCGCTTATTGATATTAAAACCGGCAATAAAACCGTGGATGGCTCGATTCAACATGTGTCGCGCTTCGCTGCCTGGTTTCAGGCGATTCCGGCAGTGGCGCACTTTATGCGCGCGCTGGAACGCTTTAACGATCGCCTTGGCAGCCAGTTTGGCGCGGCGATCACCTACTTCTCTTTTCTCTCTCTGATACCGATTTTGATGGTCTCCTTTGCGGCAGTCGGCTTTGTGCTGGCGTCGAATCAGGACATGCTCACCGAGTTGATCAACAAAATCGTTAACAGCATCAGCGATCCGACGCTGGCCACCACGCTGAAGAATACGGTGAATACCGCGATTCAGCAGCGCGCCACGGTGGGGATAACCGGTTTGCTGCTGGCGCTTTACTCCGGCATTAACTGGATGGGCAATTTGCGTGAAGCAGTGCGCGCGCAGTCGCGCGACGTGTGGGAACGTACGCCAGACGATCAGGAGAAACTCTGGAAGAAGTACGCGCGCGACCTGCTTTCGCTGCTGGGTTTGATGTTTGCGCTGGTGATTACGCTGTCGCTGACCTCGATTGCCGGTGCGGCGCAGGCGGCGATCGTTAATGCGCTGGGGCTGGAAGACATTGAGTGGCTGCGTCCGGCGATGACGGTAATTGCATTATCTATCTCCATCTTTGCTAACTATCTGCTATTCCTGTGGATCTTCTGGATTCTGCCGCGCCACAAGCCACGTAAAAAAGCACTGTTCCGTGGCACGCTGCTGGCGGCGATTGGCTTTGAGGTGATCAAGTTTGTGATGACGCTGACGCTGCCGAAGCTGGCGACTTCGCCATCGGGCGCGGCCTTTGGTTCGGTGCTCGGGTTGATGGCATTCTTCTACTTCTTTGCGCGTTTGACGCTGTTCTGCGCCGCGTGGATCGCCACCGCGAAATATAAAGATGATAAAGAGATGCCGCAGCCGCATCAGGCTAAATAAGCCGACGAGGTTGTTACATTTGCCGTACTAGCTAAAAATGTTTCCTGTTGGCTACTTTTTCAGCAAAAACCAGCAGGAAACGCTAAAGGGTCACTTTAATTTGGCCCTTTTGCAGAGATTCCCGCCAAAAAAATGACACTTCCCGTTCCCATCCGCCACTGATTGCAGCAACTCAGAAATTATCCACTTATTCGCCGAAAAAGCCCGGTCTGACGCGGTTTTTCGCCATTGAATGCCGCAAACCAGGTGCGTAAGATTCTCTGTCTACATTTACAATTAAGAAACACTTATGCAAGCCTCCATCACAGAAACACTCGACAAAAAACACGACGACACGCCGGTCAATTCACGTGGCAAAGTGGTTGTGGCATCGCTTGTCGGCACCGCCATTGAGTTCTTCGATTTCTATATCTATGCCACCGCTGCGGTGATTATTTTCCCGCACATCTTCTTCCCGCAGGGCGATCCGACCGTGGCCACGTTGCAGTCGCTGGCGACCTTCGCGATCGCCTTCGTGGCGCGTCCTATCGGTTCTGCCGTGTTTGGACACTTTGGCGACCGAGTTGGCCGTAAAGCCACCCTGGTGGCATCGCTGCTGACCATGGGCGTCTCGACGGTGCTGATTGGTTTACTGCCAGGTTATGAAACCATTGGCGTGGCAGCGCCGCTGCTGCTGGCGCTGGCGCGTTTTGGTCAGGGTCTTGGCCTTGGTGGCGAATGGGGCGGCGCGGCGCTGCTGGCAACCGAAAATGCCCCGGCGAAGAAACGTGCGCTTTATGGTTCGTTCCCACAGCTCGGCGCGCCGATTGGCTTCTTCTTCGCTAACGGCACGTTCCTGCTGCTTTCATGGTTGCTAACCGACGAGCAGTTCATGAACTGGGGCTGGCGCGTGCCGTTTATTCTCTCTGCGGTGCTGGTGTTAATTGGCCTGTATGTGCGCGTTTCGCTGCATGAAAGCCCGGTGTTCGCCAAAGTGCAGAAAGAGAACAAGCAGGTGAAAATGCCGATTGGCACGCTGCTGAGCAAGCATCTGACCGCCACCATTCTCGGCACTTTTATCATGCTCGCCACTTACACGCTGTTCTACATTATGACCGTGTATTCGATGAGTTACGGCACCGCGCCCGCGCCGGCTGGTCTTGGCTATTCGCGTAATAGCTTCCTGTGGATGCTGATGGTGGCGGTGATTGGTTTTGGCGTGATGGTGCCGATTGCCGGTCTCCTGGCCGATCGCTTTGGTCGTCGTAAAACCATGATCACCATTACGTTGATGATTATCGCCTTTGCATTGATGTTCCCAATGCTGCTGGGTTCTGGCTCTCAGGTGCTGGTGATGGGCTTCCTGATCCTTGGTCTGAGCATTATGGGCCTGACGTTTGGTCCGATGGGCGCGCTGCTGCCAGAACTGTTCCCGACGGAAGTGCGTTATACCGGTGCATCCTTCTCCTACAACCTGTCGTCGATTCTTGGGGCCTCTGTGGCGCCTTATATCGCCACGTGGTTGAATGCCCATTACGGTTTGCAGGCGGTGGGTTTCTATCTGGCTTCGATGGCGGTGTTGACGTTGATCGCGCTGATTGCCTGTAAAGAGACGCGTAATCAGACGCTGTATGAAGCGGTGTGATTGATTTCCACCATTCGTGCTCGCTGTCCCCCATCCCGGCCTTCCCCCGCTAGCGGGGGAAGGAGACGCTGCCATATGCAGCTTCATCACTGGCATGTGGCAGCATCTTCCTCCCCCATTTATGGGGGAGGACCGAGGAGGGGGACACCGAGCACATACATAGCGGGACAGCGAGCACCAATAATAAAAAACCCCGGCAAGCCGGGGTTTTTTATTGTGCTGAAAACGGTGTCGTGCGTGGCTTAGCCAGCGACAGCGATACGTTTCATATCGGTCATGTAGCCACGCAGTTTGCGGCCTACAGATTCGATTGGATGCTGACGAACGGCTTCGTTGACGTCACGCAGCTGTGCGTTATCAACCTGAGTCCCTTCAATTGCTTTGCCCAGATCGCCCGGCTGCAGCGTGGTCATGAACTCTTTCAGCAGTGGAACTGCCGCGAAGGAGAACAGGTAGTTACCGTATTCTGCGGTATCGGAAATAACCACGTTCATCTCATACAGACGCTTACGGGCGATGGTGTTAGCAATCAGCGGCAGCTCGTGCAGTGATTCGTAGTAAGCCGACTCTTCGATGATGCCCGCGTCAACCATGGTTTCGAACGCCAGCTCAACGCCTGCTTTCACCATTGCAACCATCACGACGCCTTTGTCGTAGTATTCCTGCTCTTCGATTTTGCCATCAAACTGCGGTGCGTTTTCGAATGCGGTTGCGCCGGTCTCTTCACGCCAGGTCAGCAGGTTTTTGTCGTCGTTAGCCCAGTCAGCCATCATGCCTGAAGAGAATTCGCCAGAGATGATGTCATCCATATGCTTCTGGAACAGCGGTGCCATGATGGTTTTCAGCTGCTCAGACAGCGCATAAGCACGGATTTTCGCCGGGTTAGACAGGCGATCCATCATCAGCGTAATGCCGCCGAACTTCAGGGATTCGGTGATGGTTTCCCAGCCGAACTGAATCAGTTTTTCGGTGTAAGCCGCGTCGTGACCTTCAGCCACCAGCTTGTCGAAGCACAGCAGAGAACCGGCCTGCAGCATACCGCACAGGATGGTCTGCTCGCCCATCAGGTCAGATTTCACTTCCGCAACGAAGGAAGATTCCAGCACGCCCGCACGGTCGCCGCCGGTCGCTGCTGCCCAGGCTTTAGCAATCGCCATGCCTTCACCTTTGGGATCGTTTTCCGGGTGAACGGCGATCAGCGTAGGAACACCGAAACCACGCTTGTACTCTTCACGTACTTCAGTACCCGGGCACTTCGGTGCCACCATCACGACGGTGATGTCTTTACGGATGGTTTCGCCCACTTCAACGATATTGAAACCGTGTGAGTAACCCAGCGCAGCGCCATCTTTCATCAGCGGCTGAACAGCCTGAACCACAGCAGAGTGCTGCTTGTCTGGCGTCAGGTTAACCACCAGATCGGCCTGTGGGATCAGCTCTTCGTAAGTCCCCACTTTGAAGCCGTTATCGGTCGCTTTGCGGAAAGAGGCACGCTTCTCAGCAATCGCTTCAGCACGCAGGGCATACGCCACGTCCAGACCAGAATCACGCATGTTCAGGCCCTGGTTCAGACCCTGAGCACCACAACCAACGATGACCACTTTCTTGCCTTTCAGGAAGCTAGCGCCATCTGCGAATTCGTCGCGTGACATGAAACGACATTTGCCCAGCTGCGCTAACTGGTTGCGCAGATTCAAAGTGTTGAAGTAATTAGCCATGGGTACTCCGGTTAGATGTTGTGTTTGTTTTTGTTCAGTAACGACGTTGTCTCTTACGCCGCGAATGACCCCATCATATGACAGGAAATCCGTTGCTTAAATTGATATATTAGCAAGGTCACATTGCAAAATTTGCAACATAACCTTGAGGCGATACGCGCATGGATTTAAGAGACCTGAAACTCTTCCTTCATCTGGCTGAAAGCTGCCACTTTGGCCGCACCGCGCGTGCCATGCACGTCAGCCCTTCAACCCTATCGCGCCAGATTCAGCGCCTGGAAGAGGATGTCGGTCACGCGCTGTTCCTGCGTGATAACCGCACCGTGACGCTGACCGAAGCCGGTGAGCGCCTGCGCCAGTTTGCGCAGCAGACGTTGCTGCACTATCAGCAACTGCGGCATGTGATGGATCTTAACGGCCCTTCACTGAGCGGCGAGCTGCGCCTGTTCTGCTCGGTGACCGCCGCTTACAGCCATTTGCCGCCGATTCTCGATCGCTTTCGCGCTGAACATCCGCAGGTAGAGATCAAACTTACTACCGGTGATGCCGCCGATGCGATTGAGATGGTGCAATCCGGTGACGCCGATCTCGCCATTGCCGGTCGCCCTGAATCGCTGCCGGCCAGCATAGATTTTACGCCACTGGGCCTGATTCCGCTGGTGCTGATCGCCCCGGCGCTGCCTTGTCCGGTACGCAATCAGGCAACGCAGGAGCAACCCGATTGGGCGCAGATTCCGTTTATCCTGCCGGAACAAGGACCTGCACGCCGTGGTATCGATTTATGGTTCCGCCGCCAGCGCATTCCCAATCCACAGATTTATGCCACGGTTTCTGGTCATGAGGCGATTGTGTCGATGGTAGCGCTGGGATGCGGTATTGCGCTGTTGCCGGATGTGGTGCTGGAGAACAGCCCAGAACCGGTGCGCAATCGCGTGTTAACGCTGGAGAATGTGGAGTCTGTCGCGCCGCTGGAACTCGGCGTTTGCGTACAAAAAAAGCGGCTCGGAGAGCCGCTTATCAATGCGTTCTGGCACCAGCTGTAGTTACTGCCCGGCGAGGAAGAAACGGAACGCCGGGTTGCTCGCTTCGTCATGCCATTCGTAACCCAACGCGGTGAGATGGGTTTCGAAATCCGGTTCCTGATCGTTGGCTTCAAATGCCGCCAGCACGCGGCCATAATCGGTGCCGTGGCTGCGATAATGGAACAGCGAGATATTCCAGTGCGCACCCAACGTCTGCAGGAACTTCAGCAGCGCGCCCGGTGCTTCCGGGAATTCAAAGCTAAACAGACGTTCGCGCAGCGGCTTCGATGGACGTCCGCCCACCATGTAGCGCACGTGCAGCTTGGCCATTTCATCATCCGACAGATCCACCACGTTATAACCGGCTTCGCTCAACTGGCTGATGATCTCACTGCGCTCCTCCAGCCCGCGCGTTAAGCGCACACCGACGAAAATGCAGGCGTTATCCGCATCCGCGTAGCGATAGTTGAACTCGGTAATAGAGCGTCCGCCGATGGTCTGACAGAATTTGAGGAAACTGCCCTGTTGCTCTGGAATGGTGACCGCCAGCAGCGCTTCACGCTGTTCGCCCAGTTCACAACGCTCGGAGACATAGCGCAAGCCGTGGAAGTTCACGTTGGCACCCGACAACACGTGCGCCAGGCGCTCGCCTTTAATGTCGTGCATCTGGATGTACTTCTTCATGCCCGCCAGCGCCAGCGCGCCAGAAGGTTCCGCCACGGCGCGCACATCTTCGAACAGATCTTTCACTGCTGCGCAAATCGCATCGCTATCCACCGTGATGATGTCATCAAGATACTCCTGACACAGGCGGAAGGTTTCGCTGCCGATGCGTTTGACCGCCACGCCTTCAGCAAACAAGCCCACGCGCGGCAAATCTACCGGCTCTCCGGCATCCAGCGCCGCCTTGAGACAGGCCGAATCTTCCGACTCCACGGCGATCACTTTGATCTGCGGCATCAGCTGCTTGATCAGCACCGCCACGCCCGCCGCCAGACCGCCACCGCCGACCGGCACGAAGACGCGATCGAGATGCGCATCCTGCTGCAGCAACTCCATCGCCAGCGTGCCCTGCCCGGCGATCACCGCCGGATGGTCAAACGGAGGTACGAAGGTGTAACCCTGCTGCTCCGCCAGCTCAATCGCTTTGGCTTTCGCCTCGTCGAAGTTGGCACCAAACAGATAAGCCTCACCGCCAAATGCGCGTACTGCATCAACCTTGATGTCTGCCGTGGCCAGCGGCATCACAATCAGTGATTTAATGCCAAGCGTGCTGGCCGAGAGTGCCACGCCCTGCGCATGGTTGCCGGCCGAAGCCGTCACCACGCCGCGCGCTTTTTGCTCTTCATTCAGCCCGGCAATCATCGCGTAAGCCCCGCGCAGCTTGAAGCTGTGCACCGGCTGACGATCTTCACGCTTCACCAAAATGGTGTTGCCAAGACGCGATGAAATTTTTTCCATTTTTTGCAGCGGCGTCACCTGAGCAATTTCATACACCGGTGAACGCAGCACTGCGCGCAAATACTCCGCGCCGTTTGGCGTCGCGGAGAGCGGTTGAGACTCAGCCATGGGTTAGCCTCCCAGCTTAGACTTATCGCGCACCGCGCCTTTGTCAGCGCTGGTCGCCAGTGATGCATAGGCGCGCAGGGCAAAGGAGACTTCACGCACACGGCCGTGCGGGGTATAGGCCGCATCGCCACGCGCTAGCTCTTCTTCACGACGGGCGTGCAGTTCGTTATCCGGTACCGCCAGCTTGATGCCACGGTTCGGGATATCGATTTCAATCATGTCGCCATCTTTCACCAGCGCGATGGTGCCGCCGCTCGCCGCTTCCGGAGAGGCGTGACCAATCGACAAGCCCGACGTACCGCCAGAGAAGCGACCATCGGTGATCAGTGCGCAGCTTTTGCCGAGGCCCATGGATTTCAGATAGGTGGTCGGATAGAGCATTTCCTGCATGCCCGGCCCGCCTTTTGGTCCTTCGTAGCGGATTACTACGACATCGCCAGCCACCACTTTGCCGCCAAGAATTGCTTCAACCGCATCATCCTGGCTTTCGTATACTTTGGCCGGGCCTTTGAAGGTGAGGATCTCTTTGTCTACGCCCGCAGTTTTAACAATGCAGCCATCTTCCGCAATGTTGCCGTAGAGCACGGCTAAGCCGCCATCCTGCGAGTAAGCGTGTTCGCGAGTACGAATACAACCATCGGTACGATCGTCATCCAGCGTGTCCCAACGGCAATTCTGCGAGAACGCCTTGGTGGTACGAATACCAGCAGGACCGGCGCGGAACATATCCTTCACCGCCTGATCTTTGGTCAGCATGATGTCGTACTGATCCAGGGTTTCACGCATGCTCTGCTGCAAGATGTTGCGCGCGCTGGTGTCGATCAAACCGGCGCGATCCAACTCACCGAGAATGGCGATAACGCCACCCGCACGGTGCACATCTTCCATGTGATATTTCGGCGTACTTGGCGCCACTTTACACAGCTGCGGTACTTTGCGAGACAAGCGATCGATATCGGAGATGTTGAAGTCGATTTCGCCTTCCAGCGCCGCTGCCAGCAGGTGCAGAACGGTGTTGGTGGAACCGCCCATGGCGATATCCAGCGTCATCGCATTCTCGAACGCCGCTTTGGTGGCGATGTTACGCGGCAGCATGTTGACGTCATCCTGCTCGTAATAACGTTTGGTCAGGCTAACGATGCGCTTGCCGGCATTGATGAACAGCTCTTTACGATCGGCGTGCGTGGCCAGCAGTGAACCGTTACCTGGCTGAGATAAGCCCAGCGCTTCGGTCAGACAGTTCATCGAGTTGGCGGTGAACATACCGGAACAGGAACCGCAGGTTGGGCAAGCAGAACGTTCGATCTGATCGCTGTCGGCGTCGCTGACGTTCGGGTTGGCGCCCTGAATCATGGCATCAACCAGATCCAGTTTGATGATCTGATCAGACAGTTTGGTTTTACCGGCTTCCATCGGGCCGCCCGACACAAAGATCACCGGAATGTTGAGGCGCAGTGACGCCATCAGCATGCCTGGGGTGATTTTGTCGCAGTTGGAGATACAGACCATGGCATCGGCGCAGTGCGCGTTGACCATGTACTCCACTGAATCGGCAATCAGCTCGCGTGAAGGCAGTGAATACAGCATGCCGCCATGACCCATGGCGATACCGTCATCCACCGCAATGGTGTTGAACTCTTTAGCCACGCCGCCAGCTGCTTCGATTTCCTCAGCAACCAGTTTGCCAAGATCGCGCAGGTGCACGTGGCCCGGTACGAATTGGGTGAATGAGTTGACCACGGCGATAATCGGCTTACCGAAATCGTCGTCGGTCATTCCTGTCGCGCGCCACAAGGCACGGGCACCGGCCATGTTACGTCCATGGGTGGTGGTGGCGGAACGGTACTTAGGCATGCTCTATTTACTCCAGTAATAATCAGGTTGCGGGCGCCATCTGACGCCCGCAAAAAATCTCGTTATGCGTTAACCGGATCCAACCAGCCCCACTTGTCTTCCGTCTCGCCAGTGAACAGGCCAAAGAATGCCTTCTGGATACGACCGGTGACCGGACCACGTTTACCTTCGCCGACCTGAATGCCGTCGACGCTACGCACCGGCGTAATCTCCGCTGCTGTACCTGACATGAAGACTTCGTCGGCCAGATACAGGGATTCGCGCGACAGAACCTGCTCACGCACTTCGATACCCATGTCTTGCGCCAGCTTGATGATGGCGTCACGGGTGATGCCCGGCAGCGCTGAAGAGGTGAACGGTGGCGTGAACAGAATGCCATCTTTCACTTCGAATAAGTTTTCGCCAGCACCTTCTGAAATATAGCCGTTGGTG
This sequence comes from Pantoea sp. JK, assembly GCF_026130245.1. Lineage (NCBI taxonomy): Bacteria > Pseudomonadati > Pseudomonadota > Gammaproteobacteria > Enterobacterales > Erwiniaceae > Pantoea > Pantoea sp. JK. The sequence goes on from NZ_JAINFN010000011.1 coordinate 193,833, forward strand.
TCGAGGGCGATACCTTCCTGATAGCCGTGGCGGCGCGCTTCGCTGCCTACCAACAGTGAGGAGAGATAGTTACCACCCGCTTTTGCGGCGGTCGGCAAGGTGTTTGGTGCAACGCGGTTCCACGAAGAAACCATGGCGTCGATACCGTTTTCCAGCGCTTCAGCGCCCAGGTAAGCACCCCAAGGGAAGGCAGCGATGATTACATCGGTGGTGTAGCCATCTGGCGGATTCACACCCAGACCCACGTCACCGACGAAGGCCAGCGGACGGATATAAGCGCTTTTCAGTTTGTTCACGCGGATCACTTCGCGGCACGCTTCCATCAACTCATCAACGCTGGCTTTAATCGGGAAACGGTAAATTTTAGCGGATTCATGCAGACGCTTCATGTGCTCACGGTGGCGGAACACCACTGGACCTTTGTGTGAGTCGTAGCAACGCACGCCTTCAAACACAGAAGTACCGTAGTGCAATGCGTGAGACATAACGCTGACCTTGGCGTCTTCCCACTTAACCATCTCACCATTGAACCAAATAAAGTCTGCTTTCTTCGTACTCATTGCTTTTTCCTTTGGCGACTATGCGCGGATTTGTTGTGTTGTCTGTTGTTGGATCTCGACGCAAGCGACATCCATAAGTTTGCTTAACTGCGAAGACAGTAAATCGACTGAGCGTTGGCTGGCAACGGTCATTTCGATATTAATGTTCTCCGCATTGACCGCGGAGGCCATATTCATTGCACACACCTGGAAACCACGGTGACGCACGACACGCAAAATGCGCTCCAATATTTCAGGACGAAAGCGGGCTTCGATAGACAATTGATGCTGATTCATGCGGTTTTCTCCATCATGTTTGCGTTGCTGGCACCCGGCGGTACCAATGGCCAGACGTTTTCATGCTCATCTATCGAAACATGCAGGAAGTAAGGACCTTCACTGTTCAGCAGAGCATCGAGGGCGGCGTCGACCTGATCTTTACGGCTAATGCGCTGGCCTGGGATATCAAACGCGCTGGCCAGCGTGAGGAAATCGGGGTTGTCGGTCAGAATGGTTTCGCTGTAGCGACCATCAAAGAACAGTTGCTGCCACTGGCGCACCATGCCGAGACGCTGGTTATCCAGCAGCAGAATTTTCACCGGTAGCTTGCCGCGCTTGATGGTGCCCAGCTCCTGAATGTTCATCATGATAGAACCATCGCCAGACACGCAGATCACTGTGTCCTCCGGACGTGCTACCTGCGCCCCAATCGCCGCTGGCAGGCCAAAGCCCATAGTGCCGAGACCGCTCGAGGTGATGAAGTTTTCTGGCGCGGTGAAACGCATGTGCTGAGCGGCCCACATCTGGTGTTGACCTACATCGGTGGTGACAACGGCGCTGTCCGCTTTGCGGTCAGACAACTGCTTCAGCAACAACGGCGCATAAATGGCTTCGCCTGGATGATCGTAGCGCCAGTCAAACTCGCTTTTCATCGCGCTGACTTCCTTGCGCCAGCCATCAATGTGCATTGGCATGCTCAGTGCCGGCAGCACCTGATTCATATCGCCTTGTAGTGAAACGTGAGCACGGCGCAGTTTGTTCAGCTCGGCAGGATCGATATCGATATGGATGACGCTGGCGTGCGGTGCGAAGGTGTCCAGCTTGCCAGTAACGCGATCGTCAAAACGCGCGCCAACCGCAATCAGCAAATCACAGGATTGTACCGCGAGGTTAGCCGCTTTGGTGCCGTGCATGCCCAGCATTCCGAGATAAAGATCGCTACTGGCATCCGCGCTGCCGAGGCCTTTCAGCGTAGAAACCATCGGGATACCGGTTTCCTGCGCCATGGCACGTAAGGCTGGAACCGCCTGCGCCATACCCACGCCGCCACCGATATACAGCATCGGCTTATGCGATTGCGCCATCAATGCGCGCGCCTCTGCAATGTGCTGAGCGGAGTGGCTGATTTCTTCCTCAACTGGCAGCAGATGAGGTGTCAGTTCACCATTGGCGATCTGAATGTCTTTCGGGATATCGACCAGTACCGGGCCGGGCCGACCCGATTGCGCGATGGCAAAAGCTTCTGCCATCACCGAGGGTAAATCATCAAGCGATTCAACGAGGAAACTGTGTTTGGTGCAGGCTAACGATAAACCAAGAACGTCTATTTCCTGGAAGGCGTCGGTGCCGATGAAGGCCGATGATACCTGGCCAGTGATCGCCACAACCGGGATTGAATCCATCATCGCATCCGCCAAACCGGTGATCAGGTTGGTGGCGCCGGGCCCCGAAGTGGCGATACATACGCCCGTCTTGCCGGTTGCGCGGGCATAACCGATAGCAGCCATCACCGCACCTTGCTCATGACGACACAGTAGGTGTTCCACGCCGCCATCGTAGAGCGCATCGTACACTGGCATGATTGCGCCGCCAGGGTAGCCAAACACTGTATCGACACCCTGCGCGCGTAAAGCCTGAACTACCCACTGTGCACCTGTCATGGTTATTCTCCTGTATTTCTAGGGGAACAACAGAATTTTATGCTACTGCTCATAATCTGTTCCTCGCTAATTTGCTGATATTTAGCCTGGTTAAAAAAAAACCCCCGGACCTTTCGGTGCGGGGGTTTTTGGAATTCCAGACTTGATTTTTAAGCCTTTCTTTCTCCAAGCGATGCCCCGCACGGTGGGATAATAATCACCACCACGCTAATCACGACTAGGCTAATCACTTGTAGAAGGGCTTTCATGTGTTGTTTGTTTTTTCGATTGTTCGAAGTAATACCTACAGAGTTACCATAGTTAGCACGTCGTTGACAATAATTTTCATTGGAAAATTTTATGATGCCGCTGGCGGCCCGCCGTTATCACATTGTAAATAAAAGGTTATTTACATTTGTGATAAAAATTCATAACGCCCGCGTCGTAATCTTCATTTGGAGTTTACGAGCAGGCTCTGATTTTCAGTGAAAGACCGGCAATTATCAGTGAATGTAAGGAATCTGGCTCTGAAGTTGAGTAGTAAGCCATTGTTCATCTGTCTGGCTGCTTTGATGATAAGGACAACAAGGAGCGGTTATGTCTTTATCGAAGGTATTAACACGAGCTGCGCTGGGTGTTCAGGCTCCGCTGGTGACGGTTGAAGTGCACATCAGCAACGGCTTGCCGGCCCTGACGCTGGTTGGACTGCCTGAAACCACGGTAAAAGAAGCGCGGGAACGGGTGCGAAGCGCGATTATTAATAGCGGGTTCACCTTCCCGGCGAAACGCGTCACCATCAATCTGGCGCCTGCCGATCTGCCAAAAGAGGGCGGACGCTATGACCTCCCCATCGCTATCGCCATTCTGGCGGCCTCTGAGCAGCTGCCAGACGCAAAACTCGGGCAATATGAATTCCTGGGGGAGTTAGCACTTAACGGCGCGCTCTGTGGCGTTCAGGCCGCTATTCCGGCGGCGATGGCGGCACTGCAAGCGGGCAGACAAATGGTGTTAGCTGAACAGAATCAACAGGATGTAGGGTTGATTCAACATGGCGAGACGCTGGTAGGCAAACATCTGGTAGAAATCTGTGCGTTTCTCCATAACAAAACCACTCTCACTGTCGCGCATTATCAGCCCGAAACGCTTGAACAGGAAAAGCAGGACCTCAGCGATATCATTGGCCAGGATCAGGGCCGACGTGCACTGGAGATAACCGCAGCTGGCGGGCATAACCTGTTACTGATTGGACCGCCGGGCACCGGCAAGACGATGTTGGCAACGCGTCTGCCCGGTATCATGCCGCCATTAGACGACCAGGAAGCGCTGGAGTGCGCTGCTATCGCCAGTCTGGTAAGCAGTGGCAATCTCCATCATCAGTGGCGCAAACGGCCGTTCAGAGCGCCTCACCATAGTGCATCACTCTATGCGCTGGTTGGTGGCGGTTCCTTGCCGCGGCCAGGGGAAATATCATTGGCACACAACGGTGTGTTATTTCTCGATGAACTGCCCGAGTTTGAGCGCAGAACGCTGGATGCGTTGCGCGAGCCGATTGAATCCGGGGAAATCTCAATATCGCGCACACGCGCTAAAGTGACTTATCCCGCCCGCTTTCAATTGATTGGCGCAATGAATCCTAGCCCGACCGGGCATTATCAGGGCAATCATAATCGCTCATCACCTCAGCAGGTGTTGCGCTATCTCAATCGCCTATCAGGACCTTTTCTCGATCGCTTTGATTTATCGTTAGAAGTTCCACTTCTTCCGAGCGGATCGCTGAGTAAGAAACAACAAGTCAGTGAAAGCAGCGCTGAAGTTTTAACTCGCGTCCTTGCCGCGCGACAGATTCAAACAGCGCGCAGCGGAAAAGTGAATGCTCATCTCTCAAACCCGGAGATTTTACGTTGGTGTCCATTGACGCAGCTGGATGCGGAATGGCTGGAAGAGGTGTTAAATTCGTTGGGGCTTTCAGTACGTGCCTGGCAGCGGATTTTAAAGGTGGCGAGGACAATCGCTGATTTAGCAGGTGAAGTGCAGATTACCCGGGGTCATTTGCAGGAAGCAGTGGGATATCGCAGCATCGACCGCTTAATGATCTATCTGCACAAAACTCTGGAATAAAAAACGGGGCTTATATAAGCCCCGCTATTCTTAATCATCGCTATCGCTAAAATCTTCCACCGTGTCCATCTGCGGCTTGCCGCCAGATAGCGTGTGGAAACGCTTAGGTCGTTTGATACGTGCGGTATATTTCGACCATACACGTTCAGCTTCCGTTTGCGGCTCACGAAGACCACGACATACTTCTAAAAATGAACGCTCTTCTTCTGTAATGGGTTCACGCTTAGCGAGATCCAGTTCATTAAAGGCGTAACCGTGGCGCTCCAGAAGCTGAGCTTCTTTAATGGTGAAATCACCATGACGCGAAAAACCACGTGGGTAATGTTTGTTATCAAAGAAACGATTTGTTGTTGCGAAGCTATCCGCCATTTTACACGCTCCTGACTCTCATATGGCCGTGCTATTTATGGCGCGGAGTATTAGATAGGCTTGACAGAGTGTAAAACAAAACATTTAAATCAGTACGACAAACAATTTTTGGGAGAATGCAGTGGATACGGAATTACTGAAAACTTTCCTCGAAGTGAGCAGAACACGCCATTTCGGGCGTGCTGCTGAAGCGCTTTACCTCACGCAATCTGCCGTTAGTTTTCGCATTCGTCAGCTGGAAAACCAGCTGGGCGTAAATCTTTTTACTCGTCACCGTAATAACATCCGGCTGACTTCAGCGGGCGAGCGTTTATTACCCTATGCCGAAAGCTTGATGAGTACCTGGCTGATGGCCAAAAAGGAAGTTTCACATACACAGCAGCATCATGAGCTTTCGATAGGAGGTAGCGCATCCCTTTGGGAAGCGTATTTAACTCCTTGGTTGCAAACACTTTATGAGAATCGCGAAAGCCTCCATCTTGAGGCACGCATCGCCCAACGACATTTGCTGGTCAAGCAGTTGCATGAACGTCAGTTGGACCTATTGATCACGACCGAAGCACCAAAAATGGATGAGTTAACCAGCCAGCAAATAGGTCATATTTCTCTCGCATTATTCCGGGCGCGCAAAACTGAGAAGCGTGAAAAATATGACTATATCAAGCTGGAATGGGGCGCAGATTTTCATCAGCATGAAAGTTATCTGTCCAGTGATGATGTCCCTGTATTAACTACGACATCGGCACATTTAACGCGCGAATTACTGCATACCACCGGTGCATGTGCATTTTTACCTGATTTTTGGCACGGCATTTATAGTGATTTGATGGTTATTCCAGATACACCCGTCGCCGTGCGACCGTTATATGCGGTGTGGCTGCAGAATAGCGATCAGCAAAGTCACATTCGTCAGCTGCTTAAATATCCGGTTTTGACACAATAAGATAATAAATGAGGCAGTTTGAGTGGATCACAGTGAAACTCAAACTCATTTCACTGCCAAATTTTGGACAAAAAAAATCCTTTGCCGAAGCAAAGGATTATTTTCTGGCAGGGGCGGAGGGACTCGAACCCCCAACACCCGGTTTTGGAGACCGGTGCTCTACCAATTGAACTACGCCCCTAATTAGGGTGGCGGAACGGACGGGGCTCGAACCCGCGACCCCCTGCGTGACAGGCAGGTATTCTAACCAACTGAACTACCGCTCCACCGATTCTGTACTGATATCAGACAATCGTTCTGATTTCAGGTGT
>NZ_JAINFN010000012.1:0-147779 GCF_026130245.1 Pantoea sp. JK
TTATATCGAAGTGTTCTACAACCGGACCCGACGCCACAGCCACTTGGGAGGCGTCAGTCCAGAGGCCTTCGAAAAGGCCTCGTCGTGAGGACAGCGAATGTCTACGGGAATGGGGTCACTCCATTCAGGCCTGATTGACAAATATGTGATATCAAACACTTATATTTAACACCAATACAGGCTCACCCGTGTGATGCATGCAATGATGATTGTGCTGCGCTGGTAGCAGCTTAGTGGGCAGGGAGCTGTGGTGTAGAATTTCACAGACACTTCATTTAACATAATAAGTATGTTGTGAGCTTTTTTTGTACAAACTCAGATTTGCTCATATTCGCATGTTTCATGCCCCGTAATCTTTCTTGATTGAGATCGCAGAAGCCAAGCTAGACTCAACATGAATCAACGCCACGCCCATCGTTCATTTTGTCACCTCCTTAAAGCTAGATTTCCATTGATTCCAACACTATAAAAAAACCTTTTACCAGGTATCCATCTTATTAAAGATTTCTTTAATACCATCAGCGATACGAGATCAATGTAGGTACGAAGCCGCACCTACGAACGTTAACTAACTATGCTGTGCCACGACCAATAACTCCCCCACACCCCAATAAAAAAAGCGGCCCTAAGGCCGCCAAAACCCTCAACTGCAGTGAACATTGAGGAAGGAGGATAATAAACGGGTTAGCCTTTCACGCCGCCAGCCGTTAGGCCGCTGACCAGCCAGCGTTGTGCCAGCAGGAACACCAGCGTAATCGGAATTGCAGAGAGCACCGCCGCCGCCGCAAAGTCGCCCCACAGATAGTTTTGCGGGTTCAAATATTGCTGCATGCCGACCGCCAGCGTGTAGCTGTTCACATCCCGCAACAGCAACGACGCCACCGGCACTTCAGTAACCGCAGCGATAAACGCCAGAATAAACACCACCGCCAGAATCGGCACCGAGAGCGGCAGCAGCACCAGCCGGAACGCCTGCCACGGCGTAGCACCATCCAGCGCGGCGGCTTCTTCCAGCGATCCGTCGATGGTTTCGAAATAGCCTTTAATGGTCCAGACGTGCAGGGCAATGCCGCCGAGATAGGCAAAGATCACGCCGCCATGCGTATTCAGGCCGATAAACGGCAGATATTGTCCCAGGCGATCAAACAGCGCATAGAGCGCCACCAGCGACAGCACGGCCGGGAACATCTGGAAAATCAGCATGCCTTTTAACAGCGTGGCGCGCCCGGCAAAACGCATGCGCGCAAAGGCATACGCGCAGGTGGTGGAAAGCGCCACAATACCAATCGCGCTGATGGCGGCGATTTTCACCGAGTTCCACAACCACAGCAGCACCGGGAAGGGCGGTGGCGTCACGCGGCCATCGGCGTGCTCGACGCTGAAACCTAGCGCCAGCTGCCAGTGTTCCCAGGAAATCTGCTCCGGGATTAGCGAGCCGGTGGCGAAGTTACCGGCGCGCAGTGAGATGGCGAACACCATCAGCAGCGGGAAGAGTATTCCCGCAATAAACATCAGCAGCAGCAGATGCGTCATCAACAGACGCAGCTTTTGCGATTTGGGTTGCACCATAGCCATAACGCCTCCTTAATCGAATTTCATCCGCACGGCTTTAAGATTGATCACCGCCAGCGCGCCCACCAGCAGGAAGATCAGCGTGGCAATCGCCGCCGCCAGACCAAAGTCCTGCCCGCCGCCACCTTCAAACGCAATGCGCCAGGTGTAATTGACCAGCAAATCGGTGTAACCGGCTGGCGTGGTGGTGCCGATTCGATCCGGTCCGCCGTTGGTCAGCAGCTGTACCAGCACGAAGTTATTGAAGTTAAAGGCAAAACTGGCGATCATCAGCGGCATCAGCGGCTTCAACAGCAGCGGCAGGGTAATCAGGAAGAAGTTCTGCAGCGGCCCGGCACCGTCCATCGCCGAAGCTTCATAGAGATCGTCCGGAATCGCTTTCAGCAGCCCCATGCAGAGAATCATCATGTAGGGATAACCGAGCCAGGTATTCACAATAATCAGCATGGTGCGCGCCAGCGTTGGATCGCTGAACCACGCGGGCTGGAAGCCAAACAGCGCTTGCAGCATCACGTTGATTTCACCGAAGCTCTGGTTGAACAAGCCTTTGAAGATCAGTATCGAGATAAACGCGGGCACGGCGTAGGGCAAAATCAGCATCACGCGATACACCGCTTTGCCTTTCAGCGCTTCCCACTGCACTAAGCAAGCCAGCACCATGCCGACCGCCACGGTGAGAATCACCGTCACAAACGAAAACAGCAGCGTCCAGCCAAAGATCGCCAGAAACGGTTTTTGAATCCCTTCATCGGTGAACACACGAATGAAATTCTTCCAGCCGGTATTCACCGTGAAGCCCGGACTCAGCGCTTCACCGCTGCTGTTCTGATAGAAACCGCTCTCACGATTGGCCTGATACAGCGCGCCGCTTTGCTGATTTTTCAGATCGCCGTTGGCTTGCAGTACATACAACGGGCGCGTGCCGGAGAACTGGCGCAGCGAACTCATCACCACCTGGCGGCCATCCGGCAGTTCGGCCTGAATCTGGTTCAGCGCCTGACGATTAGTAGTGACGATGCGCAACGTGGCGCGTTCGCCCGGCGGCGGCGGGGCGCTGGTCAGTTTCAGCTTTTGCGCGCCGCCAAAAGCAAACGCAGGCGAAACGAAGGTTTGCCCGTTGGCCGCTTCGGTCAGCACCAACTGCCAGCGATCGCCTGTCGGGATCAGTGAGAAGTTCAGCGCCGAACCGTCCTGATATTGACGGCTCAGCAACACCTCTTGCGCGCGTTCCAGCGTCAGCTGATTGGTGCTGCTGTAGTTGGTAAAGGCAATCGCCACGGTGCAGGCGAGGGGAAACAGCACGAACAACGCCATGCCCGCGAGGCCGGGATAGACATAGCGCCAGGCATAGGCGCGACGATTGGCATAAATCCAGATGCCGACGGCGCTGATAATCAGCGTCACCAGCGCAAACAGATATTCACCTTTTGCATACATCAGCACGAGCAGATAGCCGACCAGCAGACAGCAGATACCGAGAAAAAGAGCCTTCAGCACGGCGCTGAACCGTGCTGTTTTCGGTTTTCCTGACATGATGCGGTTTTCCTTAACAGCCAGTAACGAGCCGGATTGCGCCGGCTCTGGTAGAGAGGATTACTTGTTGAGTCGTGCCTGCGCATCTTTCAGCGCCGCATCAACGCTTTGACGTCCGCTCAGCGCATTCAGCGTGGCGGTGCGCATCGCGTACCAGAAGGCGGCCATCTGCGGGATGTTCGGCATGATGTCGCCGTTGCGCGCGTTGGTCATGGTGGCGGCGATACGCTCATCCTTCTCCAGCGTCTGCTGGAACGACTTCAGCGCCACCGCGCCAAGCGGTTTGTCTTTGTTGACCGCATCAAGACCAGCATCGGTCAGCAGGTAATTTTCCAGGAACTCTTTGGCCAGCTCTTTGTTCGGGCTGGCGGCATTGATCCCGGCACTCAGCACGCCAACGAAGGTTTTGGAATTTTTGCCGTTCAGCGTTGGCAGCAGCGTGACGCCGTAGTTGATTTTGCTCTTGTCGATGTTGCTCCACGCCCACGGCCCGTTGATGGTCATGGCGGTTTGCCCCTTGTTGAAGGCGGCTTCAGCGATGGAGTAATCGGTATCGGCATTCAGCGTTTTGGCCTTTACCTGGTCGACAAGGAATTTCATGCCCGCTTTGGCGCCAGCGTTATCCACGCCGGTATCTTTCACGTCGTAGCGGCCATCGTTGAGCTTAAAGGCATAAGCGCCGCCCGCCGCCAGCAGTGGCCAGGTGAAGTACGGCTCCTGCAGGTTAAACATCATGGCGCTCTTGCCCTGCGCGCGCATTTTCTTATCGATGGCGGCGATCTCTTCCCAGGTTTTTGGCGGCTCAGGCAGCAGATCTTTGTTGTAGATGAGGGATAAGGATTCCACCGAAATCGGATAACCGATCAGCTTGCCGTTGAAGCGTACCGCGTCCCAGGTGAAGGGGAAGATTTTCTCCTGGAAGCGCGCATCCGGCGTGATCTCCGCTAACAAGCCTGACTGCGCATAACCGCCGAAGCGATCGTGTGCCCAGAAGATGATGTCCGGGCCGTCGCCGGTAGCGGCCACCTGCGGATACTTCTCTTCCATTTTGTCCGGATGCTCAACCGTCACTTTGATGCCGGTTTCCTGCTCAAACTTCTTACCCACCTCAGCCAAGCCGTTGTAGCCCTTGTCGCCGTTGATCCAGATGACCAGCTTTCCCTCTTCAATCTTTGCAACGGCAGAAGCTGAAAACAGCACGGCCGTGAGGGCGGAAAGGGCAAGAATGCGTGCACCGGTTTTCATTGTCATAACTCCATCCTGTTAGCGGAAACGGAAATCGTTTTACCTGCCACATTGTGAGTATCTGCCGCCGCTTCTCATCCTCCCTGCTTCTACGCCTGCCTGACGCCTGATGTGATCTGTGTTGCAAAACCACCCGGTTATCACGGACTGGCGCACACAATCGTCGCTCTGCTCTGCGTCATAGCTCACAAAAATGGTTGCCTGCCGCGTTTTATCAGACGCGTCTGCACGATCTCCTCCTCCCGTCTCCTCCCCCACGCTGACGCGCTGCGGTGGAGGATGTCGGCCTTGATCTCCTTGCCCATAGTGGTCGCCGGGGTCTGTCCGCCGATTTGCGGACAAGGAATAGCAAGCTGAGAGGAAAGCATCATGTCGAGCGTTACGTTGCGCAGTGTCTCCAAGGTGTGGGGCGAAACTGAGGTGTCGAAAAACATCAGCCTTGAGATCGCCGAAGGAGAGTTCGTGGTTTTTGTCGGACCGTCAGGCTGCGGCAAATCGACGCTGCTGCGCATGATTGCCGGACTGGAAACCATCACCAGCGGCGATCTGTTTATTGGCGACAAACGCATGAATGAGGTGCCGCCCGCCGAGCGCGGCATCGGCATGGTGTTTCAGTCCTACGCGCTGTATCCCCATCTTTCGGTGGCCGAGAACATGTCGTTCGGCCTGAAACTGGCGGGCACGCGCAAAGCGGAGATCCAGCAGCGCGTCAATCAGGTAGCGGAAGTGCTGCAGCTGGCGCATCTGCTGGAGCGCCGTCCGAAAGCGCTGTCGGGCGGGCAGCGTCAGCGCGTAGCGATTGGCCGTACGCTGGTGGCGGAACCGCGCGTGTTTTTACTCGATGAGCCGCTTTCCAACCTCGATGCGGCGTTGCGTGTGCAGATGCGCATTGAGATCTCACGCCTGCATAAGCGCTTGAAGCGCACCATGATTTACGTCACCCACGATCAGACCGAAGCGATGACGCTGGCGGACAAGATCGTGGTGCTGGATGGCGGCCACGTTGCCCAGGTCGGCAAGCCGCTCGAGCTTTATCACTATCCCGCCAATCGTTTCGTCGCCGGTTTTATCGGCTCACCGCGCATGAATTTCTTACCGGTAAAAGTTACCGCCACCGCCATCGATCAGGTGCAGGTGCGTTTACCGAATACCCAACTGGTGTGGCTACCGGTCGACAGCGCCGGTGTGCAGGTGGGCAGCAACATGTCGTTAGGCATTCGTCCCGAGCATCTGCTCTCCAGCGATATCGCTGACGTCACCCTCGAGGGCGAGGTGACGGTGGTCGAGCAGTTGGGACACGAAACGCAAATTCACATCCAGATTCCCGCTATTCGTCAAAGCCTGGTTTATCGCCAGGAGGACGTCGTGCTGGTAGAAGAGGGCGCCCTGATGGGCATCGGCCTGCCGCCGGAGCGTTGCCATCTTTTCCGTGAAGATGGCAGCGCCTGTCGCAGGCTGCATCAGGAGCCCGGTGTTTAGCCCTGCAAAACAATAAAAGCAATGACCTCAGGAGATAGAAAATGTTAACTCTGCGCAAACTCCCTATCGCGGTAGCTATCGCGGCAGGTACGCTCGCTGCCCCGTCGATGGCAGTCGATTTTACCGGCTATGCCCGTTCCGGCATCGGCTGGACCGGCAGCGGCGGGGAACAGCAATGTTTTCAGGCCACCGGCGCACAAAGTAAATACCGTCTGGGCAACGAATGTGAAACCTACGCTGAGCTGAAGCTGGGCCAGGAAGTATGGAAAGAGGGCGATAAGAGCTTCTATTTCGATACCAACGTCGCCTATTCGGTTTCCCAGCAGAATGACTGGGAAGCGACCTCCCCGGCGTTCCGTGAAGCCAACGTGAAGGGCAAAAACCTGATCGACGCGCTACCGGGTTCCACCATCTGGGCCGGTAAGCGCTTCTACCAGCGTCATGACGTACATATGATCGACTTCTACTACTGGGATATTTCCGGTCCTGGTGCTGGTCTGGAAGATGTCGATCTCGGCTTCGGCAAACTCTCTTTTGCCGCCACGCGCTCCTCGGAAGCGGGCGGTTCTTACACCTTCTCCAGCGATCAGATTCGTGATTACGCCACCAGCACCGCCAACGACGTGTTTGATGTGCGTTTAGCGGGCCTCGAAACCAACCCGAACGGCGTGCTGGAATTGGGCGTTGATTATGGCCGCGCCAACGCGCGTGACGGTTATCGCCTCGAAGATAACGCCTCCAAAGATGGCTGGATGTTCACCGCCGAACATACACAGAGCATGATGAAGGGCTACAACAAGTTCGTGCTGCAGTACGCCACCGATGCGTTGACCTCACAAGGTAAAGGCTTGCCGCAGGGCACCAACATCAACAACAGCGGCAGCATGTATCGCGTACTCGATCACGGTGCAATTAACCTCGCCGATCGCTGGGATCTGATGTACGTCGCCATGTACCAGAATACCGACCTCGACAACAACCGTGGTACCGAGTGGTACACCGTGGGCGTGCGCCCAATGTACAAATGGACGCCGATCATGAGCACGCTGCTTGAAGTGGGCTACGACAACGTCAAATCGCAGCAGGTGAGCGAGCGCAACGGCCAGTACAAAGTGACGCTGGCACAACAGTGGCAGGCGGGCGACAGCATCTGGTCGCGTCCGGCGCTGCGTCTGTTCGCCACCTACGCCAAGTGGGATGAGAAGTGGGGCTACAGCAAAGACAGCTCAGGGGATTTGACCTCCTTTGCCTCTAACGACAGCAGCGGCAACGGCATTCTGACCAACAGCCGTGGCAACAACGATGAAGTGACATTCGGGGCGCAGATGGAGATCTGGTGGTAATGCTCCCGCTTGTGGCTTAACTGAGACCCTCTCTTTTCGGCGCGGCGCGCCATTGCCTGGTTCGCGCCGCCGCCTGACAGCCTTTTGAGGTTATACAATGAGAATGAAAAAAACGGTTTTTGCGCTCTGCCTGAGCGCCGCGTTGTTCGCCGGTCAAAGTTTACCGGCGCTTGCGGATGTCAATCTGGTGCCACAGGATCTCTCTGCCGCACCCACTTTCCCCGCCGCCAGCCTGCAAACGCTGAGCTGGTTGCCGGTAGATACCTCCCGCACGCAGGTCACCACGCTGAGTGAAAACCACGCCAATCTTAACGCTGCGGGCGTGACGGGTTCGGTGGCGGCCTACAGCTTGCCAGCCAATATCGGTGAACTCACCATTACGCTGAGCAGTGAAGTAAAACAAAATCAGGTATTTGCGCCGAATGTGCTGGTGCTGGATGAGAACATGCGTCCAGCAGCCTGGTTCCCGGCGCGCTTTTTCACCTATCAGCAGCCGGGCGTGATGGCGGCGGATCGGCTGGAGGGTGTAATGAAACTGACGCCGGCGCTGGGCCAGCAAAAGATCTATTTGCTGGTGTTTACTACCGAAAAGGATTTGACTGAAACCACCACCTTACTCGATCCGGCTAAAGCCTACGCACGCGGCACCGGTAATGCGGTGCCAGATATCCCTGATCCAATTGCCCAGCACAGCCGCGATGGCACGCTGAAACTCAAAGTGAAAACCAGTTCAGGTTCATCCATTCTGGTTGGGCCGCTGTTTGGATCATCCGGTCCTGCGCCGGTAACCGTCGGTAATACGCAGCCGGTTGCGCCTGCGACTTATCGTGCTGCCCCGGTTTCGGATGCAAAACCTAAACCGATCATGACGGATACCGAAGGTTACTTTAATCAGAACATCCGTGAAGCGGTTGAGAAGGGCAATATCGATAAGGCGTTGAAGCTGCTGGATGAGGCCGAGCGTTTAGGTTCCACCTCCGCCAGACACGTGTTTATCAGCAGTGTTAAAGGCAAGGGGTAAACCGCCCCGGCAGTGCTGATTTGTCCCATCTGGTGCGCTTCGGCGCACCTTTTTTATTGGTGTGGGCACGAGCGTATCTGTTTCGTCACGGGCCGTCCTCGCGCCGCTAGCGCGGTGCCTTCGGCTTTCACGTTGTGCCGACGGACCGTTCGGGGATCGGCCTTCCTAGCCGGCCCCGAACTGCCTCACGCATCCATGCGTGAGTCTCCTGGCCCAACGTAAAAGCCTCAGCGCTGCGGATAGCCCTTATGCCGAAGCAGATACGCCAGTGCCGGGAGCAATGTGCCCATTTAACTACACGCACTTAAGCTTATCTGCCGGACCGAAAGTGACCCCGGCCTGCAACCATGCAAGGCAACCAATAGCGACTAAGCATTACGCCTCCGTTGATCGATATCCGCCAGCAACGCATTAATCTGCGGATCTTCAAACATCTCCTCCAGCGAGGCGCTGAGTTTGCGGCGCCAGTTGGGATATTGGCGGGTGGTGCCGGGGATATTCACTGGAGAAGCCATATCCAGCCACTCTTCGGGTTGCAAGCCCAGCAGCGCGCTGTTGCTGTCCGCCAGATAACGCTGCATCGCGGCACTTAACGCCCGATCCATCACCTGCGGTTCGGCCTGTTCGGGCAAGCAATTGCTGCGTTGCAGGCTCTTAAACAGCGCACGTCGTGCAGCCACACGCGACTTGTTCAGCCCGGCAAGAATCTGCTTATCGGGATACAGCCCCAACTCGCTGCCCAGCCGTAAATCGTCGCTTTGCCACCAGCCGCGCAGGGTTGGCATATCGTGGGTGGTGGCGACCGCCATCGCCTGACGTGGCCAGCGGGCAGGGGCGCGGAAGGCCACTTTGGACGTCTGCTCAAAATAGAGCACTTTGTAGGAGTAGACGCCCGCCTGCTGCAGCTTGCCGATAATCTTCTCCGGCACCGTCCCCAAATCCTCGCCAATCACCATGCAGTGATGACGCTGACTCTCCAGCGCCAGAATCGCCAGCAGATCGTCGATGGGATAATGAACATAAGCACCTTCCGCCGCGCTTTCGCCCTGCGGGATCCACCACAATCGCAACAGCGCCATCACGTGATCGATACGCAATGCGCCGCAGTCGTGCATGTTGGCGCGCAGCAGATCAATCCACGGCTGGTAGGCGCGCGCCTGCATAATCTGTGGATCCATCGGCGGCAATCCCCATTTCTGGCCCAGCGGGCCGAGAATATCCGGCGGCGCGCCGACGCTGGCCTGCAAGCAATAAAGCTCGCGGTCGCTCCAGGTTTCTGCGCCGCCCTGCGCCACGCCCACCGCCAAATCGCGATATAAGCCAATCGGCATCGCCTGCTGCTGGCACACCGCCCAGCAGTCAGCGAACTGGCGCGCGGTCAGCCATTGCAGCCACAGATAAAAGCGCACTTCATAGGTGTGCTCGATGCGGAATGCGCGCACCGCTGCGCTGTCGGGCGACTGCAACGCCGCAGGCCAGGTTGTCCAGTCGTAGCGCTGAGGATCTTCGGCGATCTGCGCAGCGTGCAGCGCATCGAAAACACCCTGATGCAGCAAACTTTCACCGCCTTGCTGCATGAAATGTTCAAAGGCGATAACCAGATCATCGTCCGCGCCGCGCTTTCTGAACTGCTGCCAGGCGAGGCGCAACGCCCCGAGTTTCAATCGGGTAACCTCTGAGTAATCGACCCACTCAGCATCCCGCGCCGCCTGTAACGCCAGCTGCGTGCTGGCCGCCCGCCACCAGCGCTGCGCATCGTCGCTCAGCGTAAAATCCTCAACGGCGGTGACGTCGATATACAGCATATTGAGCCAGCGCCGCGACGACGGGCTGTACGGACTGGCGCTTTCCGGCGTCGCCGGGAACAGCGCATGCAGCGGGTTCAGCCCAATGCAGGAACCGCCGCGTTGCGCGACCTCGACCAGCATCTGCTTTAAGTCGCTGAAGTCGCCGATTCCCCAGTTGGATGCCGATCGCAGCGTATAAAGCTGAATGCAGGCGCCCCACAACGATTGCCCTTGCTGGATGGCTGGCGGCTCGTAACAGCGAACCGGCGCGACAATAATCCGACAGTGAAATGCCTGCTGCTGGGCGCTAAAGCTGAGCTGGTGATAACCCAAAGGCAGCGCGGGTAAAACGAGGGGCTGGTTGGCGATACCGTGCCCTTGCCAGCTTTCGCCCTGTTCCGCGATCAGCTGCCACTCGCCTGCTATACCGGTCGCAGGCAGCACAATCTCCGCGTGTTCTCCCTGCACGATCAGCACCGGCGGCAGCGGCGAAGCGTGCGGTTTCGCGGGATGCATCGCCGCCAGCAAACGCTGGCGGGTAACGGCAGAGACCGATTGCAGCTGCCCGTGGGCATCGATGTATTCGCTGGCGATTTCGGCGGTTGGTGTGATAGTGCTGTTCATCGTGCGGCCTGCCAGATGCGTTGCTGATAGTCGCGGATGGCGCGGTCGGCGCTGAACATGCCGCAGCGCGCGGTATTGAGAATGGCGGCGCGCGTCCAGCCGTGTTGATCGGCCCACAAGGTTTCAGCCTGCGCCTGCGCGTTGAGGTAGTGACGAAAATCGGCCAGCACCAGATAAGGATCGCCACCTTTAGCGCTCAGGCTGTGCAGCAGCGGCTCGAACGCGGTGACGTCGCCGTCGCTAAAGGTGCCGTCTTCTAACGCTTTCAATACCCGATCCAGCTGCGCATCTTTTTTGCGCCATGCGTCAGGCGAGTAGCCTTCCGCTTTCAACGCGCTGACCTGATCGACGGTGTGACCAAAGATAAAGATATTATCGGACCCGACCTGCTCGGCGATCTCCACATTAGCGCCATCCAGCGTGCCGATGGTTAAGGCTCCGTTCAGCGCCAGCTTCATGTTGCCGGTGCCGGATGCCTCTTTGCCGGCGGTAGAAATCTGCTCGGACAGATCGGCTGCCGGGATCAGCCGCTCTGCAACCGAAACATTGTAATCAGGCACAAACACCACTTTCAGGCGATCGCCAATGCGCGGATCGTTGTTGACGGTGGCCGCCACTTTATTAATCGCGTAGATGATGTTTTTAGCTAACACATAACCCGGCGCGGCCTTGGCACCAAACAGCACCACACGCGGCGTCAGGTTGGCCTGCGGATCGCTCACCAGCGTTTGCCACAGCGCGATAATGTGCAGCAGCGCCAGATGCTGACGCTTGTACTCGTGCAGTCGCTTAATCTGCACATCAAACATCGCCTCAGGATTCACCTTGATGCCGGTGCGTTCTGCGATCCATTGCGTGAGTGCCACCTTGTTCTGCTGCTTGATGGCGCGATACTGCGCCTGGAATGCGGCGTGATCGGCGTAGGTTTCTAACGCTTTCAGCTGATCGAGATCGGTAAGCCACGGCTGATCGAGAGTTTTAGTGATCAACACCGCCAACGCCGGATTGCACTGATTAATCCAGCGGCGCGGCGTGATGCCGTTGGTGACGTTATGGAATTTCTCCGGCCACAGCGCGTGATATTCCGGGAACAGATCTTTCACCACCAGCTGCGAGTGCAGCGCTGCCACACCGTTCACCGCAAAGCCGCTGGTGACGCAGAGATTGGCCATACGCAGCTGATTGTTGTGCACCAGCGCCAGTTTCGCCCAGGTCGCGTCATCGCCCGGCCAGTGCGCTTCAACCTGCTTTTTCAGCTGCGCATTGAGTTGGGTGATAATCAGCATATGGCGCGGCAGCAGCGCGCGCACCATGCGCACATCCCAGCACTCCAGCGCTTCAGGCATTAAAGTGTGATTGGTATAGGCAAAGGTGCGCTGGGTGATGTGCCACGCCTCGTCCCAGCTTAGCGCGTGTTCATCCAGCAGCAGACGCATCAGCTCGGGGATCGCCAGCGTGGGATGGGTATCGTTAAGCTGAATCACCTCATAATCCGGCAAGCTGGCAATGCTGCGCCCGGCGCGCTGGTGACGGCGCAGTATGTCCGCCAGTGAACAGGCGCATTGGAAATATTGCTGCATCAGGCGCAGCTTTTTGCCGTTGTCGTGATGGTCGTTGGGGTAGAGCACTTTAGTGAGTTTTTCGGCCTCAATGCCCGGCTGCTCGGCGCGCAGGAAATCCCCGTTATTGAAGCGCTGCAGATTAAACGGCTGCGCATGTTTCGCCTGCCACAGACGCAGCGGTTGAGTAACACCATTCTGATAACCCACCACCGGCAGATCCCAGGCTTCGCCGAGAATTTGCACCGCCGGCTCCCAGCGCACAACGCCATTCTGCGTGATGACTTTGCCGCCGAGATGCACCGGCACGGTTAGCGCCGCGTTGTGGTTAAACCACGGATAGCTGTCGCGCTGCCAGTTATCCGGCATCTCCTGCTGCGCGCCATCAACGAAGTGCTGGCGGAACAGGCCGTATTGATAATTGAGTCCGTAGCCGGTGGCGGGTTGTCCGACCGTCGCCATCGAATCGAGAAAACAGGCGGCGAGCCGACCCAAACCACCGTTGCCCAGCGCTGGATCGGTTTCACACGCTTCCACGTCGCTCAGCGTGATATTCCACTCGGCCAGCGCCGCGTTGACCTCATTATACCAGCCAAGGTTGAGCAGATTGTTACCGGTCAGACGACCAATCAAAAACTCCATCGAGATGTAGTTAACGTGCCGCTGCGGCGCAGCGGAGGGTGGCGCAGGCATCTCCGCCAACATGTCGGCGAGTGCGCCACTCAGCGCCTGCCACCATTGATTCGGCGTCATCTCTTGCGCATCGTGCAGACCAAAACGTCGCCATTGGCGGGTTAGCGCGTGTTTAAAACGGGTGCGATCAAATTTCATAATCAGTCCTGTAGGGGCGGAGGTGAATGTGGTTCATTCTGCGCGTCAGCCATTACGCGCTCCTCCTCCTGCACCAAATTCAGCGGGGAGGATGAGCGGGGAGGAGAGGCTGAGGGAAATCTTAAAGTGTGGCAGGAATGTGATAACCGTCGCTTTTGTTAAGACTGCTTAATGGGTTCGCTTGCATTAGGTAAATGAATGTCTGAACGTATGTGACTATTAATTACGAAGCGTAAAATAATGATGCGCCACGTTTAGGGAGAAGCGTTTACCGATGTTAATACCCTCCAAACTTAGCCGACCTGTCCGCCTGGAGAACACCGTTGCGCGCGAGCGCCTGATGCAAAAATTGGGCGCGGCGGGCAATTACCGTTTGGTGTTGGTGACCAGTCCGGCGGGATACGGCAAAACCACGCTGATCTCACAATGGGCGGCGGGGAAAGCCAATCTGGGCTGGTATTCACTGGATGAGGGCGACAATCAACCTGAACGCTTCGTCGATTACTTAATTGCCGCCCTGCAGCAGGCCACACAGGGCGGCTGCGCCTCCAGCGAAGCACTGGCGCAGAAACGGCAGTACATCAATCTGAATGCGCTGTTCGCCCAGTTGTTCAGTGAGCTGGCGGCGTTGCAGCAACCGATTTGGCTGATCATTGATGATTACCATCACATCACCAATCCCGTGATTCATGACGCGATGCGCTTCTTTCTCCGCAACCAGCCGGAAAATGTGACGCTGATTTTGCTGTCGCGTAATTTGCCGCAGCTCGGCATTGCCAACCTGCGCGTGCGTGAACAGCTGATTGAATTGGGCAGCCAGCAGCTGGCGTTTACCCATCACGAAGCCAAACAGTTTTTTGATTGCCGCCTGACGACCCCGCTGGAATCGGAAGAGAGCGGGCGTTTGTGTGATGACGTGGCGGGTTGGGCGACGGCATTACAACTGATCGCGCTCTCGACGCGTCAGGGCGCCAGCTCTGCCCAGGATTCCGCGCGGCGCCTGTCCGGCATTAACGCCAGCCATCTGGCGGATTATCTGGTGGAGGAAGTGCTGAATAACGTCGACAGCGCCACGCGACAGTTCTTGCTGAAAAGCGCGCTGCTGCGATCGATGAACGACACGCTGATTGCCTGCGTAACCGGTGAAGAGCAAGGGCAGATGCGGCTGGAAGAGATTGAGCGTCAGGGCCTGTTTTTGCAGCGCATGGATAACTCGGGCGAGTGGTTTAGCTATCATCCGCTGTTTGGCAGCTTCTTGCGTCAGCGCTGTCAGTGGGAACTGGCGGCGGAACTGCCTGCGCTGCATCGCGCAGCGGCTGAAAGCTGGATGCGCCTCGGTTTTCCTGGCGAAGCGATCCATCATGCGCTTGCTGCCGGTGATGCGCTAATGCTGCGCGACGTGCTGCTGCAATATGCCTGGACGCTGTTTAATCAGAGTGAGCTCACGCTGCTGGAAAATTCACTCAAGGCGCTGCCGTGGGAGATTCTGCTGGAAAATCCAAAACTGCTGCTGTTGCAGGCGTGGTTGATGCAGAGCCAGCACCGTTTTTCTGAAGTGAGCAGTTTGCTGACGCGCTTTGAGCACTCCTGCAGCCAAGAGATTGATGATGTGCTGCGCGGCGAATTTAACGCGCTGCTGGCGCAAGTTTCAATCAACGACGGTAACGCTGAGGAAGCCGAGCGGCTGGCGATGCTGGCGCTCGACGCGCTGCCGGAAAGC
The DNA here is from genome assembly GCF_026130245.1 of Pantoea sp. JK. Taxonomy (NCBI): domain Bacteria; kingdom Pseudomonadati; phylum Pseudomonadota; class Gammaproteobacteria; order Enterobacterales; family Erwiniaceae; genus Pantoea; species Pantoea sp. JK. The sequence goes on from NZ_JAINFN010000012.1 coordinate 14,715, forward strand.
CGTCAATACAGCTGCATTGTTGCCACGTCGGTATTGGGCGAAGTGATGCATTGCAAAGGCGAGCTAACCAGTTCGCTGAAGCTGATGCGTCAAACCGAGCAGATGGCGCGTCGCGAAGAAGCGTGGAATTACGCGCTGTGGAGTCTGATCCAGCAGAGTGAAATTCTGTTCGCGCAGGGATTTTTGCAATCCGCTTATGAGATGCAGGATCGGGCGTTTGTATTGGTCAAAGAGCAGCATCTGACGCAGTTCCCGATGCATGAATTCCTGCTGCGCATTCGCGCGCAACTGTTGTGGGCGTGGGGCCGACTTGACGAAGCGGAGCAGGCGGCGCGCGAAGGGATAAAAGTGCTGAAAGGTTATCAGCCACAGCAGCAGATTCAGTGCCTGGGTTTGCTGGTGCAGTGTTCACTGGCGCGCGGCAATCTCGATAACGCGCGTAGTCACCTTAGTCGGCTGGAGAATCTGCTTAACAACGGATCGCTGCACAGCGACTGGATCGCCAATGCCGATAAGGTGCGGGTGATTTTCTGGCAGATGACCGGCGACAGCCAAAGCGCCAGCAGCTGGATGCGCCAGACGGCGAAACCGGAGTTCGCCAATAATCATTTCCTGCAAGGGCAGTGGCGCAACGTGGCGCGCGCGCAGATCTTGCTGGGAAATATGAGTCAGGCTGAAGTGGTGCTGGATGAGCTGAATGATAACGCCCGCGCGCTCAACCTGATGAGCGACATGAATCGCAATCTACTGCTGTTAAATCAGATTTACTGGCAAACCCAGCGTAAAGCAGAAGCACAGCAGGCGCTGACCGAAGCGCTGAAACTGGCGCGCAGCACCGGTTTCGTCAGTCATTTCGTGATTGAAGGTGAAGCGATGGCGCAGCAATTGCGGCAGTTGATTCAGCTGAATACGCTGGATGAACTCGATAACCATCGCGCCAGACGCATCCTCAGCGAGATCAATAAATATCATCGCCATAAGTTTGCCCATTTTGACGAAGGCTTTGTTAGCCGCCTGATTAACCATCCCGATGTGCCGGAGCTGATCCGCACCAGCCCGCTAACCCAACGCGAATGGCAGGTTTTGGGGCTGATCTATTCGGGATACAGCAACGATCAGATCGCCGGCGAGTTGGATGTTGCTGCCACCACCATCAAAACGCATATTCGTAATCTGTACCAAAAACTGGGCGTGACGCATCGCGCGGAAGCGATGAATCAGGCGCAGTCGATGCTGCGGATGATGGGGTATGTGTAGTGGATCGGTCGCCATAAATGGCGACCGTGACGAGCATTAAGATATAAACGGGCGGACCTACGTTGATTTGGCTGGTTTTTTATGCGAGCCACTCTTCGCGGGTTAACTCCCACAATTCGTAAACGAGAACACCCGCGACATACTCTTTTTTCCCGGTTTCTATCAGACGCATGCCAGATTTACGTGAGATCATCACCGAGCCGGTATTCACCGCCGCTTTTGGCACACGTAAAACTTCGCGGCCCAGCGTTTTAAACCAGAAGTCGTTCACGGCGTTGCAGGCTTCACTCATGAATCCGCGATGCTGCCACTCAGGTACCAGCCAGAATCCGCGGTTATCATTCTCTCCATCGCGCAGTTCAATCAACCCAATTAATTCCTCAGGTTTCTCCTGACGTCTGATACTCCAGCACCAGCATCGACCTTCCTTGACAGCGGGCAACACCACGTTATCGACATAATCCTGCGCGGCACCTTCAGGATAAGGCCAGGGCACATTGGCATTGAGATAACGCACGATCTCCCAGCGCGGGAAGGCGATTTGCATCGCCTGCCCATCGCGGCTTTCCAGCGGCTTCAGAATTAATCGTTCCGTTTTGATTTCTGGCGTCATATGTTCTCCCTTTGAATCGTCACCTTACTTCTGAATAGTAGAATGATCGCACCAGTTTCGCAGTGAATTAATTCCGCCATCCGGTGAGGCAAAACCTGAGCAGCCTAATATTGAGTCGAATAACTTCTCGTGGAATACCGGCGTTTTGTCATTCTGCAGTTGCTGAAGTTTGGCAAATGATGCTTTGTTATTACTGTCACTTAAAAACTTATCCGATGCCCAAACCATAATCGGCACCGTGCGTTGCGCCATCGGTGCATGATCGCGTGGTGTGCCGTGGAAATGCAGATTATCGGAGATCGATTCCCCATGATCTGAGGCATAAAACACGATGGCATTTTTATCTTTCAGGCTATCGAAAGTCTGTTTGAGAAAATAATCGGTATACAAAAGGCTATTGTCGTAGGAATTGATCATCTCCTGCGTGCTACAAGCATCATCAATGCCCTGACACTCCGGGGTATAACGGGCAAACGCGCGTGGATAGCGTTCGGTATACATATAATGAGAGCCTTTGGTGTGAAGAATCACAATATGTTTACCCTGTGGATGGCGCTGAATTGAGTCCTGCAATTCATTAATCAACGCCATATCATCCACCGGCTTACCGACATTACGCTTCTCCGCCTGAATAGATTCACGCATTGAATAACTGTCGGCCATAACTTTGTTATAGAACCAGGCTTCGCTCTGCATGGAATAGAGATCTTCCGAGAAACCTTGCTTCTTCATCACCGTGAAGACATTCATCTCTTTCAGCGTGCGCTGCGGGGCTTCTGAGGCGCCACCTTCTCTGACAAACATACAGCGCAGCGAGAGCTTGGTGGAGGTATCGCAGGAATAGCCCTGCAAGTGAACGAGGTTTTTTTCGTGATCGAGATAAGGCGTGTTGTCGCGATCGTAACCGTATAAACCCATATGATCGCGGCGGGCACTTTCACCAATCACAAACACGATGTACAAGTTATCCGCATTTTTTGGTGGAATGTATTTAAAGTGTTCTGCGGGGTCGTAAAGATTACGGTTATCTTCAGCCTGGCTGAACGAACTATAAGCCAGCAAGCCAACGCCCGATAACCAGTTAGACGGTGAATAGGTCCCCGCAACAATGCCGCCGTAGCTGGCCATCATGCGATTATTTATCTTATCCTGTTCATCCTGCACCTTGCCCATTAGCGTTAGCGGCAACCAGCAACCTAATGCGGCAATAACAATGGCGATAGTTTTATAAGACCAGTAACGCTTTTTACTGATATTTGTAACGGAATTACCGCGCATTCCGCGCCAGATTAGCCAAAGTGGAATGACGTTGATGATCACCATCCACAGCATAAAGTGCCAACCCACCGACTCCTTAGAAAGGTCTAATGAATCGGTGGCTAATACGGCGGCGATAATTCCATAACCAATATCAATATTAAAGAAAATCATGTAATAACTGGCCGCGCTGGAGAATAGCACCAGCATGGTCATTAATACGCGTGATAGATATTTCCCGGTTAATGAGGTTAACAACGTCAACAGCATTACCAGACAAAATGCAGCGATGATCTCCGTCACTAATGACAGGGTGTTATCAAACTGCAGTTGCGTATAGCGACGGATGAAAATCGGAATATTAAGAAGTACGCCGATATAGAGCGAAATAAACACCGGTATATAAAACTGCTTAACCCAACCCTTTTTAAACATGTATTCCCCGTTATTATAATGAACAACTCAATCACTTGCCTGTAAATTGACAACCCTAGGTAAGATGATGGATTTGGGGATCAGTTCAACCATTGCTGGGCCTAAAGTATGTTATAATGTAACAACCAAAGGTAGGCGCTTATGCCTCGATTGGGGCTCGCAACCACCACTTTCCCCGCAGGCTGCTAATCAATGCAGTGAAGATCCTCATTCTGTATATGCATTTTCCTCATCAATTCATTCAACATGCATGACCATGAAAGTAAACATTATCGGTGAAAATGATGGAATGACTGACTATTTGCGTTAAGGGGAAACTTCATGATTTATAAAATTGAATAAACAGGAAATTAAAGTTTTTATAAGGAGCCAGGAACTTTCTGATTGTTAAGGTGATATTCTGCACAAAAGTGCTTACACAAAACTTACAATCAATTTCGCTTAAGTCTTACTATGATGGCAAAAACAAGGATGTCACTGGCGCTGTGCGTCGGTATGATCACAACTTCTGCATTTGCGGCACCGTTAAATCCCGGCGACCGTGATTATATTCAGAACCAACAACAGCAACGTTTGCAAAATGACCAGCAGCAGCGTGATGCATTGTGGAGTGCTACCGCGCCGCAGAGCACGCCAGCAGCGGATTCCGGTCAGGCCGGCCCCTGCTTCCCGGTGCAGCATATCGCTATTCGCAACGCCACGCTAATTTCTGCCGGCCAGCAGCAATCGCTGGCCGCACCTTATATTCATCGCTGCCTGAACTTAACCGAAATTAATTCGCTGGTGCATGCCATTTCTGACTGGTATATGCAGCGCGGTTATATCACCAGCCGGGCATTTTTAATTGAACAGGATTTATCGCAGGGCGAGTTAATTATTCCGGTGCTGGAAGGGAAACTGGACGCCATTCGTCTCGACGGCCAGCATCCGCGTTCATTACAGATGGCGTTTCCCGGTCTGGAAGGAAAGGTGCTTAACCTGCGTGATATTGAGCAGGGCATGGAGCAGATTAACCGCGTGCGCACCACGCCGGTGCAGATTGAAATACAGCCGTCGCCTAAAACCGGTTATTCGGTGGTTAACCTTACGGCTACGCCGGAATTCCCGCTCAGCGCATCGCTGGGGTTTGATAACAGCGGACAGAAAAGCACCGGCGTTGGTCAGCTCAACGCCTCGCTGACGGGAAACAATCTGCTGGGACTGGCTGACCGCTGGTTTATCAGCGGCGGACGCAGCAGCGCCTTCAGCGACTGGCGTGATGCGCAGAACCTGCAGGCGGGCGTCAGCGTGCCTTACGGCTACGGCCTGCTCGACTACAGCTACAGCTGGAGCAACTATCACAGCAGCTTCGTTAACAACGGCTTTACCTGGCTGAGCAACGGCGACAACGTGTCGCACCGGCTTAACGGTTCATGGGTGCTGTTTCGTAACGGCGATATCAAAACCGGCGTTCAGCTCGGCCTGAATCATTACTCCAGCCACAACTATCTCAACAATACCTTGTTGCAGAGTAGCAGCCGCAAAATCACCAGCGCGCAGCTGGGACTCAATCACACTCAGAAAATCCTCGGCGGCGTCGCTACGCTCAACCCAACGTTCAGCCGCGGCATGCCGTGGTTCGATGCCGAAGATGACGCGGGCAAAACCGGCGACCTGCCCAAAGCACAGTTCCGCAAGTGGAGTATCAGCGGCAGTTTCCAGCGGCCGCTGGCTGACAAACTGTGGCTGCTCAGCAGCATTTACGGCCAGTGGTCGCCGGATCGGCTGTACGGTAGTGAACGCCTGACGCTGGGTGGCGAAAGCTCGGTGCGCGGTTTTAAGGAGCAGTATCTCTCCGGTGATGCCGGTGGCTATCTGCGCAACGAACTGAGTTACAGCCTGTTCACGCTGCCGGTTCTGGGCGACGTCAGCGCGCTGGCCGCCATCGACGGCGGCTGGTTAAAGAGCGACGCGCAGAATCGCGAGTCCACCGGCACCTTATGGGGCAGCGCACTAGGTCTCAGCACGCGTGGCCGCAACTTCTACACCCAGTACACCGTCGGCATTCCCCTCAGTTATCCCGGCCATCTCCAGCCGGATCACGTCAGCATTTACGCCCGCGTCGGGCTGGTTTTCTAAGAGGCAAAGATTATGGACGATCGTCAACCCGTTTCCCTCGCCCGTCGCGCGCTGAGTTACCTGATTTGCTATCTGGTGGCGGCACAGCCGATGCTGCCTGTTGTCGCCGCGCAAATTACGCCGGTAACGCCGGGCACGAAAATGGATGCCGCCGGCAACGGCGTGCCGGTGGTGAATATCGCCGCCCCCAACGGCGCCGGGATTTCGCATAACCAGTACCAGCAGTACAACGTAGGCAAAGAAGGTTTAATCCTCAATAACGCCACCGGTCAGCTTACCCAGACGCAGCTTGGCGGCCTGATCCAGAACAACCCTAATCTGAAAGCCGGGCATGAAGCGCAGGCGATCATCAACGAAGTGGTTGGCGCCAACCGTTCGCAGTTGCAGGGCTACACCGAAGTGGCGGGTAAAGCCGCTAACGTGATGGTGGCCAACCCGTACGGCATCACCTGTAACGGCTGCGGCTTTATCAACACGCCGAACGTCACGCTGACCACCGGTAAACCGCAGCTGGATGCCAACGGCAATCTGGCTGCGCTGGAGGTGACGAAAGGATCGGTGATCGTCGAAGGTCAGGGACTGGATGGCAGCAGCGCCGATGCGGTGTCGATCGTCGCGCGCGCAACGGAGATCAACGCCGGGATCCATGCGAAAGATCTGTCTGTTACGGTCGGGGCAAACCGCGTGGGCACGGATGGTTCCGTCACGCCGATTGCCGGTGAAGGTGCGGCGCCGTCGGTGGCAGTGGATACCGGCGCGCTTGGCGGCATGTATGCCAATCGTATTCATCTGGTGTCGAGCGAAAAGGGCGTTGGGGTTAACCTCGGTAACCTGGTGGCGAAGCAGGGTGATATCCAGCTGGATGCCAGCGGCAAACTGACGCTGAATAACAGCCTGAGCAGCGGGGCGCTGACGGCGAATGCTGAATCAGTGACGCTTGGTGGGGAAAACAAAGCGTCCGGACAGGTCGCGCTCAGTGCACAGCAGGATGCAACGCTCAACAAAGGGACGCTGGTCAGCGACGCCGGAGTCAGCGTTACGGCGAAAGGAAATCTCACCACCAGTGGCACCAGCATCACGGCAGGACGTGATATTCAGCTTAATGGCGCAACCCTTGTCACGGACAGCAATGCCGTCGCGAAAGCCGGTAACGATATCCGATTGCAGGCGCAGGATCGGCTCAGCAACAGCGGCCAGCTGACGGCGGGAAAAAATCTAAACATCACAGCCAAACAACTCGATAACGGCGGCATGCTGGCCGGTAACACCACCGGCATCACGACAAGCAGCCTGCAGAATGGTAAGGGCGCGGCCATCTCCGGCGCAGAGACTCTCACCCTCAGCAGCGACAGCCTGCTAAATCAGGGCGTATTGTCAGCGCCGGTGCTCTCACTCAGCAGCGTGCAAACCGACAACAGCGGGCTGATTCAGGGCAGCAAGGCGCTGACCTACAGCGGCAACCGCCTGAACAATCTGGCGGGCGGCACCCTGAGTTCGGACAACAGTTTTGCACTCAATCTGCCGCAGCTGATTAACAGCGGGCTCATCACCAGCAAGGCAGGGCTGACGCTGAGTGGAGACGCGCTGACCAACAGCGGCGAAATCAATGCTGCCAGCCTGTTTGCCTCAAACGCGCAGCTGAATAATCAGCAGGGCGGCCTGCTGCTCGCGGATAACAACCTCAGTCTTCAAAACGCTGCGCTGACCAATGACGGTCAAATCGCCGCAGCGACAACCACTGTTGATGCCAGTACGCTGAACAACAGCGGCACGTTGCAGGGCAAACAATCGCTGCAGGCTAGCGGCAAGGTGATAACCAGCAGCGGTACGTTACTGAGTGACGGCAAATTAACGATCGCAGCAGACTCGCTCACTAACCGTGGCCTGTTGCAGGGACAGCAGCTGGCGGTGACGGCGGGCAGCTGGCATAACAGCGGCAATGCGTTAAGTGCGGGTGATGGCGTACTTAACGCCGCAGCGCTTGATAACAGTGGAAAAATTCTTGGTCAGCAGAACCTACAGCTTAAAACAGATTCGGTTGATAACAGCGGCTGGCTGCTGGCGCAGGCACTCAGGCTTCAGGGCGATTTAGTTAACAGCGGGCTGATTCAGGGCAGTGATGCGCTGACCGTGACGGGCAATAAGCTCAGTAATAAAACCGGCGGCCAGTTACTGAGTGCTGGCACGCTGACTGCTCAGGCTGACAGCCTGGATAATCACGGCAGCATTCAGGCCGACACGCTCGATATGCGGCTGCAAAGCTGGCAGAACGCCGGCAGCGCCCAGGCGACCACGCAGTTCCTTGGCACCCTGAGCGGCGCGCTGGATAACAGCGGCACGCTGCTGAGCCAGAACGATTTTGCCCTCATCAGCAACGACATCACTAATAGCGGTACGCTGGCGGCCAACCGACTCAGCATCACAGCCCCTCAGCTGACTAACGCCGGATTGCTGCAGGGTAACAGCTCGCTCTTAATGAACAGCGCGGATATCACCAACGCCGCCAGCGGCCAGCTTATTAGCGGCGGTTCGCTGACGCTTTCCCCGGTACAGCTGACCAATGCGGGCCTGTTACAGGTGGCTAATGACTTCAACATCAACGGCCGTGACCTCACCAACAGCGGACGCATCACCGCAACCAATCTGAAAGCAGACCTGAGCGGCACGCTGAATAACAGCGGTTCGATTGCGGCACAGCAGTTGAACGTGTCTGGTGATGTGCTGAAGAATCAAAGCCTGCTGCAGGGTGACAACGGACTTAACGCGAATTTCAGGCAGTTGAGCAACCTGAGCGCGGGTCAGCTTCTCAGCAACGGTATTCTTGCAGTGAAGGGCGCCACCGCTGATAACGCCGGTGTGTGGCAGGGCAACAGCATTGACTATCAGTTTGGCTCGCTGACCAACAGTGGCACGGTTTACGGTATTGAGTCACTGAAAGGTCAGTCTGACGGGCTGCTGGATAACCGTGGCAGCCTGACGGCGGGCGGTAACGCCAGCCTGACGGCGGGTAACCTGCAAAACAGCGGTAAGGTGCTGGCCGATAATCTGGTGTTACGCGGGAGCAGCCTGAGCAACAGTGGCTTATAGCAGGGAACTTCCTCGCTGGATGCACAGTCGAGCGGCGCTTTAATTCAGGCAACTGGTGGCAAAACGCTGACCGGCGGTGGCCTGCTGCTGAACGCAACTGAGCTCAACACGGCGGGCACAATCCAGGGTAACAACGCGCAAATTATCGCAGGCCGCTGGCAGAATCAGGGCTCGCTGCTGGGCACCGCAGACGTCTCTGCGGACGTTGCGGGTGAGCTGCGCAACAGCGGTGAAATTCTGTCGCAGGGCACGGCACAGGTCAGCGCGCAGAATCTGAACAACAGCGGCTCGCTGCTGGCGGATAAAGCGATGACGCTGAGTGGCGATGCGCTGAATAACAGCGGCAGCGTGCAGGGCAAAACGCTGGCTATTACCCCGGCCAGCGTGACCAATCAGGGCAGTCTGATTGGTTTACAATCACTGACTATCGGTCCGGCGTCGACCCGTGGTTTCCGTATGATGGCGGTACAGTCGCGGCCCGCACGTGAATTAATCAACAATGCTGGCGGTCAGCTACTGACGCAGGGCGCGCTGAACATTAGCGGTGATGACATCACCAACAACGGCAGCTGGCAGGGACAGCAAATCCTGCTGAACGCCACCCGCCTTGCCAACAACGGCGCTATCCAGATCGCGGGCGATCTGACGCTCAATATCAGCGATGCACTGACGTCCACCTCTGGTAGCAAAATCACCGCGAACGGCAACGCCGCGCTCAACGCACTCAGCCTCACTAATCAGGGGCAGTGGATTGCCGGAAACCTGACGCTGAAAGGCACGACGCTGACCAACGGTGGAGAAATCTCCGGCGTTAACGGACTGACGGCAGTGCTCGGCGGCACGCTGACGCAGCAGCAAAACGGTGCGCTGTTATCGGGTGGCAAACTGGATGTTCAGGCGGCGACGGCTAGCAATGATGGCCGCATTCAGGGTGGTGATCTGACGATCACTACTGGAACACTGACTAACAACGGGCGGTTGCAGGGTGATAAGAGCCTGTTGCTGACCACCCGTGGCCGCATCACCAACAACAATAGCGGGACGCTGATAAGCCAGAGCGGTCTGACGCTGACCACGCCTGAGTTGTATAACTACGGCCTGATTCAGGGGGCAACTAACCGCATCACCGCCAGCAGCAGCGCGACTAACAGCGGAAAAATGCTGTCTGGGGGCGAGCTCACGCTCACAACGCCTCAACTCGTCAATAGCGGCTGGTTGCAGGCAGCGCAGCTGACGCTGAATGCTGCCAACGCCAGCAACAGCGGCACCTTGCTGGCCGATCAGCAGGGAACTTTAACCGGCTCGCAACTGCTGAATCAGGGAACTGCGCAGGGTGGCTCGCTGGCGGTCAATTATAGCCAGCTCAATAACAGTGGCACGCTGCTGGGCGCTAATCAACTGGACGTTAAGGCCAGCCAGGTCACGCAGCAGGCAGCGGGTAAGCTGTTCAGCGGCGGCAATATGCTGCTGGAGAGCACCGGTTTTGATCAGCTGGGTCAGGTGGTAGCGCTGGGCGATGCCACGCTGAAACTGATCAACAGCTTTACTGCACGCAACACGCTGGTAGCCGGTAATCGCCTTACTATCAGCAGTAACGGTGCGATTGAGAACCAAGGCACGTTACAGGGGCAGGCACTGACGTTGAGTGCTGGCGGCGACCTGACGAACAACGGCCAGCTCACCACCGGAACCGGCGACAGCAGCCTGAGCGGTAACCGCATCAATATGAACAGCGCTGGCACGCTGCAGGGCGGCGGCAATGTTGCACTGATCAGCCGCAGCGACGTAGCACTCAATGGTTTCACCGGCACGCGTGGCAGCCTCACCATTTCCTCGCCAGGCAGCATTGTGAACACGGCGCTGCTGTATGCCGGGCAGAATCTCTACCTGTACGCTAACAGCATTCAAAATCAGCGTGGCGATATGCTGGCAGGCAACAGTCTGTGGATGCAGCGCGACGCGGCGGGGAATGCTAATGGTGAGGTAATCAACACTTCCGGAACAATTGAGTCACAGAATGGTGATATCACGATTAGGACCGGGCATCTGCTGAATACGCGTGAGGGCTTGATCACTAGTGAAGAGGTAACCCAGCTTGCTACCCCGTCATGGGCGAATGGACCGAATGTTAGGATCCCGTTCTCGTGGTTTAAACCCGGCGATTACTATAAATACGTCAGTGGAACTCAACAACACCACGGACATGGTGATGACTGGGAAACCCATACTTACAGCTATGCGCCGAATGCTGATGTCCAGGTGCAAAAGATTGCATATCAGTCCATAGCCGTGACCGCTAATGCAAGCGGAGGAGCAGGACGTATTGCAGCGGGCCGAGACCTGAATGTGCAGGCGGCGCAGCTTGATAATTCTGCCTCCTCTTTGCTTGCTAGTAACAATATGGCGCTGTCAGGGAGGGAATTGAATAACCAAAGCTGGACTGATGGCACAAGCACGGCTTATCAGATTTACCGTTATAGTGGTGGCGCTACGTCGAGTTCATTTGGATACACGCTTGATGACAGTCCGGCGTATGAAACTACCGGTAGCGGCAACGTATATCGTGCCGCCATTCAGGCAGGCGGCAACGTTAACGCCAGCTTCAGTGGTGATATCAGCAATACCTCCACGACTTCCAATGCCGGCTGGACAGGCACCACTGTCAATGCGCCTGCATTAAATCAGCTCGCCGCAATCGGCCAGGTGGCAGCTCAGCAGCGCCAGCAGCTCGCCGCCATAGATAAAATGGCGATTAATTCTCCTGAATGGCGCGACCAGCTGCAAAATGCCCTGCAGCAGGTCAACGGTGGCACGTCGCTGCAAAATGCACAGCCTGAAACCGTTGGGCTCTCAAATCACAATGGCAAACAACAGGGCAACGCGAACCTTGGTAAGGCCGCTGAACTGGCGTCAGGCAGCGCAGTAAAACCATCGGCTCTGGGCAGCTATGGTGCTTCAGCGGTGGATACCAGCGCCTATCCGCTCCCCACCAGTGACAATGGCTACTTCGTCCCGGGCGACAGCAGCAGTCCCTATCTCATCACCGTAAACCCGAAATTAAACGGTCTGGGGCATCTGGACGCCAGCCTGTTTGGCGATCTCAATCAGTTGCTGGGTAAACAGCCTGGCAGCGCACCACAGGAAAGCCGTCAGCAGTATACCGACGTAAATACTTTCCTTGGCTCGTCCTATCTGCTGGACAGGCTGAATCTCAAGCCTGACAACGATTACCGCTTCCTAGGCGATGCGGCATTTGATACGCGTTACGTCAGCAACATCGTTCTTAATCAGACCGGCAGCCGCTATCTGAACGGCGTGGGCTCCGATCTGGACCAGATGCGTTATCTGATGGATAACGCCGCCGCGTCACAGCAGGCTTTAGGCCTGCAGTTTGGCGTATCGCTTACTGCGGATCAGGTTGCTTCGCTGGATAAGAGCATCATCTGGTGGGAAGCCACCTCGGTGAATGGTCAGACGGTGATGGTGCCGAAAGTGTACCTGTCCGAAAAAGATGCGGCGATGAACAATGGCAGCGTGATTGCCGGGAACAATGTGACGCTCTCCGGCGGGAACATCACCAATAGCGCAAGCACTATCGTGGCGCAGAACGCTGTCAGCGCCGACAGCCAGAACAATATCGACAACCTTAAAGCCGGGCTGATTAAAGCCGGAGGCGAGCTGAATCTCAGTGCGCTGAATAGCATTAACAACGTCAGCTCGACAATCAGCGGTAAAAAGGTGGCGCTGGAAAGTGTCAACGGCGACATCAATAACATCACCGCAAGTTCGCAATGGACGATCGGCGGCAACGGACCAGTACAGGCGAGCAAAACGCTGCTTGGCCAGACGGCGGCGATTACGTCGCTGGATGCGCTCAGCCTGAAGTCCGGCAACGATATCAACATCACCGGTGCCTCACTGAACGCAGGTGGCGATTTGCTGCTCAGTGCCTGGCACGACCTCAGCCTCAACAGCATCGAGACCAGCGAAAGCCGTAAAACCGGTAACAAGGAAACGCATAGCTCCGGTGCCGAGCGCACAACACTTTCCAGCGGCGGCAACCTGACTCTGGTAGCCGGGCAGGATGTTACCAGCCAGGCGGCAGCGCTGGCAGCCGAGGGCGATATTAGTCTGCAGGCGGGACGCGATATCAATCTGAATGCAGTTGAAAGCCGCTCCGGAGACAGTGAACGGGGCAGTAAAAAAACGGTTATCAACGAAGCAGTGCGTCAGCAGGGCACTGAAATTGCAAGTGGCGGCAGTACAACCCTGATTGCCGGTCACGACATTATCAGCCATGCAAGTGATGTAACGGCTCAACAGGATATTACGTTGCACGCCGGGAATAACGTGGATCTGGGCACTGCGACTGAGAGCGATTATTACTACAAAGAAGAAACCAAAACCAAAAAAGGTCTATTAAGCAAAAAGACGACGCACACCATTCAGGAAGACAGCGCAACCAATGAAAAAGGCACGTTGCTGAGTGGGAATAATGTCTCCATTTCTGCCGGAAATGATTTGCTCGTTACCGGTTCGCAGGTGGTCGGTGATGGCAAAGTCGCTTTGAGTGCAGGCAATAATGTTGAAATAGCTGCCGCAACCAACACGGATTCAACCTGGCGTTTCTCGGAAACCAAAAAAAGCGGTTTGATGGGTACCGGTGGGCTAGGAATTAGTATTGGTAGTAGCAAAACGCTGCATGAGATTAAGGACAAAGGCACGACGCAGAGCCAAAGCATCAGCACGGTGGGCAGCACTGCTGGTGATGTGTCGATTACAGCAGGTAAGCAGCTACTGGTAAACGGAGCCGACCTGATTGCCGGTTCAAACATGGCACTGCAAGGCGATAGCGTGACGATCACGCCAGGCCATGATTTACGTTCGCGTGATGAACGATTCGAGCAACGTACTAGCGGGCTGACTCTGGCGCTTTCAGGGGCAGTGGCTGAAGCCGTGAACAGTACTATAGAAACTGTGCAATATGTGAAAAATGAAAGCGATGACAGGCTTCTTGCACTACAGGCAACCAAATCAGTACTTTCTGGTGTGCAGACCGGTCAGGCCAGTCAGCTTGCTCAGGCTAATGGCGATCCAAATAACGGCATTGGCATCAGTCTGTCGCTGACCACGCAACAATCCAAATCACAACAACACCAAAAATCAGACACCGTCAGCGGCTCGAGTATCAATGCCGGTAATAATTTGAGTATTGATGCAACGGGTAAAGGAAACGGCATCAACAGTGGAGACCTGTTAATTGCAGGCAGTCAGCTGAAAGCCGGCGGCGATACCTCTCTGCATGCTGCAAATGACATCACACTCGCCGCGACTGCCAACACGCAGCAAACCACTGGAAAGAACAGCAGTAGCGGTGGCGGTATAGGTATCAGCTTTGGCGTAGGGTCGGGAAGTGCGGGTCTCAGTATTTTTGCCAGCGTCAATGGCGCCAAAGGTCATGAAAAAGGCAACGGTACAGTCTGGACTGAGACCACGCTGGATAGTGGAGGTGAAGTATCCATTTCCAGCGGCCGCGATACCACGCTAAGCGGTGCGCAGGTGAATGGTAACAGTGTCACAGCTGATATTGGACGTGATTTGACGATAGCCAGCCTGCAGGATAGCGACAACTATGACTCGAAGCAGGTGAGCTTTGGTGCGGGAGGTAGTTTCACTTTCGGCTCCATGACGGGCTCAGGTTACATCAATGCCAGCCAGGACAAGATGCACAGCAATTACGACAGTGTTCTTGAGCAGAGCGGCATTTATGCCGGAAAAGGTGGCTTCGACATTACGGTTGGCAACCACACGCAACTTAATGGCGCGGTCATTGCCAGCCAGGCTGATGCCGACAAAAACCGTCTTGATACCGGCACGCTCGGGTTTACTGATATTCATAATGAGGCAGATTACAAAACACAGCATCAAGGGATTGGCATCAGCTCAGGCGCAAGTATGGGTGGGCAGTTTGTCGGTAATATGGCAAACACCATGTTGGCCGGCGCAGGAGGAAAGGGGCATGCTGAGGGCACCACACAGTCTGCAGTAGCTGACGGTACAATAGTTATTCGCGACACGGCAAACCAGCAGCAGGATGTGAGAGACCTTAGCCGCGACACTGAAAATGCCAATGACAGTATCGGTCAAATATTTAACAAAGAAAAAGAACAAAAACGACTTCAAACCGCACAGTTGATTGGCGAAATTGGAGCGCAGGCAGTCGACATAGCTGCGACTCAAGGCAAAATTATGGCGATTAATGCTGGTCGCGCGGAACTTGAAGCAAAAGGTATCAGTGCACCAGATGCTTATGCCACTCCAGAAGAACGGGCGGCGTATGACAAGTTATTGACCAACACTTCGTCTTATAAAACGACTCAGGCCCAGTGGGGAACCGGTAGTGCAATTCAGCAAGGCATTCAGGCCGCCACTGCGGCGATTCAGGGTCTGGCTGGCGGCAATATTGCTCAAGCGCTGTCTGGAGCAGCAGCACCCTATCTGGCTGAAATTATCAAAAAGACGGCACCTAATGAATCAAGCCGTATTATTGCCCACGCAGTCTTAGGGGCAGTGGTGGCTCAGGCCAGTGGTAATAGTGGCATGGCAGGTGCAGCTGGTGCCGCAGCAACAGCGCTTATCGGAGAAAGCCTGAAGAAATCTCTTTATGGTGATATACCGGTAAGTCAGTTGAACGAAGAGCAGAAACAAACGCTGGTTGCCCTAGGTAGCCTGGCAGCAGGTCTGACTGGCGGATTAGCAGGTGGCGATAGTGCTGGCTCGATGACCGGTGCACAAGCCGGAAAGAATGAGATCAGCAATAATATGGCAGGCGCAGGCATGTTGTCACAAATGCTGGCGCATGAAACGCTGAACTCTGCGGCGATGGCTGAAGCAGGAAAAGGTGGAGCCAATGAACAAGCAGCGTTAGCCCTAACTAACAAAGTGAAAGAAGGTTTAGACGAAACTTGCCGTAAGAGCGATGTATGCGTCCTCCTTGCTGTGATGTCTGCGCAAAATCAATCCGACTCAAACGACAGCCAGAAGCCAAATATTGGTAAAGATCTGTCCAATGAACAGAAAAATGAAATGGGTGGTACAGGATCTGGAACACCGGATGGCTGGGGCCCTGAGGATGAAGATAGCGCTCGAAACGAACAATTAAGTAGTAATTTTGACGAGAAATTCAATAAAAATGACCTTTTATCATCAGCAAGCGAACCAATTAATGATCAAGGGTTATCTGCTGCTGCACGTGCATGGGAAAAACATGCTGGAAGGCTTGGAGGATCTTTTGACCCCCTAAAAGGTAATGTTTCTCAGAAAAATGAAGCTGCAAAACAATTTGTAAATGAAGTGTTAGGTAACACCAATACCGTCAGAACAGATTTATCCCGAGGTGGTGTAGAATTTCGATTACCTGATGGAAAAGGAGTTCGTTATAATGCTGATGGCTCATTTTCTGGTTTTCTAGATCCAAAAAGGTAAAAAATGAATAATTATTTTGAAGTTGTTTTTTTTAGTGATTCTAAATACGAGAAACTCACTGCAGAAATTTCGTATGCAGGACAAATTCTTTGTCAAATTAATCAAGATAAAGGACCAAAAAATCTTGAAGTTGAATTTTTTCATGATAGTAGAATCATACATGAGGAAGAACCAGTCAAATTCCCTTTAGACGAGTTTGTAGCTCTGATGATTAAAACTAAAGATGACCTGATAACTTAACATGTTATAAAAAATGACATAATGATATGAAAATGAATGAAAATTTGAATCAAGTCACGTTGGAAGGCATAGATCTTAAGAATAAGTTCCTTGTGTCTATAGGATATTCCGGAGGAATCTTGGAGATACAACTTTCACCAAGCGAAGACGGAGGAACAGATGATGTAAAAATATCATTTGATTGGATCTATTCCTTCCGATTGACAGATGAAGGGGATTTACTTAAGTTACAAAATGATTTGTGTGGTAAATTAACTTTAGGAATATACACCTTGAATGACTCTGGTTATCTACGTTGGTTTAACGAACAAAGCTTCGAAATTCATAATGATGAGAAGCTAAACCACTATCTTATTGTTACAAGCACAGAGATAGTAGAAGTAATATCAATCGTGGATCCAAGTTATAAAGCAATGACTGAAGACCTTTAAACTGGATAACCAGTAAGAAATTGAAAATAAAGGATTTAAAATTAAAAATTGCAGATAAACAACTAAAAATGAAATTCTCGAAATTCATCAAGGATTCATCTTTTTGAAGACTGTTGACCATGAAAAAGAAAACTGATGAGTTCATAAGTTTTGTGATCGATAGAAATGAGTTTTTAAAGAATGACGTCAAGAAATGCCTTGAGTATTGGATGCCAGACGCACCAGCTCCGATCTTGTTGTTTTCATTAGTTGGTAAATCAATTGTTAAACATTTAAGTTTTTTTAATGAAAATGAGAAACTATCTCTTTTCCAGCACATTGAATTGGGTATGACTTCTGATAATGAGGAGCTAGCAATAGCAGTTGCTACGGGACTTGTTGAGGCATTAGTCACAGCGTCTGATGCAAATGAATCTGTTTGGAAAGAGATTGAGTATTACCTTCAGGTCGAGTCGAAGAAACATGCATTAGCATGGAAAAATTTTGGCCAGTAATTAGTGATATAAACTCCTCCATAGATTGATATGGATCTCAAGGAGTGGACATCATCATATAAGGCAGGATGACTACGCGCTTCGCGGTTAAGACGTGTAGTGCTAAAAGAATTCAGCACTAAAGCTTTTAACTTTGAGCGTAATTATCCATGAAGTCGACCATGGCGCCGGAATGAGCATCAACATGTCTGATATATCGCATTACCGTCTCTGGCTTCTTCCATGTACCCTCCTGCATAATCTGCGCAGTGCTGTATTTTTTCGAGGCCATATCGATAGCTGCTCCCACGCGAGTGCTGTGCCCCGACCATCCACGATAGCGATTTTTATTCGGCAGCGCGTCATGACCGGGGCCCGCTTCACGCCATGCTCGGGCAAAAATGTCCTCCAGCGCGCGGGTAGACAAAGGCTTTAGCGATACGGCTGTCGCGCAATTAGTACGGTGAACAGGACCGAAGATAAATGCATCCGGTTTGTGAATCAGCCCTGATTTATTTAGCCACTCCGTAAGTCTTTGCGAAGACAGATCGCCCAGCGCTTTTATCAGGCCACCGGTCATCACAATCGTTTTGGTCCAGGCCACATCAAGAATGATTCGGCCATCTTGTGCGCGAGAGAGATCCCGCACGCGCAGACGTCCAAGTTCGCTGACACGCAGCAACGTGGCATATGCCATATGCAGAAATGCCAAATCGCGGCGCTGCTGCATCTTGTTGTAGCCTGACCAGCAGCAGTCCCTATCTCATCACCGTTAACCCGAAATTAAACGGTCTGGGGCAGCTGGACGCCAGCCTGTTTGGCGATCTCAATCAGTTGCTGGGTAAACAGCCTGGCAGCGCGCCACAGGAAAGCCGTCAGCAGTATACCGACGTAAATACTTTCCTCGGTTCGTCCTATCTGCTGGACAGGCTGAGTCTCAAGCCTGACAACGATTACCGCTTCCTTGGTGATGCGGCATTTGATACGCGTTACGTCAGCAACATCGTTCTTAATCAGACCGGCAGCCGCTATCTGAACGGCGTGGGCTCCGATCTGGACCAGATGCGTTATCTGATGGATAACGCCGCCGCGTCACAGCAGCCTTTAGGCCTGCAGTTTGGCGTATCGCTTACTGCGGATCAGGTTGCTTCGCTGGATAAGAGCATCATCTGGTGGGAAGCCACCTCGGTGAATGGTCAGACGGTGATGGTGCCGAAAGTGTACCTGTCCGAAAAAGATGCGGCGATGAACAACGGCAGCGTGATTGCCGGGAACAACGTGACGCTTTCTGGCGGTAACATCACCAACAGCGCCAGCAGCATTGTGGCGCAGAACGCTGTCAACGCCGACAGCCAGAACAATATCGACAACCTTAAAGCCGGTCTGATTAAAGCCGGAGGCGAGCTGAATCTCACTGCGCTGAATAGCATTAACAACGTCAGCTCGACAATCAGCGGTAAAAAGGTGGCGCTGGAAAGCGTTAACGGTGACATCAACAACACCACCATCAGCTCACAATGGACGATCGGCGGCAACGGGCCAGTGCAGGCAAGCAAGACGCTGCTTGGCCAGACGGCGGCGATCACGTCACTGGATGCGCTCAGCCTGAAGTCCGGCAACGATATCAACATCACCGGTGCCTCACTGAACGCAGGTGGCGATCTGCTGCTCAATGCCTGGCACGACCTCAGTCTCAACAGCATCGAGACCAGCGAAAGCCGCAAAAACGGCAACAAGGAAGCGCATAGCTCCGGTGCTGAACGCACGACCGTTTCCAGCGGCGGCAATCTGTCGCTGGTAGCCGGGCAGGATATTACCAGCCAGGCAGCAGCCCTGGCAGCGGAAGGCGATATTGGTCTGCAGGCGGGGCGTGATATCAATCTGAATGCAGTTGAGAGCCGCTCCGGAGACAGTGAACGAGGCAGTAAAAAAACGGTTATCAACGAAACCGTGCGCCAGCAGGGCACTGAAATTGTCAGTGGCGGCAGCACGACGATGCTTGCCGGAAATGACATCACCACTCAGGCCGCAAGCATCACCGCAAACAAAGATATTGGATTACAGGCCGGCCACGACGTAAATATCACCACGGCGACGGAAAGTGATTATGCCTACAAGGAAGAAACTAAAACAAAAAAAGGCCTGTTCAGCAAGAAAACGACTCACACCATCAGCGAAGACAGCTCAACCACTGGAAAAGCTTCTCAGATAAATGGCGACCAGATTTCAATCGTCGCAGGTAATGATCTGACCCTAAAAGGCTCCACCGTTGTCGGTGAAAACAATGTTGGTCTTAAAGCTGGCAACGATCTCACTATTGCAGCGGCAACCGATACACAAAGCAGCTATCGGCTGAGTGAAACCAAGAAGAGCGGCATGTTCAGCGGTGGCGGAATTGGGGTCACTTTTGGCAGCGCATCCTCGAAACAGCAGCTTAAGCAGGACGGTACGACAGAAAGTCAGAGCGCCAGTACCGTTGGCAGCACGGGTGGCAACGTTACGCTGGTTGCGGGTCAGGACGCGCACGTAGCGGGATCGGATGTGATTGCTAAGCAGGACATAAGCCTGGTCGGCGGCTCGGTCACTATCGATCCGGGCAACGACACGTTAACGCGCCGTCAGAGCTTTGAGCAGAAACAAAGTGGTCTGACCTTAAGGCTAACCAGCCCGATTACTGACGCGTTACTGAGTTTGGGGTCACAGGCTAAAGAGGCCGGACAGGCAGGAGACGAACGTCTTAAAGCGCTTAACGCGGTAAAAATGCTGGAGAGTGGCTGGGCAATGTCAGGAGCGGCAGGACAGTCTGCGGCAGCCCTAGCTAAGGGTGATTTAAATAATGCCGGCATTAAGATTGAGCTGAGCGTCGGTGCCAGCAAAAGCAAGTCTTCTTCAGAATACAACGCCAATACGATTAGCGGCAGTTCGCTTAACGGCGGTGGTAATGTCACTGTGGTTGCCACGGGTGCAAACGGTGCCAGTGGTGACCTGAATTTGACCGGCAGCGGTATCACTGGAGGTAACGTCACTCTTGCCGCAGCGCATGACCTCAACCTGATCGCCGCCAGCAACAATAGCGATCAGAAGAGTAGCAATAAGTCATCTGGCTGGAGTGCGGGCGTACATATTGCTATTGGTCAGGAAACCGGTATTGGAGTGCAGGCCAGCGGGTTCATGGCCAGCGGCTCGGAGAATGGCAACACAACGTCTTACGTTAATAGCCGCGTCAACGCGAAAGATAATCTGACGTTGAGCAGTGGGAACAATACGCTACTCTCCGGAGCCCAGGCGCTGGGTAACCGTATCACCGTTGATGCAGGTAACAACCTCACACTGACCAGCCTGCAGGATATCGACAACTACCAAAGTAAGCAGCAGAGCGCCAGCGGTGGTTTCAGTTTCACCTTTGGCAGTATGACTGGCTCGGCTGGGCTGAGTATTAGCAAGAGCAAAGTTAAGAGTGAATACGCAAGCGTCGGGGATCAGAGCGGTTTGTTTGCGGGTGACGGTGGCTATGACATTTACGTTGGCAATCATACACAGCTAAATGGTGCTGTAATCGCCTCAACCGCCCAAGCGGCAGACAATCACCTGTCTACCGGCACACTGGGCTGGGGAAGCATAGATAATCATGCTTCTTACAGCGCCAGCAGTGCGGCAATGGGTATCAGTGGAGGATATAACAGCAACAATAAACCGGGAGAGCAATTTGCAGGCTCCGCGCTGCCAGCAGTAGTGAATTTGAATGGAAGTGCATCCGGCACAACACAATCTGCGATCTCAGCTGGCACCATTACGGTTCGAGATGAACGGAACCAGAAGCAGGATGTAGCGGATCTGAGCCGCGATACCGATAACGCGAACGGCAGTATTGGTAAGATTTTCGATAAGGAAAAAGTCGAAAACCAGATGGCTTTTGCACAAGGCGTACAGGAACTGGCGGGCAAGGTTGTCAGTGATGTCAAAGCCTACAAGCTGGATGAAGCTGCAAAAGAGACCTCAGACCGCCTCCTGAAGGAACATCCTGAATACGCCAGCTTATCTAATGAAGATTTCAACACATTGGTTCGAAACGATTCTGGATATAAGGACGTGGCGGATAAGTGGGGTACTGGTGGAACTTATTCGATGGTGGCCAGTGCAGTCGCGGGTGCGCTTGGCGGCTTAAGTGCCAACAACATGGGCGCGGCAGCCAGCGGCGCGATGGCACCATATATTGCTAATGCTATAAAGAAAGCCACCACATCATACAACGCTGACGGCACAGAAAAGACTAATCTGGTAGCAAACACCATGGCGCACGCCGTAGCGGGTGCCGTGCTGGCTCAGATGTCCGGCAGCAGTGCAGCAGCGGGTGCGGCTGGCGCAGCAGGTGGTGAGCTAGCTGCGCGGGCGATTGTAAAAGTGATGTATCCGGACACCGACATCAGCAGCCTGACAGAAAATCAGAAGCAAATTGTCAGTAGCCTGAGCCAGCTTGCTGCAGGCCTTGCGGGCGGTATTGCGGCGGATTCGTCCATGGGGATTGGAGCTGGAGCGGGTGCCGGGAAGAATGCGGTGGAGAACAATATGTTTGGGCCTATTCCTGCTCCAGTCCCAGTCCCAGTCCCCGTCCCTGGGGCACCCGTAGGGCCTGGTGACAAAGTGAAACAGATTGCGGATAAGAATATTGCTTCAGGGCTCAAGGAAGGGCTTAATAATGTGACTGACTTGCTGGATAAGACAACAGCGTGCTCATTTGGCCGAGCCTGCTCGACAGATGATTCAGAAGAGGCTGATGGCCCGAGAGCTGGCGCTAATCTGACAGATGCTGAGAAGAATGAATATGGCGGCGTGGGATCTGGAACTCCTGGTGGATGGGAACCAGAGGATGAACAACAGGGCCGCGATAAAAATCTAAATGCTTCAGATCAGAGATCGATTAAATCACTTGAAGAACAAATTCGTATTCATGAAGATAAGCTTGAAGCATACAAAAATAACCCAGACTCTTTCGATAACAAAGGTTACCTTAAGAACGCACCAAATGAACAAGTGAGGTAAAGTATTATTGATGGTCGTATTCGTCATCTTGAGCAGGAGATAAAAACGTTCCATAAGAACATAAGTGAAATTAAAAATGGTAAGGAGTAAATTATGGAAGTTAATTTGGATGTAATTGAAAAAGCAATAACTAGAATTTTCTCAGACTTGAGGAGTCGAGGTGTTGATAGTTTTAAAGTAGATGCTGATTTTTACTGGAGTATTCCTAGTGAGAAAATCTATGACCCTTATACCTTACCAACAGAACTTGATATTGGTCAGTTAGACGAAGATTACGATATTCTTGTTCAGATGAGCAATAAAGATCTTCTGATTGGTCATAATTTGAAAAATGTAGCCGTATTATTAAGGTATCTGTCAGAGAAATACCCTGCCTGACATGAGGTGCAGGCCAAATTAACCGAGTTTTAGTGTTTAAAGAAAGGCCCAAAAGTAAAAAGTTGCAATCATCATTAATGATCTAGACTGGTAACTACGGGCTTGAAGAAAATTAATTGTGGTACTTAATCACCTCTTTATTATATTATTAGCAATAAATACATTTTCCATTATCAAGAATGGCGGTGATGAAAAAAGAATTATTTAGTCAAGACGATGTAGATTCAGGCCTGAATGTAGTGGTCGTTTCATATTTTGATCGTATGTACGAAGATAATAAGTTTTTAAAAGGAAAGTGATTATTATCTAAGAGCTGGGTTTTATTTATGTTATTAAATGAGTTGATACATGCGAAATTTGACATTATCACTCTAATCATTGACATGCCGGAAAATAACCTAAAAAATGGTATGAAAGGAACAATAATAGATACTTATAGTCAACCATACGAGGCTTATGAAGTTGAATTTTGCGAGGGCGAAGGAAGAACAGTAGCGCAACTCGCACTAACATTAGATCAGTTCGAATAATTTCGTCGGAAGATGGCGGGTAGATATGGCGATGTAGGTATTAGTTAAATATCATTATATGATACTTGGGCGATCTGAAGGAGATTAAGTAAATGGAAGATATAAGAGTAATCCAGAATGAAGTTTTCCGGTTAGGTTCTAAAGTCAACGCTTCTCATAATTCATTGATTATTCTGACAAAGCCTTCAGATTACGGAAAGCCATACCTTCACATATCTGAGGATCGCTATGAATATATTTATTCGGAGAGAGGCTTTGAATTCTCAAGAAAATCTACCAAGGATTTAGATGAGTTGTTTTACTGGATTATCTATCCCGTAGTTCATCAAATGGCCGTGGAGTATGAATTATTACATCGAGTTGATGAGCATGAAGATTGCAGGAAAATAATTTTCCCCAAACTGCTAAAATACCTAGGAAAAATAAACCCACTTTGGGCTGAAATGGCTAAAAAAGAGTTACCTCCAATTTAGTTGAGAATAGCTCTCTGAGCCAGAAACAACAGGCTCAGAAGGATAAAGAAATCGCTGAATGCCAGAACATGGCCTGCAAAGCGGTGGGCTCTTGCCAAATGGACGTCCTTTGACTGATGCAGAATCAAAGAATTTGTATCAAAATGCGACGGCTGTGGAAGTACTCCAAGATGTTCACAGAGCTGGGCCTACATATGGCGGGAAAAACACAGCAGCTCAAGTTGAGCAAGATGCTTTAGATTTATGTGGAGCAGTCTGTCATGATACTGATGCCCTGAAGAACAATATGGTTGAATGTGGCTATAATTCAAAGCAAGTTGATGACGCTATTAAACAAATTATTAAGAGAAACCGTCAGTCAGGGGTTATAAAATGATAAGTGTGTGGGATGCTGGTATTTCAGCAATCAATAATGGGGAAAAATCTTCCGAATTTTTAGCATTTTGTAAGTTGCTGGGTGAAAGTACAGTATTGACATCTGACCCTGTTGAATATAATGAATCTATTGGTAAGGAAAAATACTATAAATTTTTAAAATCTGGAGCCGAGGCAGGATTTAGAAATGAAAAGCTAAATCACATTCATTTTTATCTTGAAAATGATGAAGGCTATTCAGCCTTTGATTACGAGTTATGTCACAACCTTAATAAATCATCTGTCGAAAAAAATGTGATGGAGTTTTTCGGTTTACCTGATGCATCCGGAGGAGGTAAATTAGATCTGTTGATTGGCTACGTGAATAAATGGATTAAATACAAAAATAGCGAGCAATCAATTAACTTTCAGTTTAATAAAAATGGCTTTTTATCAAGGGTTACGATTATTAATTTATAGTGTCCAATGGTAAAGCCCATCGGCTCCAGCAAGTGCCCGTTGATAGCCAGCTGTGGCGTAGGGTTAGGGCTGCCCCCATTGTGGCGATTAAAAGGGCGCTTGATATTTTACGAAAATACAACATCTACTAAAACTCAAGGCGAAATGGTAGAAGCTAAAATAGTAGTGCTGTAATAAGAGAGGAACAGTTTAATCCCTATAATTGGAAGAGAGTCAAACAACCGTAGATTTGACCGGAAATTATGATGGATTCCCTGATTTTGGTGAGTATGATTCGTTGATCAGAAAGAAACGATAGGTACACAAATCTTTAAAAGAGCCTCTCACAGACGCTTGTATGCGTTGTGAGGTTCAGTGCGCCGGTCTGTCCCTTTCAAACTGCCGTTATTCGGCGCAGCGCCCGGCTGCTGACGCGCAGCTATCTTGAAGGCTGTGAATGTGGTAGTTACTTAGGGAGCTGACCGAGTATGATTAAGACTAAAAAGGACCAGATGAATAGTCGTGTTAATTAATATTGCTAAGTGGTATGAAAATGAGTGAGAACTTGAATCAAGTCACGTTGGAAGGCATAGATCTTAAGAATAGGTTCCTTGTGTCTATAGGATATTCCGGAGGAATCTTGGAGATACAACTTTCACCAAGCGAAGACGGAGGAACAGATGATGTAAAAATATCATTTGATTGGATCTATTCCTTCCGATTGACGGATGAAGGGGATTTACTTAAGTTACAAAATGATTTGTGTGGTAAATTAACTTTAGGAATATACACCTTGAATGACTCTGGTTATCTACGTTGGTTTAACGAACAAAGCTTCGAAATTCATAATGATGAGAAGCTAAACCACTATCTTATTGTCACAAGCACAGAGATAGTAGAAGTAATATCAATCGTGGATCCAAGTTATAAAGCAATGACTGAAGACCTTTAAACTGGATAACCAGTAAGAAATTGAAAATAAAGGATTTAAAATTAAAAATTGCAGATAAACAACTAAAAATGAAATTCTCGAAATTCATTAAGGATTCATCTTTTTGAAGACTGTTGACCATGAAAAAGAAAACTGATGAGTTCATAAGTTTTGTGATCGATAGAAATGAGTTTTTAAAGAATGACGTCAAGAAATGCCTTGAGTATTGGATGCCAGACGCACCAGCTCCGATCTTGTTGTTTTCATTAGTTGGTAAATCAATTGTTAAACATTTAAGTTTTTTTAATGAAAATGAGAAACTATCTCTTTTCCAGCACATTGAATTGGGTATGACTTCTGATAATGAGGAGCTAGCAATAGCAGTTGCTACGGGACTTGTTGAGGCATTAGTCACAGCGTCTGATGCAAATGAATCTGTTTGGAAAGAGATTGAGTATTACCTTCAGGTTGAGTCGAAGAAACATGCATTAGCATGGAAAAATTTTGGCCAGTAATTAGTAACATAAACTCCTCCTTAGATTGATATGGATCTTGAGGAGTGGACTTCACTATGTAAGGCAGGATGACTACGCGCTTCGCGGTTAAGACGTGTAGTGCTAAAGAATTCAGCACTAAAGCTTTTAGCTTTGAGCGTATTTATCCATGAAGTCGACCATGGCGCCGGCATGAGCATCAACATGCCTGATATATCGCATTACCGTCTCTGGCTTCTTCCTGGTACCCTCCTGCATAATCTGCGCGGTACTGTATTTTTTTGTGGCCATATCGACTGCGGCGCCTACGCGAGTGCTGTGCCCCGAGCATCCACGATAGCGATTTTTATTCGGCAGTGCGTCATGACCGGGGCCCACTTCACGCCATGCTCGGGCAAAAATGTCCTCCAGCGCGCGGGTAGACAAAGGCTTTAGCGATACGGCTGTCGCGCAATTTGTTTGATAAACGGGACCGAAAATAAATGCATCCGATTCGACCATCAACCCTGAATTCTAACAGCTCAAAAGCAAATCCTCGATCACTTAGGAAAAGCAGACATAGTTCCTGTAGATTTTAGTGTATTAACATCGTCTAACCAGAAAGTGTTTATGGACTACATAAAAACGTTGCCAAAAAATCAACAAGATAAATTAATTATTATGAGGTAATCATGGGCTCTTTTTTCGATATAGGATGCAAGCCATATAACAACAACTATGGTGAAAGAGGGCTAACAGTAGGGCTTAACAGAACAGCTTCGAATGCTTTAGAAGCATTGTTCGACGATGCATTACAGGAGTGTCATCCTGACATACATGAAAAGATAATGATGTTTTTGCCCTTAGATCAGATAAGTTTTAGTGAGTTAAGTAAAGAAGAGTTCAATATGGCAGTAAAAACTATTAGACAATGTCTTTTTGCTCGAAAAGAACCCAATGAAGTTCAGCTATATCAACAAGACATCTGGAATACAGAAATTCTGCCTCTAATGATGCAGGATGAGCGCTATCAACCTGATTAAAATGTAGAATTTCGGCCGAATCCTTGATGTTACCTTTTTAACCAGTTAGTTAAGTATTATTAACTGCGGCGCAGCTATCACCGGGATAAACTCCGAATAGGTTGTATCCAGAAAACCATTTTCGTGAACAGGACGTTTAAAATGACACTTTGTGGCATAACTAATGACGGGTTAGCCTTCATTTTATCGGCAGACGAAAAAGTATTTTCCTCCCGTTTTGAGCCGTCGCGCACCACCAACTGGACGATTGTGCATCATATCGTTATATAACTGGCACGGTTTGTTACAGAGAAGACAGGCGCGACGAATTGGATAAACATCGATCGCCCAACGTTTCCCAATCAGTGTAAAAAATTCACCGCCCTGGAGGTTTTAATCAAGATGACTAACAGGAACATCAAAATCCAACAATCCGCTCCCCACTCTGCAGAGTCCCAATTACTGGTAGAGAAGTTATCAGCCGAACTCGCCTTCATAACCGGCGACAACGGCAAAAGTCATTTCAACGCCCAGGAATTCAACAATGAGTGTTGTTTGTGGGTGCTAGCCAGAAATGAAGCCGGCAATGCCGTGGGTTGCGGGGCGTTGCGGTCGCTTGGGAACAATACCGCCGAAGTAAAACGCATGTACTCCGATCGTAGTGTGCCGGGCGTTGGCGCAGCGCTATTGGAGTATCTGGAAACGCGGGCCAAAAGTATGGGATACCGCGAAATTCGGCTATCGACCCGCGTTATCAATAGCCGTGCCGTGGCGTTTTATTACCGTTCCGGCTACGCGCAAATCCAGAACTACGAACCTTACATCGGCAGAAACGAATCGATCTGTTTTGCTAAAACGCTGTGAGTTTGACAGCCTAATAATGGCAAGTTGCCACTAGTCGTATAACGATTACGGAGGTTGTCGCTATGCATGCTCTGATCGTTACTGCTCATCCGGACCAACATTCACACACGCACCACATCGTCTCTCAGGTGGGACAAGGAATTGCTGCTGGTGGCCACTGTCACCAACGGTGCAAAAGCGAACCACCCTAACGGTCAAAAAGTGTGGGTGCATGGCAATGCTACAGAACACATGGCAGAATATGCGGCATCTAAAGCCGAAACTTATACGCCAGAGGCGGTAAGGCTTGCCAGCCAGACAGAACTTCGCAGTTTTCAAGCTGCATTAGATACCGCGACAAAGAACGGTATGTCATATGGGCGTATAACAGTCGATGGTTGGCAACTGGAAATCAAACCTCCGCGCGCTGCTGGTGAGTTGCCAATAGTCATTCATGCTCGTTATCTAAGGGCAAATTAAATGGATATCGAAATAAAAAGTCCGATCATTATCACATTGGACGTAATAGAACTTGATGAACATATTCCATCATTGAAGTTTAACTTGGCGATTCAAGTAGATAAATATAATTATAGCTTGAGTGTCAGCTCCCATGTATGGCTTGAATGTCAATGCTTTGACGAATTTGTCGACAAGTTATTGAATGATGATATAGCCCATCTTAAAGATATGAATGGATGTTTTGAGTTGAATGTTAATCCAATTTTAGGATGGTTTGAATGGTCATGTGCTAAAGAAGATCTGCATGGGTATATCACAGTATCAAAAGGCAGAGAACGATTAACGGACGATGCGAAATCTGCAATGTATGCAGCGTTTAATGATTATCCTAAATGGTGGTGACGGTTAGATCAGCTCTAAGCTATTACAGCTGAAATTAGTAATCCCAGCTTTGGCCTGGGTTACTACCTTTAATCCCTAAACAGGCCCATTTCCCGCCACTGCTACCGTATTACACCAAGAGCGCCGGGGGATAGACGAGTAAGACGATGATTGGGCAGACTCTACAACTGACCCGCCCTATCACCGACGCGCTGCTGAGTCTGAATACTCCGAAAGATCATGATATAACTGGCACGCTTAAGGACATGGATGGAAATCCTGTACCTAAAGAAAGCGGTGGTTATTGGGATCATATGCAGGAAATGCAAAATACTCTTAGGGGACTAAGAAATCATGCTGAAACGCTGAAAAACGTAAATAATCCCGAGGCACAAGCTGCATATGGCAGGGCAACTGATGCCATCAACAAAATTGAATCAGCGCTGAAAGGGTATGGAATATGATTACCTTCCGCAAATTGGTGGGAAATATTAATACAACGAAAGATTCAGGACAGCAGTCTTCTCTTGAGGCATGGTTCGAGAGTGTTCTTGATGTCCCGGTCGAAGGCATGGCAGTAGGGGATCTCTGCCGTGCTGTGCGACAAAAGATATGTCTTGATCAGCTGATGCCAAGAATATTAGCTGTTCTGACTGAAGATCCCCTGACTGGTGATCTTTATGATGGTGAACTGATAGCAGCGCTGGCGACAATAAAAGGGAATGAGTTGCAGGATCATAAAGAGACATTTATCAAAATAAAGCATCTTATAAACGGGCTAGATCCTCAGAATATAAACGATGATCTAAAGAATGATATTTTAAAGATAAATCAGTTAGCTGTATAAAATAATCCCGCCCTTGTCGGTGGTTTTACGAGTCTGCAAATAATTCTGTATAATTGCTCAACCTTAAAGATGGCCGCTAAGGCGGTCACCGTACTCGATAATAAAGCGGCTCATCACCAGCCGCCAGTTAATGATTGGCATCGTCCACTTTGTCGCCGCAGCTTCCGTCGCTAGCCGGATAACCTTGAGCACTGACTCATCCGTCGGAAATTCTTTGCGCTTCTTAATCACTTACCTGGTCACGCTGTTCAGCGATTCGATAGCATCAGTCATATAAATCGCACGGCGGATATCTTCCGGACACCCGTACAGTGTGCTCAGATTGACCCAGTTTGTATGCCAGCTTCGGGTAATTTGCGGATAACGCTCGTACCACTTTGAGTTTTTTCATCCATAATAATTTCCTGTCTTCGTGATGTCGAGAATATATCAAAAACAGGCGATTACACAATTTAAATTACAGGCTACCAAATGATTAACTCGTTATTAATGTGTTTATTTAAGATTATTTGGTTTTATTTACTTACGCACTCGCCTGGAGAGCTTTCGGTCAATGATAAAAACCCAAAGTTTCATATAGGTATGTCGATAAAAAGGGTGTTTTTTATTATAGGGATATTTGATGCGTAATATTATCTGCTCTTTTGGTTTGATTCTGGGTATGACAAGTATAACAACATCTGCTCAAGCCAACACATTGACGCAAAATCTAACGCGCTGCGACACTTCGTTTTTCAGTGAAATTTATCATCAGCGTACATCAATTAGTCGTGTGGCCCCTTTAATGTTCGATCAGCAACATCATGCCTGGTTCAAAGCACCGCAAGCCATTATTAAATTTGTAATCAAATAAGCAGCGATTAAACCGCTCCCGCCGTACCTTCAAAAAACGTCACCAGCAATTGCCATAAATGCTGCGCGGCGGGCGTGAAGCGGTGATCGGCGCTGCGTAATAAGTGGCATTGGCTTTCGCGGGCGATGCGATGCTGAATCGGCACGGCGACTAAGTTCTTAGCGATGAGGTCGTCTTCAACCACTTTGGCGGTCATAAACGCGATGCCCATGCCGGCCTGGCTCAAGGCGATGGCGCTGGAAAACAGATTACAGCTATAAGCCGGGCTGAATATAAATCCTTCCTGACTGAACATGGCATTCATATAACTTTGAATGCCAAAATTTTTGTCCATACCAATC
This sequence comes from Pantoea sp. JK, assembly GCF_026130245.1. Classification (NCBI taxonomy): domain Bacteria; kingdom Pseudomonadati; phylum Pseudomonadota; class Gammaproteobacteria; order Enterobacterales; family Erwiniaceae; genus Pantoea; species Pantoea sp. JK. Next base: position 45,498 of record NZ_JAINFN010000012.1, read on the forward strand.
AACGAATAATTGACCAGTTCGGCCACTTCAATTTGCGGATAATCCGCGATGGGGTGTTGGCTGTGCACCACCGCACAAATTGGTCCGCGTTGAAAACTCAAACACTTCAGGCCGGGAGGGCCAATCGGGCCAAAACCCACCGCCATATCAACGTCGCCTTTGGCAATCAGCGACACGGTGGTTTGCATATCGCCCGACAGAATATCGATAAACACGTCGGGATAAGTTTGCGAGAACGGCTGCAATACATGCCTGACGACTTCATCCACCATGCCCTGACCGACGCGCAATTTGATTGAGCCGCCGCGTTTATGGCGCAGATCTTTTAACTGGCGATCCAACTGGCTGCGCCGCTGATGGGTGTGCGCGTAATCTTCAGCCAATAACTTACCGGCTTCGGTCAGCACCACATTGCGGCCACGTCGCTCCAGCAGCGGCAACTGCATCTCCCGCGCGAGTTGCGATAACTGACGGCTGATGGCGGCGGGATCAACATCTAAGGCTTCCGCCGCCCGACGAATACCGCCGTAATTGCCCACTTCATACAGATACCTTATGGATTTTTCTGGATAGAGCAGCATCGCCATAGGTTTTTCCTATCTGTTGATCTGAGGTCAACAATAATAGCCTTTTATCTCCATTTTTTAAGCGCATTTTTATCTCCATACTCGAAGATTCACTATGCGAGGGCAGTACAAATGAAAACTATAAAAAATTACCTGCAACAACATGCCGATGAAATTCTTATGGATATCAGGGAATTGGTCGCAGCGGAATCACCATCAATGAATAAAGCCGCCGTGGATCGTTGTGGCGAGGTCTTACAAGCGCTGTTTGCCAAACGTTTGGGCGTGGCAGCAGAGATTGATGAGCAGCCGCACTACGGTAATAACCTGAAATTCACGCTGGGAAGCGGTGACGAGCAAACCGTGTTACTCGGGCATTTCGATACCGTTTGGGATGAAGGCGAGTTGGTAATGCGTGAAGAAGACGGCAAGCTTTACGGTCCTGGCGTGCTGGATATGAAGGCCGGTCTGGTGCAGGCCATCTGGGCGGTACGCGCGTTGCAACAGCACGATTTACTGGCGGGCAAACGCATTGTGTTTCTCTGCGGCAGCGATGAAGAGGTCGGTAGCCCAAGCTCCAGCGCCTGGTTATCGCAGCACGCTTTAGGATCGGCGCAAGTGCTGGTGGTTGAGCCTGCGGTGGCGGGATCGGGCGCACTGAAAACAGCGCGCAAAGGTACCGGACAATATGAAATCACCCTCAACGGATTAGCGGCGCACGCCGGGAACAATCCCGAAGAGGGCATCAGCGCGGTACAAGAAATGGCGCATCAGATCATGTTCTTGCACAGCTTAAACGCGCCGGAGCGCGGCACCACCGTCAATGTGGGAATCGCGCGTGGCGGCAACCGCATCAATGTGGTGGCGGATAAAGCGGTGTTAGGCATTGATACGCGCGTTACCAGCGAAGCAGAAGCCGAGCGCATTCACGCCGAAATCAGCAAAATCACGCCACATTTAGCTGGCATCACGCTGGAAATTAGCGGCGCACAATCGCGTCCGCCGATGCGTCAAACGCCGGAATCGTTGGTGTTGATGGAGCGTGCGCAGCAGGTTGCCGAGCAGCTCGGTTTCTCTGTGGAAGGCAAGGCGGTTGGCGGTGGCAGCGACGGCAATTTCACTGCCGCTCTGGGCATTCCAACTTTGGATGGTTTGGGCGCAACCGGCGCAGGTATTCATGCGCGCCATGAACATATCATCATTGCCGATATTGCCCCACGCGCGGCGCTGGTGGCGGGCTTGATCCTCGGAGGTGATGCGCATGTCTCAGGTTAATGTGGAGAAAAATACGCTGCGCCAACCGCCAGCAGCGAAAACCGAGCAAAGTCCTTATCTGCTGCTGTTTATTATTCTGGTGCTGGCGGCAGTGGCGACCTGGATTATTCCGGCGGGTAAGTTTGATCATGAAACCCGCAATGGCATTACTTTCGCCATTAAGGGAAGTTTGCATGAAGTCGCGCGTTCGGGCGTTTATCCCGGCGAAATCTTTCTGGCGATTGTACAAGGGGTGATCAAAGCCGCGCCGATCATTTTCCTGATTCTATTTACCGGCGGGTTATTAGCGGTTATCGAATCGACGGGTGCTATTGCTACGGCGCTTAATTCACTGTCGCGCAGTACCAAAATTAGCGATACGCGTATTATCATTATTTTTGGTGTGATATTCGCCATTCTCGGCACCACTGGCGTGGTGCAAAACTCGGTGGTCGCGTTTGTGCCGATTGGTTTATTGGTGGCGCGTTCGTTGGGTTTATCGCCAATGATTGGTATGGCGCTGGTGTATTTAACCTGCGCGGCGGGTTTTAACGTTGCGGTATTAGGTCCAGCCACCACCGGCTTAACCCAACATCTGGCACAGTTACCGCTGTTCTCAGGCATGTTATTGCGCGGTATTACCTGTTTATTGTTCGTGTTAACGGTGATGACCTATTTGATTATCTCGGTGAAGCGCGCGCGGAATAATGGTGAAGTGCGAATAGAACAAATTGCGCAGAATGATGAATCACTGGCGATTACTGGTCGGCATAAACTGATTCTGATCACCTGCGCCGCTACGCTGATTGTATTTATGATTGGCACGGTGCAATTGCATTGGGCCACCAATGAAATGTCGGCGATGTTTATTATTCTGTCGATTATGGTCGGCATGATGGGTCGCATGTCGGGTTCTGCCATTGCCAACACCTTCCTTGCGGGTTGCTCGCAATTGGTAAAGGGCGGTTTCATTGTCGGTATGGCTGGCGCAATCTCCGTAGTGCTGCAGCAGGGCAATATTCTTGATCCGATTGTGGGCTTCCTGTCTGATTTACTGGCGCCGGTTCATCCCGCCATTGCGGCGGTGGGCATGTTTATCAGCGCGGCGTTGATGCATTTCGGTATTTCATCCGGTTCCGGTGAATCCGCGTTGCTGATCCCGATCTTCTCGCCGCTCGGCGATAACCTCGGTTTAACCCGTCAGGTCACCGTACAAACGGTGTTGCTGGGTGAAGGTATCGTCAACTCCATCAGCCCAACGTCTGGGGTGTTAATGGCCGCCTTGGCCACCGCCAATATCTCTTTCGGCAAATGGATTAAATTCGTTGCGCCGGTAGTGGCGATTTGGTTTGCCATTTGTGTTGTCACCTTATTAATTGGTGTGGCGATCAACTGGGGACCATTCTAATAGGTCGTAAGAAGCCACTTAATGGTGGCTTCTTATTTTTATATTGTTGTTAACACGATCAACATCCTTTCCGCTATTTCAGTCCCACGAATAATTGTATTCAATCCCCGGCCTTTTCTTAAAGTTATCTAATCATCGCTATTTGGCTTAAGTCGCGCTGGAACTCTCTCGCGTAAAGTGATGATATTGCCGCGTCGCAGAATTCCCTTACGTTCAATTACACAAATTAATATTAGCCAAACCCATTGCTGGCGATGTCTTTACGCATCGCGGCAGCGTTGCATGCTTCTCTGGAGTGAACAATGATGTTTCGATTGCATCCGCTGTTTATTAGCCTTATTGCCGCTTACGGTGTGTTCAATCCGGCTTCGCCAGTTTGGGCGGCGACGCTTCAGCCTTTTACGCCGGAATTAAATGACAACCGCGCCGGGGTATTTTGTATTTGTAATGGCTCGACCCAAACTTTAAGTGGCAATCAGCGGTTTGCGCCCGGTCAGGACGGCGGTGGCACGATATCCATCGGACAATTGCTCAGCAGCGGCAGAATAATTTCGTATTCCTGGCAAGATTCAGGTCGCGTCGATCTGGGTGCGCAGAATGATGTGATTAACGTGCCGGACGCTAATGGCAGCGGCAGTAATAGCGTGCAGGTATATAATTCCGCGGCGATTAGTGCCATTGAAACTACGACCTTGCCGAATTTTTATAACGTCAATAATGGGCAATATATCAACGCGCGCGTGGCGCAGGTCAGCAATGGCACCATCAATGTTGATATCGGGCAAAAGGGCGCAGCAACCACCGCCAGCACCAACGGCTGGTCGATGGCGGCAAAACAGAGCGAATTGTTTACTGTCAGCGGCAGCGGCACCATGAACTGGAACTCCGCTAATCGCATCTCCTTTTTTGGTTCCTACACGCCTTACACCTATCAACTGGGGCAATGGTTCGACAATGTGGTCTCGTGGCGCGGCGCGTTTAGCGTCACCACGCTGGATAACGCCACCACTTCATTCAACGTGTCCAACGTCAGCAGTTTGCAGAGCTACAACAATTGGCTGATTGAGCAATTGCAAAACGGCAACCTGGCCGCCGATAGCTACAACAGCGAGTTCAATAAAGCGCTCTCCTTACGCAGCGATGTCATCGCCTATGTGATCGATGCCGACGAATACTACGACGAAGTGACGCAGCCGATTGGCGAACGCATTGTGTTAAGCGCCGATGGCCCCAATGCCAGGGCAACCATTGGCAGCAGTGGCATTCTGGAAGTGGTAAACGCCAGCAGTGCGGCGATGCGTGCCAGCAACGGCGCGACGGCGGTGATTGATGGCAAACTGGCCAGCGTTGGCAGCAACGCACTGGAACTGTTAAACGGCAGCAACGGCATTAACAACGGCGTCATCAACAGCGGCTTTTTCAATAATGCCGATGGCAGCGGCGTTGATGCCTCGACCGTTGGTGCGGGCGGCACCGGCGTGTATGCCAACGGTGGCAGCCGCTTCACCAACAATGGCGTGATCAATACCGCGATTAACAGCACCGGCATCCGTCTCGAGGATGCCAGCGGTGAGAATAACGGCACCATTAATGTCAAAGGCAAGGGCGCGACGGGCGTTGCCGTTTCTGGCAGCCAGGCCAATTTTGTCCAGAACGGCACAATCAATTTGTACGGCGAAAATGCGATTGGCGTTGATGTGCGTGACGATGCCAGATTGACCATCAGCGATGCCAGTTCACTGCATTTCTACGCGCCGAATCAAACCGGTTATCAAGCCACCAACTATGCGCACATCGATAGCAACGGTGGCAGTTATGATGTCTCCACGCCAGGTTCAGCGCTGTATCGCCTGAGTGACGGCGTGATCTTCAATCCGGTGGTGGCTGCAGATGTGACGTTGAGCGGTGCCAACACACGCGGCATTATCGCGTCAGGTGCCGGTTCACGACTTTACGGCACCACCTTGTACGGCACCGACAGCTATCACGTTAATGGCGAAGGGGCGATTGCGGTTCAGAGCTCGGAGGGTGCAGACGTGACTATCACCAACCCGATTGAGCTTAACGGCAACAATACCATTGCGGGCACCGGGCAAGGCGGATTCTTCGCCAACGTGGCGCCGATCACCGGCAACGGAACTAATGCCACTGCCTTTGATATCCGCGACGGTGTGATCTATCAGTCAACGCCGCGCGGCACCATCAATCTCAGCGGGCCAAACAGCATCGGCGTACGTATTCGCGGCGGCGGAAATATCTTTGACGGATCCAGCACCAACATAGCCTCGGGCGTCGCGCTGGATACCGCTGAAGGTAATACCGTTTATTGGACCGATCACAGCGGATTGAGTGCAGGCGGCATCGCCGCAGTGCGCGTAGGCAATAACGGCGGGCTGACGATAAATGGCGATACTGCCGGGCCGAATTTTTACTACAGCACCATCAACGCCAATACGGGCGCAGACACCATTTTGCTGGATAAAGGCGCAGCATCGTTAACCGCCAGCAACATTGGGCTTTACAATTCCGGCGGCGGCACCGTGCTGAACAACCGCGCCGAAACCAGCAACATTTCGTTGCAGGATGTCGGGATGAACACCGATGGCGGCACCTTAATTCGCTCCGCGACCTCATTCGATCCCAACGGTTATATGCTCGGTGCGGTGAGTGGCGCAGGCGCGACGGGCTACGTGTTCAGCAAAGAAGATGGTTCCACCACCAGCAACGATTTGATCATCCCACAAGGTTACAGCTTCTTTGTCTATGGCCCGGCAACTGGCGTACGCGCCAACACCACCGGGCGGGTGATCGCCAACGGTAACATCATCGTTAACAGCTCCGATGGCGGCTCGGCGATTGTCACCAGCACCGCCAGCGAGGTGATCAACCGCGGCACCATCGTTTCGCTCAGCCTGGTTTCGCCCATTATCGATCTGCGTGGCGGCAACTCGGTATTTATCAATGAAGGCAACGTCACCGCGCCTTACCCGGAAACCGTTGTGGTTGCGGGTGGCGCTACCAATGACCAAATTGCGCTGGTCGATGGCAACGTGGTGGGCGATGTGAACACCGGCAACGGCACCGACGTGGTCGAACTCACCGGCGGAACCATTGACGGCAGCGTGACGATGGGAACCGGTGCTAACAATGTGGCGACGATTGCTAACGTCAGCCTGGCAAACACCCGCCACATTACCACCGCAGGCGGCAGCGGCAGCACGCTGAACTTTAGCGAGATCAACGCGCGCGGAGGTTCGTTCAACAACGATGATCTGGCGCGCGGCGTCAACCTCGGTGCGGGTTGGAGCACCATCAACTTCTACAACACGCAATTTACCCTTACCGACAATCTCAAGCTGGCGCACAGCACCATCAATGTCGATAGCGGCTCAACGCTGTTGGTTGGCGATCAGGTCAATCCGGTGTTGTCGGGCGAAACCGATGATTCGCTGGTGGTGAATAACGCCGGTACGTTGGATCTCACCAACGGCGCAGCGGGCAACACCTTGACCATCAACGGTGATTTGGCGTCGGCGGGCGGCAAGCTGGCGTTGCGTACGCAGGGCGCGCAAAGCGACACGTTACGCGTTAACGGCAACGTTACCGGCACGACCTTTATCAATGATGCGCTGAGTGCTGCCACGCTGGCGGATAGCAATCGAGATGGCGTGATCTCCGCCAATGAAGGCGTTTCTCTGGTACAGGTTGCTGGTAGCGCCCGCGCCAATAGCTTTGCGCTGCAACGGGGTTATGTCGCCGCAGGGCCGTGGCAATACGGGCTTTACAGCTTTGCTCCCGAGAATGGCAATACAACCTGGGATTATCGTTTGGCCAATAACTACATTTGTGAAGAGGATTCCGTTTGCCAGCCGCAGACAGCAGGCAGCGGCGCGGTGCGCCCGGCGCTGATTCCACAGCTTCCTTCGTACATTTCGGCGCCGGTCGGATTGGCTTATTACACCCTGGCAACCATGGGTGATTTGCATCAACGGCTGGGCGAATTGCGGCAGAATCCAGACGGATCAGCGGAAATGTTCATCCGTTATTCCGGCTCCAACCAGAAGTACAAAACTAACCTTGATACGGCGCGTTACGGTTACGACTTTGACCTCGATTACAGCGCGGTGCAGTTCGGCGGCAATCTGCTGCGGTTGGACGGCGAGCAAGACAGCCTGCGCGGCGGCCTGGCTTACACGCGCGGCAATGCACGCATCCGACCGAATGCCGCTGATGGTTACAGCTCAACCGATTTCGACAGCGACAGCCTGGCGATTTACGGCACCTGGCAGCGCGCAAGTGGCTTCTATCTGGATGGCGCGTTTTCACTCGATTGGCATCGTGGCGACACCGATATCGCGCGACAGAAAGAGGTGGCAAAGCTGAAAGGCAAAGGCTGGACCGCATCGCTGGAGGGTGGTTATCCGTTCCAGCTGGCGAACGGCATTCGTCTCGAGCCGCAAGCGCAACTGCTGCATTTGCATTTGAAGATGGATGACTTCACCGACGACGATCAAACTAAAGTCTCTTATGACGATTATGACCAAACTATTGGCCGCGTCGGCGCACGTCTGGCGCGTACCTGGCAGGACAGCGGCAGCGGGCAATATACGCCGTATCTGCGCACTAACTACTATCGCGGTTGGGGCGGCACGGCGAAAGTGAATGTCGGTGCCAGCAACAGCGACGTCAGCGAAAGTTTCAACAGCGGCAAGTTCGGCCAGATGTGGGATGCCGGCATCGGCGGCAATGCGGCTTTCACCAATAATGTCTCGCTGTATGCCGAAGCCAATTATCGCAAAGAGATCGACGGCAACGGCGTGCAAGGCTGGAATTACAACGCGGGCGTACGCTGGGTGTTTTGATCAAACGGTTACCCTCACAAGCCCGCCGGTTTAGTTGACGGCGGGCTTTTTTACGTGTTTCGAGCGCGGTAAAATTGACAACCTACCAATGGTAAGTTACTACTAGTAGCTTATTCATGACGGAGGTTGTCGCTATGCATGCTCTGATTGTTACTGCTCATCCAGATCCCAACTCCTATACTCATCACCTTGTTTCTCAGGTGGCACAAGGTATTGCTGCAGGCGGCCACAGCTATGAAATTGCCGATCTGGCGGCGGAGCAGTTTGATCCGCGCTTCAATCAGGCCGATGTTGATCAGTTCAAAAGTGTCGCGCCGTCGCCTGCCGACGTTGTGGCTGAACAGCAGCGGCTGGACCGTGCGGATGCGCTGGTGCTGGTTTATCCCATCTATTGGTGGTCGTTCCCGGCGCAGCTGAAAGGCTGGATCGATCGCGTTTTCACTCAAGGTTGGGCGTACGATGATGATGGCCAAACCGTGGTGAAAAAGCTTGGCCATTTGCAGGTGCATTTGCTGGCGCTGGGCGCGGCAAGCCAGCGCACCTATGTGCGTCGCGGCTATTTCAGCAGCATGCGCACGCTGATCGATGAGGGAATTTTTGGCTACTGCGGCGCGCCGGTGGTGACCAGCGAATTGCTGCTGCCAACCGATGAACATTATCCCGACGCGCATTACACGCTGGCCCAGCAACTTGGGCAGCGACTTTTTAACGTGAAGGAATCGGCATGAATCAACCGACTCGCCAGCGCATGTCGCATCAGGCACGTCGTCAGCAGCTGATTGCCGTGGCGTGGAATCTGGTGCGCGAGCAGGGCAGTTTAGCGCTGACGTTAGGACGCGTGGCAGAAGAAGCGGGCGTCAGTAAACCGGTGGTCTACGATCATTTTGGCACGCGCCACGGTCTGCTTGCGGCGTTGTATGAAGATTTCGATCTGCGTCAGAACGCGATTATCGAGGCGGCAATGAATGCTGCCGGTGCCAGCCTTGTTGAGCGCGCTAACGTGGTGGCGTCGAGTTACGTTGATTGCGTGTTGACGCAGGGACGTGAAATCCCCGATGTGCTGTCAGCACTTGATAGCTCGCCGGAGCTGGCGGAAGTGAAGCGCAAGTACCAGCTCGATTTTATTGAAAAATTCCGTGGCTGGTTTGCCGAGGCAACGTTGCCGCAAGCCAGCATGTGGGGAATGTTAGGCGCTGCCGATGCGATTTCTAATGCGGTGGTAGGTGGCGATATCAGCCAGCAGCAAGGATTAGCGGAACTTCAGGCGCTGATTCTGGCGCTGGTGGAGCGTCACCAGTAACCGAACAGGAGCAACAGATGTCATTGTGCGAGATTGATACCGCTTGCTGGCAACAACTGGAAACCGGCGCACGCGAGCCTGATTCCGGGTTTCACTTCTTAACGCTCGCATCCGTTGATCTACAAGGCAAGCCGCAGGCAAGAACGCTGGTGCTGCGCGCCGTTGACCGTGAAAAACGCACGCTGGAATTCCACACCGATATGCGCAGCCCGAAATGGCAGGCGCTGGCGGTGAATCCAGAGGTTACGGTTTTGGGTTACAGCGCGAAAACCCAGCTGCGGTTGCAGGGCACGGTCGAGCTGCACGCCGCATACAGCGCACTAGCTGCAGCGGCGTGGCAACGATTATCGCACCGGACGCAGCAAACCTATGCTGGCGCTGCGCCGGGAAGTGACATTGACAACCAATCCAACGATGTCAGTAACGCCGAGGATAATTTCGGCGTCTTGATCATCCAAATTACCCAACTGGATTGGTGCCTGCTGGCGCGCGAAAACAATCAAAGAGCGTTACTGAGTTACCGCTCAGACGGAGCGCTCACCAACAGCAAATGGGTTAATCCGTAGCTAAGGCGTACATTGTTCCTGCGCCTTGCGACGGAGGTTAAACAGCAGATAACTCGCCAGCGCCAATCCCCACACGCCTGCCGCGCCATACAACAGCACGCCGGAAAATCCGTCGGTTAGCACCTGCGCGGCAATAGCGTGGGTCAGTGAAACCTCGCCGCCGCCGGCGATGTGCTCGGCCAGCGCATACACACTACTTTGTCCCGGCATAAGGCGTTGCAGACTTGCCGCGATGCCCGCCACCAGCAAGCTGCCCATTAGCGCGATATTGATGGCAAGCGTAATCAGGCGCGCGCTGATATCGATGCCAGACGCCATGCCAACGCGATTTCCCGGCACCGATGCGGTTGTGGTGTTGGTGACGGGCGTGTTGGTCAACCCAAGCGCGATACCCGAGAGCAGTGCGCCCGGCAGTAAACTCATCTGCTGCGCGACGGCGAACTTCATTAGCATAAAGCCCGCGCCGATGGTGAATAATCCCAGCGGGATCATGCGCGCCGCGCCAAAGCGCACCACCAACTTCTCGCCAAGCGGCGGCATCAGTAAGGTCGGCAAGGTGTAAGCTAGTAGCGCCAAACCGGTTGCCATGCTGCTGTAGCCAAGCCCGCTCTGATAATAGACCGGCAGATAAATCATCAGCGGCCAGAAGCTGAAGTTCATGCCAATCGAGCCCATCAGCGCACCGGAAAAGGCGCGGATGCGGAACACCGAGAAATCAAACATCGGGTGTGAATGACGCTTCTCAACCCAGACAAACAGCAGCGCGCTGAGCAGCGTAACCAGCAAAATAAGCTGTGCTGCCAGGCTGCTCCAGCCGAGGCTGCTGCCCTGCGTGATGAGGTAGGTTGCGCCGACCACGCTGAGTGATAAGGTGATCAGGCCGCCGAGATCGAGCTTTTTGGCTTCAGCATCACGCGATTCCACCACATTTTTCAGCGCGAGGATCAGCGTCAGCAACGCGATAAAGCCGTGCACCAAAAACACCCATTGCCAGCTAAACCAGGCGACCAGCATGCCGCCGATAATCGGGCCGAATCCCAGCCCAAAGCCAAAGGTAATGCCCCACGCGGCGAACGCTCGACTGCGCGCTTTTCCCTGTGGAAACTGGAATGACAAAATGGCGATCAGGCAGGTTAACATCGCGCCACCGCTTAATCCTTGCAGCAAACGTCCGACGATCAGCCACCATGCATTGCCCGCCAGCCCGCACATCACCGACGTCACGCCGAAGGCGATAATGCTGATGATGAAAATACGTTTGCGTCCATAAGTGTCTGCCAGCGTGCCGATTGCCATTAACACGGCGGTGCAAGCCAGCGTGTAGGCGTTCATGATCCACTGCAGTTCGCGAAAACTGGCGTGCATCTCCTTTTCCAGCACCGGCAAAATCACCGGTACGCTGGATATCTCCAGCCCCGACATCAGTGCGGCCAGACAAACCGCCATCAGCGCCAATATGTTCTTCATACTCAATCCCTGCGATACGTTAAGAGCGTGCCAGCATGAAAGATTGGCGTGAAGGTGGAAATCTGCCCGCATGCCATATATCGTCAAGATCGTGCCAAATTCTCCGGTGACCCTTAATGCAAATGATTGCTCCGTTACATGCCCGTTCGCCTGCACCGTTTAACCGCCGCATGGTTTTGCTGGCGTATGAATGCCTGTGTACCTTTGAATTCGGCACGGCGGTTGAGGCCTTTGGGCGCGTCGATGACGCGTTCGGCCAGCCTTTGTATGATTTGAGCGTGGCGTCGGTGGAGGAGGGCGTATTCGGCGCGCAAGGCGGCGTACGTTTGGTGGTCGACGGCGGACTTGAGCTGCTGGACGAGGCGGGCACCATCGTGATTCCCGGCTGGCGCAGCGTGCATGAACCGGCATCGGATGCGCTTATCGCTGCATTACAAAAAGCACACCGCAACGGCACGCGTATCGTTTCGATCTGCGCAGGCAGTTTCGTGTTGGGCGCTGCCGGTTTGCTGGATGGTAAACGCGCTACCGCACACTGGAACAGCACCGAAATACTGGCGCAGCGCTTCCCACAGGTGCAGGTTGAGCACGGCATGATTTATGTTGATGAGGGCAGCATTATTACGTCAGCGGGCGGCGCAGCGGGCGTGGATTTGTGTCTGCATCTGATTCGTCGCGATTATGGCATTGAAGTGGCAAACCGCACCGCGCGCCGTATGGTGACGCCGCCGCTGCGTGAAGGGAATCAGGCGCAGCTGATCCAGCAGCCGGTGCCGCAGCGTGCGGCAAAGAATCTTTCGCCGCTGCTTGATGATTTACGCAATCACCTCAATACGCCGCTGGTGATTGATCAGCTCGCCAGACAAGCCGGCATGAGCCGCCGCACATTTTTACGCCGCTTCCATGACGCCACCGGCACCACGCCGGGAGAGTGGATGTTAAGCGTGCGGCTGGAAAAAGCCTGCGCACTGCTGGAGAGCGGCAAGCTGAGCATCGACCAGGTTGCCGAGCAGGCGGGGTTTGGATCGCCGGAAACCTTGCGTCATCACTTCAGACAGCGGTTGAATACCACGCCAACGCATTGGCGCAAGGCATTTAATGAAAGAGGGATGGTGCTTTAATTAAGCCAGGTGCGCCGAAAACCTGCAGGGTCGCCATTCATGGCGGCCGTTTTGAACTTAATTTCCGCGATAAGTCGAATAACCAAACGGACTCAACAGAAGCGGAATATGGTAGTGCTCGCCGTTGCTTTCCATATTGAACTCCACCGGAATCTCCGGGAAGAAGGTCTTCTGATTATTCATTTTGTAATAGTCACCGGTTTTGAACACCACGCGATAGCTGCCTGCGCTGGCGGTTTTATCTTCCGGGAACAGGGCGCTGATTCTGCCGTTGCTGTCGGTTTTTCCGCTGGCTAATTTCACCCAGTTATTATTTTGTTTCTGATCGAGTTCAACCTCAATACCCGCTGTTGGTGAGCCTGTCTGCAGGTTCAATACATGTACGCTGAGAGGATTTTTTGGTGCGGCGGGTTGTGCAGCTCCTGCTGACAGGCTGGTCGCAATCAGGATGGCACTGGCTGAGGTAAAAAGAGTCTTCATTAAGATATCCATATTTAGCAGGTGAATGTGCTGCAATCCTAGGTTCTGCAACAACAAAATAAAAATCGATACGACTAAATGTGAAATTTCTGAGATCAAAAAAAGAGTTAAGTGCGTGCTGTCATCGAAGGAGCGCATTCATGCGCACCTGGTCACCATAAATGGCGACCTCCGGAACGATTGTGTGTTTCGGTTTCCTGTTTTACCGCTTCGATAACCTCTTCATGATTATTCTTAGTGACCTGTAAGAATAATCCTTCGAAAGTTGTACCAGCCTTTAGACAGTGTACAAATATAACGTTTAGTCCGTGATTTATTATTAGCCTGCAAATGTAATTTATTGGCTAATAAGCGAAGGGTAAAACCATGATAAGCGAAGCGGTAAATAAGTTGAGATTGATCAAGAAACAATCAAATATCCGTTTTTTTGCAAAAAATAACTCTCCTGAGATCGATGCAGCTGTAATTAAGCGAAGCGTAAATACAGTATCAGGAGAGTGTTGTGCAGAAGTGAATACCGTTAAAGGTTTATTCTTTTAAGAAGACTGTTATTTGCGTCGGCTGATCTTGCCTCCTTTTCTTCCTGCTTCAATGGCACGCTCCGGGTCATTCTTGAAGTTGCCGCCGCTCGCCTGACCACCCTTGCGTCCAGCCTCAGCTGCACGTTCCTTATTCTCTGCGAAGTTGCCTGCACCACCACGACGTTGCGTCTTTTTTTCTTCCTCATCGGGTTGCTGCTTAGCGTCCGTCATTGGTTCTCCTCTCTGTTAAATACCAATTTGATGCAAAATAAATGTAGTGCCATTTTTACCAGTTTCAAGCCTGGGTTTATCTTAAGTCTTAATTCTAAGAGGCTTGCTTGTGTAACTTCCAGCTAAATTTTTGATTGTCTCTAAATGTAACTATCATTAGTTATGATCTTGAGTTTTTTAAAGTCAAAAAGAAAGCTTCTTTGAGTCGTTAATAAGCGAAGCGGTAAGAGACTTTACTTGTAAAGTAAATCGCAATTCCTTTATGCGATACTTGCAGCTTCCCACTTGCTTGCTAGGTTTAATTAATCTCCTTATTTAGCCTAATTAACGCTTCGCTTATTTTATTTATTCACGCTAAATGAGCTGATGTCATACCCATCAGGCAGCTAACTGTCGATGTTCTTCTCACTACCGGAGCAAATTAATGACCAAGGAATTTGTGTATCTGGACTGGTTACGCGATGCGCACGCCATGGAAAAACACGCAGAGTCTTTGCTGCAGGCCGCGACGCTAAGGCTGGAGGATTTTCCCCTTTTGCAGGCGCGCATGAAGCAATACACGCAGCAAACCTGTGAACAGCAACAACAGGTGAAGGAGGTTTTGAAGCGCTATGATAGCAACTGGTCGGCGCTCAAAGAGGCGTTGGGACGCATGTCGGCGGTGGGGCAAGCCGCCAGTGATATGTTGCGTGATGAAGAGGGCGTGCGTATTGCAGTGAGCAGCTATGTGTTCTGTAACTATAAAGTAGCCACCTACACCGCATTGCTGGCCGCAGCGCGGCAGGCGGCGGACAGTAAAGGCATAAAGACTTTCCAGCTTATCCTGCAAGATGAAATCCAAATGGCGGATTGGCTACTGCATCAGTTGCCGGATGTAGCGAATGAAGCGATTTTGCAGAGCGCGGAAGCGGCAGTTTGACGAATGAGTGCGGACGGTCAGCAGCCTGTATCTGCTGACCACGTCATTTTGCATTTATGCGTATATATTGAAGATAAATGATCATTTTTCTTTGAGTCAAATTGCGGTAACTGGGGAAAATAAGAATATTTATTCACTATCCGTAAGGTCTGCGAAATCCTTTCTTGTAAATTAAGCAAAAAATCAGCCTGGTGATTTTATGTATATCGCCATCATTAAATAAAACTGATCAATGAAATCGTTTTCAAATCAATAATTTTCTGCACATAGCCAGTTTGATGTACCTGCGTCTCTAATGTTAATGAAATAGCTGACGATAACAGTAGGGATGCTGCCGATTAATTTTCGGAGCCTCTTCCATTTTTAAAACAACACCATTGTCTTCACACCTTTTCAATCAAAATCATTGAGGTTTCTAAATGGACGTAGTTCAAAGATTTTCGCGTAATGTAAAGTTGCGAACCAAACTTACCATATCCTCTGTGCTGAATATTGCGATGCTAATGTTGGTGGCGTTGCTCGGATTAAATTCGCTGTTCTTAGCGGAAACCGGCGTCAATGGCATGATGAAGGATGATTATCCGACCATCGCATTGGGCAACCAGTTGATTGATGAAATCAACGTGACGGTGCAGCAGCAAGCACTGCTGCTAAGTCCCATTGATGCGCAGCGCAGAGCGACCATTCAAAGCAATCTTCAGGAAGCATCGAAAAAGATCAGCGAAACCTATAAGCAATTAGGTGCGCTGGCAACGGATGAAGAATCTATTGCTTTTCTTAAGCGCGTTGAATTGAAGCGGGCTGACTTTCTGAAGGAGCGAAATGCTTTCTTCGCGTTAGTGAATAGTGATGTGACAAAAGCGGTGGATTTCTATTTTTCTACCCTTGCCACGGCGCAAAGAGATTATATCAATGAGGTTGAGGGTTTCATTAATCTGCAAGAGCAGCAAATGAATGGCTCTTACAATAATTTTATGGCGTCATACAGTAAGACCAAAATCTCCATGCTGATTATTTTTGTGGTGGCTATTTTGGTTTCTGCATTAATTGGCTGGATTATTATCCGTTCCATTACTGTGCCTTTGAAAAAAGTTATTGCGTTTCTAGGCCGCGTAGCGGATGGCGATCTCAGCTCCAATTTTTATGAACAGCGCAAAGATGAAATGGGGCAGTTAATTAATGCCATTCAGCAGATGCAGGAGAAAATGTCAGAGATTGTCAGCCATATTCGCATTAGCGCTGAACAGATATCTGGCGGCGCCAGCGAAATCATGTCGGGCACCAACGACCTTGCCGCCCGCACGGAAGAGCAGGCTAGCTCGGTGGAACAAACGGCGGCCTCGGTGGAGGAATTCAGCGCCACCATCAGCAACACGCGAAATAATACCCACGTTGCCGCCGATCTCTCCGCCAAAGCGGAAAGCACGGTGGGACGCAATGCCAGCATGATGGATAACGTTGCGACCAAAATGGCCGAGATCAACGATTCTGCCAGCCGCATGGCGGACATCATTAACCTGATCGATTCAATTGCTTTCCAGACCAATATTCTGGCGTTGAATGCTGCGGTGGAAGCCGCACGCGCCGGTGAACACGGTCGTGGTTTTGCCGTGGTGGCGCAAGAAGTGCGCGCGCTGGCACAGAAAACCGCCACCTCGTCGCATGAGATCCGCAATTTAATTGAGGAGTCCTCCACGCGCATTGCCGATGGTCGCGATATGGTGACGGATGCCAATAAGCTGATGAACGGCATGATGTCGAATGTCGCCGAGATGAAAGAGCTGCTGGTGCAGATTAATCAGGCCAGCACCGAGCAGGCCGACGGCATCAGCCAGATCAACACTGCGATTAGCCAGATTGATATCACCACACAGCAAAATGCGTCGCTGGTGGAGCAATCGCTGGCGGCATCGGCAATGCTGAGTGAGCAGGCGGCAAATATGGTGAATAGTGTGAGTGTGTTTACGCTGCGTCAAACCGCTTAAGGCGATGTGGGTCCAGAACGTTCTTCGCGTTCTGGATCTCCTATTATTAGATAGCCTGATATGCGCCGGTACCTTCTGGCCACGGCGTCAGCAAATCAAATCCGGTTTCGGTCACTGCGATGGTATGTTCCCACTGCGCCGACAGCGAGCGGTCCTTTGTGACTACCGTCCAGCCATCGGATAGCACGCTGGTGCCGGCTTTGCCCGCATTGATCATCGGTTCGATGGTGAAAATCATACCCGCTTGCAATTCCAATCCCTCACCCGGCGTGCCGTAATGCAGAATCTGCGGATCGCCGTGATACACCTCGCCAACGCCGTGACCGCAATACTCACGCACTACCGAGAAACCGGCTTTTTCCGCCACTTGCTGAATTGCCGCGCCGATATCGCCTAATGTCGCGCCCGGTTTCACCACGTTGATACCCGCAACCATCGATTCGTAGGTGATATCCACTAAACGTTTGGCACGCACCGAAGGCTGACCGACGTAATACATGCGGCTGGTATCGCCGTACCAGCCATCTTTGATAATGCCGACATCAATATTAACGATGTCACCATCCCTGAGCTTTTTCTCGCCCGGAATGCCGTGACACACCACGTGGTTTACTGAGGTACAGGTCGTTTTGCTGTAGCCGTGATAGCCGATATTCGCTGGAATCACTTTCAGCACGTTTACCACGTAATCATGACAAATCGCGTCCAGTTCATCGGTGGTAACGCCCGGTTTGACGTATGGCGTGATGATCTCCAGCACTTTAGCGGCGGCATGTCCGGCGGCACGCGCCAGTTCGATCTCTTCAGCGGTATGCAGTTTGATGCTCATTACGCGATTCCCTGCGAGGTGAATAAAGGATGGTCAAGCAGTTGCGCTAAATCCGCGCCGCTGTCGCGTTCAACGCGCATCAGCAAGCGCGTCAATTCCTGATGATTGAGTGACGGGTAAATCTCGGCCAGCATGCCGATCTTCATCCAGTGTTCTGCCTGCGCATTGATGGATCGGCTCATCGCCGTGCTGGCGATGCGCAGATTCTCATGCATCAGGTCGGAGATTTTTACGATGCCCATGATAATCCTATATATGAAATGTATGCGATATGTATATAGGCTACCGTTTTGGGAGGTGATATGCAAAAGAGAAGTAAAGCCAATCCATGGCATGAAAAATCCTAAGGCGCCTTACTCAGACTTTGTTGGAGGACGACGGCTAATCTTGCCTCCTTTCCGTCCCGCTTCAACGGCTCTTTCAGGATCGTTTCTGAAATTGCCTCCACTGGCTTTGCCTCCCGCTCTGCCAGCTTCTTTCGCACGTTCTGGATCGTTGGCAAAATTCCCTGCGCCGCCTCTGTAGCTCTGTTTGTTCATAGGAAGACCTCTTATCAATGTTCCGTTAGATTTGAGGACTAGCTAGTCACGCTGAAATAGTAGTACGCCGTTGTGCGAAAGTCAGAGCGGCAATGACGATCATTGAAAGAGATCATGAAATAAATGTTTGAATGTTTGTCGATTTAACCGTGACCTCCGTCACATTTTACAATTCCTGACTATACTTCTGCCTTTTGGGTTTCAACCTTTGCGCTAGAGGGCGCGTTAAATATGCAGGGAACAGGAATGGACACATCGCAGCAAAACAGTGACGACGATTCAGCGCTAAGCAATCTCACCGTCAAACAGCGCATCTTCTTTGTGGTACTGGTGGCGACCATGGGCGCGTTGGCCTTTGGTTATGACACCGGGATTATCTCCGGTGCCTTGCCGTTTATGACTTTACCACCTGATCAGGGCGGTCTTGACCTCACACCGTTCACCGAAGGTTTAGTCACTTCATCCCTGATCTTCGGTGCCGCACTGGGTGCTTTTCTCAGTGGCTATTTCTCCGACCGCTTTGGTCGTCGTATCACGCTGCGTTCTCTGGCACTGATCTTTGTGCTGGGCGCGATTGGTACCGCGTTAGCGCCGAACCTGCACGTGATGGTGGCGATGCGTTTTCTGCTGGGGATTGCGGTAGGCGGTGGTTCCTCAACCGTGCCGGTGTTTATTGCCGAAATCGCCGGACCCAAACGTCGTGCGCCGCTGGTGAGCCGCAACGAGCTGATGATTGTTTCCGGTCAGCTGCTGGCGTATGTGGTCAGCGCGGTGATGAGTTTCACGCTTAACGATCCGCATCTATGGCGCTACATGCTGGCGATGGCAATGATTCCCGGTGCCTTGCTGTTTATCGGCACCTTCTTTGTGCCGGCCTCGCCGCATTGGATGGTGGCGGAAGGGCGCATCAAAGAAGCGAGCCGAATCCTGCATAAATTGCGCGAAACACCGCGTGAAGTAAAAAAGGAGATGACAGAGATGCGCCAGCACGCGAAGGCGGCGCGTCAGGGGCCTTCGGCACGTGAACTGCTGCAAGAGAAATGGATTCTTCGCTTGTTGCTGGTGGGCGCGGGGCTGGGCATTGTTATCCAGTTCACCGGCGTGAACGCCTTTATGTACTACACACCTGTGATCCTGAAAACCACCGGCATGGGCACCAACGCGTCGATTGCGGCGACCATCGGTAACGGCATTGTCTCGGTGCTGGCAACCATGGTGGGCATCAAAGCGGTGGGACGTTTTGGACGTCGCACCATGCTGATGACTGGTTTGACGGTAGTAATAGCCATGCAACTGGTGCTCGGCTGCGTGCTGCTGCTGATGCCACAAGACATGACGCAAAGTATCTTCGCGCTGGCGGCGATTCTGGTGTTCCTGTTCTTTATGCAAATGTGCATTTCGCCGGTGTATTGGCTGCTGATGTCCGAGCTGTTCCCGATGAAAGTGCGCGGCGTGCTGACAGGCGCTGCGGTTTCATTCCAGTGGATCTGTAACGCGGCGGTGGCGTTTGCTTTCCCGCCGCTGCTGTCTGCCACCGGCAATGGTGCATTCTTTATCTTTGCGGCCATCAACGTCGGCTCGCTGATCTTTGTGATCACCATGCTGCCTGAGACCAAAGGCAAATCTCTCGAAGAGATCGAAAACGAAATGCGTGAGCGGTTTAGCGAGCAGGAGCAGGATCAACAGACCGCCTGACGGCGCTTGAGAATTCCTGGTTACGGGAGGAAGATACGCCTCTTTCCCCGGGCCAGGATTTCCCATGCTGATCACCGCCGAGAACACGCGCACCTTTAATACCGACATTCGCCTGGCCTGCACGCTGGCCGCCGTTGCGGGCGCACTCAACACCGCAGCGTTTGAAACCGTCGGTTTCTTCTCGGCAAACATGACCGGCAATGTCTCCTCACTTTCCGACCATCTGGCCAAAGCCAATCTGCACGTCGGCCTGTTTTTTCTGCTCATCGTGCTGCTGTTTATCGCCGGATCGTCGGTCTCAACGCTGATTATCAACTCCGGCAGACGGCGCCAGATCCGCGGCATCTACGCCATTAATATCCTGATTGAAGGCATCGCGTTGCTGGTGCTGGGTGTGATTGAAAGCGGGTTCCGCTTTAGCGGATCCGGCGTGCTGCTGGTGCTTAGCCTGAGTTTTTTGATGGGATTGCAAAACGCGGTGGTGACGCGCATCTCCAACGCGCGTGTACGTACCACGCACGTTTCCGGCACCGCGACCGATATCGGTATTGAGCTGGCAATGCTGTTTGATGTGCTGCGCCGCAAAGAATCTCCTAAGGATGCGCCACTCTATATTGAGCGGCTAAAGCTGCATTTTTACACCGTGCTGGCGTTTTTGGGCGGTGGCGTGCTGGGGATTTTGCTGCTGCAGTGGATGAGTTATTTGCTGCTGATGGTGATTGGTGCGCTGCTTAGCGTGCTGGCGTTAACGGCACTCAAACGCCTCTAATCGGTGACCCGCTTCACACTTCTCAACGTTGTTCGCTAATACTGCTTGCCACTTTTTCCGCGCTGTAAGCATGATAGCGCCCGTTAAGGATTGTTACTGTTCGGCAGGCAAAACCTGAGACGCGCCCTTTTTCAGTTGAAGAGGGCGCGTCTCAGGTTTTTTTTTGCGCGAAAAACACGCCAATCCTTTGTAGGGTCGCCATCTATGGTGACCGATAGACGCTTAACTGGCGAGCATTAGGGCATTGTTCAGGAGAAAGAGTGATGCAATATCAGGAACTGGCGGATGACATCGTTAGCGGTGTTGGCGGCAAAGAGAACATCATCAGTGTGATGCACTGCGCCACGCGTTTGCGCTTCAAGCTGAAAAACAGTCAAAAAGCGCAGACCGCCGCGTTAAAGGACAATCCCGGCGTGATCATGGTGGTTGAGAGCGGTGGCCAATATCAGGTGGTAATTGGCAATCAAGTCGCGGAAGTGTATCGCGAACTCACCGCGCGCCATGCGCTGGATAATCAGAACGAGGCCGCAGATAACGCTGCACCGCAAGGCCTGTTTGCACGCTTTATCGATTTGGTTTCCGGCATTTTTACCCCGTTTATCGGCGTGATGATCGCCACTGGCATCATCAAAGGGTTGCTGGCGTTGGCGCTGGTGCTCGGCGTGATGAGCGCCGACAGCGGCAGCTACAAAGTGCTGTTTGTTGCCAGCGATGGTTTGTTCTACTTCCTGCCGATTTTGCTCGGCTACAGCGCCGGTAAAAAATTCGGCGGTAATCCATTTGTCAGCATGGCGATTGCCGCTGCACTGGTGCATCCGATGATTCTTGAGGTGCTGCAACAGCAGCAGCAGGGCAATGCACTGACCTTCATCGGCATCCCGCTCGAGGTGCTGAACTACAGCTCATCAGTGATTCCGATTATCTTCGCGGCCTGGGTTTCCAGCCTGATTGAACGTTGGGTGCATCCGCGCTCGCCTGTCGCGGTGCGTAACTTCACTACGCCGTTGTGCTGCTTGTTGATCACTGTGCCGCTGACGTTCCTGGCGATTGGTCCGGCGGCGACCTGGCTGAGCCGCATGCTGGCCGAAGGCTATCTGTGGATTTACAGCCTGAGCCCAATGATTGCGGGCGCGGTGATGGGCGCGATTTGGCAAGTGTGCGTGATTTTCGGTCTGCACTGGGGATTGGTACCGATCATGCTGAACAATCTCGCCAACTTTGGTCACGACACTCTGCTGCCATTGCTGATGCCAGCGGTGTTGGGTCAGGCGGGCGCGACGCTGGGCATCTTCCTGCGAACCCGCGAAGCGAAACTCAAAGCGATGGCGGGATCGGCGTTTACCGCCAGCATCTTCGGCATCACCGAACCGGCGGTGTATGGCGTGACGCTGCCGCGTCGACGTCCGTTTATCTTCGGTTGCGTCGGTGGTGCCTTGGGCGCGGCAATCCTCGGCTTCTGGCACACCACCATTTACTCTTTTGGTTTCCCGAGCGTGTTCACCTTTATTCAGGTGGTGCCGAACAGCGGCATTGATGCCAGCGTGCTGGCGGCGTTTGCCGGTGCGGCGGTGGCGTTACTGTTCGCTTGCGTGAGCACTTATCTGTTCGGTCTGACCGAGCCCGCAGCCGACGTGGTTGCGCCGCCTGCGCCGGTTTCTCCGCCCACCAATCTTACGCGCCGCGAAAGCGTGGTCAGCCCGATGGCGGGCGATGTCATTCCGCTCGAGCAGGTTAAAGACGAAACTTTTGCCAGCGGTTTGCTCGGCAAAGGCGCGGCGATTATCCCGCAGAGTGGGCGAGTGGTTTCGCCAATCGATGGCGTGGTGTCGTCAATGTTCCGTACCGGCCATGCGATTGGCCTGACATCGGCGCAGGGCGCGGAAGTGCTGATCCACGTTGGCCTCGATACCGTGAAGCTCGATGGACAATATTTTTCGCCTAAAGTCGCCAACGATCAGCCGGTCAAAGTGGGCGACCTGCTGCTGGAGTTCGATCTCGATGCGATTAAAGCCGCAGGATTTGACCTCACCACGCCGGTGCTGGTGAGTAACAGTGATGATTTTGTGGATGTGTTAACCCTAAGCCGCACGGCCGTGAGCGAAGGCGCTCCGTTGTTGGCCGTGCTGAAATAATTGAGGAGCAAACAGATGACTAAACGTTTCCCGGACGGATTTTTATGGGGCGGCGCCGTGGCCGCCAACCAGGTTGAAGGCGCGTATCAGGAAGGCGGCAAAGGTTTATCGACCTCCGACCTGCAACCCAAAGGCATTTTCGGTGCGCGCGTCGAGCGCAGCGGTGATGATTTTGGCATCAAAGATACCGCCATCGATTTCTATAACCGCTTCCCGGAGGACATCAAACTGTTCGCCGAAATGGGCTTTACCGTGCTGCGTACCTCAATTGCCTGGACGCGCATCTTCCCGCAGGGTGATGAAGCGGAACCTAACGAAGCGGGATTAGCCTATTACGATCGCCTGTTCGATGAGATGGCCAAATACAACATCACGCCGCTGGTGACGCTGTCGCATTATGAAATGCCGTATGGCTTGATCAAAAAGTACGGCGGCTGGGGCAATCGCATCACCATCGATTGCTTTGAACGCTATGCGCGCGCGGTGTTCACCCGCTTCCAGCACAAGGTGAAACTGTGGCTGACTTTTAATGAAATCAACATGTCGCTGCACGCGCCGTTTACCGGCGTGGGTCTGGCGGAAGAGAGCGATCAGCAGGCGATCTATCAGGCGATTCATCATCAGCTGGTGGCGAGCGGTCGCGCGGTGAAAGCCTGCCACGAAATCGTTCAGGACGGCAAAATCGGCAACATGCTGCTCGGCGCGCTGCTCTATCCGCTGAGCTGCCGTCCGGCAGACGTGTTGGAAACCTTGCAGCAGAACCGCGAATGGCTCTTCTTTGGCGATGTGCAGGTGCGCGGCGCGTATCCGGCCTATATGAAACGCTTCTTTGCCGATCGCGGCATCAGCATCGCAATGACCGAAGAAGATAAGCGCGACCTGCAAAACACTGTCGATTACATCTCCTTCAGCTACTACATGACCGGTTGCGTCACCACCAATGAAGAAGAGAACCAGAAAGCGCGCGGTAACATTCTGTCGATGGTGCCGAACCCGCATCTGCCGAGCTCCGATTGGGGTTGGCAGATCGATCCTGAAGGGCTGCGCATTCTGCTTAACATCCTGTATGACCGCTATCAGAAGCCGCTGTTTATAGTGGAAAACGGGCTTGGCGCTAAAGATGTGGTGGAAG
Source organism: Pantoea sp. JK (assembly GCF_026130245.1). Lineage (NCBI taxonomy): Bacteria > Pseudomonadati > Pseudomonadota > Gammaproteobacteria > Enterobacterales > Erwiniaceae > Pantoea > Pantoea sp. JK. Next base: position 69,274 of record NZ_JAINFN010000012.1, read on the forward strand.
CGGACGGGCAAATTAACGACGATTACCGTATTCAATATCTCAACGATCATCTGGTGCAGGTGCGTGAAGCGATTGAAGATGGCGTGGAGGTGATGGGTTATACCTGCTGGGGACCAATCGATTTGGTCAGCGCCTCAAAAGCCGAGTTTTCCAAACGTTATGGCTTTATCTACGTGGATCGCGATGATGCGGGTAACGGCACGCTGGCGCGTTCACGTAAGAAGAGTTTCTTCTGGTATCAGGACGTGATTCGCAGCCATGGCGAAGCGTTGAAGTAAGTGGGTTGATTGAAGGGTGCGCAATCATGCGCACCTGGTTTACGCCTCGTCCGCATCATCCTGTAACGCCAGCGTCTCTTTGCGTACCCGCTCAATGTGAATGGTGAGGAACATGCGCTCCTCGCTGGAGAGCTCATACAGATATTTCTGCTGAATATGCTTATCGATCTTCTCTGCACATTGATAGGCGAGCGGATATTTGTCGCGCACCACATCATGCAGCGATTCATCCTCGCTCCACACGCCGCGTTTGCCCAACATGCGCTGTGCAAAGAACTTCAGGTGGTTGACGAAGCGGTTGTAACTCAAGCTCTCGGTGCGGTAATCCAGCTGAAGGCGATACTTCACGATATGCAGGATCTCTTGCATAAATTGCGTGATGTGCGATACATCGGCGAAATCGCTGCCGAGCTGCGCATTCACCAGATGCAGGGCGATAAATCCGGCCTCATCTTCGGGTAACTCCACGGCAAGCCGTTTGTGAATCAGCGCCAGCGCTTCGATACCTAGGGAAAACTCTTTCGGATAGAGCGTTTTGATTTCCCACTTCAATACGTTACGAATCGGGATGCCTTGCTGGTGGCGCTCAATCGCAAAATGGCAGTGATCGCACAGCGCGATAGAGAGACTTTCATGCAGCGGCTGACCCAGCTGCTGACGCGCATTGGCAATGATCAGTTCGCTGGTGGTGATCACCTCAAGCGGAATATCCGACAGCAATTCGCTGAGCCGGCCTGTCAAGGTATCACTTTGCAGCGCAAACACTTTTTCGATCTGCTGCGCATCCAGTTCGTCGCCGACGCGCTTCTGAAACGCCAACCCGCGTCCCATCACAACCTGTTCTTTGCCGTTGTCGCCCAGCACTACCGCGACATTGTTGTTGAGGATTTTCGCTATTTTCATTTTTATCTGCCCTGAAAATAAAAAACCTGACCCACCGGGAGGACGGCGTGTCAGGTTTTGCCTGCGCTGAACGCAGTAACAATCTCGCAAGATCATAATCGGCTGTGCTTATCCGACAAGCACAGCGACAGTTAAATGTGAAATGCATCATATTTCCAGTGCGATTAATCAACAGTGATCGGGCGCTAACGACGCGGCTTTTTATGTTTGTAAGGATAACGTAAGGAAATGATCAGATTTTTATAAAGTTTGCGTTAAGGCTGCCGATAGTACCGTAACGTTAAATTAACAGGAGTTGCGTTCATGACTGGGATTTCAACATTAGGCGTCGGTTCAGGACTGGGTTTAAGCACCATCCTCGACAAACTGACTGCGGCAGAAAAGCAATCGCTGGCACCGATTTCCAAACAACAATCGGCGGCGACCGCCAAGTTGTCCGCCTACGGTACGCTCAAAACCGCGATTCAGACTTTCCAGACGGCTAACAACAAATTAAACGATGCCGCCCTGTATACCTCGACGACCACAGCATCCAGTTCAACAGCGTTTAGCGCCGATTCCAACGGCAATGCGTTGGCGGGCAAATACACCATAAGCGTGCAGAAACTGGCGCAATCGCAAACGCTAACCAGCGATGCCAAAACCGATATCAAAGCGGCGATTGGTAGCGATGCTGATTCCCGAACCCTGAAATTTGTCACCGCCGAAGGTAAAGAGAAGAGCATCACGCTGACCAAAGATCAGACCTCGCTTTCTGCCATTCGTGACACCATCAACAAGTCCGACGTTGGCGTCACCGCTAGCCTGATTAAGGTCTCGGCCACTGAATACCGCTTGTCACTGACTTCCTCTGCATCTGGCACCGGCAATGCAGTGAAATCGCTGAGCGTGACCGGCGATGATACCTTGCACGACTTTATCGGCTTTGATGCGACAAATGCTAGCAGCAGCGGCATGACGCAGAGCGTCGAGGCGCAGAACGCCAAGCTGACTGTTAATAATGTGGCGATTGAGAGCAGCAGCAACGTGATCACCGACGCGGTGGAAGGCATCACGCTGAAGCTTAACGATGAAACCAGCGGTAATCAGACGCTGACGGTGAGCAGCGATACCAACAAGGCGAAAACCGCCATTACTGATTGGGTAAATGCCTATAACTCGCTGCAGGATACGATGGCGAGTTTGACCAAATACACGCCGGTGGATGCGGGTAAAGATCCGGACGGGAAGAATGGGGCGCTGATTGGCGACGGCACGCTGCGCAACATTCAGGTGCAGATGAAGAGCATTCTGGCGAACACTTCCGGTTCCAGCGTTTACAAAACGTTATCGCAGGCGGGCATTACCACTGATCCCACCAATGGGCAACTTAAGTTGGATGCGACCAAACTGACCACCAGTTTGCAGGTGAAGCCAGAAGCGATTCGCGACATGTTTGTTGGCGATAGCAAGAAAACCGGCGTTTCGACCGTACTGAACAACACTTTCACCACGTTCCTCAGCAGCAAAGGCGTATTGCAGGGCGCAACGGATACCATCAGCAAGAAGCTGAATACATTGACCGATCAGTACAATACCGCCAGTAAACGTATCGATGACACTATTGCGCGCTATAAAAAGCAGTTCACCAATCTGGATAAAATGGTTAGCGTGCTGAATAACACCAGCAACTATCTCACCGAGCAGTTCAGTAATAGCACTAAGACTAATAAGTAAGGAATGATCTGTCGCCATCGTAGGGTCGTCATTCATGGCGACCTCTATTTCAAACAAAAACCTTACTTCTTCTTATTCAACATGGCCTTCAAATCGGCAAACGGATTATAGGTGGCTTCACCCACATCTTTTTGCGCATCTTCTCCTGCCACAACCGTTGTACCGTACTGATCCGCTTCGGTGTATTTCGAATGTTCATGGTCGTGACAATACAGGCACAACAACTCCCAGTTACTGCCATCTTCCGGATTATTGGTGTGATCGTGATCGATGTGATGAACGGTTAATTCGCGCAGATTGGAATAGACAAATTCGCGCGAGCAGCGGCCGCATACCCACGGATAGATTTTTAATGCTTTTTCACGATAGCCGCTTTCCAGCCGCGTGTAATTTTTAGGGATCAGAGCCATTGCCGACGTTGCCTGTGAGAAAGAGATAAAGTGCCATGTTATCCGCACAGCCCTTGCCTGCCAATGATGTTTATCATCCCTGAGCATCCCTTCTAAAAAACCGCCTACACTTGCTTGTATCTACGCGGAAATAAAAGTCCGCCCGCCCCGATCGATGGAAATTCGCTAATAAAATGATGCCCGTAAATGATCCTCCGTCGGCAAGCCGGATGCAGCGTATCGCGTTGACCATGATGATGGGAATGCTCGCGACGATTCCTGTCTGGACCCACAAAATTTATTATCGGGATGACCTTTACCGGATCCTGGATGGGGATAGATCGACATGGCTGAGCAATGGAAGACCGGGCACCTGGTTATTACAGGCTTTGATCTCTTTTGGTAATACGCTCAGCGATGTTTCTCCGCTTAATTTACTGCTCGGATTGCTGGCGCTGAGTGTTGCGGCTGTGCTCTTCACTGAAAAGCTTAAAATTCCTTTGATTGGCTGCTGGTCATTTGTACCGCCAATTTTTATCGTGCTTAATCCCTTTCTGGCGCAGGGAATGCTGTATACCTTTGACAGTTTCACCATTCTTTTGTCATTCGCTGGCGCCATGCTGGCAAGCCTGGTGAACCGATCCAAGCCGTTTCAGGCGGTTATGTACACGGCGCTAATATTACTGCTGATTCAGACGCTCTATCAGCCAGGACTTAATGTCTATATTGCCTGCGTAGCGTTACTGGCTATTGCACGGTTGAATAATGATCAATCAACATGGACGTGGCTGGCTGGGAAAATAGTGGCGCTGGGCATTGCCATTGTGGTCTATAAACTGGCGATGAATTATCTGCTGCCGGTAAAGATCGACTGGTACAGCATGAAACACAGCAAGCTATTACTACCCAATTTAGAGTCTTTGCCAGTCATCATCGAGACGATTAAAACCTTCAGTCGCCTCTTTATTAGCGCTTATCCGCGCGGCATGATGATATTTTTATTGCTGCCTTTGCTGATGCTGCTGTCAGGCCTTATTGTGATGGCACTCAATTTAAAACAGCAGCGTAAATTCACGGTAAGCGCAGCCATCTTGATGCTAAGTGGGGGATTAATTGTCATTATGGCGATTCCCGGTCTTTCTTTGGCATTAGCCACTCCCTTATTTGCACCACGCATGTTGGGCGCCAGCAGCATTACCTTCCTGTTCTGTTTCTACTTATCCGTGCACGCTTTACCTGCTATAAGAAACTGGCTGGCGGGATTCAGTGTCATCTTGCTGTTTTATCATCTGGTGGTGATGTTGATAAGTTTCAACACGGTGGTGAACGACCAACGTTACCAAATGGATGTAATGAATCAGATTAAAATCACGCTGTCGATTCCTGGCGCACAATCGATTGATTCCCTCGCGTTTGTTGGTCAGCTGAATGATGCTCCGGAAGTACAAACCAATATTCGTAACTTCCCCATCATCGATCATATTCGGATGAAAATGCTGGGTGAGTCTGAGGGGTGGATTTGGCTGGCTTTGATTAAAAACGCTGGCTTGAGGTTGAAAGCGTTGAAAGCAACGGAAGAGATGAGAGTGATTAAACCACGCCAGTATCTTTCGCAAGGAACGGATTTTGACGCTTTTCAGGAGGGGCAAACGATGATAATTGATTTCAGAAAGTCGGGCGGGCAGGTTAATCACTGATTCAGCTGCTCGGTCCGGGAATGATTGTCATATCCCGGACCGAGTTTTATATGGTGCTATTTGGCGGCGTTATTTATTCATCAGCTCTTTACGTACGATCTCCGCACCGGCGCTTAACGCATCCAGTTTGCCTCTTGCCACGCCGCGCGGCAAAGGAATCATGCCGCAGTTGGTGCAAGGATAAAGCTTATCGGCGTCGACAAACTGCAGCGCTTTACGCAGCGTCGCGGCAACTTCTTCAGGCGTTTCAATGGTATTGCTCGCCACATCAATGGCGCCAACCATCACTTTTTTACCGCGAATCAGTTCCATTAATTCCATCGGCACATGTGAGTTTTGACATTCCAATGAGATGATATCGATATTCGACTTTTGCAGTTTAGGGAAGATCTCTTCATATTGACGCCACTCGGTGCCCAGCGTCTTTTTCCAGTCGGTATTGGCTTTGATGCCATAACCGTAGCAAATATGCACAGCGGTTTCGCATTTCAGCCCTTCGATGGCTCTTTCCAGGGTAGCGATACCCCAGTCATTCACTTCGTCAAAGAAGACGTTAAATGCAGGCTCATCAAACTGAATAATATCGACGCCCACCGCTTCTAACTCTTTGGCTTCTTCATTGAGAATTTTAGCGAATTCCCATGCCAGTTTTTCACGGCTTTTATAGTGGTTATCATAAAGCGTGTCGATCATGGTCATTGGACCCGGCAGCGCCCATTTAATGGGACGATCAGTTTGCTGACGCAAAAACTTAGCATCTTCAACAAACACGGATTTTTGACGGCTTACCGGGCCAACCACGGTCGGAACACTGGCATCATAACGATCGCGGATTTTTACGATCTCGCGCTTCTCAAAATCCACGCCGTTAAGGTGTTCAATAAAGGTGGTAACAAAGTGCTGACGCGTTTGCTCGCCATCACTGACGATATCAATGCCTGCTTGCTGTTGATCTTCCAGACACAAACGCAGCGCATCTTGCTTACCGTCGGTTAATTCCTGATCTTGTAATTTCCACGGCGACCACAATGTTTCGGGCTGAGCCAACCATGATGGTTTCGGCAAACTACCAGCAGTGGAAGTCGGTAATAATTTTTTCATAGCAGGTGACCTTCTATTTTTATGGGTGATCAAAGAACGGGAGTAGCAAACCATTGCTCAAGAATAGTTTGGTAAGGCTTAATAAAGCGCTCTTCCGTGAACTTCCCTTGTTCAACTGCCAAATGGCTACGTTCTTCTCGATCATAAACAATTCGCGTTAAAGAATAATCCTGATGATTTAAGCTTGGCTGATATTGATTACCGGCGGCCGAATTAGCATTGTAAATCTCAGGGCGGTAAATCTTCTGGAACGTCTCCATGGTGCTGATAGTACCGATCAGCTCAAGATTGGTGTAATCACGGAGTAAATCACCATGGAAATAGAAAGCCAATGGCGCAGCACTGTTTGCCGGCATGAAATAGCGCGCCCGCAGGCCCATTTTTCCGAAATATTCATCCGTCAGTGAGAGTTCATCCTGCTGATATTCAATGCCCAATACCGGATGTACATTGCCGGTGCGGTAATAGGTATTTTTACTTGAAACGCTCAGGCAGATAACCGGTGCTTTATTGAAGTTAGCTTTGTAGGCATCTGAGTTAACGAAATTCTTGAAAATATTGCCATGCAGATCGCCAAAGTTATCCGGCGTACGGAATTCAGTGTGGCTCTTATTATGCTCAGACAACACAACGCTGAAGTCATAATCACGTACGTAGGAAGAGAAGTTATTGCCCACAATCCCTTCGATGCGCTCATTGGTTTTTTTATCAACGATATTCGTTTTCAAAATTTCAATGACTGGGAAGGTATTGCCATTGCCTTCAGCACCGAGATTCAGCTCAGCCGTAATAATCTCCAGCTCAACCGCATAACGATCGCTTTTTGGGTTGTCCCAATGCGCCAGAGAATTAAAGCGGTTATCAATCATCACCAGCGCGTTGCGCAGATTCTCCTGACGCTTCTCACCGCGCGCCAGATTCGCAAAGTTGGTGGTGATGCGTGTATTGCTCGAAGGATTGTAATTTTCGTCGAAACGAAGGCTCTTAACCGTAAAAGTAAAGGCGTTGTTCATTTTAGTCTGCTGTCCTGATTATTAATATAAAGCCTTGCTGTGGCTGGATTTTTTACGCTTTCCCCTTGTTCTTTTCGGGTACTCTCAATCAGCAGGCTTCATATTATTTTAAGTTATTAACGATGATACTTTTATGCCTGAGTCACTGGTTGAAAAAAAGTGATTTAATTTCATCGAACATGAAGGAATTTCATGATGAGAGGAATGATGAAGATCGTGCGCACAGCAGTCAGCCCGTGCGGTGTGGCACAGACTTCATCATTGCAGGTATACTCTCCCCAAATTTTTTAACGGGTCAGACACGAAAATGGCAAAACTCACCTTACAAGAGCAAATGCTGAAAGCAGGCTTAGTCAGCAGCAAAAAAATGGACAAGGTCCAACGAACCGCTAAAAAATCACGCGTTCAGGCTCGTGAGGCCAGAGAGGCGGTGGAAGAGAACAAAAAAGCGCAGCTGGAGCGTGATAAGCAGCTGAGTGAGCAGCAAAAACAGGCGACTTTAGCTAAAGAGTATAAAGCGCAGGTTAAGCAGTTGATCGAAATGAATAAAATCGATATTTCGAAAGGCAATATTGGTTTTAATTTCACCGACAATAATCTGATCAAAAAAATCGACGTGGATAAGCTGACCCAGACCCAACTGATTAATGGCCGCCTTGCCATCGCGCGACTGAGCGTGGATAGCAATGGTGAGAGTCAATACGCGATTATTCCTGCCAGCGTTGCGGATAAAATTGCCCAGCGAGATGCGAGCAGTATCGTATTGAACAGTGCGCTGAGTCAGGAAGAGCAGGATGAAGACGATCCGTACGCTGATTTCAAAGTGCCAGATGATTTGATGTGGTAATCACAACGCCGGTTATGCAGTCAGAACGGGCAGACATTGCGGACGTTTACAGGCTCACCGCTTACCGGATGAATAAAATTCAACTCGCTGGCGTGTAACATCAAACGCGGCGTTTGTTCGCTACCTGGCAGCAAGCGCCCGCCATACAGATCGCAACCCAAAATCGGATGGCCCAACTGCTGGCAGTGAATGCGCAGTTGATGCGTGCGTCCCGTTTCAGGTGTGAGTTCAACCCGCGTTAATGGCAGCATCCCGTCATGCGTACGCTCAATGACACGATAGCGTGAACGAGCAGGTTTGCCATTGACTGCGCAAATCGTCATCATCGGAAACAGCGCCGCATCTTTAGCAATTGGCGCGTCGATCACACCTTCATCCTCAGCCAGATGCCCACACAACAGCGCGTGATAAATCTTGGTTACGCTGCGCTGGCTGAACTGCTGGCACAATGCGGCATTCATCGCCTTGTTGCGGGCAATCACCATTAACCCCGAAGTACCGAAATCCAGCCGATGCACCAATGTGCAGCCGGGGAACAGCTTTACTAATCGATGATGCACCGAATCGAGATTGAGCGGATTTTTCCCCGACAGGCTGAGCAGGCCAGCAGGTTTATTGATCAGCAGCAGATGCTCATCCTGATAGAGAATCTCAATTTCTTCATCGCAAGGCGGGGCAATAAAGTGATCGATAATGGTAGACATCAAAACGCCCGGATTGTGAATGGAGGCGGATAATAACGAATTTTCAACTAGCTGGCGAATCTGGTGGATAAGCACTCGCCTGGCCAAAAATTATCGTCCAGACTTACAGCAAAGACGTGGTCTGCGCAGGCAATGTGCTTTACACTGCGCGCTGAAAAAACTGAGTAGATAACGATTAGGTAGGCGGCAATGGCGATGAACGGAACGATCACAACCTGGTTTCAGGATAAAGGTTTTGGATTTATCAAAGATGAAAATGGCGATAACCGCTATTTCCATGTGATTAAGGTCGCTAACCCTGAGCTGATCAAGAAAGATGCCGCGGTGACATTCGAGCCGACAACCAATAACAAGGGTTTGTCAGCCTATGCGGTGAAAGTCTTACCCGAAAGCAAATATATCTATATTGCCGGTGAGCGCCTTAAGCTTACGTCGATCAAGTCTTACGTGGTTTACAGCGAAGAAGTGCCGGTTGAGACGCGTATCGATAAAGAGAATACCGTGCTGTCAGTGGGTATTTTGATGAATAGCATCAAGCCGAAAACAGATATTAAGCCGGATGAAGTGCGCTCACTGAAAAAACTGGCGATTACCACTTTTCAGGGCACAACCTTGATTTTCACGGCAGATGAAATCGATATTGATGCCACGGTGAAAATGCTGAAGGTGTAATGCCAGTTAGTTAAGAGGTCGCCATGAATGGCGACCCTACGTTTTTGTAGGGTGCGCAATCATGCGCACCGGCTAAAACATCTTAAAAACTCTGCCAATCCGCATCATTCACCACCGCAACGCGCGAGGGTTTAACGAATGAAGCCGTACGCATCACAGCCTGCTTTTGATGAACCTCGCCCACACCCGCAACATGGAATTTACCCACCAGCTGATTCAGATTCCCGGCCTGCTCCTGCAGTGACTGCGAAGCGGCAGAAGCTTCTTCCACCAGCGCGGCGTTCTGCTGCGTGACATCGTCCATCTGATTCACCGCTTGCTGCACCTGTACAATGCCCTGGCTCTGCTCAACGGCGGCAGCGGCAATCTCTTCCATCAGCTGGCTCACCTGATGAATGGCATCATTCATTACGCTCATATTGCGGCCCACGTCGCTGGCCTGCGCGGCACCGGCTTCAGTCAAACGATGAGACTCTTCAATCAGCGTCTTAATTTCACGCGCGGCGGTGGTGGAACGCTGCGATAAGCTGCGAACTTCACCGGCGACCACGGCGAATCCTTTGCCATGCTCACCGGCACGTGCGGCTTCAACAGCCGCATTGAGCGCCAGGATATTGGTCTGGAAAGCAATGCCTTCAATGATCGAGACGATTTCGGTCACTTTGCGCGAGCTACCACGAATGTTATCCATGGTTGAAAGCATAGTGGTCAGTGATGTGCTGCTCTTCTCCGACAAGCCGCTGGCGTTAGCAGCAAGCTGACTCGCCTGGCGGGTGTTATCGGCAGTCTGGCGTACGGTTTCGCTCAGTTCGGTCATGCTGGCAGCAGTTTGTTCCAATGATGCCGCCTGCTGTTCGGTGCGTGACGAAAGATCTTCGTTGCCCGCGGTGATCTGTACCGATGCGCTGCTCACCGATTGTGACGCCTGCCGTACGGACGAAAGGGCAACTGATACGCGATCCATCAAGACGTTAAACGAGTGCGCCATATTGCCCACTTCATCACGACGACTTTCATCCGCCTTCAAGGTTAAATCGAGGTTCTCGCTGGCGGTCATCATCACTTTACCCGCCGCAGACAAGCTGCGACGAATACGCAGTACAGTGAACAGCGACAGCACACCAAAAATCAGTACAGTGGCGATAACGCCAGCAATGGTGGTCCAGAGCACCGAATGGAAGGTACTTCGGTTGGTGGCGCGCAGTTCATCGCCGATGGCGATATTCAGTTGCAGCTGTTTTTGATAATCACTGATCAGCTGTCGGATGGCGGCACCGATGCCGGTTTGTCCGTTGATCAGATCCATACTGATGTCATTCTGATGGGCGCGTGATGCCGCTAAGAAGGGCGGGAGCGCGGCAATGACATGCTCAATATTGGCGTAAGCAACTTCCGTTAAGCGCTTATCTTCATCATTAGAGATATCGTTTGCCATGTAGTAATCGGTTTGTGATTTCAAATCCGCCAGCTGTTTCTGGATCTCATTCTCAATCACCGGCATTTTACTGTCGTCGGTCTGGCTTTTATGTTTGTACAGCGTCAGCGCCAGTTGGTTACTACCATCAATCAATTTGCCAAGATCCTTGATCGAGGGAATGGCATTAGCCTGTACATATTCAAAACGATCCTGAAAACCTGAAAGCAAAGAAATGGCGAGGACAGCTTGTAGGATGATGGCACCAAACAGGATGGAGAATGTGGCAAACAGACGTTGGGAGATGTTCATTTCATTATCCTTAATCTTAAAGCATCCCGGCTTTGGCAGCTCAGGGAAGAGGGCAAGTTAATAACCATCGGCAGATTAAGGAATTTAGTTAATTTAATTTATCCGGTGCGCATGAATGTTATCCGGTGCGCATGAATGCGCACCCTACGAAAACCTCGCCAAACAGCTGTAGGGCCGCCATTCATGGCGACCGTTTAACGTTTACCCGATGTGCATTACGCCATCAATGGCAACCCGGCTATGGCCTGCGGAACAGCGCCAGGCTGCGGCCTTCGAGCTCGAAATCCTTTTCTTTAGTAATCACCAAACCCTTCTCAACGCTGTCCGACGTCGAAAGCTCCAGTACCCAGCCGCCTTCACCAAACTGGGGAATACGGAACGGCACGTTGCCTTCGTACGGATTAAACAGCATCAACACGTCATGCCAAATCCCTTCCTCCGTCTCTAAATCCGGGCGACCGAGATACACCCCAAGCGTGGTGCCATCATCCCATTGATCGGCCTGCTGGAAACCGCCACCGGCGTTAAACCATTTGATTTCCATCCCATCGCGCCAGCTTTCACGCCGCAGCAGCGGCTGTTTGGCTCTTAACGCCAAAATATGCCGTGTAAAGTCGCGCAGCGCATCAGCGGAAGGCGGCAGGTTTTCCCAGTGCAGCCAGGAAATCTCGCTGTCCTGACAGTAGCCGTTGTTGTTGCCAAGCTGACTGCGACCAAACTCATCGCCTGCCAGCAGCATCGGCGTGCCGTGCGAGAACAGCAGCGTGGCGAGGAAATTGCGTTTCTGCCGCTCGCGCACCGCATTGATGCCTTCATCGTCCGTCGGGCCTTCCGCGCCGTAGTTGTACGAACGGTTCTCGTTGTGGCCGTCGTTGTTATCTTCGCCGTTGGCTTCGTTGTGTTTCTCGTTGTACGACACTAAATCGTTCAGCGTGAAGCCATCATGCGCGGTAAGGAAGTTGATGCTGGACCACGGACGGCGACCGCGCTGATCGTAGAGATCGCCGGAACCGAGCAGGCGCGCGGCGAAATCATTTGTGACCATGTCACCTTTCCAGTATTCACGCACCGTATCGCGATACTTGTCGTTCCACTCCGCCCAGCCTGGCGGGAAACCACCAACCTGATAGCCGCCTGGCCCGATATCCCATGGCTCGCCAATCAACTTCAGTTTGGACAACACCGGATCCTGCATGATGGCGTCAAAGAAGCCACTACGTTCGTCAAAGCCTTCCGGTTCACGACCCAGCACGGTGCCGAGATCGAAGCGGAAGCCGTCGACGTGCATCGATTCGGCCCAATAACGCAGCGAATCCAGAATCATCTGCAGCACGCGCGGATGCGAGGTATTCACCGTGTTGCCGGTACCGGTATCGTTGATGTAGTAGCGATGCTGATCCGGCAGCGTGCGGTAATAGGAGTAGTTGTCGATGCCTTTAAACGACAAGGTTGGGCCGAGTTCATTACCCTCGGCAGTGTGGTTATAGACCACATCAAGAATCACTTCGATGCCGGCATCGTGGAAGGCACGCACCATATCGCGGAAGCCCTGAATGCCGCGCGGACCAAAGTAGCGCGTGGCCGGCGCGAAGAACGCCAGCGTGTTGTAGCCCCAGAAGTTTTTCAGACCGCGATCCAGCAGATGTTGATCGTCCGGGAAACCGTGCACTGGCAGCAGTTCCACGGTAGTCACGCCGAGGCTTTTGATGTAATCGATCGAGGCCTGATTGCTCATCCCATCGTAAGTGCCGCGCATCTCTTCAGGCACCGCTGGATTAAGCTGGCTGAAGCCTTTCACATGGGCTTCATAAATCACCGTTTTCGACCATGGAATATTGGGGCGATTGGCATCCTGCCAATCGAATTCGTTGGGATCGATGACGACGCATTTCGGCGTAAATGGCGCGCTGTCGCGGGTATCAAAACTGAGGTCTTTGTCTTCATGCAGCAGGTCGTAAGCAAAGTGCGACTCGTCCCACTGCAATTCGCCCGCCAGTTCGCGCGCGTAAGGGTCGAGCAACAATTTATTGGGGTTAAAGCGATGGCCATTTTCCGGCTCGTACGGGCCATGCACGCGATAGCCATAAAGCGCGCCGGGCTGCAAACCGGGAATATAGCCGTGCCACACTTCATGGGTATATTCCGGCAAATCGAAGCGGGCGATTTCGTTTTCGCCGCTTTCATCGTACAAACACAGCTCAACTCGCTCAGCGCAGGCTGAAAACAGGGCAAAGTTCACGCCCTGGCCATCATAGTTAGCGCCAAGCACTTGTCCCGAACCTGCTGTAATTTCCAGATGCTTACTTGTCATCAATAATTCTCCACACAGATTAATCGGGTATGTATCAGCTGCTCAGCAGCACTAACGGCGCACTCGAGGCCGCCTCATCCAGCGCGATGTAATCGCCAATCGCCACGCTTGCGCCTGTCCATAAGTTGCGATAGTGGCGATGGGCGAGTGATTCGGTCAGAACCACTTCGGTTTGCGTCCACTGCGCGTTATCGAAACTCAGGCGCGGCAGGATCACCAGCAACGCGTGGTCGCTGTCCTGACGCGCAAAAGCGATGACTTTCTCCTGATGTTCGCCGCTAACCTGCAGCGGCTGATAATCACCCACGCGGAACAGCTGCGGATAATCGCGGCGCAGATGCAGAAGGCGGGCAATGACCTGTTGTTTCAGTTTGCCGCTCAGCCAGTTTTGCGCATCGTTGAAATCGGGAGATTCAGACTCTGCAAGCTGCTGCTCCAGCAGATCAAAGTCCGGCGTGCGGCGGTTGTCGGGATCGACCAGGCTGAAATCCAGCGCTTCGCTGCCCTGATAGATATCCGGCACGCCCGGCGCGGTGAGTTTGATCACCGTTTGCGTCAGGCTGTTGATCAGTCCAGCCTGAATAAACGGCTGCAACGCGTGGCTGAAGTCGCTGAGAAACTGCTGATTGGCCGGTGAAAGCAGATGGCGTGCGTAATCCAACACCGCCTTTTCGTAGGCTTCATTGCTCTCTGCCCAATCGGTGCGCAGCTTGGCTTCGCGTAACGCTTTCTCGACAAAGGGAATAAAGCGTTCTTCAAGTTGGCTGGCATCCTGCGGCTGCAAGGTGGTCGGCCACACGCCGGCTAACGCCTGATACAGCATCCATTCCACCGCCGGTTCCGGTGCGGCGCCATCTTCCAGCTCCACCACCTGCGCCTGATTAATCTGCCGCCAGCGCGTCACGTGTTCCGCCCACAACGCAGGCGCTTCGCTCAGTGTGTACAGCCGCGCACGCGCATCTTCGCCACGCTTGGTGTCGTGGGTTGAAGTGGAAGAGATGCCATCGGGTTGCTGCTGCAGCCGTGTTTGCATCTCGCTGTGGAAATGCGCCAGCGAGAAGGCATGCGGCAGCGGCTCTGCGCCCACTTCATTGATGGCTAACGCGACGTGATTGCGGAAGAACAGCGTGTCTTCAACCGACTTCGCCATCAGCGGTCCGGTCAGTTGCTGGAAGCGTACGCGGAATTCATGCGCATCTTTTTCGCTCTCTTCGGAAACCGCGCCCAGCAGCATCGCCTGCAGCAAACTCAGCACCGTCGGCGACGCGCTGTTTTTCACCCTTTCCAGCACCTGTTGCAGCAGCTCTTCGCCTTCCAGCGGCATGCCATCCTGCTGGCCATAGGTGCGATACACCGGGAAGGCGATGAGGATTTCCCGCAGCGCGACGTGCAGTTCCGCTTCACCGAGGTTGCGATGTTCGGAAACGGCAATCTGCGTCGCCAGCTTGAGTAAACGCGCAAATTCACCGGCGAAATTGCGATCGACCATCAATTCGCGCGCCACGCGCAGTCCACCCTCAACGTCGTTGGGTTGTCCGGTGGTGGCTTCATAGGCCAGATGCAGGGTATCGATCTGCGAATCATCGACCAGCGCGTGCGACAGCGCAGCAATAAATTCGTAGCCGGTGGTGCCGGAAATCGGCCAGTCGGCAGGAATCTGTTCCCCTTCGGCGAGGATCTTTTCCACCGTGATATAGCAATCCGGGCCGGTGGCCTGGCGCAGCTGACGCAAATAGCCTTGCGGATCCGCAAGGCCATCTACGTGATCGACGCGCAGGCCGCTGACCGCGCCCGAGCGCACCAGCTCGAGAATCAGCTGATGGGAATCGGCAAACACCGCTTCATCCTCAACGCGCACGCCGACTAAACCGGTGATCTCAAAGAAACGGCGATAAGAGAGCTCGCTGCGTGCATCGCGCCAGCTCATCAAGCGCCACGGCTGCTGCTCATGCAGCTCGGCAATCGCTTTAGCATCGGTGATCGCCAGCACCTCGTCAGCGCGATCCTGCCAACTGGCGGGCGTCAGCGGGTAAAAGCTGTCGTAATAGGCCAGCGCCGGATGGCCGGTTTCCGGATGCGCTTTAATGCTCAGCTCACCATTTTCCAGCACGTTCTCGAAGCTGTCGCCGAGAAACGGCAGCGTCAGACGGCGCGTCCAGTCAATGTCAAAGTGATTGGCATAGCGGCTGCTCTCGCCATACTCAATCACATCGCGCCACCAGGCATTCTCCAGCGAGGCCGCCATATGGTTTGGCACGATATCGAGAATCAAGCCGATCTCCGCGTCCTGCAACGCTTCAACCAGCCGATTGAAGCCGTCACGCCCGCCAATTGCTGGTTCGATCTCATTGGCATCGGTCACATCGTAACCGTGAGTGGATTCGGCGGTGGCGCTGAAAATCGGCGACGCGTAAAGATGGCTGATGCCAAGGCGTTGCAGATAAGGCACCAGCGCCGCGGCGCGATCAAAGGTCATGCCGTTGCGAAACTGAATGCGGTACGTCGCGGTTGGAATACTCATTTTGTTGCTCCCTGATCCAAACGCACCACAATGGTGTGTTGGGGTAATGCTTCAGTTTCTTGCGGCCAGGCGAAAATCGTGCGGCCTGGCATGGTGGGTAAAGGTTGCGTCTGCTTGCCGATATTCAACGCCAGCGACAGCTCGCCCTGCGGAAAACGCCAGCTGACGGCAACAAAGCCTTCCGCCGTGGCGAGCACCTTGCCACTGTTGCCGCCCGCATCCGCCAGCAGCGGCACGATATGTTGCTGACGCAGCGCCAGCAACTCGCGCGTTAACGCCAGCCAGCTCTGACCCGCCGGCGTTTGCAGCGTATTCCAGTCAAGTTTCGAGCGGATGAAGGTCTGTTCCGCATTAGGATCCGGCACTTCTTGGTCATGCCCGGCGTGACCGGTGAACTCCTTCGCGCGGCCTTCACGTACTGCTTTGGCCAAATCGCCATGGAAATCGGTGAAGAACAGGAAGGGATTGGTTTCGCCATACTCTTCGCCCATAAACAGCAGCGGAATGTGTGGCGATAGCAGCAGCGTCGCCAGCAGCACTTTGGTACGATCGCTGCCCGCTAGGCTGATCAAACGATCGCCCTGCGCGCGGTTACCGACCTGATCATGGTTCTGGATGAAATCGACGAATGCCACTGGCGGCTGGCTGGCGCTCGGTACGCCGCGCCGCTGTCCACTCTGCGGCGACAGTTCACCCTGATAAGCAAAGCCTTCGGTCAGCACGCGCGCCACGCGTTTCTCTGGCACGTCGGCGAAATCCTCGTAATAAGCGTGGGTTTCACCGGTGGCGAATACGTGCACCGCATTGTGGAAATCATCGTTCCACTCGCCAGTAAACAGCGGCGCGTTGCCCTGTTTATCTCGCGGATGCAGGAAGATGACGTTGCGGCAATCTTCAGTGGTGAGATGGATAGGGCGCTCGGGAATGGCCTGACGGATGCGTTCGGCAATCTCAATCAGCGCATGCTTGCTGGAGCTATCTTCAATCTGATCGATGGCATCAAAACGCAGGCCATCCAGATTAAACTCCTGCAGCCAGTAGAGCGGCGCTTCGACGATGTAGCGACGCACCGCATCGACATCATAAGCAATGCCTGCGCCCCACGGCGTCATGCGCTCCTGGTGGAAAAACTCCGGCGCCAGTAGCGGCAGATAGTTGCCTTCCGGGCCAAAGTGGTTGAGCACGATATCCAGCACCACCGACAAACCGTGCGCGTGGGCGGCATCGATAAAGGCTTTGAAATCATCCGGCGATCCGTAAGCCGCATGCGGAGCGTAGAGCAACACGCCGTCGTAGCCCCAACCGCGATTGCCGCCGAACTGCGACACCGGCAGCACTTCCAGTTGCGTGATGCCTAACTCAGCCAGCCAAGGCAATTTGGCTATCGCCGCCTGGAATGTGCCTTCGGGCGTGAAGGTACCGATGTGCATTTCATACACCACCGTTTCATGCCACGGACGACCTTGCCATGCGGTGTGCTGCCAGCGATAGCTTTGCGGATCGATAACCAGTGAAGGGCCGTTGACGTCCGCCTTTTGCGCACGTGCGGCGGGATCGGGCACTACCGTGCCATCGTCCAGCACAAAGTTATACTCTGCGCCGGGCGCTACGCCGCTGACTTGCAGCGCAAACCAACCGTCACCTGCGTCGAGCATGGCTGCGTCGTTATCGGCAAGTCTTAAGGTGATGCGCTGTTGCCCAGGTGCCCAAACACGAAAACGGACGCTGTCATCAGCAAGAATTTCAGCGCCCCAGGATTTTTCAAATGATCTGAATTCCATTCAATTGCCTCGTTTAGCCCACGCAGGGGCAATGGACGACATCAAGCGATTCGCTACTGGCTGAAAACGATAAATAATTTGGGATGAAAGTTAGGTCGGACAACAAATCATAGTCGATATTTTGGCGTTTTCTGGCGTAAGGCAGTGGATTTCAGGCGGGTTTCGGAAATTATCTGTTTGAACGCTGATGTGTCACGCTTCGGTTATCCAGATGGTTGAGCGTATGAATGGCTGTTAGGGCTAAATGGCACCCGATTGCGGCGCGTCGTTTTGCACATTAAGCCGCGCCGTAATGGTATGTAAGTTCTAAAAAATCATCCGTAGAATCGATTTTTAGCATTATTTTTGAGCAGCATTTTAATCAATAATCTGACTTTGTCTGTCGCTTGGGAGGTGGCTTGTAACTGCCGTTCAAAATCGCTGATATCGACGACCTCACCCGTATTTGCAAATGTGTAATGATCGTGATGACAATTATCATTGTTTTTGGTCATTTCTTCTGTCCAGTAATGAACGCATTCGCCAGACCAAAAAATCTCATCTTTGAGTTTTGTCGCCGGGTTGCCGCCCCAACAGCTGTTTGAGGGGATGGTTTTACCCGCCACGAGGCTCATCGCACCCACAATACTGCCCGAGTGAATAACCGAACCTTTCAAAATCATGGCGTTTTGACCGAGCCAGACATGGTCACCAATATAGATACTTTTGGAATGATTAATTCTGGCGTGATCTTCTTGATTAAAGACTAAATGTGGATCGGCGTTACGCATCCATATACCGAGCGAAATACAACAATCATGTCCTATAAAAATGTGCTTCTCTTCGGAAAGAATGAGTGTCAATTTATCATTGATATAGTTATTTCTTCCCAGATAACAGATGGAGTTCGAGTGAATAACGATCGTCACCGGATAGGGGAAATGGCTTGAGCTTAAATACACTATCGAGTTATTCGCATTAAATTCAATGCTTGAATTATGCAACTTAACGCCGGGTTCGCAGATGAAGACATTTCCTGAGCCAGAGAAAACGATTTTACTGTTGATCATTTCAGGGAGTTCACCGAGGAACATATTTCCCTCGAGCGTCGAAAGTGCTTCTTTTTCCGTAATAAACATCGATGATTAAGCCTAATCAAGCATTGTGAGATACCTGAAAAGCGGCGATCAAAGTTCGAAACTTAAGGTGGCACATAAAAAATGCCAGTCAGCGTTAACTGACTGGCATATCGGTTGCTGAGCCGTTAGGCCGATTTATGCTTAACCTTGCGTTTACGCAGCTTATCGAGCAAACGATGCGCTTCTGCTTCCGTCGCCACCGCAGGCGATGAACCTTTCAGCGGTTTACGTGCCGTTTCACTCAAGGTTAATACCGTCAGCAAACCAATAATCCCGGCACCGATCATGTAATACGCCGGCATCAGATTATTGTGCGTGGTATCCACCAGCCATGCAGTGATTAGAGGCGTGGTGCCACCAAACAGTGAAACCGATAAGTTAAAACCAATCGCCAGCGCGCTGTAACGAATATCGGTGACAAACAGCGCCGGTAACGTTGCCGGCATGGTGCCGCTGAAGCAGGTATGCAACAAGCCCAGTATCGCCAATCCGGCAAACACCAGCAGCATGTTGCCAGAACCAATCAGCATGTAGCTCGGGATCGCCAACACAATTAAACCCAGCGCACCCAAACCAATCACCGGGCGGCGGCCAATGCGGTCGGTTAAATGTCCCCACATCAACGTCAGCGGCATCATGATAAACATAATCACCATCACCAACATCAGGCCGGATAATTCACTCATTCCCAGCACACCGGTTAAATAGCTCGGCATGTAGGCAGTCAACATATAGTTGGAGACGTTGAACAGCAGCACCAGACCGATACATTTCAGCAGCGGTTTACGCTGATCGCGCAGCATCTGCCACACGCTCAGGCGCGGTTTGTTGTGCTCCATCTCTTCGCGTTTATCCATGTGATCTTTAAACGCAGGCGTCTCTTCCAGCTTTAAGCGGATATACAAACCGAACAGACCCAACGGCGCAGCGAGGAAGAATGGCACACGCCAGCCCCAATCCATCATGGTTTGATGCGGTAAGAAAGCGATCATCGCGGTGACCAGGCTGGCACCCAGCAAATAGCCGCCCAGCGTCCCGAACTCAAGGAAACTGCCCATAAAGCCGCGCCGCTTATCGGTGGAGTATTCCGCGATAAAGGTGGCGGCACCGCCATATTCACCGCCGGTGGAGAAACCCTGCAATAAGCGCGCGAGCAGCAGAAGAATTGGCGCGGCGATACCAATGCTGGCATAGCTCGGAATCAGACCGATACAGAAGGTACCGATCGACATCATGATCATGGTTAACGCCAACACCTTCTGACGGCCAATGCGATCGCCGAGCGGGCCAAACACCATGCCGCCAATCGGACGCACTAAAAATGCCGCAGCAAAGGTACCGAACGAAGCGATCAACTGCGCGGCAGCGCTGGCATCGGCAAAGAACACCTGACCAATGATCACGGCGAGATAGCTGTAGACGCCGAAATCAAACCACTCCATCGCATTACCCAACGCGGCGGCACTGACCGCGCGTTTGAGTAGTTTGTTGTCGATGACGGTGATGTCATCAACGGTTAAACCACTGGATGTGGCTGAATTATTTGTATCTGTTCCTGTGCTCATATATTCCCCAGGTTAGAAAATGGTGCGATCTCATAGCTTTCGCAGCCGTAATTTCTTCAATGGAAAAGAAAGCTATAAGAGGCAGAAGAAGCGCAAACCCTAGTAAAGATTTCTATATCCCGCAAGTTGGCGGGATAAAACACTACTTCATCTGCAGAAATTAATGATTTTAGGCTGGTGGTCGCCCAAAAGGCGACCTGGAGAGTGTGGGGTAATTCAGCCTGGACCTTCACTACCGGCTGCCAGCAGCGGCACAATCACATCGCTGATCGGTGTGGGAATGCCGCGCGCCCGACCATAACGCTGCACCACGCCGTTACGGATATCCCACTCCAGCGGACGATCGGCCTGGCGATCGGCAAGGATCGAAGTACCTAAATCGCTCGGCGCGCGGTGGAAGCGTTCGACAATTTCCTGCGGCACCTCATCTTTTAACGCGGCACCTTCAGCACGTGCCACCGTTAAGCACTCCTGTAAATACGTCAGCGCCAGCGCGGTTATGTCTTCGCGCTGGAACATGCCCGCACGACGATTCGACAGCACCATCAAACCGGCAACTGCGTTTTGCAGCAGCTTGCGCCAGGCGATGGTAAGAAAATCGGCAGAGAGATCGACTGCGCAGCGCGTGTCTTTTAAGGCCGTAACCACACGTTCAGCCTGCGGGGTTTCTGGCAGCGTCAGGCGCGGTTTTTCGCGCAGCCAAACCGAAGCATCCGGTTCGCGCTGGGCCGGGAACCATACCACCGACGGCAGCACGGTTGCGCCATTGACGTAAGGCGCGAGTTGGCTTTTCTGCTCAACGCCATTTTGCAGCGCGCACACCACGGTATTTTCATTGCACAGCGCTGCTAACCACGGCGCGGTGTCTTCAACCTGGGTGGTTTTCACCGCCACAAACACCAGATCGAACGGCTGCGCGATCTCGGCGGGATTAGTGAGCACCGGGCCGGGAACGATAATGTTGCCGCTGTCGTGACGCAGTTCCAGCTGCGGATGTGCGGTACGCCCGCAAATCGTTGGCGTGCGTCCAACTTCATGCAGCGCCGCCGCGATAGTAGTGCCAATCGCGCCTGGTCCAATAAGGGCGATGGTGGGATTCTCAGACATCTTTAAGCTCCTGATTATCAAGTGGCAGATCGTCTCTTCAGCAGCGAAGCATAGCCGGTTACAGCACGGTTATGTGCTTTTTCCGCAGCAGTTGGCACATTTCGTCATCGGGTTGAGTATCAACAATCAACGTACTCGCCAGAGACAGCTCGCCGATGGCAAACGCCGAGGCGGAATTCAGTTTCTCATTCGATACCATCACCACGGTTTCAGCCGCGCGTGCGGAAAGCGCGCGTTTCACACTGGCTTCTTCGTAATTGCCGGTGGTTAATCCTGCGGTTTTGTGTACGCCGGTCACGCCCATGAAGAACAGATCGGCATTAATCCGTGCAATCGCTTCCAGCACCGCCGCACCCACCGCAACCACCGAATGGCGATACAGCAAGCCGCCAATCATGATCACTTCAACCAGCGGATAATCCACCAGCGCCACGGCAATGCTTGGACTGTGCGTCACCACGGTAAAGGCAAGATCCGACGGCAGCAGCTTCACCATCTCGGCGGTGGTGGTACCGCCATCAATAATCACCACTTGTCCGGGCTGGATCAGCTTTACCGCTTTCTGCGCGATAAGACGCTTGGAGCTGATCTGCACGCTTTTGCGTGTTTCAAACGGTGCGATAGCCGCAGAAACCGGCAGCGCCCCGCCGTGCACCCGTTGCAGTAAACCTTCGGCGGCTAACTCACGCAGATCGCGGCGAATCGAGTCCTCCGATACCGCAAAACGCTGGCTCAGCTCGCTCGACATCACCTGTTTTTCCTCGAACAGAATGGCGAGGATTTGCTGTTTACGTTGACTGGAGAGCATTATTTTCTCATTCATGTTTTTGCTTGTATCTGCACGATTATGCATGCTAGCGTAGATTTTGTCATCAAACGTCGGGCGAAACGCGCAAAAAAACGCTTGCCCTAAACATCGAATCTCTGGAGAAGCCCAATGTTAATTCTTATCGCAGGACCGGTACGCAGCGGCACCAACGGCAATGAAGTGTTAATTCATGAAAATATTAAGAAATTAGATCAGATTGCTCTGCAGGTCTACCAGCGCGGACATACGCCGGTGATTGGTGAATGGCTGGCGTTGCCACTGGCAAGCGCGGCCGGTTCGCAGAAGATTGGCGATGAAATCAGTGAATCATTTCTCTATCCGGTAGCGCATCGCTTGATTCATTGTTGCGATGCGATCTTGCGCATTCCAGGTGCTTCACAGGGTGCGGATAACGATGTGCGGATTGGCAAGGAAAGGGGGATCGCGATCTTTACCCAGTTGGATGAGATTCCGGTGGTTGAGGCGTAGAAAAGGCGTGGTCGCCATTTATGGCGACCTGCTACGCGTTACACCTGTGCCATACCGCCATCAACAAACAGTTCGGCAGCATTAATAAAGCTGGATGCATCGGACGCCAAAAACGCCACCACTTTACCAATCTCACCCGGTTCGCCGAGGCGACCCAACGGTACCTGCGCTGCTAGCGCATCAAACAATCCCTGACGCTGATCTTCGGATACTAAATCACCTAAACCTGGCGTGCGCACCGGGCCGGGGCTGACCACGTTGACGCGAATACCGCGATCTTTCACATCCAGCGCCCATGAGCGGGCAAAGTTACGCACTGCGGCTTTACTGGCGCTATATACGCTAAATCCGGCGGTGCCCTGAACCGATGTGGTTGAAGAAGTAAGAATCACCGATGCGTTGTCGCTCAGCAGCGGCAGCGCTTTCTGCACGGTGAACAGCACGCCGCGCACGTTGGTACCAAAGATACGGTCGAAATGCTCTTCGGTGATGGCGCCGAGCGGCAGCATGTCGCCGCCACCGGCGTTGGCGAACAGGATATCGAGGCGGCCGGCTTGTTTAGCGATTTCCGCATAGACGTTGTCGAGGTCGCTCAGCACCGAAGCATCAGCGCGAATACCGCTGGCGCTGGCACCGATGCTGGCAACTGCCGCATCAAGTTCCGCCTGACGACGACCGGTGATAAACACGCGTGCGCCTTGTGCCGCCAACTCCTGCGCGGATGCCAGCCCAATGCCGGTTGTGCCGCCGGTTACCAATGCGATTTTACCGTTGAGTGCGTTCATGTTTGCTTCTCCAATGTGTAATGAGGTTTTGATGACTGCGATGCAGTGCATGAGAAGCAATCTAACGTCACGGCGTTTACTGATAAATGGTGTAAAATCGAAATGACTATTCCTGTGTGTGGATAATTGAATGCAACGGAAAACAGCATGGATCAGTTAATGGCGATCAAGGCGTTTGCGCGCGTAGTCGAAGCGGGCAACTTTACGCGTGCGGCTGATTCACTCGACATGCCCAACGCCACGTTGAGCAAACTGGTGCAGGAACTGGAAGCGCATCTCGGCATTCGCTTGCTGCAACGCACCACGCGGCGCGTGACGGTGACGCCGGAAGGGCGCGATTACTATGAAAAAGCACTGCGCATCGTGCGGGATTTGGAAGATATCGATCACTCGTTCAATGCGGAAAGCGCCAAACCTGGCGGCTATCTGCGCATCGATATTGGCGGATCAACCGCGCGTGATGTGTTGATTCCGGCGCTGCCTGATTTCATCGCCCGCTATCCGGACATCCGTATCGATCTTGGCGTTGCGGACCGCGCGGTGGATTTGATCAGCGGTAATGTCGATTGCGTGATTCGCGGCGGTCCGCTCAGCGATTCGTCGCTAGTGGCGCGACATCTGGGGGATGCGGAGATGATTACCTGCGCCGCGCCGGGCTATCTGAAAACCTACGGCGTGCCAGCTTATCCGCAGGAGCTGAAAAATGGTCATCGCATGGTCAGCTATCTGTCGCCGCAAAGCGGCAGGGCGTTCCCGTTTCGTTTTACGCAAGGCGCCGAGCAGCTGGAGATTAAGAGCGAGCATCGGATCGGCGTTAACGAAAGTAACGCACATCTGGCGGCAGCGGTTGCGGGATTAGGGATTATTCAGACTTTCCGCTACGCAGCGGCGGCCGATTTACAGACGGGAAAATTGGTCGAGATTCTTGCGGCGTGGCGTCCGGCGAATTATCCGTTTCATGTGGTGTATCCGCAGAACCGCCATCTTACGCAGCGGTTGCGGGTGTTTATTGAGTGGCTGAGGGACGTGTTTCCAGAGCGGTTGAACGGGACAATGTAGGGTCACCATTCATGGCGACCCCACGGATAATTACAGCGTGCCGGTGCCGCCGTCGGAGCACCAAACCTGGCCGGAAGTGAAGCTGTTTTTCACATCGGCAAAGGTGACGTAGAGCGGGGCAATTTCAGCCGGTTGTCCCGGACGGCCCAGTGGGGCGGATGCACCAAACTTCTCCACTTTCTCTTGCGGCTGTCCGCCACTTACCTGCAGCGCGGTCCAGTAGGGACCAGGCGCAACGGCATTAACGCGAATCTGCTCTTTACCCAGCTGTTTTGCCAACGCTTTGGTGAAGGCGACAATCGAGGCTTTGGTCTGCGCATAATCCAGCAATATCGCACTCGGATCATAAGCCTGCACTGAAGAGGTATTGATGATGGAGGAACCCGCTGGCAGATATTTCAGCGCCGCTTTGGTAATCCAGAACATTGCATAGACGTTGGTTTTGAAGGTGGCGTCAAAGTCTTCAGTGGAAAGCGTGCGGATCGATTCGTTGAACTGCTGACGTCCGGCATTATTCACCAGAATATCCAATCCGCCCAACTGGTCAGCGGCCTGATCGACCAGCTTCTGGCAGAACGCTTCGGAACGAATGTCGCCCGGAATCGCCACCGCTTTGCGGCCTTCGGCTTCAATCAGTTTCACCACTTCTGCCGCATCGGCTTCTTCTTCCGGCAGGAAGTTAATGGCTACATCGGCACCTTCACGGGCATAAGCAATGGCCACGGCGCGACCAATACCGGAATCGCCGCCGGTGATAAGCGCTTTACGGCCGGTCAATCTGCCGGTACCACGATAGCTGGTTTCACCATGATCGGGACGGGGATCCATTTTGCTCGCCAAACCCGGCATCGGTTGCGTCTGCTTTTTAAAAGGCGGAACCGGATACGCTTCAGTAATTAAGGTTTTTTTGGTGGCTTGCGTTGTCATATATATCTCCTTGTCGCATGAAGTGAATAAATTAAGCCTGGCATAAATGTGATGTTTGTCACGTTAAAAAGTGAGCAATCAGATTTATTAAGACGAAACGGCAAGATCAGGGTGCTATTAATGGAAGGCAGTTACGTAAGGTTATTAACGGTATTTATTTCAGAAGGATAAAAGTGATGGGATAATTCTGAGGGCGTCCGTGCCCAGGCGGGTTTCCAGGGTGTTATGTACTATTTAAAACGTGGTCGGCTACTTCTTGCCGCCTTTCTTACCAGCTTCTGATGCTTTAGCGGGATCGTCTTTGAAACTCCCTCCGCTTTTTTCTCCGCCTTTTTTACCGGCTTCTGATGCTTTCTTTTTATCGTCAGCAAAATTGCCAGAACCGCCTCTATGCTCAGCCATAAAACATCCTCTCGTGAGTTGTTGTTGCATGGCGGAAATAACTGCTTCAACGCCATGCCCGTGCTGCAAATTTAAGATTAGCGAGCTTCAGATTAATCACAAGCGGAGCGGAAGTGATTATCTATCGTTCACCGGCGGGATGTTAATAAAATAAGTACCGCTATAGGGAATCGGTAAGAAATCATGGAAAATCTGCTTTAAGGTCTTTTCAGGTTCTACGTCCGCAAATAGCTGCGGATAGAGTGACTTAGCCATAAATTCTGCCGCCGCGATGTGCCACGGGCTGAGGTAAAAGTTCATCCAGATCACCGCCGAGTGACCATTTTTCAATGCAGATAATTCACGTAAACCCTTTTGCTGCGCCGTCAGCTGTTCAAAACTGCTGATCACGGTTTCTGGCGCCACGTCTGGCCCTAATTTCAGCAAGCCCTGCGAGGCATTATCGCCAAAACCGGTGGCAAAATAGTACTGCGGTCGTGCGGCAATCACGCTTTCTTCACTCAGGCGTCCAAACACGCCGTGCTGCGTTTTATTGGCGATGTTGTCGCCGCCCGCCGCGTTGAGTAATTCGCCGAGGCTGCCGTTGATTGCCGTCACGCAGCACTCGTTACGGCGTCCGAGATGCAGTTGCAGCAGCACCGAAGGCTTTGCACCCTGATACGTGGCTAAGCGTTCACGAATCACCTGCATATGCTGATCGTAAAATTGATTGAACGCCTGCGCGCGCGCTTGCTGATTCAGCACTTCACCAAAAATTTCCACGCTGCGGCGGGTGTTTTTCAGCAGATGCACACGCAAATCGATCTTCACCACCGGGATATGTGCCGCCTTCAGCATGGTGACCAAACGTAAGTCGGCATCATCGTAGCGCGCCAGGCTCGGTAAAATCACCACGTCCGGCTTCAGTGCCAGAATCTGCTCGGGATTGATGGCGTTGGGCCCGCCGGAACCGAGCGACGGGATTTTCAGCATCTGCGGAAACTGGCGGGCAAAACTGTTCCAGGTTTGGCTGTCGTATTTTTTCAGATCCTGCGGCCACGCCACAATATGCTGAAACGGATCGCCCGGTTCGAGCAACGCCAGCGTATACAGCATGCGGCTTTCGCCCAGCACGATACGCTGTGGACGATCGGGGATCTCAACGCGAGTGCCGTCAATATCGGTGATGGTTTTCGCCCACGCCGCGCTACTTATTAGAACCAGGAAACCAGCCAAAATCCTGGCGAGCAAGGAAGGCGCACGTCGAGCGCCTGGGGTAAATATCGAATCAGAATTCAACGCTGGCCTCGAGCATCAGGTTGCGGGTTTCTCCTTCACGCACGCGCAGATTGCCGCCGCTGGAGGTGTAATAGTGCTTATTAAACAGGTTGTTCAGATTGAGTTTCAGTTGGGTTTTCTCACCGAACAAATGGTTGTTCCAGGCGATAAAGCTGTCCGCCACCACATAATCGGGCATGTTAAAACTGTTTTCCGGATCGCCTGCGCGCGTTCCCACATAGCGCGCGCCGCCGCCCACACGGAAATCGCCCGGCACGCCGGAGATCGCCAGATTATGACTAAGATAGAGCGCGCCAGCGTGGCGGGGCGCGTTTTGCAAACGGTTACCGTTGTTAGCCGCGTTAACGCCATCATCAACAATCTCCGCTTTGTCATAGCTGTAGTTGGCGCTGAGATCCCAGCCCGGCAGCACTTCGCCATTTAACTCAAATTCCGCGCCGCTGGATCGGGCTTTATTGATGGCGCGCGTAGTGCCGTTAATGCTCAGCGACATATCGCGCTCGTCAATGCGATACAGCGCCACGCTGGCAAAAAGCTTCGGTGAAATCTGCCATTTGCTGCCCACTTCCCATGTGGTGCCCTGTTCCGGTTTTCCGACGTTGCCGTCATCATCCACATCGGTCGATGGTGTGAAGGATTTACTCACGCTGGTGTAGAGCGAAACGTCCGGCGTCACTTTGAAGATCAAACCAGCCTGCGGCAGGAATTTGTTGCCATCGCTGTCCAGCGTTTGCACCACCGGATCGAAGCCTTTCGATGCGCGCTGCTCGTAATGCTGATAGCGCCCGCCAAGCACCGCAATCCAGTTATCCGTCAAACTGATGCTGTCTTTGGCATAGATGGAACGGCTGTGCGTGCGATTGAGGTTATTAGCGTTGGCGGTGTTTTCGGTGCTGCTGTTGGTGATTGGCGACAAAATATCATACTGCGGATTGTTGAAGTTAAAACCGGTGTTGGCTTTGCCTTGATACTGATGCGCGCGATAGGTTTGGATCATCTCGTAATCGGTACCCAAAACCACATCGTGCGTCATGCCGAAAACTTGCTGTGAGCCGATCAAGTCCCAGGAAACGTATTTGGTTTTATGGTTGAAGCCGCGATTGGCATCGGCGCGACGCGTCACCACGCCGGTGTTGGGATTGACTGCGGTAACGCGCACTTCATTGTTATCGTATTGGCGCTGGTTCCAGCCGAGGGTAACGCGCGTGCTCCAGTCGTCATTAAACTGCCAGTCATAATGGGCGTTGAGGGTTTTGTTGTGGCCCCACGCATGGTTGGCTTTGTCATCCAGGCGATCTTTGTAACCAATATCAATCGGTTTGCCGCTGATAAATGCGGTGCCGCGATCGTAAGGAATGTCGTATTGATAATCAGAATAGCTAATCAGGAAGCTGGCTTGCTCACCAAACCACTGCAGCGAAGGCGCGATCAGCGTGTGCTTTTCACTGCCAAAATTGCGCCAGTAATCCTGATTCTGTTTTTCCGCAATCAGGCGGAAGGCGAAGCCGTTGCCGAGCGGCCCAGTGATATCCACGGTGCCCGCGCCGCCGCCTTCACTGGAGGTTCTGCCGCTGACTTTGGTGTGCCATACATACTGCGGCTTCTTGCTTATCACATTGATTACGCCACCCGGATTTTGAATGCCGTACAGCAACGATGCTGAGCCTTTCAGCACTTCCACGCGCTCGGTGGTGGCATCAAAGTTCAAACCCTGGCTGCTGCGCACCCCATCGCGATAGATCGAACCATCCGAATTGCTGCCAAAGCCGCGACGTACAAAGCCATCTTCGGTGCCGGCCAGCGTGTTGCCTTCCGTCACGCCGCTGACAAAGCGCATTGCATCGGTAAGACTCGACGCCTGAAAGTCTTCAAGTTGCTGCTGCGTCACCACGCTGACTGACTGCGCCTGGTTAATACGCGGCGTAGACGTTTTACTGCCGACCGAACTATTAGTGACGTTGTCACCTTGTGCGTTCTCTTCCTGCGCTGAAACGGTGAGCGTGCTGCTTTCCTCAGCGGCAAAACTGCTGGCGGAACTCCAAAGGCTAACGCCGTAAATCGCAGCAAGGATGGCTGGATGGCGTTGGGATTTAAAAGTGAAGGGCTTGTTGTTATTCATTCATCATTAACCTGGTTCAATGCAATTGAGAATCATTCAACCATGTTGTAATGTAGTAGTAAATGGAAATAATTTCGAATCTATTACACTTTTATTGGTATAAATTCATTGTCTTACATATTTTATTCTTGGTAGTAATTGCATAATTCACTACAAACCTTCAGTAATAATCTCACTCTTAAAGAGCAACCAGCAGATGAGCAGAAATAGCAGTAAAAGTCGTGTGGATGTTCTGGGTGAACGCTATCGATCGCGCGCGCCGACATTATCATCTAGCCTGCAAGCGGTGGCGCGTTACATCCATGACCACCGCGAAGTGGTTTTGGATGCCACGGCGATGGAAATTGCCGACGCCACCCACACCTCGGATGCCACTGTAGTTCGTGCGGTGCAGGCATTAGGTTTTGCCGGTTTGCGCGATTTGAAAACCACGCTGACCGCCTGGTTTGGCCCGGCGATGAATTCTGAAGAGAAGATGAGCGCCACCGTGGGCGAACTCTCGTGTGATATCAATTCGGGCATCGATTTTGTGCTGAGCGGCCATAAACGCGCCTGCGATGCGTTATCTGAACCGCACAATCGGGAAGCGGTCGCCAAAGCGGTAACACATCTTATAGATGCGCGTCAGGTAGCGCTGTTTGGCATCAATGCTTCGGGGATTTTGGCGGATTACAGTGCGCGTTTGTTCACGCGTATTGGGATTCCGGCGGTGACGCTCAATCGCTCCGGTATTGCGCTGGCGGAACAGTTGATTGGGCTGCAGCGTGGTGATGTGCTGATTATGATGGCGCAGAAGTCGGCGCACCGTGAAGGCATCACCGCACTGAAAGAGGCGAAACGTCTTGGCATGCCGGTGATTTTGCTGACTAATGCGCTGGATTCAGCTTTCGCTAAACAGGCGGATGTGATTATCAACGTGCCGCGCGGCGGCGAGAATGGTCGCATGCCGCTGCACGGAACGGTGCTGGTGTGTCTGGAGATGCTGATTTTGTCGGTGGCTTCCGCGACCTCATCGCGTACGGTGAAAACCATGAAGCGTATTCAGGACCTCAATCGATCGCTGAAGCCATCCGGCAAAAAGTAAGGCTATTTGCTGGCGCTGTTGTTTACAGCGGCGCGTTTGCCGAAGCCGTTGCTGGTGACCAGCCATACCGCGCAGACAATCAGCAGCGAACCGCTAATAAAGCCCTGATTGATCTCTTCACCCAGCACTAACCAGCCCCATAAAATGCCAAACGGCGGGATCATAAATGTCACGGTCAGCGTGCGCAGCGGACCAATATCGGCGAGCAGGCGAAAGTAGATGATGTAAGCCAGCGCGGTGCAGATAAACCCAATCGCCAGAATGCTGGCCCAGACTTCAGGAATTTGCCAACTTGCCGCTGACGTTTGCGGTGCGCTAAAAGCAAAGATCGGCAGCAGAAAGACTGACGCGCCAAGTTGGGAACCAAAGGCGACTTTGGTGGCATCAAGACCGCCACGTGCACCGATCCAGCGCTTGGTCAGGAAACCGGCAAAACCATAACAGGCGGTAGCGATCAAACAGGCTAATATTCCGCCAATTAACGTGCTGCTGAGATGCGCTTCTCCGGTGGTACTGATGACAATAATTCCACTGAATCCGGCGATCATGCCGATAACTTTATTAACTGTTAGCTTTTCGTCGAAGAAGGCCGCGCCAATAATCACACCCATCAACGGCGTAGTGGCGTTGAGAATCGCCGAATAACCCGCCGGCAACACGCGTGCCGCGAGGCAGTACATCAGGAATGGAATCGCCGAGTTGATAACGCCCAGCAACATCGCCCAGCCCAATTTGCCGTTAAAGCGGCGCGGAATGCGCATCACCGCCATGATGATCAGTAAACCCAACATGCCGCAGAATACGCGTAAAAATGCGGTATTCACCGCGCCCAGCGCCGGAACCGCAATGCGCATAAACAGAAAACTGGCACCCCAAATCGCCGCTAAAATTAACAGCCGCAACAGATCCGATGTTCGCATAGGTTTCACAATTGTTAAGAAAGAGTCGCGCACAGAATAGCAAACAACCCACTCCGTAGGGTCTCCATTAATGGCGACCGATGTCGCTGTGCAGAAAATTTTTCTTATGTTGTGATCATCAGGTAGTATTTAGGAATTGATCATTTCCTAAATATGCGGAGAGCGAAAATGCCAGCATCAGTTATCAAGCACGCGCCGGGCTGGACGCAGCCATTCAACGCGTTAGACGGATTTTCCCATCATTACGCCACCGTTGACGGCGTGCGTTTGCATTACGTCAGCGGCGGCAATGCCAACGGGGATTCATTACTTTTACTGGCAGGATTTCCACAAAGCTGGTTTGCCTGGCGGCAGGTGATGGCGCTGCTGAGCGATCGCTATTTCATTATCGCGCCAGATTTACCCGGCCAGGGCGACTCGGACAAACCGCTCAGCGGCTACGACACCACATCGCTGGCGCAGAAAGTGCAGGGCTTGATGCAGCAGTTAGGGCATACAAGCTATTACCTCGCTGCGCATGATGTCGGCGCGTGGGTTGCCTGGCCGTATGCCACGTTGTTTAGCGATCAGGTAAAAAAGCTGGCGCTGCTCGATGCCGGCATTCCTGGTGTCACTTTGCCAGAATCGCTGCCCGCCACGCCGGATAAAGCGTGGAAAACCTGGCATTTCGCGTTTCATCTCTTACCGGATTTGCCGGAAGCACTTATAGAAGGGCGCGAAGCAATCTACCTGGAATGGTTCCTGAAACGCAAAGCGGCCAGCCCGATGGTGTTTGGCGATGAAGACATGGCGGAATATACCCGTTTGTTACAGCAGAAGGGCGCAATACGCGCCGGAATGGCCACTTATCGTGAAGTGACGATTTCGGCGGCGCAAAACCGAACGTTGCTTCGTGAACGCGGTAAATTAGCCTTGCCGTTACTGGCGATCAGCGCCGATCAGGGTTCGATTCCGGATATGGCGTTGCCGTTGCGCGAGTTCGCGGCGGATGTGACGGGAATTAAAATAGCGCACTGCGGTCACTTCATCCCGGATGAGCAACCGCAGGCGCTGGCCGATGCGCTGCACGAGTTTTTTAATTAAACGTAGGGTCGCCATTCATGGCGTAATACCGCTCAATTAAGCGCGGAGCGACTTTCGTTCGCCCTATGCTGAGGCAGTTGCAGCACCCTCGTGCGGCGATCGAGCAGAGGACGCCTGGCCGCGCCCTCTGCACTCCCGGGCCCTGCGCCAGCCCAACCCGCCGCTGCGCGGTACCTTCACTCATTCACGATTCCTGACGGACCGGTGGCGATTCGCTCCTGCTCAGCGCCACCTCTCGCCGCATCCATGCGGCTCGCCCTGGAATCCCTCATTCGCTCAGCGGGTTAGGATGTCGCCTCAACACCCGCGCTGCAGCAACTGTGCATTTTCCTGATTCACCATCGCTACAAACCCCGTAGGGTCGCCATTCATGGCGACCTGGTGCGCATGAATGCGCACCCTACGAAAAACCAATCCAGGCACCGTCATCACAGGCGGCGGTGTTGGGCGCCATCCGCAGTGCCGAACGCAGAGTGACGGCCAGGATGAGCCGACAGGACGTCGGCGAAAGCGCGGCATGAGCCATGAAGGCGAATCCGCGTGGTCCGTCAGGACGGAGCGATAAGCGAGGGAACAGCGAGGAAGGCGCAAGGCGCGGATTGCTAAGGTCCGCGCCTTCGGACCTTAGCCCGGCCGCTTACTTCTAGTATTCTGAAACTGCCAGATGCTTAGCGGTCGGAACTTCTGCGATGCCAGTACACTGCTTATCTGACAAGCATTACGCCATTTATGGCGACCAAAACCCAGCTCAATCAAAACGACATCGTCACACCGGCATAATATGCTCGGCCCGGCTCGTTATAGGTCGACGCACCTGAATTCTCGCGGTAAATGCGTTTATCAAACAGGTTGTTGATACCGGCATTGGCGCGCAGGTTTTTACTGATGTCGTAATTGACGTTCAAACCAAACACCGAATACGGGCTGATTTCCTGCGTTGTCATGTTCGAGGTATCGATATTGGTCTCTGCATTTTGACGCGGTTTCTGGCGGCCATACTGCGTCCAGTTGATGTTGGCGCTGAGATCCTGCGTCGCTTGCCACTCCAGCTGCGAGTTGATGGTGAATTCCGGGATCACGGACAGCGGATTGCCGGTTTCCTTACTTTCGGAGCGGAACATGTAGGTAGCGTTGGAGCGCCATTCCAGCGTATCGGCAATTAAAGGAATGGTCAGATTACCTTCCAGGCCTTCCACAATTGCTTTTCCGCCGTTTTCCCAGCGCAATACGTTATAAACCGGGCGCGTGCTGGAATACACCGGCTCGGTGCCCGACACAATTTTGTTTTTGTAGTCATTGCGGAACCAGGTGATGCCCGCGACGTAGCCTTCGTTGCTGAATTCCAGACCAATCTCTTTGTTGACGCTGGTTTCGGCATCGAGATCGTCGTTACCCAGCAGATAACATTGGCTGAGACCAATCGGGCAGCCGTTGCCACGCGTCGAGAGCAGATAACCCGGCGTTGACTGATAGAGGTTCGGCGCTTTAAACACCCGCGCAATACCGGCTTTCAGGGTGAAGTAGTCGCCTAACCCTTGTGAAACGTTCAGGCTTGGGCTCCAGTTGGCACCAAACTGATCGTGATAATCAAAGCGCAGGCCTGGGATCACTTCGGTGGTATCGGTGGCAGCAATGTTGTCTTCGAAGAACAGAGAACTGATGGTAGCGCTGTTCTTACTGCTGCGCTGCGACGGATCGCCAGAGCTGCCTGGCAGATTGACGCCGCTCGCGTTGGACGCCAGCATTGATGCCGGATCGTTCAGCTCGTCGCGGTTCCACTCCGCGCCCAGCGTCACGGTTTGATCAACCAGCAGCTGCAACGGGAAGTTGATCTCTCCGCCCGCGCGATAGCTTTCCAAACGGCTGGTAGCGTACGTATCGCTGTTGATCATCCCTTCGGTACGACCAGCAGTGCCTTCCTGCAGACGCGTGTTATTGGTTTTCTCGTAGTTGAAGTTGAGCTTCGAGGTTCCCCAATCCCAGATTCCGTTGTGCGCAATGCCGTAGGTTTGGCGATACATGCGGTTCGTTTCATCGCCGTACAGCGATTCGACTAAACCGTCGGTGCTGGCGTTGCTGTTACTGTTTTGCGTATCACCGGCGTAAATGTTGCCCTGACGGCTGTAGCCGTAAGAGAAGTCGACAATTTGTAGCGGCGTGATTTTCCACGACAGCACGGTATTGATGTCTTTATTGCGCACGCCTTCACGGCCCGCCGCGTAAGAACCGTTTTCGGCGGTGTTGATATCGAACGCATCGGCATCGGTACGGTTAATATTGCCGTACAGACGCATGGTCAAGGCATCACCGGCCAGCGGGCCGCTGAGATTGAAGTTAGCGCGTCGCGTATCGCCTTCTTTATCGTTTTCCGGCTGGCTGGTGTAGAGCGACAGCGAGCCGTGCCAGTCATTGGTTGGACGCTTGGTAATGATATTCACCACGCCGCCTGCCGCGCCAGAACCGTAACGTGCAGCGGCTGGGCCACGAATCACTTCAATGCGCTCCACCATTTCCGCTGGCACCCAATTGGTATCGCCACGTGAATCACGCTCGCCGCGCCAGCTGTAACGCACTGAGTTACGTGAAGAAACCGGCACGCCGTCGATCATTATCAAGGTGTTTTCCGGGCCCATGCCACGGATATCAATTTGACGATTATTGCCGCGGCTGCCGCTGGCACCGTTACCGGTGAGGTTTACGCCGGGCATTTTGCGGATGATGTCGGAGAGATCGTTAACAGGGGGATTTTTCTTGATGTCTTCAGCCGTAATGGTGGACACGCCCGGTTGCTGTTTGAGCTCCTGCTCGGCGGTGACGATCATTGATTCGTCGTCAGCCAGCTTTTCTGTGGTTTCAGCTGCAAAGGCTGGCGACGTTAGCATTCCCGCTAAAAAAAGCGCAATTGGACGCTTTTTGCCACGCATGGTTACATTCACTTAAGTTTTCTCCCTGTTAAGTTAACAATTGTAAGTAAATGCGCATGATAATGATAACGTTTCTCATTGTCTATTCAGCGAGACGGCAACAAGCCTGACAATACAAACCTTTACAAAGGATTTTCCGTTGCGGGGTACGCGTTGCGGGGAAGGGAACGCCTAAATTGCTTAGATGAATCCGTTATGAGTAAGAAGAAATGTATCGATGAATATTGGATAAGCAGGCTATTGATTCATTAGCAAATTCTGAATTCTGTTGAGTCTTGGATGCCAAACTGGTGCGGAAATCCCGCCTTGCAACCGTGCTTGCGGCTATTGCCATATTTCGGCAATAGATATGTTTTTTTCGCATTTGTGATTGTTATCTATCTTCCAGAGAATGTTCAGCGGGACGTTCTGAGGATGACAATTCCTTCCGCCACGCGCCTTTCGCGTGAGGTGAGTCAGGAGACAAAACCATCGCTACCTCAACGCCTTTTCCCTGTGGGGAAACTTTTTATAAATCAGGAGAAAGGTTCCAGTGAAATTCGCCAAAGGCATGACAATTCTTGCGCTCGCGCTGAGTGCACACACCGCGTTCGCCGCCGATGAATCCGTCCCAACTGACAGCTCAATCCACGTGCAGGCCGATCCCGCGCTGAAAAGTTTGCTGCCGGCGGATGTGGTGAAACGTGGCTACATTGTTGCCGGAACCAACCCCAACACGCCGCCAACCACCTTCTATAAAGAAGACAACAAAACCTTGGCCGGTCGTGAAATCGATATCATGAATGCCGTGGGCGAACGCTTGGGAATCCAGGTTCAGTGGCGCG
This sequence comes from Pantoea sp. JK, assembly GCF_026130245.1. NCBI lineage: Bacteria > Pseudomonadati > Pseudomonadota > Gammaproteobacteria > Enterobacterales > Erwiniaceae > Pantoea > Pantoea sp. JK. The sequence continues at coordinate 105,425 of NZ_JAINFN010000012.1, forward strand.
ACACCGGCGGATTCGACAACATCATTCCTGGCCTGAAAACCGGTCGTTACGATGTGGCGCTCTCCAACATCAATGCCACGCCAGCGCGTGCCAAAATCATCGACTTCGTCGGTTACTACGATGCCAGCCGCCTCGGCATTATCGCGCGTAAAGATGCCAACATCGCACCATTCAAAGAACTGGCTGACGTATGCGGTAAAGAAGTGGGTGCCGGTTCCGGTACCACGCAGGTCACGCGCCTTGAAGACGCCAGCAAAGCCTGTGAAGCGGCCGGTAAAAAGCCAATCAAAGTTTCAGTATTCCCGGATCGTCCAGCTGGTGTGCAGGCGGTGGTAAGCGGTCGCGTGCCGATGTTCCTTGGCCCGTATGAAGGCTTGCTGTGGCAGGTGAAAGTGATCAAACCGCTGACCATGAGCGGCGAAATCACCGTACACGATGCGCCAGTCTCCGTTGCGTTCCCGAAAGATTCTGCGCTGGAGCCCGCCGTACAAGCCGCGCTGAACTCGCTGATCAAAGATGGCAGCTATAACAAGATCCTCGACAACTGGGGCATCGGCTTTGGCGCTGTTAAAGAAGCCAAACGCAATCAGGAAATCTTTCAATGAGTGATTTTCACGACCACACCGGCGATTTGAAAATCGTCGGCAAACGTTACTACGGACGCTGGCTGAGTGCGCTGGTGGTGCTGTTGTGCGTGGTGGCGATGGCGAACTCGATGATTAACAATCCACGCTTCGAATGGAGCGTGATTGCGGAGAACTTTACCGGCGAATCGATCCTGCAAGGCGTATTAATGACGCTGCAGCTCACCGCAATCTCTGTGGTGCTGGGTTTTGCTTTTGGTACGGTGCTGGCCCTGATGCGCCTCTCCTCCAATCCGGTGCTGGTGGGCGTGAGCTGGTTTTATACCTGGTTCTTCCGTGGTGTGCCGATGCTGGTGCAACTGTTCCTGTGGTACAACATCGCGGCGCTTTATCCCACCATCGCCTTGTCGATTCCGGGCCTCGGCGAAATCTGGAGCACGCAATCTAACGCGTTAGTCAGCCCATTCAGTGCGGCGGTGATCGCGCTGGTGATGCACCAATCCGCTTATGCCGCTGAAATTGTGCGTGCCGGTATCCAGAGCGTCGGCAACGGCCAACTGGAAGCCGCGCGTGCGCTTGGCTATCGCCCTTCACAGATTTTCCGTCACACCGTGCTACCGCAGGCGATGCGCGCCATCATGCCGCCAGCCGGCAACGAAATCATTGGTCAGCTTAAAACCACGGCGGTGGTGTCCGTGATCTCGCTGCAGGACGTGCTGTTCTCGGCGCAGATTATTTACCAGCGCACCTATGAAGTGATTCCGCTGCTGCTGGTGGCAACCTTGTGGTATCTGCTGATGACCTCGGTGCTGTCAGTCGGTCAGTTCTATGTGGAACGCTATTTTGGGCGTGGCGTCACACGCCGGGAAAAACGCAGTTTGCTGAAATCGCTGCCGGGTTTTTCAGCGGCGAAAGCAGAAAGGAGCGTCAGCAATGGGTGAGGCGATCGCATTACGTAAAGTCACCAAACGCTTCTCTGGCGTCACCATTCTGGATGAAGTGAATCTGGATATTCCCGCCGGTTCAGTCACGGTGATCCTTGGACCATCGGGCTCGGGTAAATCCACGCTGCTGCGCTGCATCAACCATCTGGAAAAACTGGATGGCGGCACCATTCGCATCGGCGGCGAGATCATCGGCTACAAGCAGAAAGGCCAGGCGCTGCACGAGTTAAGCAGCGGTGAAGTTGCGCGTCAGCGTGCCGAAATCGGCATGGTGTTCCAGCAGTTTAACCTGTTCCCGCACCGCACCGTATTGCAGAACATTGTGGATGCGCCGATGCGCGTGAAGAAGCAGAGCCGTCAGCAGGCGACCAGCAAAGCGCTGTCGCTGCTGAAGCAAGTGGGTTTGTCAGGCCGCGAAGAAGAGTGGCCGCAGAATCTCTCCGGCGGACAGCAGCAGCGTGTGGCGATTGCTCGCGCGCTGGCGATGGATCCTGGTGTGATGCTGTTTGATGAACCGACGTCAGCGCTCGACCCCGAATTGGTGGGTGAAGTATTGCAGGTGATTAAACAGCTGGCGCACTCCGGCATCACCATGGTGGTGGTGACGCATGAAATTGGTTTTGCGCGCGAGGTTGCCGACAACATTGTGTTTATGGAAAGCGGCAAAATCGTGGCGGCGGGACCAACCCAGCAAGTGCTCGACGACCCGGAAAACGGGCGCGTAAGAAACTTTATTGCAACGGTGCTTTAGGCACCGTTTTTCTTTTTTGATGCCAGGAACAGTGATGACGCAAAAACCGGTAATGCACAGCGCCCATTGGGGCGCTTTTCATGCCCAGCAACAGGGCGATCGGCTCACCATCGAACCGTTTAAGGGCGATCCCGATCCCAGTCCGCTGCTGCAAAACTTCCGCACTGCGTTAAACCATCCGGCACGCGTATCCCGTCCAATGGTGCGTCGTGGCTGGCTGGAGAACGGGCCGGGTCCGGACGATCGTCGCGGCAACGATGAGTACGTCGCGGTGAGCTGGGATGACGCTTACGCGTTAGTAACGCGCGAACTGCAACGCGTCGGCGACACTTATGGCCCGGAAGGCATCTTCGGCGGCTCTTACGGTTGGTCGAGCGCCGGGCGCTTTCACCACGCGCAAAGTCAGGTGCATCGCTTCCTCAACACCACGCTCGGCGGCTACGTGCGCTCGGTTAACAGCTACAGCTCTGGCTCCGCGTCGGTGTTGCTGCCACACATCGTCGGCGACATGAATGAAATTGCCCGTCGCGGCGTCAGTTGGGAAGAGATCGCCCAGCACAGCGAAATCGTGCTGGCATTTGGCGGTTTAGCATTGAAAAACTCACAGGTCGCCAGCGGCGGCTTGAGCGAACACACCGAGCGCGGCTTTATGCAGCAGGCGGCGCAGCGTGGCACGCGCTTTATCTCGGTTAGCCCGCTGAAAAGCGATCTGCCTGAGGAAGCGCAGGGCGAATGGCTGGCGCTGCGACCGGGCACTGACGCGGCCTTCATCCTTGGCGTGTTATCGGTATTGATCGCAGAACAGCTGACCGACGAGGCTTTCCTCGCGCGCTACACCGTGGGCTGGCCAGAAATGGCGGCCTACATTCGTGGCGAAGAAGATGGCACGCCGCGCGATGCGGCGTGGGCAGCAGAAATTTGCGGCGTCAGCGCGGAGTTCATCAGGGATTTCGCCCGCCAGTTGCACGGCAAACGCGTGCTGGTGACGGTGGCGCATGCCTTGCAGCGCGCCGAAAACGGCGAACAACCGGTATGGCTGGGATTGGTGCTGGCGGCCGCGCTCGGTCAGCCGGGCTTGCCGGGCGGTGGCTACACCTATGCGCTTGGCGCGCTAGGCCATTACGGCAAGCATCACAATCTGGTGAGTTTCCCGGCACTGCCGCAGGGCAAGAACGGCATCGATCGCCTGATTCCGGTAGCGCGTATCGCCGATATGCTGCTCAATCCCGGCAAACAATTTGACTACAATGGCCGCCGCTTAACCTATCCACACATCCGTCTGGCATATTGGGCGGGCGGCAATCCGTTCCACCATCATCAGGATCTCGCGCGCCTGCGTCAGGCTTTCTGCCAGCTGGATACGCTGATCGTCCATGAAATCGCCTGGACCGCCAGCGCGCGCCATGCCGATATCGTCTTGCCCGCCACCATGACGCTGGAGCGCGAAGACATTGGCGGCGCACCTACCGATCGCCATTTGTTTGCCATGCAGCCGGTGTCGCAGCCGTTCGGCGAAGCCAAAGATGATTACGCGATTTTCACCGAGCTGGCACGCCGTTTAGGGCGGGAAGAAGCCTTCACCGAAGGACGCGATACGCGCGGCTGGTTGCAGCATCATTACGCTCAGCTGCAACAGAAGCTGGCGGCGCATCAGGTTGAGATCCCCGACTTCGAGAAGTTCTGGCAACAAGGCGTGCTGGAGCTGCCGCAGCTGAAAGATGGCGGCCGCATGATTAACGCGTTCCGCGCCGATCCAGAAGCGTCGCCGCTGCCGACGCCGAGTGGGAAAATCGAAATTTTCTCCGCCACCATCGCCAGCTTTAATTATGAAAACTGTCCCGGTCATCCGGTATGGCGCGAGCCGCAGCAGCAACCGAATGTCGATCATCCGTTCTGGCTGATTGCCAATCAGCCGGCGACGCGCTTGCACAGCCAGCTCGATTTTGGGGATTACAGCCTGAGCGGTAAACGCGATGGCCGCGAAGTGTGCAGTTTGCATCCGGCTGATGCGGCCGCGTTGGGTATTAACGATGGCGATATCATCGAGCTCTATAACGCGCGCGGCCACGTACTCGCCAGTGCGCGTTTGACCGAATCCATCATGCGCGGCGTGGTACAGTTGCCGACCGGCGCCTGGTACGATCCGGTCGATCCCACCGCGCTGCGTCCTCTGTGTCGTCACGGCAATCCTAATGTGCTGACGCTGGATATCGGCACCTCGTCGCTGGCACAAGGCTGCAGCGGGCAAATCACCGTGGTACAGGTGCGGAAATATCAAGGTGAAGTGACGCCGGTACAGGCGTTTAATCCGCCAAATACATTATCATTCTCGTAGGGTCGCCATTCATGGCGACCGGCAAAGGATGTGAGCATTAATGCTCACTTTGGAGTGATATATGGCCTTAACCAAAATGCGTCAGCAAGGTGAAAACCTCGTGCTAACAATTCCCAGTGATATTGCGACCAAAGCCGGTTGGCATGTGGGGATTGAGCTGGATGTCACTACAACTGACGAGTCAATCAACATCAAACCTGTTAACCGGATTGCACGAGGCAGGAAAACAATTGACCAACTGTTAGCTGGCATTGATCAGGCCGAGATTCGTAAGTTCAATCAGGCAGTAAGAGACGAGTTTTGCCGCGAAAGTTGAACCACACATCATGGACGAAATCCTGTCGATGGTGGTGGATTTGATTGATCCGCGTTGAAACGCTGAAAACTCACTCAACATTCGTAGGGTCGCCATTCATGGCGACCAATTGCCCCTTAACTGACCCGCTTTTTCATCTCATGCCGTGGTTTTCCGGTTTTGCGTCAAATCTTTCACCGTTTCCGCTGCACGTTTTCCGGCGAGGAACGCGTGGTCCGAGTTGTAATATTCCCACTCGCTGTAGCGCCCGGAAAGATGGATGCCTTGCGTCACCAGCCAGCTGCGAATGAGTGTAACGTTAGCGGTGCGTTGATGGTCGTACACCACATAGGCGTACGGCATATCCACTTCACTGGCGGTCACGATTTCATCATCGGCATTGATGATGCCGACCCGAATGCAATCTGCGATACAGCGTTCAATCAACGCATCACCTTCACAAGGCAGCGGCTGATCGGCGCGATAGGTCATTTCGCAGGTCAGGCCAAAACCGCCTTGTGGATTACAGTGCGGGCTGGCGTTGCCCTGTAAAAAGATGCGATGGAACAGCGTGTTGCCGGGATAGTAAATCCAGTGCTTGTCGCTGATATCCGCGCGGCCAATGCCCAGATTGACGCAGCGCACCGAGATATGGCGCAACTGCTGCGCCGCTTTCTGCACCGCCTCGGGCGCAAAGCTGCCCATCAATCGCACCAGCTCCGGCAGCGGCAGGGTGCTGATCATCTGGTCATAATGGAACTGGCGACCATCACGCAACAGCACGCGCCGTTGCAGCGGCTGGATATCACTGACGTCCGCTTCCATCTCCAGCGCGCAATTCAGATGGGGCAGAAATCCTTCCATCAGCGCCTGAAAACCGCCGCGCAGCGGATAGCCAAAGCGCGCGTTGGGACCGACCGGCTTATCCAGCGGCGCCAGCGCACCGGAGATGATCTGCTCCAAATCCGGCAGCGGCACGCGTCCGCCGAGCCATGAAGTCTCCATATTCACCAGCGGGGTTTTCCACAGTTTCTGGTTATACGGCAGGGCGAAATGTCGCGCGATGCCTTTGCCCCAGGTACGGAAAATGAAGCTCTCAAAATCTTCGCTTTCCGGCGGACAGGCCAAGGTTTCACCATCCGGGATGGCGCCATCGGCGCAGCAGTCGCGACGCGCTTCGGTGGCGACGGCCTGCAAAGCGGGAGGTGATGCATAGCGCGCCTCAATCGCACCCAACACGCACTCGCCAATCACCTCGGCGGGCAAACCGTGCAGTGCCGACTGGAACGGATAACGGGTGTAAACATCATGGCTGTAAACCCAGGCTTCACGCGTTTGCCAGTGCTGATTGTCGCCCAGCAGGATGTCGTACAAACGCAACACGTAAGGATCGTTGGAGAACATAATGTGGCCGGCGTGATCGAAGGTGAATCCCTGATCCTCGACCGAACGGCACCAGCCGCCCACGCTGGCATTTTTCTCCAGCACCACCGCGCCCGCGCCGTAGTGATAACCGGCGCTCAATCCGGTTGGCCCGGCACCGAGAATCAAGCACTCAACAGTATTGTGCGCCTGCACTGGTGGACGGGCGGCGGCCACGTCGGGCTGGGAAATCGGGCGTTTCGTCAGCGCCACGATATGCGCCTGCATCTCTTCAGCGGTGCGATCCCACGAAGTTGCCGCAACGCGTGCCGCCATGTTTTTCGCCAGCTGATAGCGGGTTTCGAGCGGCATGTTGAGCGCGGCATCGCAGGCTTGAATAAAGCTCTGATGAGAATCGGCGATGCTTACCACCTCGGCGTAATGGCGCACCACATCGGCAATCGCGGTGCTGACGATCGGCAGCTGCGCCGCCATGTATTCCAGCACTTTGGTCGGGCTAATAAAACGCGTCGATGGATTGAGCGCGAAAGGCATCAGGCACAGATCCCAGCCAGCGAGAAAGTGCGGCAAGGCGGCGTAAGGTTGCTGTCCAAACCAATGCAGATTGCTGCGCTGCGGTAGGCTGGCGACGTCAATTTTTACCACCGGGCCGACCATCACGATCTGCCAGTCAGGATGCGCATCTGCTAGCGCGGCAATCAGCGTCAGGTCGAGGCGTTCATCAATCACGCCGTAATAGCCGAGGCGCGGCTTGGGCAGGTTTTCCTGCAGCGGATGGCCGTTAGTGCGGTCCAGCGCTTGTTCAAAATGTCCCGCATCGACGCTGCTTGGATAGCAGTAAACATGCGGATGGCGATGTTTCTTCGCTTCATACAGGCTGGTGCCGCCGGTAAACACCAAATCAGCACGGCTCAACAGCGCCGATTCACGCTGCTGCAGTTGACGCGGTGCCTGATTAAAGGCGGAAAGCTCATCCATGCAGTCATAGATAATCGCGCTCGGGGTGAAGCAGGCCAAAAGCGGCAGCGCCATCGGCGTGTAAAACCACACCAGCGGCGTTTCATCGTGATCCAGCAGCTCGGCCAGTAGCGGCTGCAGCACAGCGATTTGGCTGTCGTGGAAGCCGGGCGCGGCCACATCGGTATGCGGCTCGATCACCGTCACATTCGGTGCCGGTTGATAGTGGCGTAACGCGGCTTCACCGGGCTGATAAATCGGTTCTTCGATAAACACAATGCGGTGGCACTGGGCGAGGCGCGACAACAGATGCTGTGGACGTTGAAAAACAAATCCCCAACGTAAATGACTGAATACCACTAATACGGATTGTTGCATGGTGCTTTCCTCTGGCCTGCTGTTTGGGATGATAAGTCTCTGAAAACGGGCTAATACTCGTTGTGATTGCTGTAATGACGCGGCATAAACCGGGTTCAGCAGGCGCTTTTTGTGAGGATCGACATCCCACAATCCGCTGCGTGGCCAGTCCTGGAGATCTTCCCAAAGCGGGCGATCAATAATCGGGTAGAGGCAGATGCCGCGAATATCACTGCCGTTGAGTTGGGCTTGCGCGACATCGGCGGTCACTTGGGTAAGCCAGGCGGCGCGTCCGCTGCCGACGTGGCTGGTTTCCGCCAGCAAAATGGGCCGCTGGTAACGTTCGGTTAACTGCGTCAGCAGCGGATGCAGCGGCACGCGGCGCGCATCGCCCAGATGCCACTCCAGCCGACAGCCGGACCCGGTGAGCCACTGATTGCCGTGGTAATAATTGGCACCGACCACATCGAGATAGTGCGGTTTGCCGCCGAGTTCCGGCTCGCGCAAACCGGCGATCATGTCCCAGGCCTGATATTGCGAAGCGTTGATATCGCAGGTGCGCTGCCGACACGCATCGCTGTCTTCATCCGGCACCACATGAATAATCGGGTCGCAGTGCAGGAAACGCGCACGCGGATCGGCGCGGCCAATGGCAGCGCAACCCGCCAGCGTGGCGCGAATTAATTGACGTTTAATCTCATCGGGATCGCTGTGTGCATTATTGCCAAACAGGCCGACAGAAATTCCCCATGCCATAAACGAGATTTCATTCATAGGTGAATAAATCGGTGCCTCTTCATAATATTCCGCGAGAAAAAGCGCCATGCGCTGACAAAAAGCGGCGAAGCGTGGCACAAATTCGCTGGAAAATAAGGTTAAATCGTCCGGCCAGCCGTAATGGCAAAAGGTCCAGTTAATTTGCATGCCAAATGAGCGCGCTGAATTCATGCGTTTTTTTAAACCTTCGAGCGTGGCGCGCGGTTCCATTTCCGCCAGTCGCCAGCCAATACTTTCGCGGGCGGAGGTAATGCCAAACTGCTGCAGCGCGGCGTAATCGTTGTGGTATTGCGATAAATGGTCGGTCAGCGCATTCATTGAAAGCCGTTCGCCGAAGGGATTGATATGATCCGCTCCCTCATAACCGGCTTGCCAAAAGCTGGAAAATGGCGGCATGGTGTTCCCCCGGAATAAAATTCAGGAAAGTGAAGTAAATAAAAGAAATTAACTACATTATAGGGTCGCCATTAATGGCGACCTATTAAATGAATATTAAAACTAATTAAAATTATAACCACGCTTTAGCTTAACGCAAATCACTGAGCTGAAAAGAAAATAAGCCTAGCGTGAGTTTTGCGTAATTAAGTGAAGCGGCAAAGTTAAAATAAAATGACATAGTTAAACTAATTCTTACGCTTAACTCACATATTGAAAAGAAGCACGAGTATTAATTTTTTTCATCACTACACTTTAATTAACCCACTTCGGGTTTACGGAGGGTCCTATGTCAGAACGTCCAGATGATGATGATGTACTTCCACTACCAGGTGATGATGAAACATTACCCGACGAAGATGATGATTTACCCCGCGATACTGAATTCCCTGAAGATCAGCAACCTAAAATCTGAAAATGGGTCGAGCCGCCGCCGGCGGCTCACTATTTAGAGTGCACTCTGCTGTAATTCCCCCATAATACCTCTCCAGGATTCATTTATTTTTTTAACACTTAAGGGAGAGATACGATGGTCAACGACTATTTCACACAGCCACCGATTGGCGTCACGGTTGAGCAACATAAGCGCACCGTTGCGGTTGCGGCGGCATTAGCGGTGGCAAAAGAGTCAGTTAGCGCCTCAACCTCTGCCAGCGGATCAAAGGCATCGTGGGATTTGCAGGCGGTTGCCAATGAAATCGCAAATCTGGCTGATGCCATTCAGGATGCGTTGGAGCCGGTTGAAACGCTTTAAGCGAGCAGTTGGGTTAACTGCGCCAGATGCGTGCTGTTAGCCAGCTCGCAGCTGTTCAGCAATTGTTGCTGGCGTTGCGGAGATTCCTGCTGCAGTGCCGCACGCAGCTTGCCTGCGACATCCACCGCATCGGTCAGCGATTGCTGACGTGTGCGGTGATGCTGCAACTGCGAGCCATCGCGTAGCGTAATCGTCACCAGATGAAAACGCAGCGCCGGGTTAATCGCATCCGGTGGCGCATTTTCATCTGGTATACGAAGTACTTTGTCCGCCAGCGGCATTACCTCCTGATTCAACTCGCCTTCGGCAAAATCCTGCAAACGCAAATCGCCATACATCAGCATCGCGGCGATGACGTATTCCAGACTGAAACGCGCTTCAATGCCGTTGGTCGGCACACGCACCGATGCGGCAATATCGCCGCCCGGCGGAAACGCCACGCTGATCTCGCTAATGCTTTCCAGCAATGTTTCCAGTGATTTACCGCTCGCAAGCCATTCATTGCGCAAGATGCGCGTGGCTTCGGCGGCGCTGTGCGTACCGGCGCAGGTGGGGAAGGGTTTGAACTCCAGTCCAGGCGTAACGATACGCCACGGCTGCGCCCAGTTATCAATCAGCTTTTCCGGCTGCGCCTGGCCGTTGCTGGTGGCAGAGATAAATGCTTCGATCACGCCATCCTGCTTACCATCAAAACCCGCCAGCGTAAGCTGGGCGGCGGTCACCGCGCGTTCTGCCGCAAACCCCGCGTGCAGCGGCTTCACCGCCGAACCAAACTGCGCGCGTAAACCGCTGGCCTGCGTGGTGGCGATGCCGATCAGCGTCGCGGTGGCAGAGACATCTAAAGCCAGCAACCGCGCCAGCGCGGCGGCGGCGGCAACCGTGCCGAGCGTCGCGGTATTGTGATTGCCTAAGGCGTAATGCTGTTGGCTGACGGCCAGACCTAAACGTCCGGCGACTTCAACGCCAATCGCGTAGGCATCAAGGAACTGATCCAGCTCAGAAGGCTGCAGCTGCTGCCAGGCAAACAGCGCGGGCAGAATCACCACGCTGGGATGTCCGCGAAAATCCGCGTGAAAATCATCGTAATCCAACGCGTGGCTGGCATAACCGAGCAGCAGCGCGTGAGATCGCGCGCTGCCGTCGCCATATACGCTGCGCAGCGCCGGTAAACCGCTATCCGGCACCTGGCCTTGCAATACCGGCCAGCTGACGGCGAGGAAATCACGCACGCCCTGGCGTGCGGCAGCACGTGCAAGGTCGTCAGGTTGGCTGTGAACAATGCGCTCAGCCAGCGCGGCGGTTAGGCTCATCAGCTCACGCTCTTCAGCGCTGCGACCGCCAGATTGGCGAGATAGCGCGACGTCGGCAGCAGCACATCATCATTGATGCGAAACGCCGGATGGTGCAGCGCATAAGGCTCGCCGGTGCCAATCATCATGAATGCGCCCGGCAGCTGTTGCTGATAGAACGCGAAGTCTTCGCCGATTGGGCTGGCTTCCACCACGCGCGCCTCAAAACCGCTGGCGCTGGCCTGCTGCAAGGCAAAATCCGCCCAATGCGCATCATTCACTACGGATAGCGGACCCGCGTGCCAGTTGAATTTCACCTCGGCGGCGAAAGCGGCGCCGATACCATGCACGATTTCACGGAAGCGCTGCTCCAGACGCTCGCGCGTTTCCTGCGAGAACGAGCGCACCGTGCCTTCCAGCCAGGCGCTATCAGGAATCACGTTCCAGGTGCTGCCGCTGTGAATCTGGGTGATCGAGACCACCGCGTTATCGCCGGATGGCGCATTGCGGCTGATCAGCGTTTGCGCTGCCGAGATAATTTGCGCAGCAATCACAATCGGATCGTTGCCCTGATGCGGTTTAGCGGCGTGGCTACCAATGCCAGTGATGCTGATATCAAAGCGATCAACCGCCGCCGTTAACGGACCGGCTTTGCTGCCAATCACGCCAGGCGGCAGCGACGGATCGTTGTGGATGCCGAAAATAGCCACCGCATCATCCAGCGCGCCAGTAGCGATCACATCGGGCGCGCCCTGGCCGGTCTCTTCCGCCGCCTGGAACAGAATGCGCACGCGACCTGGCAGCGTATCTTCCTGCTGTTTGAGCAGAATCGCCGCGCCCAGCGCCGCCGAACTGTGGAAGTCGTGGCCGCAGGCGTGCATCACGCCGGGACGTTCAGAACGGAAGCTCACATCCGACTGCTCTTCAATCGGCAGCGCATCGATGTCAGAACGTAGCACCATCAGCGGACCGTTTTCACGACCTATTTCCGCGACTAAACCGGTTTTGAGCGGCAGATCCAGCACGCGAATATGGTGTTTCTCTAATTGCTGGCGAATACGTGCGGTGGTTTCAAACTCTTGATTGGAGAGCTCAGGAAAACGGTGCAGTTCATGGCGGAAAGCGATCAGCTGTTCGCCTAAGGTGTCGAGTGATTGGCTCATGCTGTTACTCCTTGTTGCGCCGCCTGGCGTGTTAACCACGCATCGTGGGCGGCTTCATCCAATACTTTCTTCATATATTGCGTAATGTGGCCTTTGCCAAGATCGGTGGTGTGCATCAGCTGGAAACCGCGCTTTTTGTACATCTCGATCAGCCACGGATGGCTGGTGGCGGTGCCGAGCGACACCGCAGGCGCGCGTAATTGGCCCAGCAGAATCTCCTGCTCAAGGCGATCCTGCACCTGACGGCCATATTGCTTGCCGGGATAATCGGGATGCGCGCCAAACCAGCCGATGTGCGGCAGGCCAAACGGGCCGGGCAGCGGTCCCCACGGATAACGTACGGTAACGGATGAGACCATCACCTCATCGGCATACAGGGCATAAACGCCGTGGCTTTGCAGATGACGTAACGTTTTGGCAAGGTCGGCGGTAGCGGCATCAAACTTGATGCCGAGCGCCAGCGTAGGCGCATACGCGGCATGCATCAGCGCCTGATAGGTTTCCACCTCGTCTTCTCTGACCTGACGAAATTCAAGTGACATAGATATCCCCGGGAAAAATATGCGCTTTTGTAGGGTCGCCATTAATGGCGACCTAACAGGCATTCATACAAAAGAGATCAGACTACCAGCAAAGCCATTCACCGCTATATGTGAAAAATAACTAAGCTAATGCGAATTTGTGAAAATGAAATCACCCCTTTTGCATTGCTTAAATCGTTATTTACCGTAGTATGCAGAAAATACATAGCGCTATAACTATTCTGTATTAACCCTCTGAATTATCTTAATTTAATCCGTTATAGCCTTATTCTTAATCAGGGTGACGCCGTGTTAGCGATCAAATCTCCGCGTGCATATGCACATGAATCCGGTTTGCGTGCGCGCGCCGGTGAATTTATCAAACCTTACGCTTCCCATATTCGCATCTTTACTTCTCCTCGTGCCTGGCAGGCGGTTAATCCGGAATTAACCCACAGCCTTGAAGCCAATGCTATACGCTGGGAAATAGAGTATCTGATCGGTGAATGCACCGATGCCGCGATTGCAACCCTGAAGCAAAATGTCGAGCAGCAGGGCGTTGAACTGCTGTTTGCGGTCGGTGGCGGACGCGTATTGGATGCGGCGAAAGCGGTGGGTAGCCAATTGCCCGATCTCAAGGTGATCAACTTCGCGACGGTTGCCGCGACTTGCGCTGCCTGGTCGCCGGTGGCGATTGTTTACAATGAGCAGGGCGGCCATGTGCGCAGCCAGCCGCTGGGCAAAATGCCTGATTTGGTGCTGGTGGATAGCGAGATTATTGCGCGCAGCGACGTGCGTTATCTGAAAGCCGGCATCGTTGATGCGCTGGCAAAATATTACGAGTTCTATCCTTATCAGCGTAACAATCCCCACGATCTGGCGCTGGATCTCAAAGTGATGACTGCCAAACGCGCACTGGATCTCTATCGCGAGCTGGGTGCAGCGGCGGTTGCTGCTAACGAACAGCAGATTGTCACGCCGGAGCTGGTGAAAATCATCGATGCCAACATCGTGTTGGCCGGATTAGCCAACAGCGTGCGCGATGTGTTGCCCACGCCGGGTTTTGCCCACGCCATTCACAATCGTCTGACGCATCAGCCGGAGCTGCACGAATGGCTGCACGGCGAAAAAGTGGGTTACAGCCTGCTGGTGCAATCGCTGATTGAGCATAAAGGCGTGCCGGATGCCGATTTGCTGGCGCTGCTGCGTGAGTACGACATGCCGCTGACCTTAGCACCGTTAACCGGCGACCGCGCGGCAACGATCCGCACTATCGCGGAACAAATTAAATTCCCGGCGGCCAGCGCCGAGCGCTTGCCATTCCGCATCTCTGCTGATGCGCTGGAACAGGCGCTGCTGGCGACCGAGAACACATTTTAAATCGCACCACTTTTAATTGACCAGGACAAATTAATGGCTAACTCACAACAACAACGCCGCATCCGTTTAGGCCTTTTCGTGCAGCCGGTAGGACAACACGTCAGCGGCTGGCGCCTGACGAAAAAACTCGGCGATCCGACTGACATTGACTGGCTGATCACCATCGCCAAAAAAGCTGAAGCCGGTAAATTCGATCTGTTCTTCGTCGGCGATGCGCTGGCTACCAGCATGTATCGCCTGCCATCGACCATGGCGCGCCTTGAGCCGCTGACCATGCTGTCGGCGCTGGCGGTCAACACTAAACGCATCGGTCTGGCGGCCACCGCGTCCACTACCTTCAGCGATCCGTTCACCATGGCGCGCAGCTTCTCTTCGCTGGACCATATCAGCCGTGGTCGCGCTGCGTGGAACGTGGTGACTTCGTTCTCTGCCGATGTGGCACGCAACTTTAGCCGCAACGATATGCCGAACCACGCCGAGCGTTATGCGCGGGCGCGTGAATTCCTCGAAGTAGCGGAAAAACTGTGGGCCGGCTGGGAAGAGGGCGCGGTGCAGCCGAATAAAGAGACCGGCGCGTACTTTGTTGATGACAAAATCCAGCCGATTAACCACCAGGGCGAACACTTCCAGGTGCAAGGCCCGCTGAATATCACCCGCTCACCGCAAGGCCGTCCGGTGATCATCGAAGCCGGATCGTCCGCCGATGGCCAGAAACTGGCGGCGGAAACCGCTGAAGTGATCTTCACCGCTGCGGCCAGCCTCGAAGAAGCGCAAACCTTCTATCGTTCGCAGAAAGATCAGGTAATTGCCGCCGGACGTAATCCGGATCACGTGGTGATCATGCCGGGCGTGATGCCAATTGTTGGCCACACGCGCGAAGAAGCCAAAGCGCTGTGGAAAGAGCTCAACACGCTGGTGGATATCGAAAACGGTCTGCGTCAGCTGTCGCTGCGTTTCAGCATGGATCTCAGCCAGTTCCCGCTGGATGGTCCGGTGCCAGAAGTGCCGCTGGGTGAAGGTAACCAGAGCCGCGTCAAACTGATGACCGACATGGCGAAGCGTGAAAATCTGACGCTGCGCGAGCTGGCGGCGGTAGCGGCCGGTTCACGTGGACATCGCGTGATTGTCGGTACCGCCGAAGATATCGCCGATGATTTCGAGCTGTGGCTGAACGAGGGCGGTGCGGATGGGTTCAATATCATGCCGGCGATTATGTCCGAGCAGCTGGATCTGTTTGTTGAGCTGGTAATCCCGGAACTGCGCCGTCGCGGCCTGTTCCGGGATGATTACGAGTTCGCCACGCTGCGTGAAAACCTCGGCTTGCCGGTGGCATAACCCCTTCAGGAGCACAACATGGTCACCTTATCAAAGCGTGTGCAGTCCGTGTCGCTCTCTGCCAATGCGGCGGCGCGTCAACTGACGCGCCAGCTAAAAGAGCAGGGCGTCGATATTCTCGATCTCACCACCGGTGAGCCAGATTTTGATACGCCTGCGCATATTCGTCAGGCTGCGGTGGCGGCGATGGAAGCCGGTGAAACGCGCTACACGCCAACCAACGGCACCACGCAGCTGCGCAAAGCGGTGATAGCCAAGCTGAAGAATGAGAACCAGCTCGATTATGAGCTGGGGCAAATCTGCATCGCTAACGGTGCCAAGCAGATCATCTTCAACGCCTTTGCCGCCACGCTGAATGAAGGCGATGAGGTGATTGTACCGGTGCCGTATTGGCCGACGTTCCCGGATAGCGTGCGTTTCAATGGCGGTGAAGCGGTGCTGTTGGAGTGTCCGCTCGAGCAGGAATACAAGTTGCAGCCGCAGCAGCTGGCGCAGGCAATTACCAGCAAAACCCGCTGGCTGGTGCTGAACAATCCCGGCAATCCTTCCGGCATGGTGTATAGCGCTGATGAGCTGACTGCGCTGGCGACGGTGCTACGCGATCATCCTGATGTGCTCATCATGCTGGATGAACTCTACGAACATATTCTGTTTGATGGCCGTGAACACGTCAGTTTGCTGCACGTCGCGCCGGATTTAGCCGAGCGTATTCTGCTGGTGGGCGGCGTGTCGAAAACCTACGCCATGACCGGCTGGCGCATTGGTTTTGGTGCCGGACCAAAAGCCTTGATCGACGCGATGGTGGTGGTGCAGTCGCAAAACAGTTCCGGTGCCGGCGCGGTCAGCCAGGCTGCGGCGGTGGCGGCGTATAACGGTGGACTCGACTTCCTGCCGCCGCAACTCACGGCTTATCAGGATCGCCGCGATGCAATTATGGCGTTCTTACAGCCGGTGCAGGAAATTGACGTGCTTAATCCAGATGGCGCGTTCTTTATTTTCTGCCGCTGCGCCGGTTTATTGGGTAAAACGCGTCCCGATGGACAGAAGATTGAAACTGAGCAGGATGTAATAAATTATCTGCTGGAAAGCGGGGTATCGGGCGTGGCGGGCAGCGCGTATGGTTTGTCGCCTTACTTCCGTTTATCCATTGCCACCGATATTGCAACGGTGCGTGAAGCGGGCCGCAGAATTGCACAGGCCTGTGCGGCATTAAGCTAATTTCTGCCAGATGCGCCAGATAATTCTTAGGTTTTGTCTGGCGTCTTATCGCAATAACTTTATGAGTCAATTAACAACTTTCCAACCCGCGTTTCATCCCGCATAATGCGCCTTTCATTATTTCCGGTTATTATTTCATGTCTAAACCATCCTTAAGTCTCAATATCGCTTTAATTAGTGGCCTGGCCATTTTCGCGCCGCTGCAAGCTATGGCAAATACAGAAACTTCTCAGGCGCCGATCATTATTCAGGGTGCAATGCCGGTTGAAGCCGAGCATTTCGCCGCCAAACTGGAAAATGCTAAAGAGCGTCAGATTGGCGAATGGCGTTTCTGGCAGGGCACGGTTGAAGGTTATCCGGTGATCGTTTCTGAAACGCTGAAAGGCATGTCAAATGTCGCGGCGGCAACCTCGATTGCAGCAGTGGAATTCAAACCTAAAGCCATCATTAATCAGGGCACTGCAGGCGGTCACGATCCGGCATTACATGTCTATGACATTGTCGTGGGCAAATATTCGGTCAACCTCGGCGCGTTTAAAACACCACATAAGTTGCAAGGTGCGGGCAGTAATTCCCTGGAGTGGAAACCGATGGATTTAATGGCCTCTAAAGGCAGCGCGGGTGAAGATAAAAATGCCCACAGCATTCGTCAGTTTGCCGCCGATCCGCAGCTGATGAAAGCCGCTGAGCAGGCGATGCCGGCTTACACCCAAGGCAAAGTAGTGGAAGGCGTGATCGGATCGGCTGATGTGTGGAACAGCGAGTTGGACCGTATTCGCTTCTTCCATGAGAACTTCAACACCTCCGTTGAGGAGATGGAAACCGCGTCGGCTGCGCAGATCTCATCGCTGTTCAATATCCCGTTTATCGGTATTCGTGTGTTATCTAACAACATCACCAACAACGGTAAATACGACGCGCAAACCGGTATCGCTTGCCAGGATTACGTGTACGATGTTTTAAAAGCGTATATCAAACAGATTAATGCGCAGAAATAATAAGTAAAAAACGCAGCACTTGTGCTGCGTTTTCATGTTCACACTTTGTACTGCATGCGCCGATTAAATCAGGAAATCATCCATCGAACCGCCAGCTTCCAGTGCGGCTTTAATCGGGGAAGGCGTGCGGCCCTGGCCGGTCCACAATTTCTCGTTACCCTGTTCGTCGATGAACTTATACTTTGCGGGACGCGGCGCGCGTTTCGACTTAGGTTTGCTTTCCTGGGTATTTAATTGCGCCAGGTCACTAATATCGATACCGTCTTTCAACAACATCTCTTTGTACAGCGCCAGTTTTTCTTCTTTTTCGCGCTGGGCTGCAATTTCTGCTTCCGCTTCTTCACGGCGTTCTGCGACTACCACGGCGAATTTTTCCAGCATCTCTTCTAATGCTGTAACCTCAATATTACGTGCTTCGGCACGCAGCGTGCGAAGATTGTTCAATGCGTTAAGTGCATCGCTCATGAATAAATCCTTATTACTTATTTGACTGGTGTAAAGGAGAGCATTCTACGAGATTTTTTGGCAAATTAAAATAATCTGTTCCAGACAGAATTGTCCGGAAAATATCCGGGTGATCAGAAGTTTCTTTATATTGGCTGACGCGTTTTCAAGCTGTTTGGCTTATTCACGTTATGTTTTTGAGTAATGAGAATAATAGTTGCTGCATTATTCAGCATTTTAATGCGATGTATGTGAAGGTCGCTATGAATGGCGACCCTACAAATCTGATGCGTGCTGGAATCTGTTCAATTTCACATAGTTGACGAAAATCCCTGCATGAACCTTCCTGAAAATAACGCTTATCAACTATTACTCGTTGAAGAATAAGGCGTTTCACCAAGTGTAAAAGTGTCAGTAAACCGGTAACAATTTCTTGCATTGTAAACCTTAATGCGTATATTTCTCATTTGCTTTCTTAACGGCTTCCTCACTGTCGTTCCTCTTTCAGACGTCAGCAGCGGTGCCGCAAAAAAATAACGAAAAGTTGATTGAGGAATGGTATGTCTTTCGAAGATTTGCGCGTCAGGAAACCCGGCAATGCGCCGCAGCGTGCGTTGCGTCTCTCTTTACTGGCTATGATGGTTGCGTCGGGTATCGCGCAGGCAGCAGAGACCACCAACACCGAACAGACGTTGAACGTGGATGCCAGCGCGAATGCGGATCAGCAACAGCAGGCGGCACAGGATTATAGCGTGCCGGTGACGCGTGCTGGGACCAAAATGGCGCTCACAGCGCGCGATATTCCGCAATCGGTTTCAATCGTTAGCAAGCAGCGTATGGAAGACCAGCAGCTGCAATCGCTGAACGATGTGCTGAAAAACACCACCGGCATCCACGGCGTCTCTTCCGATATGGATCGCACCAACTACTATTCGCGCGGTTTCCTGATCGACAACTATATGACCGATGGCATTCCCACCGCCTTCGCCTCACGCTGGAACCTTGGCGATGCGCAAAGCGATATGGCGTTGTATGAGCGGGTCGAAGTGGTGCGCGGTGCCACCGGTTTGCTGACTGGCCCAGGCAACCCATCCGCCTCCATCAACATGGTGCGTAAGCATGCCGACAGCAAAGAGTTCACCGGGGATGTTTCTGCCAGCTACGGCAGCTGGGACAAACAGCGTTACGTTGCCGATCTCTCTGCACCGCTGTCGCCAGAAGGGAACGTGCGTGGTCGTCTGGTGGCGGGTTATGAAGACAAAAATAGCTTTATCGAGCGTTACGGCGCAGACAAAAAATTCGTTTACGGCGTGGTTGATGCTGATCTGACCGATTCCACTAAATTGTCGGTTGGTTACGAATTCACGCAGGTAAACACCGATTCACCTATGTGGAGCGGTTCACCGCGCTGGTATACCGACGGTTCGCAGATTAAAGCGCGTCGCGGTTACAACACCGCGCCGGACTGGGCTTACAACAACAAAGAAAACAAAAAAGTCTTTGTTAACCTGCAGCAAAACTTCGATAACGGCTGGAACATCACGCTTAACGGCACGCACAACGAAATGTTCCTCGACAGCAAACAGCTGTATATCGATGGTTTCTTCGATAAAACCACCGGCGCGGGCTCTTCTTCTTACGCCGGCTATCCGGTTATCGGCGGCACTGGCTACAACACTGGCAAACGTAAAGTGGATGCAGTGGATGCCTTCGCCAGCGGCCCGTATGAATTATTGGGACGTCAGCATGAGCTGATGATCGGCGTTAACTACAGCCGTCAGGACAACAAGTACTACAGCTCGTGGGAGAATATCTCCTCAGAAGAGCTGGGTAACTTTAATAACTACAATGGCGACTTCCCTGAATCCAACTGGGATCCGCGCGAACCGGCGTCAGATACGCAGCTGGTTCGTCAAAAATCTGCCTATCTGGCAACGCGCATCTCGCTGGCCGATCCGCTACATGTGATTCTGGGTGCCCGCTACACCAACTGGAATCGTCAGACGCTGAGCGAAGAAATGGAGAAGAACAATATCACGCCGTACGGTGGTGTGATTTGGGACTTCTACGACAACTGGTCCGCGTATGCCAGTTACACCTCGGTGTTCCAGCCGCAGGATTATCAGGATGCGTCTGGAGCCTTCCTGGCGCCGGTGATTGGCAAGAACTATGAAGCGGGAGTGAAATCAGACTGGTTTAACAGCCGCCTGACCACTTCGGTTTCTATATTCCGCACCGAGTTGGACAACGTTGGCGAAGCGACCGGAGAAACAAACCCGGAGACGGGCAATGCTATCTATGTTGGTAAGAAAGGTGTGGTTAGCCGTGGCGTAGAGTTTGAAGTCAACGGCGCGGTAACCGATAACTGGCAGATGACCTTCGGTGGCACCAGCTACGTAGCGGAAGATGCCAACGGTGATCGCTATAACTCGAACCTGCCGCGCACCTCATTCAATCTCTTCACCAGCTATCGCTTGCCGATGCTTGATCAGTTGACCTTGGGTGGCGGCTTGACCTGGCAGTCGAAAACCTACGGCGACATTGGCGGTCCAGACGGTGAAGGCACCTGGCGCGCACGTCAGGGCAGCTACTCAGTGGTGGATCTGTTCGCACGCTACGACGTCACCAAAAACGTCTCGTTACAGGCCAACATCAACAACCTGTTCGACAAAGAGTATGATACCAACGTCAGTAACGGCGGCATCGTGTACGGCGATCCACGTAACTTCTCGGTTTCGGCGACTTATCGTTTCTGATGAAAATGCTGGGTGTGCAGGATTGCGCATCCAGCGGAGAATCTCGCCAATCCTTCGGTCGCCATTTATGGCGACCTCCCCAACCAGATTCATGAATTTCAGCGTCATGATGAATTGCTCTCTGCAGACAGTACCAATTTACCCACTGAAGTGAAAATGGCGTCGTCCTGTGGCGTATGAATGCGGCCGCATAGCACGTTACGCAGGTGACGTTGTAACGGAAGGTGGCGCGTCAGCGCGTGATTACCGATGCTCTCAACCATCAGCTGCACGCTGCGAATGGCGTTTTCGGTTACCACCTGTTTAATTTGCGCGGCATGCCCGCTGGCTACGTGGCCTTGTGCAGCGCTGCTCAGCAGGGTTTGATTAGTAAATAGCAGCGTATCGATGCGGCCAACCAGTTCCTGAAAGCGTGGCAGTGATGCCAGCGGCGCACCAAGATTGGCCGGCACGCGTTGCTGCAAAAAGCCGATAAACCAGTCGCGTGCGCTGTTCGCAATGGCGTCGTACAGCGAACCGAGCAGCACCGCCATCCACACCGATTCCTCTTCGTTAAGACCCGCTCGCGGCGTACTCCAGGGCGCGACGTTTACCGCGTGATCAAGCGGGATCAGCACATTGTCCAGCACCACGCGATGGTTACAGGTGGCGAGCATGCCGAGGTGATCCCACTCATCAATGATGTGGATGCCGGGCGCGTTGGCCGGCACCAGATAACCGCCGACCAGCGGATCGGCATCGTCGCTGCTGGCCCAGACCAGAAACCAGCTCAGCCCATAGCTGCCGGTGGAGTAAATCTTCTCACCGCTGATGCGCCAGCCTTCAGAAGTGCGGCGTGCGCGGGTAGCGGGCAATCCGCCGCGCGCGGGCGTGCCTAATTCCGGTTCGACGCGCAGCGCGTTAATCAGCGCACCGTCGCGAATCACACTCTCCGCTACCTTACGTCGCACCGCATCTGGCCAGTTTGAGCTGTCGTCGAGGCGGCGCGTGTTGAGATACTGCATGATGAGGATCAGCGCGGCAGAAGGTTCGCTGCGCGCCACGGCCTGGATAATCGCCTGGCTTGCCAGCAAATCGCCGCCGCTGCCGCCCGACGCAGTCGGCAATACGAAGTGCAGCAAGCCATGCTGCTGCAACACACGAAAAGCTGTTTTGGGAAATTCGCCGCTGCGATCAACCTCTTCAGCGTCTTTTTCTAAAGCCTGAATAATCACTGGCAATATTTCAGTCAGAATGGGCGGGTTATTTGCCATACGTTATTAATTCCCTGATCAAATCAGGCTTAATTGTTTCCATTTCTACCACCGCTGTAAAAGCAATAAACCGGCTATATACATGCGGAATCGGCATAATTCTGCCGCCGGTTGAAGTGTTAATTTGCAATGGCTGTTTCTGCGCAACCCATTAAATAGGGTTAGCAACTTCACCTGCATTTATTTTTGGGAGTTATTTAATGCCAAATAATTATTTAGTTTCCCGTCGGCATTTTCTGGGATATTCAGCCGCCGCGGCGATGGCGGCAACCTTACCAGGCCGCGTGTTTGCCGAAGAGCATATGGCGGGCATGCAGATGCATGGCGATTTACTGCAAGGGGGCCCAGGAAAATGGGCGCTGGCGAAGCCGACGCATGTGCGTCTGGCAGTGAATCTCAACGCCATCTGTCTTGCACCGGTAGTGGTGGCCGATCAGCATAACTTCTTCAAAGCGCACAACCTGGAAGTGGAGTTTGTTAACTTCGGCAACTCAACCGAATTGCTGCTGGAATCAATCGCCACTGGCAAAGCCGAAGCCGCCATCGGCATGGCGCTACGTTGGCTGAAAGCGCTGGAACAGGGCTTTGATGTGAAACTTACTGCGGGCACGCACGGCGGCTGTATGCGCCTGTTGGCGCGTGATGGCGGGCCAACCACGCTGGAACAGCTGAAAGGCAAAACCATCGGCGTTACTGACATGGCGGGCGCGGATAAAAACTTCTTTTCGCTGATGCTGAAAAAGCACGGCGTCGATCCCAATACCGATGTCGACTGGCGCGTGTTCCCGCAGGATTTGCTGCCGATGGTGCTGGAGAAGGGCGAAATTCAGGCCGCTAGCGGTTCCGATCCGGTGATGTGGCGCTTAACCCAGAAGCCGGGCTACCGTGAGATTGGCACCAATTTAATGGATGAGTACGCCAAACTGAGTTGCTGTGTGGTGGGCACGCGCGGCAGCTTGATTCGCGAACAGCCGGAAGTGGCGGCCGCGATCACCCACGCAATTTTGCAGGCACATGCCTATGCGGCCAAACATCCGGAAGCGATTGGCAGTGAGTTTAACGGCCAGGCGCTCAACACCACGCCGCAGGAGATCGCCAGCGTTTTGAAAACCCATACGCACGGACACTATTCGGTGGGGAATGCGTTTGTGAATGAGATCGACGTGTATGCGCGCGATTTGAAGGCGATCAACGTGTTACGACCGGAAACCGATCCGCTGCTGTTTGCCAAAGGGATTACCAGCAACGTGTTGGTTTAGAAGGAAAATTCAGGTCGCCATGAATGGCGACCCTACACGATTAGGCGATTTTCCTTGAGGTTTGCACGGCGCTCGCCAGCTTCAGCGATTCCGCTGGCACCTGATGCGCGAACAGCTGGGTGGTCAAATAACTGCTGCCGCCGTCGGCCAGCAACACCACAATACGCTTGCCGCGATTCTCCGGTCGCGCCGCGACCTGTTGTGCCGCCCACAACACCGCGCCGGACGAATCGCCTACCAGCACACCTTCGCTCAGCGCCAGCTGCCGCGCCGCCGTGTATGCCTGCCAGGTTTCCACCGCGATCACCTCATCGTAAACGCGGTGATCAAGATTGGCAGGAATGCGCTCCGGCGTCTGGTTGCTAAACGCATGTACGCCGGTGATCTCCAGCGGATCGGGACGCAATTCGCTCGGCTGGGAACCCACGCCCGGCTCGACGGCGATCACCTGCAAACCCGGATGCTGCTGTTTGAGATAGCGTCCGCTGCCGGAGAGCGTGCCGCCGGTGCCGACGGCGGCGATGAAGATATCCAGCTCGCCGCCGCTGTCGCGCCAGATCTCTGGCCCGGTGGTGCGCTCATGCACCGCCGGATTGGCCGGATTATCCAGCTGCAGCAGAAAATGCACTTCCGGTTCCGCCGCAGTAACCTGCTCGGCCAGCCATTTAGTGGCGGCGACAAAATCGCCGTTGCTGGCGTCGTAGAATTCCTTAAATCCTTCTATGGTGCTGAACGGCACCACTTCGGCGCCGTACGCCTGAATAATCTGGCTGCGTTCGATGCTGACGAAATCATTGATGTAAACGCGGAACTTGTAACCTTTGGCCGCCGCAATCGCCGCTAACCCAATACCGGTATTGCCGCTGGTGGTTTCAACCAGCGTATCGCCGGGCTGGATAATGCCGTTGCGTTCGGCGGCTTCAATCATGCTGAGGGCGATGCGATCTTTGACGCTGTGATTGGGATTAAACAGTTCGAGTTTAGCGACCAAATCCGCCTGAATCTCTTGCTGCTGCGCGTAGCGAGACAGGCGCAGCAGCGGCGTGTTGCCAATCAGTTCAGTGATTGAAGCAGAAATTTTTGCAGCCATAATCGACCTCATGTGTGGGGGCGGTCGCCATGAGTGGCGACCCTACGAATTACCATTTCACCGCGCTGCGCTGCCATGACAGCAGGCGATCGCGCACCAGGAACAGCAGGGAGATCAGCGAAGAGAATAGCAGCGCCATCACAATCAGCGCGGCGTACATATTGGCGTAAGCAGCCCAGCCTTGCGCCCACTGCAAATACCAGCCGAGCCCGGATTTCACGCCCATCATCTCTGCTGCCACCAGCACCGAGAACGACGCGCCCAGGCCCATAAACAGGCCGACAAACAGGTGCGGCAGCGCTGCAGGTACCGCTACGCGCAACACAAGGAACAGTGAATTGGCACCCAGCGTGCGCGCCACATCGTAATAACGCGTATCAACGCTGGAAACGCCCGACCAGGTCAGCACCGTCACCGGGAACCAGGTCGCCAGCGCGATCAGGAATACCGCCGCCGAGAAGCTCGACGGGAAGAAGTAGAGCGACAGCGGCAGCAGCGCAGTTGAAGGCACCGGTCCGAGGAAACGCAGAATCGGATGCACCCAGTAACCCAAGCCGCGCGACCAGCCAATCGCCACGCCGGTAATAAAGCCGACCACGCTGCCGTAGATAAAGCCGAAAGCCAGCAGACGCAGCGAATTGAGCACGCTATCCAGCAGGCGCGGCCAGTCGGTGGCGTAGGCTTCCACCAGCGCGCGAGGCGGGGCGAAAAAGGGCGCGGGCAGCAGCGCCAGTTTGCCGGTGACGGTTTCCCACAGGCCAATCAGCAGCGCCAGCACAATCAGCCACGGACCGCTGCGCTTGAGCGGCGCGAGTAGCGTCAATCGCGGGAACAGACCTGAGGTAATCGCCAGTCCGCTGAGAATAAGCGCGATGGCGGCGAACAACTCATGCGTTTCATTCACAAAGCGCGGGGCGGCAAAACCCTGCGGCTTATCCGGTACAGCCACCATCAGCGCTACCAGCGCCCACCACAGCAGGAGCGCACCCCAAACCGCCGGTAGAATGCGGCGCGGCACGTCACGGTTGCGGGCAATCGTCAGGGTTTCACTGGCCATTATCGTCTCCTTAGCTGGACATGTTGCTCATGTGCGCCATGTTGCTGGCGTGCTGATGGGCAGATTCTGCCGGCAGCAGCTCCGGCACATAGTGCTCGGCGAAGCGTTGCGCATCGGTATCCGGGCGGATCACGTTGATTTTCTTCAGCTCATCGATATACACCGCCACCTCTTTGCGCAGCTGCACGCCGGTGGAGTGATGGCTGTGAGTGTGCTCTTTCAGCATCGCGGCAATGTCTTCCACCGCGACGGAGCCCGGCACAAAGGGTTGGAAGATTTTCGCCGTCTCTTCCGGATGTTCGGCGGTCCACTGCTGCGCATCAACAATCGCCTGGGTGATAGCGCGCGCGGTGGCGGGATCGTCACGCACCAGCGAGCCACGCAGGCCCAGCACGCAGCAAGTGAGGCTGGCGTATTCGCCTTTCAGGTTGTTATCCACTTCCACCAGATCGTGCTGCTTCTTCAGCAGCCAGCCCTGCGGATCGTCGGTGGCCAGCGCCTGCACTTCACCTTTGCGCAGTGCTTCGCCAAACAGGTCGGGTGGATATTGCAGCCAGTTGACCTGCTTATCAGGATCGATGCCCTGTTTCGCCAGCTGAATGGCGAAGAAGTTGCGAATTGGGC
Source organism: Pantoea sp. JK (assembly GCF_026130245.1). Taxonomy (NCBI): domain Bacteria; kingdom Pseudomonadati; phylum Pseudomonadota; class Gammaproteobacteria; order Enterobacterales; family Erwiniaceae; genus Pantoea; species Pantoea sp. JK. The sequence goes on from NZ_JAINFN010000012.1 coordinate 131,384, forward strand.
TGGCCTGATCGCTCACCGCCACCGATTTACCCACCAGATCTTTCACATCGCGGATGCCGCTGTTCTGCGGGGCGAGTAGACGCATACAGCCGCCGTGCGTGCCGACGGTGAGATCAACATCAAAACCCTGCTCCAGCGGCTTCAGCCAGCGCAGCGCCATGCCGATACCGCCATCGGCCTGGCCGGTGGCAATCGCCTGTAACAGCGCATCGGTTGGCCCGCTGAAGTTCACGGGCTCGACATTCAAACCGTACTTTTTAAAGAAGCCTTGCTTTAGCGCCACCGAAATCGGTGACTGACATACTGCGGTTTGTCCCCAGGCCAGCTTGATAGTTTTGAGGGATTTATCATCGGCAAACACCTTGCTGCCCAGCAACGGATTCACCGCCACGCCGGCACTAAAGAGACCCAGCCCGCGTAATAACGCGCGGCGGCTCAGAGAGAATTGTTGAAATGCCATCCTGTCTTCCTTGTAGATAAAGTTCACAGGCACTATGGCAAAGGCAATTAGCGCGACCAAATAACAATCCCGCATGACATCATGCAGTTTTTCATTATGAATATTTGCGGATAGGTTTGCCGGAATGGCTATTTCGTCGTGGGAAAGACGCGCCTTATGCTTTATTTCTTAGCATATCAAGCAGGAGCGAAAATATGGCCTTAACCTCGGCGGGCGTTAATATTGCGATTGAGAAAGTTAATCATCACTTCACCTTAGAAGGCGAAGATTTACCGGTGCTGGAGAATATTAATTTGCAGGTAGAGGCCGGTGAATTTGTTGCGCTGCTGGGACCATCCGGCTGCGGCAAATCGACGCTGCTGCGTTTGCTGGCCGGACTCGAACCGCCCGCCAGCGGGTTACTGGCGGAAGAGGGCAAAGCGATTACTGCGCCGGATCCGTCGCGCGTGGTGGTGTTTCAGGATCCCACGCTTTATCCGTGGCGCACTGTCTATGACAACGTTGGCCTCGGCTTGCAGATTCGCGGAGAGAGCCGAACGCTGCGCGAACAGCGGATTAACGCGATGCTGGATCGCGTCGGCCTCAGGCAGTTTGCCCGCGCCTGGCCGCATCAGCTCTCCGGCGGCATGGCGCAGCGTGCGGCACTGGCCCGTGCGCTGGTCAATGTGCCGCGTTTATTGATTCTGGATGAACCGCTCGGCAAGCTCGACTCACTGACGCGGTTGCGTATGCAGCAGGAAATTGTCGATCTGTGGCAGGAGCAGCAGTTCACCACGCTGATGGTGACGCACGACGTGGAAGAAGCGCTGGTGATGGCAAATCGCGTGGTGGTGTTCAGCCCAAGACCAGCAAAAGTGGTGGACGTAATCGAGGTTAATCTACCATGGCCGCGCCGCCGCGATGACCCAAAGCTGGTGGCGCTGCGCAGCCGGATACTGGACTTGTTGGGCGCGGACCGCGTGGCAGCGTGATGTTGGTCGCCATGAATGGCGACCTTTTAACATCTAATCCTACGTTCTCCGGCAAGCGGCCAAAATATCGTCCGCAGCCTGATATTCAGTGGTTTGAATCCCCGTTAATCCCAGCATGGTGGAGAACAGATTGTCCTGCGAATATCCCTGATGCGCCGCTCCTTCATCAAGACAGCTTTTACTCACGCCATAGCGCTGTTGATAATCTGGAGATAACCAAATCAGCATTGGCACATGTTTCTGCACATCCGGCGCAATCGCATACGGCATACCGTGCAGATAAGCGCCATTTTCGCCTAACGACTCACCGTGATCCGATAAATAAACCAGGCTGGTGGTATATTCATCCTGATGCGCTTTCAGCACATTAATCGCTTTATTGACGATGTAATCAATATACAGAATGGTATTGTCGTAAGTATTGACCAGCTGTTCTTGCGAACAATCCTGAATTTGGCTGGTATCGCACGTTGGAGTGAATTTTTTAAACTGCGCAGGATAACGATTGTAATAGGTTGGGCCGTGGCTACCAATGGTGTGCAACACGATAACACCATTGCCTTTCAGGTTTTTAATGTAGTCCTCAATACCGTGGAATAAAACGTCGTCATAACACTCTCCGTCATGGCACATATTTGCCAGATTCAGACTGCTCATATCCTGATGCGGGACGCGATCGCAGGCACCTTTACAGCCGCCATCATTGTCATTCCAGAGAACCTGCACACCGGCACGCTGGATAATATCGAGCATCCCTTCCTGATGGCTGGCAAGCTGATCGTCATAATGCGCGCGCGGCATATTTGAGAACATACAAGGTAATGAGACCGCCGTGGCTGTGCCGCAAGACTGCGTATTCGGGAAGTAGGTGACATCATCTTTCGCCAGCAACGGTGTGTTTTCGCGTCCATAACCATTCAACTGGAAATTCACCGCACGCGTGGTTTCACCCACCACCAAAATGGTCAGGTTACGCTTTGGACCCGCCAGCATCTCCGGCTTCTGTTTAGCATCTAAACCAATTTGCACCAGCGGTAAATTGGCGGTGCGGCTGTGGTTATACCAGGAAAGTGTTGCCACGATCGAGTTTGAAGGGCTGAGCGATTTAATCAGCTCTTTTTGGTTACGAAACAGCGAGGCGTAATCTTTATAAAAAAACGTCGCGACTAAGGCGATGCAGATTACCGACGCGACAATGGAAGCTGCTCGTTTGGCGATGCTTTTCCAGACAGGTTTGCTGTTTTTAACGCGAATCCAGAAAACTAACAGGGCAGCCAGCAGCCCGCTACCACCCAGCGTAATAATCAACTTGGGTGATAATAGAGCAAAGGATTCAGACGGTGTGGTATCGATAATATTCACGATCATCGAGCGATCAATAACAATACCAAAGGTCCAGATAAAATATTGCGCAGCGGCGGAAACTAAAATGAAGAGCGCAAGAATTACGCGGTCGAGCCACAAAAAGGAGGCCAATGTGGCAATAATATTGATTACGCTGAATGCTACTAACGGCATTGAAGCGAATACCAAAATGGTGCGCACGCTATCGAGTGGCATGGCAGCAAGCACTTGTCGATAAAACGCAATGTTCAAAAAGACCGCGATATAAATAGAAACAAGCGAAATAAAAGAGAGCCGACTTAACGTCGGTCTTTTGCGTAGCGAAAACGTCATTGGTCCATCCGTCATAGTGAAGATGGCACCAGCTTAAGCAGTGAAGGTTAAGTGAACCTTAGTTTAGAACCAGACGGCAAGAAAACTGACTACGGCGAACACGCTGACAGCGACAGCCAGGTATTCACTGAATGGTCGGGTTTGTATCGATTGCATTAAAAATCTCCTCTTTAGTTGAGGATATTTTCATTGCTGAAGATTAAGCGAACCTTAGCGCGAGAAGAATTAATGACAACCTACGTCTTATTTTTGCTGCAACCTCATTTACCTTTTCGGAATGAGTTTTGCGGCCTTATACTTTGGCCGGTATTTATTAGGGGCACACATTATGACCACCGATTATCCCTTGCTGGATGTGCAGGGCGTAACCTTTTCGCTGCAGGGGCGTACGTTGCTGGCGCCCGTTTCACTGCAACTCAACGCAGGAGAAAGGCTGTTGCTGACCGGTCCTTCGGGCAGCGGTAAAAGCACCTTGCTGAAGATTCTCGCCTCGCTTCTTGAACCGAGCGGCGGGCAGATCCTGTTTAAGAACCAGAATATTGCCAGCTTGAAAACCGAACATTATCGGCAACAGGTTTCCTATTGTTTCCAGACGCCGCAACTGTTCGGCGACACGGTGTACGACAACCTGGCGCTGCCGTGGCACATCCGCGAGCAGAAACCGTCGCGCGACAAGCTAGTCGCGTCACTTGCCGATGTGCATTTGGCTGCTGACATGCTCGATAAAAAAATCGAGCAGCTGTCGGGCGGCGAGAAGCAGCGCGTAGGCTTGCTGCGCAACCTGCAATTTCTGCCGCAGGTGCTGCTGCTGGATGAAGTCACCAGCGCATTAGATGAAGAGAATAAAGTGATCATCAACGAATTGATTGATGCGCTGGTGCGCGAGAAGCATCTCGCCGTGATCGGCATCAGCCACGATGGGCAAGAGATCCGCGAGGCACAACAGGTGCTGAAACTTGAGGCACCAGAGCAGGGAACAACCAATGAGCCAGCATAATATTACCGACAGCTCGCTATTACTCTCGCTGCTGCTGGTGGTGATTGCGCTGCTGATCAGCCAGAAAGAGAAGCTTGGCATGAGCAAAGACATTATCTGGAGCGTGTGTCGCGCCATTATCCAGCTGGTGATCGTTGGCTATGTGCTCAAGTCGATCTTTGACCTGAACAATGACTGGCTCACCGTGCTGATGGTGCTGTTTATCTGCGTCAATGCGGCGCTCAACGCGCGCAAGCGCAGCCTTAATATCAGCAACGGTTTCGTTATCTCGTTTATGGCGATTACCACCGGCACCACGCTGACGTTGACCATTTTGCTGCTAAGCGGTGCCATCGAGTTTATCCCGATGCAGGTGATCCCGATCTCCGGGATGATCGCCGGCAACGCGATGGTGGCGGTGGGGCTCTGTTTCAGCAATCTCAACCAACGCTTCAGCGATAACCGGCAAAAAATTCAGGAGATGCTGAGTTTGGGCGCACCGGTAAAAATGGCGTCGGCGCGCTTTATTCGCGACAGCATCCGCGCGGCAATGATTCCCACCGTTGATGGCGCCAAAACCGTGGGATTGGTGAGCTTGCCGGGCATGATGTCAGGGCTGATTTTTGCCGGTATCGATCCGGTGAAAGCGATTAAGTACCAGATTATGGTGACCTTTATGCTGATTGGCACGGCGAGTTTATCCACCATCATAGCCGCCTATTTAGCCTATCGGCGTCTGTATACCGCGCGGGCGCAGCTGAAGTTTTGACCTAAATTGCCGTGGCGAATAGCAAGTCGCGCAACCAGCTATGCCCGGCATCGCGGTGCGTTCTTTCGTGCCATGCTACGGTTTTAGTGAAGCCCTGAATCTCCAGCGGCGGCGCGAAGACTTTCAATCCCGCGTGGTGCCGCGCCAGACGACGCGGCACCACGCTGATCAAATCGCTAACGCGCAAAATCTCCGGCAGCACCAGAAAACTGCACACCGAAAGCGTGACGCGGCGCGAGCGTCCCATCGCGTTCAACGCGGCATCGGTGGCGCCATGGAAATTCCCGCCAAGATAAGACACCAGCGCGTGATCCTGCGCGCAGAAGTCGTCGAGCGTGAGATTTTCAAGGTGGGCGAGCGGATGATCGTCGCGCATCAGACAAACATACTCTTCCGTGTACAACGCGCGAGCATGCAGTTCAGGCGGCGCGGTATCGGGCGTGATTAAGGCGATATCTACCGATCCGCGTTCGAACTGTAACGCCAGCTGCTCATTGTTCACTGGCAATACCGCCACGCGAATCCCCGGCGCCTGCTGACGCAACGCCGCCATAAACGGCACGATCACCGCGCGCAATGCGTAATCGGTGGCGGCAATATTGATGGTCATCTCAGCGGTGGCCGAATCAAATTGTTTCGGCTGCAGCAGCGCACTCACTTCCGTCAGAATACTCTTCACCGGCACCGCCAGTTCCAGCGCGCGCAGCGTCGGCACAATGCCGCGCTGGGTGCGGGTGAACAGCGGATCGTCAAAGCATTCACGTAACCGCGTCAACATGCCGCTGACCGCCGGCTGCGTCAGCGATAAACGCTCCGCCGCTCGCGTCACGCTGCGCTCATCGAGTAGCGCATCAAGAGCTTTCAGTAAGTTGAGATCTAAGGTGCGGAGATCGGTTTTCATGGTTTTCATCTTCAACGGGGATGCAGCAAGCATAGCGTGATGCAGATATCACAGTAAGTGATATCACAAATAAAAAATGGCGATTGGCCTTATGTCTCTGCCAGCTGGATACTGCGACTGTCCTTTAGTAACCTACTTTTAACTCTGAGATTGACTCGATGAAAATGAACGCGATTAACTGGCCCGAAGGTTTTGTGCCGGGCTTTACGGATAACTATTGCTCGAATGAAGTGATCGTCGCTGGCCTGACAACCGCCGATATCTGGCCGCTGCTTAACACGCCAGCATTGTGGCCGAGCTACTATCAGAACTCCGCCAACGCGCGCTTTTATGACAACAAAGGCCCCGAGCTGGAGCAGGGCGCACGGTTCTACTTTGAAACCTTCGGCTTCCCGGTTGAGGCGCAGGTCACTGAATATGTGGCACCTGTAGCAGGTGAACCGGCGCGCGTTTCATGGCACGGCTGGGCGGGCGAACCGGGAAGTGTCGACCGTCTTGACGTTCTGCATGCGTGGCTGGTTGAAGATCTTCCTGATCATCGCGTGCGCATCCTGACGCAGGAAACGCAAAACGGCAAACCGGCGGTTGAGCTAGCAAAAGCGCAGCCTAACCCGATGATTAACGGCCATCAGGATTGGCTGAATGGCCTGATTGCTGCCGCCAAATCGTAGGCTCGCCATTCATGGCGACCCTCTCACAGATTACTGCTCAGCCAGCGCAGCGCTTGGTATTGAGATCGCAAACGGTTTACGTCGTCAAGGCGTTCATTTCTCCAAAACAAAAACCGCCCTAAGGCGGTACAAAGAGGAATACTGATCATATGAACCGTGCTTTACCTGCCCATTGCGGAGAGAAATCCTGAGCACATAATGCTGGCTCAATGCTCACCACTTCTGCATCTGCAATATTGTGCAGAACAAAAGGATCATCCTGAAGAAAGTGATGAATGTCTCTGACATTATCCCCCTGAAAAAGTATATAACCTCCAGCACCACTATTGAGCGGGCCTGCGAAAATGACTTTTCCTTCAGTAAACCCCCTGACCAGCCATTTCTTATGAGCGTCCAGATGAGCAGAAATCGCATCGGCTTCTGCCAGGTAAGTCAACGTTACGGCGTGCAGCATGATTTATTCCTTGGTGGCAGAACGCGCCACAATGGTCTGAGGAATTAAGGACAAAGCGCGGGACATTTCTCTGCTTTTTACTTCTTCCCCTTTTGACACACCTTCTACCCGGACACACTCCACATCCGTTATGCCCAGGAAAGCCAGAAATTTACGCAGAAACTGCTCCTGAAAGTCCATACTCTCAAGCGCTGTCCCGGTATAAAAACCGCCGCGGGCTGAGGCTATAATGACTTTTTTCCCCCCAGCCAACCCGACAGGTCCCGCCGGGGTATAACTGAATGTCTTGCCCGGCTGGGCGATCCGGTCGATCCAGGCTTTTAGCTGACTGGGCACGGAGAAGTTGTACATGGGTGCTCCAATCACGATCACTTCGCTGTCCAGAAACTCGTTGACCAGTGCGTCTGATAAATGTCGCTCGGACTCCAGCTCAGTTGTCGTGGCTGGGCTCACTGCAACGGGCCTGAACCCTGCGGCAATGCCTCCGCTAAGATGCCCGATTTCATCCTTAACGAGGTCCCTGTAGACCAGCTGATGCTTTTGATCTGAAGCCATCAGCGTCTTTACTATTTCAGCCGACAGCTGACGGGTGACTGAAAATTCAAGATTAATACTGGAATCGAGATGAAGAATTTTCATAGCGTATTGTCCTGTGGTGTAAAGATCAGTGAGTAGTGCGAGCCGCCCTGGCAATGAACGCAGCGACCTCTTCGGGATGTGAAACCATGGAAAGATGGCCTGAGTGAATCCGCGAGATGTGAGCGCCGATTTCACGGGCAAAACTGGCCTGTACTGATGAGTTGAGAGCGTTGTCGTTTTCTGTAATCAGATACCATGCGGGTTTACTGCGCCAGGCTGCTGTCTCTACCTTTTCGATAAAAGCTGCCGCCGCTATAGGCTGCTGCACGGCAGCGAGGAGCTGACTCTGTTCAGCGCTGATGTCGTTCGCCATAACCCGATGAAACAAAGCCGGATCATCAAGCCAGACAAAGCCGTGTTTATCAGGTGCCATACCGTTCATAGGTGCATGAAATTGTGCCAGGGCTTTCGATACAGATTGATAGTTGTCAGGAACCAGTGCTGACAGATAAACCAGCCCCTTAACGTTCGCAGCATTGCCTGCCTGAGTGATCACTGCACCGGCCCAGGAATGACCAACGAGCAACACGTTACCTTCCTGACGGGCGAGTACGCGTTCAGTCGCTGCGACATCTTCACGCAAAGAAGTCAGGGGGGTCTGCACAGCCGTGACGTGATAGCCCCGGGCCTTCAGCCGGGATATGACAGCAGACCAGCTTGAGCCGTCCGTAAAAGCACCGTGTACCAGTACGATATTATTGACGCCTTTATCCTGAGCCATAAGCAGTGAAGAGTGTGCGAGCAGCAGGCTCAGGATGAGTGCGCCTTTTCGCATGGCGCCCGACAGTAAATTATTCATCCGCATTTCTCCTTATGGGGGCTGCTCTGATTTCAGACAGTGTAATCACCCTGGCAGCCCCGTATGAAGTGTCTTTAAAGACAGGTATCATGCGAAATCAGACATTCAGATGAACGGGAAAAAAATATGCGTGTTGCGTTGCTGGCGCTCCCGGGTAGCATGCGATCGGCGATTGCCGGTCTGGCCGATATGTTCTGGCTGGCCAATCAGGTCATCATGCAAAACCCGTCAGTAAACAGTGAAGTCTCCCGGAGTACGCCTTTTTTTGACGTCAGTATTATTACCTCTGATGGTCAGCCGGTCAGGGACGTCCAGGGCAGATTCATTGAGAGTGATGGTGCATTCAGTGACACGGAGAACTTTGAACTTATTATTGCCAGCGGCATGCAACTCGATGAGCAAAGGTATCCAGCAGATAGAGCAGCAATGTGCAACGCGGCCAGTTGGCTGCGCATTAGCCATTCAAAGGGAAGCTGTATTGCCGGTGCCTGCGCGGGGGGATTTGTACTGGGAGAAGCGGGTTTACTCAATGGGCGGATCTGCACAACAACATGGTGGTTATACCCTACTTTTACGGAGCGTTATCCGCTGGCTAAGCCGGTATGGGGAAAGGCTCTGGCCGAACAGGACAATGTGATAACCACGGGCGGACCACTTTCGTGGGTCGATCTCGTGATACACCTCGTGCGCCGACATTTAGGTGATCAGCTGGCAAAACTGACCGCGGATATGGCCGTTGCAGACAGTCAGCCTTTATCTCAGCAAATTTATGCGCCCGCCGGCTTTCTTAACGCAACCCATCCGCTGCTAACCAAAGCTGAAAATCTTATACGTTATCGGAATCCGGCAATGACGGTAGAGCAGCTCGCTGAAGCGCTGAATATGACGACCCGAACGCTGAACCGTAAAATGAAATCACTCCTGCAGGAAAGCCCTAAAAGCTTTATTACCCGGGTTCGTATCGAAACGGCGACGCTCCTTCTGGAAAGTCCGGGTAAAACCATTTCTCAGATCGCAAATGCCTGCGGATATGGCGACGAAACGGCTTTCAGACGCGCCTTCACTACAGTGATGGGTATGTCCCCAGGCAGCTTTAGAGAGCGGCTAAAAACCACGCACTCTTCAAATGCAGGGATTTAATAATTGTGCTGCGCTTTAACGCTAACGCCTTTTGATCACCGCAGACTTACTCGCGAGATAGGGTCTGCTTTAGGCGAGGAGCGGATGTTACTTCACGTTTAGGGCAGGGCTGGGGGGGGACTAAAGACCTGATTATTCAATTTGCAATGTTGATAAAAAGTTCTTTGCTTTTGTGAATAAGTTTCCTCACATATTGATGTGTAGGACTCTTCTCTTTGCTATCGAGCTGGCCTCGCAACTAAAGTGAATAAATCAGCGATGCTGGTAAACCTTGACTCACCGTTAATGGATGTGACTTTAACCTGATGGCAGGATCACAGCTGTCTGGTTAGATGGATTTAGATGATTAATTGATTTGGTTCTATTTTATCCCGATGGTCTGTACAGACTTAAATTCAATCCATCATAAGTATTTTGATGGGTGGTTTAAAAAATAAAGATAAACATTGTTAATAACTCTATTCTTTTCATAACTAACTCTTCTTTCTCACTGATTGGTTTTACTGAATTTCTATTTTCGTATTAATAATGACATAGTGGAACATTGTCGTAAAATAGTCACAGAGCTATGTTCGGAAAAAGATATACATATTTTATGATTGAGTTTAATTTAGGTTGATTTATGATCAATTTGGTTAATTTAACTGAATTGATTGGTTTAGGTGGTGATTTATATGTTAGCGGAATTCAAAAGCCCCGTAAGCAGTGTGTTTTTTAAACGCTTCATTTCCTCAGTTTATAAACGCTGAAAAGCATTTTATCAGCCAGTTCTGTATTCTTTCTATGATTTTTTGTGTGTTGGTGATTATTATCCACTTCATATATGGTGCTTCGGCTAGTTCAGTGAACAAAAAAATGGCTACGGGTAAAGCCTTTTCATATCTAAATAAGACTGGTGGTAGTGTGTTTATGGTTTGTGCTATTAGCCTAATAGTCTCTGTTATTACACCATATTTTCATTGAGTGCTAGTGTTGAATAAAGGTGGCCAAATTGCTTGTGGGCGCCTTTACTTTCTGAAGACATATGTTCGTTAAGCAGAGAAGGTAACATTTTTATCTTAGCACGAGAAAATTCTTTTAATCAGATTCAAATTTCATTTGTTATGACTCCTGCATCATAACCACTACTTTGCCCTTCGCGTGTCCCTGACCCAAATAGGCAAGAGCTTCCTTTGCTTCTATAAAAGGGAATACCTTGTCGATCACCGGCCTGATTTGTTCCGCCTCAATGAGTTTGCCGATTTGGGTGAGCTGATCGCCATCAGGACGGACAAAAAGAAATGAATAGCCCAAGCCCCGTTTTTTCGTAAGACGCATGATCTTGCGGCTCATCAGCCCGAAAACTAAACGCAGCAGGACGTTTAGTCTCCGCGACCGGGCGAACGCAACATCTAATGGACCGATGAGAGAAACAATCTTTCCACCCGGCTTGAGAATTTGGGTGGATTTTTCAATTGAATCGCCTCTGATAGTGCCGAGAACCACATCGTAGCCGCTCAGCTCGTTTTCAAATTCTTGCTTTTTATAATCAACCACTTCGTCTGCGCCAAGATGACTCACCCACCCGACGTTGTCTGTACTGGTTGTCGTGGCCACCTGTGCGCCAAGGTGCTTCGCCAGTTGGATGGCAAAGCTGCCAATCCCCCCGGAACCTGCCGGGATGAATACCTTCTGACCAGGCTGCAACCCGGCTCGCTCTGTCAGCGCCTGCCAGCATGTGAGGCTCACCATCGGGAGCGAAGCCGCCTGCACGAAATCCAGGTTCGTGGGTTTTAAGGCTGCTGCGCGCTCTGGCACCACTGCAAACTCCGCAAGAGAACCTATTCCCGTGTCGAAAGTGCTGGCGAAAATTTCGTCACCTGGCTTGAAACGCGTCACGCGACTCCCCACGGCGATGACAACCCCGGCTAAGTCGCTTCCCAAAGTGGCGGGGAGTTTAAAATGCAAAACCGGTTTGAATATTCCGGTTGGGACCATGTTATCAATCGGGTTCAGACCCACAGCGAAAACTTTTACCAGGATTTCATTATCAGCGGGGGAAGGGCAATCGATGTTATCGAATCCCAGCTCAGGGGATTTACCATAGCGTTTAAACGTAAGTGCTTTCATCGTCTTATTCTTCATTTATTTTTTCGCATCAAGCTGAAGACTTTTGCGCACCACCTTATCCAGGAATGACGCAGGGGCGAATCTGAGAATAAAATTCAATTGACCTGCCAGCCTTTCCGCCGTGTAGCGCACCTTCGGGCGTAAGGTCTGAGCCGCTTTAACCACCACGTCAGCCACCATATCCGGACTTTCCGCCTCAGCCATTGCTTTGCTCACCACTTTCGTCAGCTTGGCCCGGATCTGGTCATACTCCTGAAGCTTTGCATCCGCCTCGATATTATTGGCTTCAAACTGTGTTTTCATGTAGGCAGGTTCGATGACAGACACTCTGATGCCCTGTGTGCGCAGTTCATGATCCAGTGCTCCGGTATACCCTTCGACCGCATGCTTACTGGCAGCATAAAGTGCCACATACGGCAACGGAACAATGCCGAGTATCGAACCGATATTGATGATGCGCCCGCTGCCCTGACGGCGCATATGAGGGATCACTGCCCGGCTCAACCTGACGATGCCCAGAAAGTTGGTGTCGAAAATGTGTTTGGCCTGTTCAACAGAACTCTCTTCCACCGCCGCGGGAGCAACCCCAAAGCCCGCATTATTAACCAGAACATCGATTTGCCCCTCCAGACGCAACAACTCCTCAATTGCGGCCTCGACAGAAGCGTCGTCCGTCACATCCAGCGCCAGTAAAGGAAATGGATGCTTTCCCGCCTGAGCGCCACGCCGGCTCGTACCATATACCGTAAATCCTGTGGCTAAAAGTTTATGACCAGACGCTTCGCCGATACCCGAGGACGCGCCGGTAACCAGTGCAACACGTTTTTTGGCCATGCTGAATAAGGCCTTATTGAGATGTTTCAGGTTTCTCATCGCTGATGAGACGACAGGCTGTAAGGGATTTATGTCGGATTTACCGCTGTGCAGAATAGTCGGAAGACCGTTCTGCACAGTACACCTCATTGATTACAATGCTTTATATCGCTCTGCGGCTTCGTCTTGTTTGACGTCTGAAAGCAGAGCCTGACGCGAAGCATCGAGGGTGTCCCAGCGGGCAGCATTATGTAAAGGCGGAATGGTGACCCGTTCACGGCGGTCAAAACCTACCAGTGCGGCATCCACTAATTCGCCCACTTCCATGAATTTTGCCGAGTTAGTGATGTCGATACCCGCACGGTCCCAGATTTCCGTGTAAGTGCCGGCAGGGAGCACCGCCTGGATATAAATGCCTTTAGATGACAGCTCGACATTCATTCCCTGAGACAGGAAAAGCACGAAGGCTTTGGTGGCGCCGTAAACCGTCATGGCAAATTCTGGGGCGAGGCCGACGATGGAACTGATGTTGACGATCGATCCCTCGCCCGCTTGCACAAAGCGTGGAGTCACGGCACTGGCCAGTCTTGTCAGGGCGGTGATGTTAAGCGCGATAAGGCTTTCTATTGAATCAGGTGTCTGCTCTGTAAAACTGCCGGACTGCGCGATACCCGCATTATTGATAAGAATGCCAATCCGTGTGTCCTCACGCAGGCGAGCTTCGACCACAGCTAAATCGCTCGTTTGCGTAAGGTCAGCAGGCAAAACATCGACAGAAATGCCATTTTCCTGTCGCAGACGATCGGCCAGTATTTCTAACTTCGCTTTGTCGCGCGCAACCAATACCAGGTCGTGGCCCCGGCGGGCGAACCGTTCAGCGTAAACCGCACCAATACCCGTGGATGCGCCTGTAATGAGAACTGAAGCTTTAGTCATAAGTTGATCTTCTTTATTAAAGTGTAAACAGAATTCGCCATGTGCGATGTATGAAGAACCGTGACACCGGTGCTTTACTTACTGGTCTCAGTCAGCGACGGGTAATCGGTATATCCCGCTGCGCCACCGCCATAAAGTGTTTCAGGATTGATTGAGGCCAGAGGTGCGCCCGTCTTCAGCCTTTCGACCAAATCCGGATTGGAGATGAACGGGCGACCAAACGCGAACAGATTGGCTTTACCCTGCGCAAGCTGAGCGGACGCCAGTTCCAGGTCATAGCCATTGTTGCCGATGTAGGTGTTTTTAAAACGTCGGCGCAGGGAGTCGTAATCGAACGGGGATACATCACGCGGTCCGCCCGTCGCACCTTCAACCACATGGAGGTACACGATGCCCAATGCATCGAGTTGTTCAGCGACGTAGTCATATTGTGGCTGCGGATCACTGCATGAAATCGCATTAGCAGGTGACACCGGTGAAAGGCGTACGCCGGTGCGTTCTGCGCCAATCTCATTTTTTACAGCCGTCGTGACTTCCAGCAGCAGCCGCGCACGATTCTCGACAGAGCCGCCGTATTCATCAGTACGCTGATTTGCACCATCTTTGAGGAACTGTTCCAGCAGATAACCATTCGCGCCGTGGATCTCTACGCCGTCAAATCCGGCGGCAATGGCATTGGCCGATGCCTTTCTGAAATCGTCAATAATCCCCGGTATTTCCTGCAACTCCAGCGCACGTGGCTCAGAAACATCAGCGAAGCCATTGTTCACAAAGGTTTTCGTCTTGGCGCGAATGGCAGACGGCGCGACCGGTGCAGCGCCACCCGGCTGTAAATCAACATGCGAAATTCGTCCTACGTGCCATAGCTGTACAAATATGCGCCCGCCTTTGGCATGCACCGCGTCAGTCACTTTGCGCCAGCCATCAATCTGAGCCTGCGTGTAAATCCCCGGCGTATCCTGATAGCCCTGCGCCTGTGCTGAGATCTGCGTGGCTTCAGTGATCAGCAATCCTGCTGTGGCACGCTGGGCGTAGTAGGTCGCCGCCAGTTCGCCCGGTACCAGCCCCGCTCCGGCCCGGTTACGTGTCAGCGGTGCCATCACGATGTGGTTGGCCAGTGTTAGTGAGCCAAGTTCATAGGGTTGAAATAATGTCTGATTCGTCATGCTTATTCGCCCTTTAGTGGTGGTTCAAGGTGTCAATATAATGATGATGATCATAATCTATAAAGTCAACCCGTTTGATTACGGTCATCATCAATGTATACTTAAACTCTATTTTTAAGAGGGGCAGGAAAGCATGAAAGTGTCGAAAGAGCAGGTTCGGGAAAACCGGACACGGATTGTTGAAACGGCCTCAGAACTTTTTCGTGAGCGCGGTTACGATGGCGTGGGCGTGGCGGAACTGATGTCAGCGGCAGGCTTAACTCATGGCGGGTTTTACAAGCACTTTGGTTCCAAGGCAGACCTAATGTCAGAAGCGATGAGCTGCGGATTTACGCGTTCTGCAGAAATCACGGCAGGTGTGGACCGGGACAAATTTATTGAATACTACCTCTCCCGACAACATCGCGATGATATGGGGAAAGGGTGCGTGATGTCAGCACTGGGCACCGATACATCCCGTCAGTCTGAGTCAATTAAGGCGACATTTGCCGTCGGAATTGAACGCCAACTCGCCGTTTTAGGAACTGAAAATGGCACACGCGCTGACCTGATAGATACCATCGCCCATCTTGTGGGTGCACTGGTGTTGTCTCGTGCCTGCCCGGATAATTCCGCTCTGGCTGATGAAATTCTGGATGTCTGCCGTGCGCGTCTTGTCAATCACGAAGCCAGTAAGGATTGAATGTGCCGGGCTGGGGGTACTTTTTTCAGCAGTGCATAAAAATAAATCACCAACGTCCGCTGTTGGTACGAAGCGGTTATCTGACAGACCTGAAGGTCCGCTGTGAGCGAGGAGCAGACTTTTGATTCATGACGATTCCCTGTTTCTGCCTGGCTGAACATAACCTATATGCGAAACGCTTGCCCTGGCAATTTCAGAAAGTGCCAATTACTATCCAGAATCTATGGATATGAACATTTTTGGCTTTTTGCCAGCATTACTCCCTGTTGCACTGTCCCCCGGAGCGAGCTTTACTCTCGTTATGAACAGTGCTCTGACAGGAGGTAACAAAGGTTTATTAAGAACCCTCACCGGAACAGCTCTGGGTATATATACCCATGCATTTTTTATAGGGCTTGGTATCACGGCAGTGCTCATCTCGTCGCCAGCAGCGTTTGCTGTGCTTAAAGTAACTGGAACTGTCTATCTGCTTTGGTTAGGCGCGATGCTTATCCGGAGTGGGATAACGGTAAATTCAGGTGGGCTTATTGGTGCAAAGCATTCCGTGACTTTAAAAGAGGCTTGGCTGGCTAATGTTTTGAACCCTAAAGCCATCTTTTTTTATCTGACAGTCGTTTCACAGTTCGCAGGCGCGAAGGGTGGCGTTTGCAACTACCTTATACTGGCATCAGTTCATATAGTGGTTATGAGCATCTGGCTTTTTGCAATCACTCAAACGCTCATATTCTCAGCCCAAAAAACTAACCCATTAATGCTGAAAAAATACGTCAACATTGTCGGCGGGATGATGCTCATTGCTTTTTCTCTACACAGCCTTATCTATTAACTCCTCAGCAAGAGCCATCACGTTCGCTCCTGGCACAAAGGGGACGCACGAGTAAGGTCAGCTAAGCGCTGACTTGGGGACAATAAATTGAGCGGGAGAGGTATGAAACCTCGCTGCATTTGTTAGGCCAGCCACCTGGTTCAGCTGGCCTTAATTTAAAATTTTTTTGTAGGGCAAGTGGTCAGGTCAGCGCGACCCTGACCTTTAGTCCAATAACCAGCGCGGCAAAAAACATTATGCAACCAGCGGCGATGAAAACACCGGTTACGCCGCTGAGACCAAATAGTAATCCTCCCAACGCAGCACCCGCAGCAATTGAGGACTGAACGGCTGCGACAACCATGCCGCCAGCGGTTTCAGCCTGATCGGGAACGGAACGCGCTACCCAGTTTGACCACGCAACGGGA
>NZ_JAINFN010000013.1:0-116919 GCF_026130245.1 Pantoea sp. JK
ATGATCAAACTCTTCAATTTAAGTTTGATTTGCTGAAACAGGTTCAGCGGTGCTCATCTGTAAAACGTCATAATGAATTTCATTATGTGTTCACTCGTGAGGCTTTGATATTTTGTTGCGTCCTAAGACGCTGATATCAATCCTGCGAGTGCCCACACAGATTGTCTGATAAATTGTTAAAGAGCATGCCGCGATTTCTCTAGCGGCGCGGGATGCGTATATTACGCTTTCCGCATTCTCAGTCAAGCATTTATTTTTGCTTTTCTGAAGGTTGCCTTGAAGGCTACCTCCTGAACACATCGCTTCGTAAGCCGTTGTTCCGTGTCAGTGGAGGCGCAGTATAGGGATTTCTTCGGGGCTGACAAGTGCTAATTTCAAATTAATTTCCGAGTGCTGATTTTTTCGTCGAAACGTCCCTAAACTGCTAATTTTTCCAGCAACGGGAAGCCATAACGCTGCAAAATCGATGACAATTTCGTCACTTCATCATCCAAACGTGTACAGAACGCTAAATTCTGCCCGGACGAAACCGCCTGCGGTGCTTCATGCTCTAATAACCAAACGGTACGTCGCGCGATAGCCGCGCCCGAATCCACCAACCTTGTCCCTTCCGGCAGTACCAATTGCAGCTCATCACGTAATAAAGGGAAATGCGTACAGCCGAGAACCACGGTATCGGGCGGCTCTTTCATACGTAGCCAGGGTTGCACAGCGCGACGCACATCGGCCAGTTCAACATCTTCGCCATGCAGCTTGGCTTCCGCCAGTTCCACCAGCTCAGCAGAACCGAGCATTTCGATTTTGCAGTCCCGGGCAAATTGCGCCACCAACTCATGCGTATAAGGACGCTTCACCGTGCCACGCGTGGCCAGTAATCCCACCACGCCGTTACGCGTCAGACGCGCAGCAGGTTTAATCGCAGGCACCACACCCACAACCGGGAATTCGAAGCGCTCACGCAGAGCCGGCAAAGAGATGGTACTGGCTGAGTTACAGGCGATGATCACCAGCGCAAGCGGAAAACGCTGAGTGATAGCCGTCACCACCGCCACTACACGCTCGACAATAAAGTCTTCGGATTTTTCGCCGTACGGGAAACCTTCATTATCGAAGGCGTAAAGATAGTGAAGATCCGGCAGTAAATGCCGGACCTCATCATAGACAGACAGCCCACCGACGCCGGAGTCAAACACCAGCACGGTGGGTTGTAGATCAGAAGCTGTAGCTGGCGCTGAGGTAATACTCCGTTCCTGGAGTTGGATAGCCATACACTGTCTCGTAATCTTTATCGAACAGGTTGGCAATTCTACCACGAACGGTGAGCTGTGATGTGACCGGATACGAAACTGCCAGATCCCACAAACTCACGCCGCCTAATTTTACGCGTTCAGCGGTATAAGAGTGGTTGTAATCGGTATCGAAACGATCGCCGAGATAGTGATAAGTCACAGACCAGTCGAAGTCATACACCGTCCAGTCGAGTTGATACTTCACCTGCTGCTTCGCACGGCGCACCAATTGCTGATTGGTCTCAGCATCACGCGCATCGACATAATCGTAAGAAATCTGATGGCTAAGCGGGCCGGTATCGAACGATGCCGTAGCCTCAACACCTTTAATACGTACTTTGTCGATGTTGTAGTAGATGAAAGTGCTTGGATCGCTATCAATCAGATTTTCGATGTCATTGCGATAACCCGACACGCGCCAACTGACCGGCCCGGTTAAACCTTCAAAGCCACCTTCCCACTGTTTACTCTCTTCCGGTTTCAAATCGCTGTTGCCGTAAGAACCATACAGCTGACCAAGACGCGGCGCTTTATAGGCGGTCGCATAGTTAGCGAAGACGCTGTAGCCGTCAACAAACTCCCAGGATGCGCCACCCTGCCAGGTGCTGTGCCAGCCAAACTGACTGTTGTCATCACCACGCAGCGCACCTTCAAGTGTTACATCGCCAAACTTTTGCTGCGCAGTGGCGTAAATGCCGGTATCGCGCAGTTCAGTGCTATGGGTGACATACGCGGTGCCCGGCTCGGTAGTCTGTTTCTGCCAGTCTACGCCGCCGCTGACGGTGCCTTGCCCAACCTGGAAGGTATTGCCCCATTGCAGGTTATATTGCTTACTGTCATCCAGTATGGTCGCCGGACCATAACGGCCAGTGCGTGGATCATAGTTGTAATCTTTGCTGCGGCTGTAGCTGGCAATCAGCTGAGTGGAATAGATGTCATGGTTGTAGCGCAGGCCGGTATCCCAAGTCTGGCTATATAGCTGACGAGTGTCATTTAATCCGGTGATATTGAAACTGCTGTCATAACTGTAAGTGCCGTCATAGGCCGTACGGTTATCAAAACCGTAACCGCGGAAGAAGCCACTCAGCTCGTCGCTAAATTGATGTTCCAGCGATCCATACAGCGACTTGCTCATGAAACCATCGCGGTCTTTTTGTGCCGGATCGCCATACACATCAGGTAAGTTGGCCACCACATCGTAGCCTCGGGTGTAGGTGTAATTACCGGCCATGGTCAGCCTGGTGGCATCACCCAACTGTTGCTGCGTTGAACCTTCATAACTCTGATAACCGTTCGAACCCACACCAGCGGTCAACGTTGTGCCTGGTTTATCGCGGCCGGTAATAATGTTGATGACTCCACCAATCGCATCCGAACCATACACCGCCGAACGCGCGCCACGCACATATTCGATGCGTTGCACCAGCGAAAGCGGAATCTGGCTGAGATCGGATGAACCGGAAACGCCGGCCTGATTGAGACGAATACCGTCAATCAGCACCAGAACATGACTGGAATTGGTGCCTCGAATAAACAGCGAACTGCTCTGACCCATACCACCATTCTGCGCGATATCCACGCCCGGCAAACGGCGCATCACATCGCTCAGGGTTTTTGACTGCCAGCGATCAATATCTCCACGTGTCACCACGGAAGTTGGCGCCAGCACCGACGAGACCGGCTGTGCGAAGCGGTTAGCGGTAACGATTTGCGTATCATCATTCTGCTGCGCGTAGCCAAATTGCGCCCAGAGAGACAACGCCGTTGCACTGAAGGCAAACAGCGAAGCATGTGTTTTTTTCATTGTTATAGCATCCAAAAGACGAAGCAGGATGCCGCACGACTACAACCAATAGCTCGCGATGGTCGTATGTATTGCGACGTTACACCGGCAGGTCTTCGGGCTGAGAATCATAAATGGTGAAAAACTTCCCATCCGGCAGGACAGTGTTTATCAGTGCCATCACCACGACATTCTTTACCGCTGCGCGTCAGCTCCAGATTCACACTGGATTCCCTTTTAACTCAAGGAGGCCGGCAGGCGCAGTCTACGGCCAGGAAGGCCGGAAATCCAGACTTCCAGCCATCTTGTTTTCCGCAGGGCTGGACATCAGCAGTTGAATGCCTACAATCGCCCGGCAAGCCAGCTTATTACCAGGATTAAAGATGACACCCGAACAGCTCCCGATTGAACAATACGACGCGCAACTGGCGGAAAAAGTCAGCCGCTTACAGGCGATGATGGTGCCCTTTGCTGCGCCCGACGTGGAGGTGTTCCGTTCGCCGGTCAGCCACTATCGGATGCGTGCCGAATTCCGCATCTGGCACGACGGTGACGATCTCTACCACATCATCTTTGATCAACAGACCAAGCAACGTATCCGCGTCGATCAATTCCCGGCGGCCAGTGAATTGATCAACCAGCTGATGCCAAAACTGATCGCGGCGATCCGCGACAACCGCGCGCTGCGTTTTAAGCTATTCCAGATCGATTACCTGTCGACGATGAGCAACCAGATCGTCATCTCGCTGCTCTATCACCGCAAGCTGGAAGAGGAGTGGACCGCCGCCGCCAGCGCCCTGCGTGATAGCCTGCGTGCCGAAGGCTTTGACGTGCAGCTGATTGGCCGCGCCACCAAAACCAAAATCTGCCTCGATCGCGATTACGTTGATGAACGTCTGCCGGTTGCCGGTAAAGAGATGATTTATCGTCAGGTGGAGAACAGCTTCACCCAGCCAAACGCGGCGATGAATATTCAGATGCTGGAGTGGGCGCTGGACGTGACGCAGGATTCGCGTGGCGATCTGCTGGAACTCTATTGCGGTAACGGCAACTTCTCGCTGGCGCTGGCGCGTAACTTCCGCCGCGTGCTGGCCACCGAGATTGCCAAGCCGTCAGTCGCGTCCGCGCAATACAACATTGCCGCCAACCAGATTGATAACGTGCAGATTATTCGTATGGCCGCCGAAGAGTTTACTCAGGCGATGACGGGCGTACGCAGCTTCAATCGTTTAGAAGGCATCGACCTGAAGAGCTATCAGTGCGAAACCATTTTTGTCGATCCGCCGCGCAGCGGGCTGGATGAGGAAACCGTGAAGATGGTGCAGGCGTATCCGCGCATCCTTTATATCTCCTGCAACCCGCAAACCCTGTGCGACAACCTCGCGGTGCTGGGAGAAACGCATGATGTCACGCGTCTGGCGCTGTTCGATCAGTTCCCGTATACCTATCATATGGAATGTGGCGTGCTGCTGACGCTGAAAGCCTAAACAAAAACGGGAACCCTCAAGGTTCCCGTTTTTTTACTGCTTGCTCTTCGCGCGGCGGAAACGCATACCAATCCAGAACACCAGCGCTACCATCAGAATGGTCGGGATGAAGTTGGAGCCGATATCCGGATATTCAGCCCGCACCAGCGCGCTATAAACCAAAATACCCAGCAGAAAGAACGCCGCCGCCAGTGAAGGCATGCCGTCTGGCATATTGCGGTTGAGATAACGCTGATGCAGACACCAGGCCGCGAGGCCAAGCGCGATCAGTGGGAATATCGAAAAGGGAACAAACGTGCTGAACAGCACCGAAAAGGAGCCGTTGATCGCTAAACCGGTGATAAAAGCCAATAAAAGCGTTCCTTTATCGCGTGGGTTTTGCTGAATCATTTCATTATCCTTATCACATTACTCTTCGGGTTTTTCCAGGGTAACTGCCAGGCGCTCTTGCTCCCGGCGATACCAGTAATAAGCGCCTTTGGCGATCATGCGCAACTGCAGCACTAATCGATCCTCCAGCTTGCGGCGCTGCTCAATATCAACGTCCAGCGCTTCGGCACCCGCGCTAAACACAATCGTCACCATCGCTTCGGCCTGCGCTTCGGTGAAGCTGCGCGGCATGCGATTTTCCAGCTCAAGGTAATCGGCCAGTTCGGCGATGAAGTGCTGAATCTCACGGGCAACGGCGGCACGAAATGCCGCCGAGGTTCCGGAACGCTCGCGTAGTAAGAGCCGAAAAGCGTTGGGATTGTTCCCGATGAACTCCATAAAAGTTGCCACCGAGGTTTTGATGATGCTGCCGCCCTTGGCAATACGCTGGCGCGCCTGACGCATTAACTGGCGCAGCATCAAGCCGCTTTCGTCTACCATGGTCAAGCCCAGCTCGTCGACATCGCGGAAGTGACGATAAAATGAGGTCGGTGCAATCCCCGCTTCGCGTGCAACTTCGCGCAAACTCAGGCTGGCAAAACTCCTTTCTGCACTTAACTGACTGAAGGCAGCTTCAATCAGTGAACGTCGTGTACGTTCTTTTTGTAGCGCTCTGACGCCCATTTTCCCGGCCTTTTAGGTGATTTGGCAGGCACTATAACAAACTTTTCAGCGTACAGCGGTGCAAACTTTGTGAACGCCTGTGAACCTCACGCTTTGTCAAACTTCAGCAATTTACGCTGTTAGAATTCAGATGTGCGCGGCGAGATGTTAGAATCTCGTTGTAAAAATGTGATAAAAAAATAGGACGTACTGGTATGCAAAAGTCTTACGATTACGATGCCATTGTGATTGGCTCCGGTCCGGGCGGCGAAGGTGCGGCGATGGGGCTGGTGAAGCAGGGAGCGCGTATTGCAGTGATCGAACGCTACCACAACATCGGCGGCGGTTGTACTCACTGGGGAACCATCCCTTCCAAAGCCTTGCGTCACGCTGTCAGCCGTATCATCGAGTTCAATCAAAACCCACTTTACAGCGATCACACTCGACTCCTGCGCTCCTCATTCGCCGACATTCTCAACCACACCGAGAACGTGATCAGTCAGCAAACCGCGATGCGTCAGGGTTTCTACGAGCGCAACCGCTGTGAACTTTATCAGGGCGATGCCCGATTTGTTGATGCCAACACTATCGAAGTGGAACAACCCGACGGCACCCGCGAGCGCTTAACCGCTGAGAAATTCGTTATTGCCTGCGGTTCTCGTCCGTATCATCCAGCGGATGTCGATTTTACCCATCCACGCGTTTACGATTCCGACTCCATCCTCAACCTGCACCATGAACCTGGCCACGTCATCATTTACGGCGCCGGCGTGATTGGCTGTGAATATGCCTCGATTTTCCGCGGCCTGAACGTCAAGGTTGACCTGATCAACACCCGCGACCGTCTGCTGGCGTTCCTCGATCAGGAGATGTCAGATTCCCTCTCCTATCACTTCTGGAACAGCGGCGTGGTGATTCGTCACAACGAAGAGTTCGAGAAGATTGAAGGCGTCGATGACGGGGTGATTATTCACCTTAAATCAGGCAAAAAAGTGAAAGCCGATTGCCTGCTGTACGCAAACGGTCGAACCGGTAACACCGATTCACTGGCGCTGGAAAACGTAGGACTGGAAGCGGATGGTCGTGGCCTGTTGAAAGTGAACAGCATGTATCAAACCGCGCTGCCGCATATTTACGCGGTCGGTGACGTGATTGGTTATCCAAGCCTGGCCTCTGCTGCTTACGATCAGGGCCGCATCGCCGCGCAGGCGATCATCAAAGGTGAAGCCACCGCGCATCTGATCGAGGATATTCCAACCGGGATTTACACCATTCCGGAGATCAGCTCCGTGGGTAAAACCGAACAGCAGCTGACGGCGATGAAAGTGCCGTATGAAGTGGGCCGTGCGCAGTTCAAACATCTGGCGCGTGCGCAGATTGTTGGTATGCACGTCGGCAGCCTGAAGATTCTGTTCCACCGCGAAACCAAAGAGATTTTAGGGATTCACTGCTTTGGCGAGCGTGCTGCGGAGATCATTCACATCGGCCAGGCCATCATGGAACAGAAGAACGGCGGCAACACGATTGAGTACTTCGTGAATACCACCTTCAACTATCCCACCATGGCCGAAGCCTATCGTGTGGCAGCGTTAAACGGCTTAAACCGCCTGTTTTAACGAGGTATCCAGATAACCCTTCATGTGGGTTTTGATTGCTTCTGCCAACTGCTCATAGCGGCTGCGCAGAGGCGATCCTGGACGATAGACCAACGCGATGGTGCGCTGTGGAACAGGCTTGTAGCACGGCAAATAGCAGACGCCATCACGTTCGCGTTCATTCGGCACGGACAGCGCAGGCAGCAAGGTAATGCCGCTTCCGGCGGCAACCATGTTGCGCAGCGTTTCTAAACTGGTGGCGCGGAAGTGCGTATCTTCATCGGCACCGGCTTCGAAGCAGAAGCCCATCGCCTGATCGCGCAGGCAGTGCCCATCTTCCAGCATCAGCAATTTCTCACCGGCCAGATCCGACATTGGCACGCGATCGCGATCGCGCCACGGATGATCGGCATACACCGCCAGCGTCATTGGCTCATCAAACAGTGGCACCTCAATAAAGGCTTCACTCTCTTTCACCAACGCCACGATGGCGCAGTCCAGTTTGCCGCTGTCGAGCTGTGCCAACAGTTGCTGCGTCTGCGCTTCGTGCAGGTACATTTCGAGTTTGGGGAAGGTTTTGTGCAGCATCGGGATGATGTGCGGCAGCAGATACGGCCCGGTGGTTGGAATCAAACCAATGTGCAGCGGTCCAGACATCGCTTCGCCCTGTTGGCTCGCCATCTCCTTCAACACTTTCACTTCGCGCAGCACGGTTCGCGCTTGGTCCACCAGCAACAGTCCAGCCTGAGTAAACAACACCTTACGACTGGTACGCTCCAGCAGCATCACACCAAGTTCATCTTCCAGCTTACGAATCTGTCCACTTAAGGTGGGTTGGCTGACATGACATGCGTCAGCTGCGCGCCGGAAATGGCGATGCTCCGCAAGTGAAACCAGGTATTCGAGATCACGAATATTCATTAAAATCCTCCAAACCACGATAGCCCGTGGCGATAGATAGAATAGCAATGAACGATTGGCCCTATCAAGGCGTGAGCGGGAATAATGCGCGCATCAACATGATCTGGAGCAGAACCTGCAAACTGCTTAAAACAAATCACTGTGCTGGCCGGGAGTGGCCTGCCCTTGATGATGTGCCTATAACAAAATGTAATTCCGAAGCTAGAGGTTGGCGGGCTACCGAAGAGGTGCCCGCTTTTTTTGCGTTGGATTTATTGGTCGCCATGAATGGCGACCCTACCAAGACATTAACCTAAACGCTTCTGCGCTTCGCCGATGGCGAAGGCGACCTGCTGAGGCGATACGCCGCCCTGCGCATTACGCTTATCGAGACAGGATTGCAGCGACAGGATCGGATACACGTCATCCTCAATCACCGCACTGAACTGCTGCAACTGCGCCAGAGTGAGCGCTTCCAGCGCCACGCCTTGCTTGATCGCTTCCACCACGGTTTCACCGACAATGTGGTGCGCTTCGCGGAACGGAACGCCTTTTGCCACCAGATAATCGGCCAGCTCGGTCGAATTAGCGTAGCCCTGCTCAGCGGCTTCCTGGCAACGCGGACGTTTTACCTGAATGCCGTCCAGCACCAGCACCGACATATGCAGGCAATCGAGCCAGGTATCAAGCGCATCGAACAGCCCTTCTTTGTCTTCCTGCATATCTTTGTTATACGCCAGCGGCAGACCTTTCAGCGTCATCATCATGCCGGTCAATGCGCCCTGCACACGGCCACATTTGCCACGGATCAGCTCCAGCGCATCCGGGTTTTTCTTCTGCGGCATCAGCGAAGAGCCGGAAGTGACTTTATCAGACAGCTCAAGGAAGCCCGCTTCACCAGTGTTGAAGAAGATCAGGTCTTCGGCAAAGCGTGACAGATGCACCATACCAATCGAGGCGTCTGACAGCAGCTCCAGCACGTGATCGCGATCGGAAACGGTATCGAGGCTGTTACGCGTGGCAGAAGCAAAACCTAACCAGCCGGCCAGCTGCTGACGATCGATCTCGTAAGCGGTACCGGCCAGCGCGCCGCAGCCCAGCGGACTGACATCCATACGCTTCAGTGCATCCTGCAAACGGCTCTCGTCACGCGCCAGCATCTCAACGTACGCCAGGCACCAATGTGCGAAAGTCACCGGCTGCGCACGCTGCAGGTGCGTATAACCCGGCATCACCGCGTCCTGATTGGCTTCTGCCGTAGCGACCAGCGCCGATTGCAGTTCGCGCGTCGCCTCCAGCAGCACGGCAACCTGCTCTTTGCACCACAGTTTCAGATCGGTCGCGACCTGATCGTTACGGCTACGTCCGGTGTGCAATTTCTTGCCCAGCGCGCCGACTTTATCGATCAGCTTGCCTTCCACCCAGCTGTGAATATCTTCCGCATCGCTTTGCAGAATCTGCTCAGGATTGGCGCGTACCTCGGCCAGCAGTTCATTCAACGCGCTTTCCAGCTGTTGCTGCTCTTCATTGGTCAGCACGTTGACCGTCACCAGCGCTTTTGACCAGGCAATCGAGCCGGTAATGTCCTGCTCGGCCAGGCGATAGTCAAAACGCAGCGAGTCGTTGAACTGTTTGAACCGTTGGTCTGCTGCCTGCGAAAAACGTCCGCCCCAAAGTGCCATCTGAATTACTCCTGAATCCGTTATAGAAAAGGCGGCCCGAAGCCGCCCTTGCAAAATATGTCGATTGCCGCGGTATTACTTCTTCTGCTCGTTCAGCGCGCGAATGCGTGAAGAGAGCGAGAACAAGCGGATAAAGCCGCCCGCGTGACGGTGATCGTACACTTCGTCTTCGCCAAAGGTGGCGAACTCTTCTGAGTACAGGCTGTTAGCAGAGGTTTTCTGAATCGCCGTAGCCTGGCCTTTGTACAGCTGCAGTACCACTTCGCCGTTCACCTCTTCTGCCAGTGATTCAGCAGCGGCCTGGATGGATTTGCGCAGCGGCGCGAACCAGCGGCCATCGTAAACCACGTAAGACATTTCATGGCCCAGCTGCTCGCGCCATTTGAAGCTATCGCGATCCAGCACCAGCTGTTCAACCGCACGCAGTGCATTCACCATGATGGTGCCGCCCGGGGTTTCGTAGCAGCCGCGAGACTTGATGCCTACCAGACGGTTTTCCACGATGTCGATACGACCCACGCCGTGTTTCGCACCCAGCACGTTGAGTTTTTCCAGGCACTGGAACGGGCTCAGCTTCTCGCCGTTCACTGCGACAACGCGACCTTTCTCAACGGTAACGGTGACGTTTTCTGGCTGATCTGGCGCTTCCAGCGGATCAACGGTCCACACCCAGCAATCTTTGTTTGGTGCGTTAGCTGGGCTTTCCAGCACGCCGCCTTCGGTAGAGATGTGCCATGCGTTCTCGTCACGGCTGTAGATTTTTTCCAGCGACGCAGTGGTCGGGATATTGCGCTCTTTCAGGTAATCCAGCAGCGCCTCACGTGAACGCAGGTCCCATTCACGCCATGGTGCAACCACTTTCAGCTGTGGTGCCAGCGCGGTGTAGGTAGTTTCGAAACGCACCTGATCGTTACCTTTACCGGTTGCGCCGTGGCACAGCGCATCTGCGCCCACTTTCAGTGCCAGCTCAACCTGCGCTTTGGCGATAATCGGACGCGCCATTGAGGTACCCAGCAGATAAGTGCCTTCGTACAGAGCGCCAGTCTGCAGTACCGGATAAACGTATTCGCTGATGAACTCTTCACGCAGATCGGCCACGTGGCACTCAGACGCACCTGACTGCAGCGCTTTCTTCTCAACGCCTTCTAAATCTGCCGGATCCTGGCCAATGTTCGCCACGAACGCCACCACTTCACAGCCGCCGTAGTTCTCTTTCAACCATGGAATGATGGCTGAAGTATCCAGACCGCCTGAGTAGGCCAGAACGATTTTTTTGATGTTTTGCGTGCTCATGTCTTAATCCTTGATTATGCGAGAATCCGGGTGCCAATCGACACGCCGTTGAAAAGGGTTGGCAGTTGTTCAGCATGACGCCAGCTGGCGATATCGACCGGGCGACCGAGCGTGCGGGCGGCATCAAGCGCCGCGTTCACTTTCACGATCATGCCATCGGTGATGATGCCCTGCGCAATCAGCTGTTCCGCTTTCGCGGCGGTCATCTCTTCGATGCGCTGACCTTTGCCGTCGAGAATGCCGCTAACGTCAGACAACAACACTAAATCGGCACCGACGGTCGCCGCCAGCGCAGTCGCCGCCTGGTCAGCGTTGACGTTCATCAACTCGCCGCCGTCGGTGATGCCAATCGAGCTGATCACCGGCATGTAGCCCGCCGCCAGCAGCGTGTTCACCAGCGCAGGATTGCCAGGCGTCGCGTTGCCAACGTGTCCCAGCTCTTCATCGAACTGCGCCACATTAACCAAACCGGCATCGCCGAGGCACAAACCGACTGCGCCGATGCCGTATTTCTTCGCCCACGCCAGCAGTGTTTTGTTGGCGGTACCGGCTAATGCACCGGTAATAATGTCAATCTGATCGGCTGGCGTCACGCGCAAACCGTTCTTCTTTTTCACCGGCAGCGCGAGCTTCTTCATCAGCTCGTCCACCACGCAACCACCGCCGTGCACAATGATCAGCGGACGCTGATGTTCATTGCGGTACGCCAGCAGGGCATCAAACAGACGGGCCAGCGCTTCTTCGCTATCCAGCAGCACGCCACCCAGTTTAATGATCAATGGATTCATTGCGTTATCCGTTCGTTAAATCAAAGACAGCGTTTCGGGGAAGCCGAAACGAATGTTCAAACACTGAACCGCCTGCGATGAGGCGCCTTTCAGCAGGTTATCTTCGGCAGCCACCACAATCAGGTGCTCGCCTTGCATGGCGAAGCCGATGTCGCAGAACGGCAAACCGACCACCGCTTTCAGCGCCGGTACGCCTTTGTCATACACGCGCACCAGCGGTTTGTCGTGGTATGCATTATGGAAGGCATCCGCCACATCCTGTTGCGTCACGCCCGCTTTCAGGCGGCAGGTCGTGGTCGACAAAATACCGCGCGGGAAGCTGCCCAGATGTGGCGTAAAGATCACCGGCGTACCGAGATGTGCCACGATTTCCGGATGATGACGGTGATTAAACAGGCCGTACGGCTGCAAGCTCACTTCACAGAAGCTGGTGCCAACGTTGGCTTTGCGCCCTGCACCGCTCACGCCACTGGTGGCATTGATCACTGGCCACTGTGCGTCGCTAAGCAGGCCCGCTGCGATCAGCGGCTTCAGCGAAAGCTGGGCGGCGGTTGGGTAGCAACCCGGCACCGCAACCAGCTCCGCATCTTTAATTTTGTCGTGCTGCCATTCGGCCAGGCCGTAAACCGCCTTATCCAGCCAATCCTGATGCTGATGGCTGAAACCGTAATATTGGGTATAGAAAGCGTCGTCGTTTACGCGGAATGCGCCGGAGAGATCGAACACCACGCAACCGGCTTTGAGGAATTCAGGTGCCAGATCGTGGCTGACTTCATGGGCGGTGGCGAGGAACACCACATCCACTTTGTCGGCCCATTCAGCGGCATCGCTCAGCGGCTGCAGCGGCAAATCGACAATGCCTTTGAGCTGCGGATGCAAATCCGACAATAACTTTCCAGCATCCGGGCTTTGCGCTGAAACCGCCAAAGCGGTTATGTTCATATGCGGATGGCGATTCAGGTAGGTGGCAAGCTCTACGCCAGCGTAACCACTGGCACCAACGATCAGCGTATTCAACATCAGGCTGTATACCTTATTACAGTCACGTATCGGGTCGCGGCCTTGCCCCGTTGCCCAGAATGCCGTTTGCAGAAGATTTGATGCTTCACATGCAAGCGACGTTATTGTATTTTTATTCACTATTAATGCATGAATATTGATACATCCTAACCCAAGGACCGTCAACAGTGAAGACAAAATTACCACCTTTTATCGAACTCTACCGCCAGTTGATTGCCACGCCATCAATCAGCGCAACCGATAGCGCACTGGATCAGAGTAATGAAACTTTAATCAATTTGCTGGCCGGCTGGTTCCGCGATATTGGCTTCAGTGTAGAAGTGCAGCCGGTACCTGGCACGCGGCATAAATTCAACATGCTGGCGCGCAGCGGATTGGGCGCAGGCGGCCTGTTACTGGCCGGTCATACTGACACCGTTCCCTATGATGATGGCCGCTGGACGCGCGATCCCTTCACGCTGACGGAACACGACAACAAGCTGTACGGCCTGGGCACCGCCGATATGAAAGGCTTCTTTGCCTTTATTCTGGATGCGCTGCGTGACGTTGACGTGACCAAACTCAGCAAGCCGCTCTACATCCTCGCCACCGCCGATGAAGAGACCACCATGGCGGGCGCGAAGTATTTCTCTGAATCAACGCAACTGCGTCCGGATTGCGCCATCATCGGCGAGCCAACCTCGCTCAAGCCAGTACGCGCGCACAAAGGTCATCTGTCGAATGTGATTCGTATTCAGGGACAATCGGGCCACTCCAGCGATCCGTCACGCGGCGTCAACGCCATTGAGCTGATGCATGAATCCATCACCCAACTGATGCAGCTGCGTAACACGCTGAAAGAGCGCTACAACCACGATGGGTTTGCCATTCCTTATCCAACCATGAACTTCGGCCATATTCATGGTGGCGATGCCGCCAACCGCATTTGCGCCTGCTGTGAATTGCATATGGATATTCGTCCGCTGCCGGGCTTAACCCTGAGCGATTTGGATGGTTTACTGAATGACGCGCTGGCACCGGTGAGTGCACGCTGGCCAGGACGATTAACCGTGGGCGAACTGCATCCGCCGATTCCAGGCTACGAATGCCCGGCCGATCATGAGCTGGTGCAAGTGGTGGAGAAGCTGCTGGGCGTGCCAACCGAAGTGGTAAACTATTGCACTGAAGCGCCTTTTATCCAGCAATTGTGCCCAACGCTGGTTTTAGGCCCGGGATCTATCAATCAAGCCCACCAACCTGATGAGTTTATTGATACCGCATTTATCAAGCCGACTCATGCGCTTATCACTCAAGTCGTGCAGCATTTTTGTCATTGATGAACAACAGATGGGGCATTTCACTGTTAAATCAGCAAATTGCCCCGTCATTGTTCGGGATTTGATAATAAGAATAACTTATCTCGCTTCGCTGCAAGCAAATTCTTTGAATTTCCGCCATTTAGCAGCACATTTACGTAGATTTAAGGCAATTGACGTGCAGGAAGATACGTGGCTAGATAAAAGACGATGTTATGCCCGTGGGTAAATCATTCCCGTGGGGATATTTAAAAAGATGATGAGGGTGTCAGGGTCCAATGAACGAACAATATTCCGCAATGCGAAGTAATGTCAGTATGCTCGGCAAACTGCTCGGGGATACGATTAAGGATGCACTAGGAGAGAACATCCTCGACCAGGTGGAGACCATCCGTAAACTCTCTAAGTCATCCCGTGCGGGAAATGACACCCATCGTCAGGAACTGCTGACCACGCTGCAAAATCTGTCGAATGACGAGCTGCTGCCGGTGGCGCGTGCCTTTAGCCAGTTCCTTAATCTCACCAACGTCGCTGAACAGTACCAAACCATTTCGCGGAGCGGTGATGGCGCGAACCATCCTGAACTGCTGAAAAAGACTTTCGAGCGCCTGAAACAGCAAGGCGATATCAGCGAAGCGGCAATCCGTCAGTCAATTGAAGAGCTTTCACTGGAGCTTGTGCTGACTGCGCACCCCACCGAAATTACCCGCCGCACGCTGATCCATATGCTGGGCGAAGTGAACAGCTGCTTGCAGCAACTCGATCACAGCGACATTTCCGATTACGAGCGCACGCAGGTGATGCGCCGTCTGCGCCAGTTGGTGGCACAAGCGTGGCACACCGACGAAATCCGCAAATACCGTCCAACGCCAATCGATGAAGCCAAATGGGGCTTTGCCGTGGTGGAGAACAGCCTGTGGCAAGGCGTGCCCGCCTTCCTACGTGAGCTGAACGAGCAAGTTGAAGAGACCTTTGACATTAAGCTGCCGGTCGATTTCGTGCCGATTAAATTTACCTCGTGGATGGGCGGCGACCGTGACGGCAACCCGAACGTCACCGCACCGATTACCCGCCACGCGATGCAGCTGAGCCGCTGGAAAGCCGCGGACCTGTTCCTGCGCGATATCGGCGTGCTGGTTTCTGAGCTGTCGATGTCCGAATGTAGCGACGAAGTACGCGAGCTGTGCGGCGATCCGGAAGCGCTCGAGCCGTACCGTATGGTGCTGAAGCGCATTCGCAGCCAGCTCATGACCACGCAAGCCTATCTTGGCCGTCGTCTGAAAGGCGAGCGCCTGCCGCGTCCGGCCGATCTGCTGGTCTCCAACGATCAGCTGTGGGAACCGCTGTTCGCTATCTACCAATCTCTGCAACAGTGCGGCATGGGCATCATCGCCAACGGCCAGCTGCTGGACACGCTGCGCCGCGTGAAGTGTTTCGGCGTGCCGCTGGTGCGTATCGATATCCGTCAGGAGAGCACCCGCCATACCCAGGCGATTGCCGAAGTAACGCGTTATCTCGGCCTTGGTGATTACGAAAGCTGGTCAGAAGCGGATAAACAAGCCTTCCTGATCCGCGAACTGAATTCTAAGCGCCCGCTGTTGCCGCATCAGTGGGAACCGGGCGATGAGACGCGTGAAGTGCTGGATACCTGCAAAGTGGTGGCCGAAGCGCCGCAGGGTTCAATTGCTTCCTACGTGATCTCCATGGCGAAAACCCCGTCGGACGTGCTGGCCGTGCATCTGCTGCTGAAAGAAGCCGGCATTCCTTACGCCATGCCGGTTGCGCCGCTGTTCGAAACCCTCGATGACCTGAACAACGCCAACGACGTGATGACGCAGTTGTTGAACATCGACTGGTATCGCGGCTTTATCAACGGCAAACAGATGGTGATGATTGGCTATTCCGACTCGGCGAAAGATGCCGGTGTAATGGCCGCCAGCTGGGCGCAATATCAGGCGCAGGACGCGCTAATCAAAACCTGCGAGAGCGCGGGCATTACGCTGACGCTGTTCCACGGACGCGGCGGCTCAATCGGTCGTGGCGGCGCGCCAGCTCATGCGGCGCTGTTGTCACAGCCGCCGGGCAGCCTGAAAGGTGGCCTGCGCGTGACCGAACAGGGCGAGATGATTCGCTTCAAATACGGTTTGCCAGAAGTCACCATCGCCAGCCTGTCGCTGTATACCGGTGCGATTCTGGAAGCCAACCTGCTGCCACCGCCGGAACCAAAGCGCGAATGGCAGGAGATCATGAACGGTTTGTCGGCGCACTCCTGTGCGATGTATCGCGGTTATGTGCGTGAAAACCCGGACTTCGTGCCCTATTTCCGCTCGGCCACGCCAGAGCAGGAGCTGGGTAAATTGCCGCTGGGTTCACGTCCGGCTAAACGTCGCCCAACCGGCGGTGTGGAATCGCTGCGTGCGATTCCCTGGATCTTCGCCTGGACGCAGAACCGCCTGATGTTGCCCGCCTGGCTGGGCGCGGGTGCCGCGTTGCAGAAAGCGATGGATGAAGGTCATCAGGATGAGCTGGAAAACATGTGCCGCGAATGGCCGTTCTTCGCCACACGTCTTGGCATGCTGGAGATGGTGTTCTCAAAAGCCGATCTGTGGCTGGCGGAATATTACGATCAGCGTCTGGTGGATAAATCACTGTGGCCGCTCGGCAAGCAGCTGCGCGATCAGCTGGATGCGGATATCAAAGCGGTGCTGACCATCGCCAACGATGCGCATTTGATGGCTGACCAACCATGGATTGCTGAATCTATCGCGCTGCGTAACGTCTATACCGATCCGCTGAACGTGTTGCAGGCTGAACTGCTGCATCGTTCGCGTGCGCAGGAAGAGCGCGGTGATGAGCCTGATGCGCGTGTAGAACAAGCGCTGATGGTGACGATCGCGGGTGTTGCAGCGGGTATGCGTAATACGGGGTAATTTTTTCCCTCACCCTAACCCTCTCCCGCTGGCGGGAGAGGGGACCGATCAAGCACAGATGTTACAACATTTCCCCACCTAAACATTACCTCGCCCGCTTGCGGGAGAGGGTTAGGGTGAGGGCATTAACCCCCAATCGCCGGACGCACGCCCAGCGTGTGGCAAATCGCGTAACTCAATTCGGCGCGATTCAGCGTATAGAAATGGAAATCCTTCACCCCTTCCCGCGACAGGATTTTCACCATGTCCATAGCGACGCTGGCACCCACCATTTTGCGCGTTTCCGGATCGTTATCCAGACCTTCAAACATTGCACTCATCCAGCCCGGCACACGCACATTGGTCATGGTGGCGAAGCGTTGTAGCTGTTTAAAGTTAGAGACCGGCAAAATACCTGGCACGATTTCCACGTCGATACCGGTTGCGACACAGCGGTCGCGGAAGCGCAGGTAGCTTTCCACATCGAAGAAGAATTGGGTGATGGCGCGGTTAGCACCGGCATCTATTTTACGCTTCAGGTTGATCAAATCGGCCTGTGCGCTTTTCGCTTCGGGATGCACTTCCGGGTAGGCCGCCACCGAGATATCGAAATCGCCGACATCTTTCAGCAGTTCAACTAAATCCGAACCGTACATTTCCGGCTTGCCGCTGCCCGGCGGTAAATCACCGCGCAGTGCCACGATATGGCGAATGCCGCTATTCCAGTAATCACGTGCGATAGCGCGCAGCTCATCACGCGTGGCATCGATACAGGTCAGATGCGGTGCCGCTTCCAGACCGGTGCGATCTTTAATGCCTTTAATGATGCTGTGCGTACGGTCGCGCTCGCCCGAGTTGGCACCGTAGGTGACGGAGACGAATTTCGGCTTAAGGCTGCTCAGTCGATCGATTGAGCTCCACAGGGTTTCTTCCATTTCACTGGTGCGTGGCGGGAAAAATTCGAAAGAGACATTAATTTGCCCGTTCAGCTCAGCCAGGCTCTGGTTCAACGCTTCGCGTTGATTGGCGTGAAAGAAACTCATCCTAATTACCTCGTCATCACATATCGATTATTTTGCGGCCTTCGAACATCCATACGTTTAGACGTCCAGATGCACAAAATGAACGATTCGCGCGCCAGCGTCAACAGAAAATTAATGTACGGGCGTGACAAATCTTCAATCAAGGTGAAAGCGTTTCATGATACGCGGGAGAAGGTGAAGAGTGCAGACGGCTGATGCCGTCTGCAGAGTGAGGCAGATTACAGCAGCTGTGCGAGGCGGTTGATATCCGATTGCAGCGCGCCCGCCGTAACATCACGGCCTGCGCCCGGTCCGCGAATCACCAGCGGATTATCGCGGTACCAGCGGCTTTCAATGGCAAACACGTTATCGCACGGCAGCAACGCGGCCAGCGGATGCTCGGGACGTACCGCTTCCACGCCGACGCGCGCTTTGCCATTGGCATCGAAACGCGCTACGTAACGCAGCACTAAGCCCATCTCCTGCGCTGCTTCCAGACGCTGCAGCATCTGGTCATTCAGTTCGTCAGCGTTTTCAAAGAAGTGATCAATCGACTCACCGTCGCAAATCGCCGGCACCAGCGATTCGACTCGCACCTGATCCGGCTCGATGTCGTAGCCCGCTTCACGCGCCAGAATCACCAGCTTGCGCATCACGTCCTGCCCGGACAAATCAACGCGCGGGTCCGGTTCGGTCAGGCCTTGCTGCCACGCCTGATCGACCAGCTCACTAAACGGCACCGTGCCATCAAATTGCAGGAACAGCCAGGAGAGCGTGCCGGAGAAAATACCGCTGATCGCCAGAATGCTATCGCCGCTTTCGCGCAAATCGCGCACCGTGTGATTGACCGGCAAACCGGCACCGACGGTGGCGTTATACAGCCAGTGACGACCGGTTTTGGCGAAAGCATCACGCACCTGACGCCAGCTCTTGCCGCTCGACGCACCGGCAACCTTGTTGGCACTGATGACGTGGAAGCCGTGGCTGGCGAAATCGTGATACTGCTGCGCCAGCTGCTCGCTGGCGGTGACGTCCAGCACCACTAAATCATCGAACGGGTGCGCACGCATCCACAGGAAAAGCGACTCTTCATCACGCTCTACCGCTTCATCATCAAAAAACGCCAATGCGCGGCTGGCTTCCAGACCGTCGTAACTTAGCAAACTGCGGCTGCTGTCTGCGACGCCCGCCAGCACAAACTCAAATCCCGTACGCGCCGACAATGTTTCCTGCTCGCGGGCAAACAGCTCCAGCCAGCGTGAACCGATGTTGCCTTTGCCGAACAACATCAAACCGATGCGTTTTTCTGCGCGGAACAGCGACTGATGCAGTCCCTGAATCAGGTGCTGCGTCGGGCCGACGCGCAGTACCGCCACGATGCTGATGTGATCTTCGGATTGCCAGACAAACTCCACCGGCTGATCTTTGATCTGCTGCCAGAAGCGGTGGCTGTGCAGCGGATTACGCGTCACGCCTGCGCCCACCAGCGCCACCAGCGCTAAGCCGTCGCGCAGCTGCAGATGGCCCGGCAGTGCGGCATCCTGCAATAGGTTGAAGGCGCTATTCACCACTTCCGAGGTGTAACACAGCTGCAGCAGGCGACGATCGGGATGCACGCCGATCGCCAGCGGACGCAGCTGCGCGCGCTTCAGCAGCAGATCGATCTCTTTCTGCTGCGTTTTGAAATCGTGATTGTCGGGGATTTGAATCTCCACCAGACACACATCATCGTGGCTGGTAACGATTCGCGCGCCGGTGCCAGATGCCAGCACGCGTTCAATACGCGTCGAGCCTTGTTCCGGTTGATAGCTGCAACGCAGCTGCAAATCGATGTCGCTGTTGGAAACCGGCTGCAAGGTGCGGGTGTGCAGCACCGGCGCAGCCAGACGCGCCAGCTCGCTGGCTTCATCGAGACGCAGCAGCGGCAGCAGACACGCATCAGAAACTTTACGCGGATCGGCGCTGTAAACGCCCGCCACATCGCTCCAGATGGTCACGCGACCCACGCCCGCCAGCGCACCAATCTGCGTTGCCGAGTAGTCCGAGCCGTTACGACCGAGCAGCACGGTTTCACCCGCTTCACTGCGGCTGATAAATCCGGTCACTACCAAACGCTTATGCGGATGCTGTGTTAACAACTCCTGCAGCAGCGGCCAGGATTTGCCTTCATCCACCTGCGGTTGCGCGGCACGTTCAGCGCGCAGGAAATCTCGCGCATCCAGCCAGGCGGCTTCGATCTCGCGCTGACTCAGCACCGCTGCCATCAAGCGCGCCGACCAGATTTCACCGTGCCCCACTACTTCCGCATACACCGCATCGGTGATGCTGCCGTCGAGCAGCGCCGCCAACCGTTCCAGATCGCGTATAAAGGAAGACGTCAGGGTTTCGGCATATTCAGCAGGCAGCAGCGCAGCAATTAACTCGCTGTGAAAACGCCGTAAAGCCTGTTGCACCTGATGGGCAGATAAGCGATCGCTCTGGCTCAATTTCAGCCAGCTGATCAACTGGTTAGTGGTGCTGCCAGCGGCAGAGACCACCATTAAGTCGCCTGGCTGGCTGTAATCCGCCATGATGCTGGCCACGCGCTGATAGCAACGTGCGTCGGCCAGGCTACTGCCACCAAATTTATGCAACTGCTTGATCGGCGTTCCCGCGCCCACTGAACTCGTCATGATTACTCCTCGGCTGCGATCCGGAATGCATTATCCAGATCGGCGATTAAATCTTCGTGATCTTCAATCCCAACAGAAATACGCAGCAGTGTTTCCGAAATTCCCGCTGCCGCGCGCGCTTCTGCAGACATGCCGGCATGCGTCATGGTGGCGGTATGCGAAATCAAACTCTCTACGCCGCCGAGCGATTCGGCCAGCGTGAATAGCTGCAGCGCTTTCAGGAAGCGGCGCAGGCGAGCCTCATCGCCATCGATTTCAAAACTCAACATCGCACCAAAGCCACGCTGCTGACGTACCGCGAACTCATGACCGGCATTTTCCGGCAGAGACGGATGATACAGTTTTTTCACCAGCGGTTGTTGCTTCAGGTAATCAACAATCGCCAATGCATTGCGTTGTGCTGCGGCGATACGCGGTGACAGCGTGCGGAGACCGCGCAGCAGCAGGTAGCTATCAAACGCTGCGCCGGTTACACCAATATTATTCGCCCACCACGCCAGATCGGTGGCCATCGCCGGATCTTTCGAAATTACCGCGCCCGCCACCACATCCGAGTGACCATTCAGGTATTTGGTGCAGGAGTGAACAACCAGATCGGCGCCCAGCGCCAGCGGGTTTTGCAACGCCGGGCTGAGGAAGGTGTTGTCCACCACGCTAATGGCGCCCGCTTCACGCGCGGCGGCGCAAATGCTGGCGATATCGACCACACGCAGCAGTGGATTGCTTGGGCTTTCAACCAGCACCAGTTTCGGTTTTTCGGCTAATGCCGCGTCCAGTGCCGCTTTATCGCCTTGATCGACGAACTTAACGCGATACGCACCGCGCTTGCTCAGGCTATCGAACAGACGATAGCTGCCGCCGTAACAGTCGTGTGGCGCCACCAGCAGATCGCCCGGCTTCAGGAACACAGTTGTCACCAAATGAATCGCCGACATGCCGGTATTGGTTAATACCGCGCCTGCGCCACCTTCCAGCTCTGCCAGCGCGCGCTGAACCACATCGCGCGTTGGGTTACCACGACGTGAATAGTCATGCGCACGCGGCTCATTGAAGTCGAGGAAGTTATAGGTGCTGGAGAGATGAATCGGTGGGACAACGCAGCCATATTGCTCGTCATCATTCAAACCGCTACGTACTGCGATGGTTGCCTGTTTACGCGTCATGGTGCTTACTGTTCCTGAAGAAAAAGAAGAGCAACAGAATAACATTCCGCACATAGACGTCAATACATCTGGACATCTAAATGTCTTTGCGTATAGATTGAGCAAATCATCAATAACCGCTAAAATTGTCCGTCATCGCCTGGTGTTCAGCGCGCTTTCCTTTACAGAAGCGGTGCTCAAGCATAAAACCTGCGGTTTAAGGGGTCAGGCATCGAAAAATCGGGCATAATCAACGGATTTCCCCATATTCAACTTTTATTGATTAAGGTAACCCATGGCTGAATGGAACGGCGAATATATCAGCCCTTACGCTGAACATGGCAAGAAGAGCGAGCAGGTTAAGAAAATCACAGTTTCTATCCCGCTGAAAGTGCTGAAGATTTTAACGGATGAGCGCACCCGCCGTCAGGTGAACAACCTGCGTCACGCCACCAACAGCGAACTGCTGTGTGAAGCCTTTTTGCATGCTTTCACCGGGCAGCCTCTGCCGAACGATGTCGATTTGCGTAAAGAACGCAGCGATGAGATTCCGGAAGAAGCAAAACAGATTATGCGTGAAATGGGCATCGATCCCGATAGCTGGGAATACTGAAGCCAGAAATAAAAAAACCCAGCCGAGGCTGGGTTTTTTCTTGCTGCCGAATCGCGAAGATTCGACGGCCAAAAATCTTATTTCTTGCTTGCTGGCACGCTGAAACGCTTGTTGAAGCGATCTACACGGCCACCGGTGTCAGCAATACGCTGCTTACCAGTGTAGAACGGGTGGCATTTGCCGCACACGTCCAGGTTCAGACCAGAAGCCATGGTTGAACGGGTGTTGATCACGTTACCGCAAGAGCAAGTCATGGTTACTGCTTCGTACTTAGGGTGAATACCTTGTTTCATGGGAGAACCTCATAAAAGGCCGTGTCGCTCTCCGTGCCAGGCTCAGCCTGCACAGCACCACACGCGGTTGAACATTAAGTGTATGCTCCGACAAGCGATCTCATCGAAGGCGGCATAGTATACAGAAATTAACCGGTTTTAGCAAATAGCCGCTTCCTAATTAGGCGTGTACACTACTTCTCCTTAATTCAGAACTGGATAGAGATTCAGATGCCCGTTGTTCAGGTTGCCCTGCCCGTTCCGCTACCTCGCCTGTTTGACTACTTGCTGCCTGCCGATACGCCGCAGCCGGTGGCGGGCGCACGCGTGAATGTGCCGTTCGGCAATCGCAAAATGATCGGCATTGTGGTCGGCACGCGCGAGACCAGCGATCTGCCGCTGACGCAGCTCAAGCAGATAGAAAGCGTGCTCGACGATCAAAGTCTGTTCTCGCCCGCCCTGTGGCGCATTTTGCATTGGGCCGCCAACTATTATCATTCGCCGCTCGGCGAAGTGCTGAGCCATGCGCTGCCGGTGCTGCTGCGTCAAGGCAAACCGGCGCAGGAAGCGCCGCTGTGGCAATGGGTGATAAATGATGCTGGCCGTGAAGTGGCGATGGAAAGTCTGAAGCGCGCGCCGAAACAGCAGCAAGCGCTGGCGATGCTGCGTCAGCGACCGCTCTATCGTCATCAGGTCAGCGAACACGATTTTACCGATGCCGCGCTGCAAGCGTTGCGCGCTAAAGGCTTGTGCGATTTGCGTGAACATACGCCGCAGATGCACGACTGGCGCACCAGCTTTGCCGTTAAAGGTGATCGCCTGCGCCTGAATACCGATCAGGCGATGGCGGTGGGCGCGATGCGCAGTGAAGACGATCACTATGCGCCGTGGCTGCTGGCCGGCATTACCGGTTCGGGTAAAACCGAAGTGTATCTCAGCGTACTGGAGAACGTGCTGGCACGCGGCAAACAGGCGCTGGTGCTGGTGCCGGAAATCGGCCTGACGCCGCAAACCATCGCCCGCTTCCGCGAGCGCTTTGATGCGCCGATTGATGTGCTGCACTCAGCGCTGAATGACAGCGAACGCCTGGCCGTCTGGCTGCGCGCGCGCAGCGGCGAAACCGCGATTGTTATCGGCACACGCTCGGCGCTATTCACGCCGCTGGCGCGTCCCGGCGTCATCATTATTGATGAAGAGCACGACAGCTCGTACAAACAGCAGGAAGGCTGGCGCTATCAGGCACGCGATCTGGCGGTGTTCCGCGCCCATGAAGAAGACATTCCGATTGTGATGGGTTCGGCCACGCCCGCGCTGGAAACGCTGCACAACGTGCGCGTCGGCAAATATCGCCAGCTCAATCTCACCAAACGCGCGGGCAATGCTAAACCGGCATTGCAACAGCTGATTGATCTTAAAGGCCAGCAGCTGAAAGGCGGGCTGGCACCGGCGCTGCTCGGCAAAATGCGTCAGCATCTACAGGCTGACAATCAGGTTCTGCTGTTCCTCAATCGCCGTGGCTTCTCTCCGGCGCTGATGTGCCACGATTGCGGTTGGCTGGCGGAGTGCCAGCGCTGCGATAGCTACTACACGCTGCACCAGAATCATCGCCAGCTGCGCTGCCACCATTGTGATAGCCAGCGCCCGCTGCCGAATCAGTGCCCGAGCTGTGGTTCGACGCATTTGATGCCGGTTGGCGTCGGCACCGAACAGCTGGAACAGCAGCTGGGCACGCTGTTCCCCGGCGTGCCGGTATCGCGCATCGATCGCGATACCACCAGCCGTAAAGGTGCGCTGGAGCAGCATCTGGCCGATGTGCATCGCGGCGGCGCACGCATTCTGGTGGGCACGCAAATGCTGGCGAAAGGTCATCACTTCCCAGATGTCACGCTGGTGTCGCTGCTGGATGTCGATGGCGCGCTGTTCTCCGCCGATTTCCGTGCCGCCGAGCGCTTCGCTCAGCTTTACACGCAGGTCGCGGGCCGCGCCGGTCGTGCCGGTAAACAGGGCGAAGTATTGCTGCAAACCCATCATCCGGAACATCCGCTGCTGCAAACGTTGCTGCATCGCGGCTATTTCGCTTTTGCCGATCAAACGCTGCTGGAGCGTCAGTCGGTGCAGCTGCCACCGTGGACCAGCCATGCGCTGTTCCGCGCAGAAGATATGGATAACCAACAAGCGGCGGAATTCCTCACTCAGCTGCGCAATTTACTGGAAGCCAGCCCGCTAAAAGATGAAGCGATGTGGCTGATGGGGCCGGTTCCGGCATTGGCACCGAAACGCAGCGGACGCTGGCGCTGGCAGCTGCTGTTGCAGCATCCGTCACGCAAACGTCTGCAACAGCTGTTGAGCGGATCGCTGCCGCTGATCGCCACCTTGCCCGCGTCACGCAAAGTGAAATGGACGCTGGATATCGATCCCACCGAGAGCTAGGCCGCGCCACATCTGCGAGCCAGATCGAAAAAAGTCGCACAAGTCACAATTTTTATGCAAATTAAGTAACAACCCGGCGCGACCTTGGGTTAACAATAGTGCCGACCCGGTTGAAGCCCGGTAATGTCAGAAAATCAATGCGCTGTACCGCGTCAGGAGTTATACGTTGGACCAGAAGCAACCCTCCACCGCCGCCACCATGAAAGATGTGGCCGAGAAAGCAGGCGTTTCAACCGCCACGGTTTCACGTGCGTTGATGAATCCAGAAAAAGTCTCTGCTGCGACCCGACTCAAAGTCGAAAAAGCTGTGATTGCCGTGGGTTATGCGCCGCACGGGTTAGCGCGCAATGCCAAACGCGGTGAAACGCAAACCATTCTGGTGATTGTGCCGGATATCTGTGATCCCTTCTTCAGTGAGATCATTCGCGGCGTGGAAGTCACCGCCGCGCATGAAGGTTATCTGGTACTGATTGGCGATTGCGCGCATCAGAACAAACAGGAAAAAACCTTCCTGAATTTAATGCTGACGCGCCAGATCGACGGCATGGTGCTGTTGGGTTCACAGCTGCCATTTGAGGCGGGCATTGAAGATCAGCGCAACCTGCCGCCGATGGTAATGGGCAACGAATTTG
Organism: Pantoea sp. JK; assembly: GCF_026130245.1. Classification (NCBI taxonomy): domain Bacteria; kingdom Pseudomonadati; phylum Pseudomonadota; class Gammaproteobacteria; order Enterobacterales; family Erwiniaceae; genus Pantoea; species Pantoea sp. JK. Next base: position 25,857 of record NZ_JAINFN010000013.1, read on the forward strand.
CGCCGGAAATGGCGTTGCCAACGGTACATATCGATAACCTGACCGCCGCTTTTGAAGCGGTAAATCACCTGCTGCAGCTCGGTCATCGCCAAATCGCCTGCATCACCGGGCCAGAACATATTCCGCTGAGCCAATATCGTTTGCAGGGCTACATTCAGGCGCTGCGTCGCAGCAGCATCGCCATCGACCCGACAATGATTGTGCACGGCGACTTCACCTTTGAAGCCGGCGCGAATGCGCTTAAGCAGCTAATGAGTTTGACGCAGCCGCCGAAGGCGATTTTCTGTCATAGCGACTTGATGGCGCTGGGCGCGATGAATCAGGCGCGCAAATTGGGCATGCGCATTCCACAGGATCTGTCAGTAGTGGGCTTTGATGATATCGAACTGGCGCAATACTACGATCCGCCGCTGACCACGGTGGCACAACCGCGCTTTGCCATCGGTCGTGAAGCCATGCTGCTATTACTTGATGAGCTGCAGGGTAAACGCGTGAATAACGGTTCGCGCCTGCTGGATGCGGAGCTACGCGTGCGCGGCAGCACGGCACCGGCAGCAAAACGGGAAAAATAGCGCATAGAAGCCTGCATTTTCAGCGGATTCTGAAGGCAGACTGTGCTGGTCAAAGTTCCAGCCCTTGCGTAACATGGCGCATTCATTGCCGGGCAATTAACAGCACATTTACATGCCCATTGGCATTTTTTTGAAGGGTAGCAGAACGAAAGTGGCACAGAAAGATTATGTAGGCCGCGGGCGTTCAACAGGGACGCGTCGCAAAAAACCCGCCAGTCGCAGCAAGAAAAGCAAAGGCGGATCAGGCATTTCAAAGCTCATGATGGTACTGGCCGTGGCCGTGCTGGTCACCTTTGCCGGTGGTTTATGGTTCATCTCGCATCATAAGAAAGAAGAGATTGAGGTCATTCCAAACCACAAAGCCAACGGTAACGGCCTGCCGCCGAAGCCGGAAGAGCGCTGGAAGTACATCAAAGAGCTGGAAAATCGCCAAATTACCGTTCCGTCGCCGACTGAGCCTTCGGCCGGTGGCGTGCAATCTCAAACTCAGCTGACCGACGAACAGCGCCAGTTGCTGGAGCAGATGCAGGCCGATATGCGCCAGCAGCCGACGCAGTTGAACGAAGTGCCGTGGAACGAACAAACCCCGGCGCAGCGCCAGCAAACGCTGCAGCGTCAGCAGGTTCAACAACAGCAGCAGGTTCAGCAACAACAGCAGCAGCAGTTGCAACGTCAGCAGCAACAGTTACAACAGCAGCAGCGTCAGCAACAGTTGCAGCAACAACAGGCCGCGCGTCAGCAGCAGCAACAGCAAGCTGCGCCGATCACGCGTGAGCCAACGCAACAGACCAAACCGCAGGAAACGGCCAAGGCGAAAACCGAAGAGAAAGCCTCTTCACAGCGCTGGATGGTGCAGTGTGGATCGTTCAAAGGTACCGATCAGGCGGAATCTGTACGCGCCGGTCTGGCATTTGAAGGATTCGAGAGCCGCATTACGACCGGCGGTGGCTGGAATCGCGTGGTGATCGGGCCGTTCAAAGATCGCAGCAGCGCCGACAGCACAGTCAAACGCTTACACAGTTCCGGCCACGGAAGTTGTATTCCCCTCGCTTTACCCTAAATAATTCAAATTGCAGGAAGGCGGCAAGTGCGAGAATCCCCTTGAGCTTACTTTAGTAAGTGATTGGGGTGAGCGCACGTAGCCAACGCGCCTGCAATTTGAAGGATGAAGGGTATGCTGGGGGTTGAAACCCCTTTTTCCTACCCCATATCTGGTTGCATGATACTCCGCGCCGAGTGCGCGGAGTTCCTTTTCTACTGCAACAAGGGGTCTGCCCGTGACAACAATAGTAAGTGTACGACGCAACGGCCAGGTAGTGATTGGCGGTGATGGCCAGGCTACGCTCGGCAATACCGTAATGAAAGGCAACGTTAAAAAAGTCCGTCGTCTTTACAACGATAAAGTGATCGCCGGTTTTGCTGGCGGTACCGCAGATGCCTTCACCCTGTTTGAACTGTTTGAGCGCAAGCTGGAAATGCACCAGGGCCATCTGGTGAAAGCGGCGGTCGAACTGGCCAAAGATTGGCGTACCGATCGCATGCTGCGCCGCCTCGAAGCGCTGCTGGCGGTGGCCGACGAAAACTCCTCATTAATCATCAGCGGCAACGGCGACGTTATCCAGCCGGAAAATGATCTGATTGCAATTGGTTCTGGTGGGCCTTACGCCCAGGCAGCGGCACGCGCGTTGTTGGAAAACACCGACATTGGTGCGCACGATATCGTGGAGAAAGCGCTGAACATCGCTGGCGATATCTGTATCTACACCAACCACAATATTAACTTCGAAGCATTACCGTCTAAGGCTAAGGACTAAACATCATGTCTGAGATGACTCCACGCGAGATTGTCAGCGAGCTTAACCGCTTTATTATAGGCCAGGACGGCGCAAAGAAGGCGGTCGCGATCGCCCTGCGTAACCGCTGGCGCCGCATGCAGCTCGACGAAGAGCTGCGCCACGAAGTGACGCCGAAAAACATTCTGATGATTGGTCCTACCGGCGTCGGTAAAACCGAAATCGCCCGTCGCTTAGCCAAACTGGCGAACGCACCGTTCATCAAAGTGGAAGCCACCAAATTCACCGAAGTGGGTTATGTCGGCAAAGAGGTGGATTCCATCATTCGCGATCTGACCGATTCTGCCATCAAGATGGTGCGCAGCCAGGCGATCGAGAAGAACAAATACCGCGCGGAAGAGATGGCGGAAGAGCGCATCCTTGATGTGCTGATCCCCCCCGCGAAAAACAACTGGGGCCAGGCTGAACAAGCGGCTGAGCCATCAACCGCGCGTCAGTCCTTCCGCAAGAAACTGCGCGAAGGCCAGCTGGATGACAAAGAGATTGAGATCGATTTGGCCGCTTCATCGGCTGGCGTCGAAATCATGGCGCCTCCAGGCATGGAAGAGATGACCAGCCAGCTGCAATCGATGTTCCAGAACCTCGGTGGCCAGAAGCAGAAACCGCGTAAGCTGAAAATCAAAGAAGCCATGAAGCTGCTGATTGAAGAAGAAGCGGCCAAGCTGGTGAACCCGGAAGAGCTGAAGCAGGATGCCATCGATGCCGTTGAGCAGCACGGTATCGTGTTCATTGATGAAATCGACAAAATCTGTAAGCGCGGCGGCCAGAATGCGGGCGGCCCAGACGTGTCACGCGAAGGCGTACAGCGCGACCTGCTGCCGCTGGTTGAAGGCTGCACCGTTTCCACCAAGCACGGCATGGTGAAAACCGACCACATTCTGTTTATCGCTTCCGGCGCGTTCCAGGTCGCGAGCCCATCAGATCTGATCCCAGAACTGCAAGGTCGTCTGCCGATTCGCGTTGAGCTGCAGGCGCTGACCGTCAATGACTTCGAGCGCATCCTGACCGAGCCAAACGCCTCGGTTACCGTGCAGTACAAAGCATTGATGGGCACCGAAGGAGTCAATATCGACTTCACCGATGACGCCGTACGTCGTATCGCCGAAGCCGCATGGCAGGTGAACGAAACCACCGAGAACATCGGTGCGCGTCGTCTGCATACCGTGCTGGAGCGTCTGATGGAAGATATCTCCTATGACGCCAGCGATCGTAACGGTGAATCGATCACTATCGATGCCGAGTACGTTGGTAAGCATCTGGATGAGCTGGTGGCCGACGAAGATCTCAGCCGCTTCATTCTGTAAGCTTCACCCGCGAAATCGCTGCCCGGCCACTGTGCCGGGCTTTTTTTTACGCAGGATATTGATGCAACGCTTTGTTTGGCGGTTGATGATTTTGCCAACAATCGCCAGATAGCGATATACTTAGCGCTCCTGTGGCAAACAGACGAAAACCCTCATGAAATACGATACATCTGAACTCTGTGACATCTACCACGAAGCTGTGAATGTTGTTGAACCGCTTTTTTCGAACTTTGGTGGGCGCAGCTCATTCGGTGGTCAAATCACCACAGTGAAATGTTTCGAAGATAACGGCTTACTCTACGATTTGCTGGAAGAGAACGGTCGGGGTCGCGTATTGCTGGTGGATGGCGGCGGTTCGGTCCGTCGCGCACTGGTCGATGCTCAGCTGGCAAGTCTGGCGGCGCAAAATGAGTGGGAAGGCATTGTGGTTTACGGCTCGGTGCGTCAGGTTGACGATCTTGAAGAGCTGGAAATCGGCATTCAGGCGATTGCGGCGATTCCGGTGGGCGCAGCGGGTGAAGGCATTGGCGAAAGTGACGTGCGCGTTAACTTCGGCGGCGTGACCTTCTTCTCTGGCGACCATCTGTATGCCGACAATACCGGCATCATCCTGTCTGAAGACGCACTCGACATCGAGTAAGCCGCAACAAAAACGGGTGCCGCGGCACCCGTTGGTTTAAGCATCGACGCTTAAACTTCTTCCATTTTTCCCAGCAGTGCCCGCAGACGATCCTGCCAGACATGCTGCTCTTCTTTCAGATGCTGATTTTCACGCACCAGCGCATCCTGGTTGCCTGAAGCCTGGCTGACTTCGTTTTTCAGCGTATTGTTTTGCTCTTTCAGCTCTTCAATTTCCATCTGCAGCAGAGTGATGGTATCAATCGCCTGCTGTACTTTCGCTTCCAGTTTCTCGAACACTTCAAATGACATCTTTCTGACCTCTCCTAAATCTTGCAAGGCGTTGATAGGGCTAATGCATGCCTTATTATGGTGCGCTCAGCCACGATGACTCGATTGTATGTAGCCAAACCCAGCAAGTCCAGTGGCACAAGGCTTGCGAGGGCAGTCTGTAACACTTTTCAGTCTATGCCTAAAAAAATGCGCATCTTCGCGCATCTGTGTGCGCGATCACATCAGCATCGACCAGCAAAGCGGGAAAAATGGGTCTTAAAGCAACGTAAAAGACGCGAAAACGCGCATTTTTATGATGGAGTACACAGTTTTCAATTTCGCTATTTCTCGTTTATGCTCGTTAACGATAAATTCACATCAACCCTACATTGATAGCTGGGCGACTCATGGATGAGAACAAAAACTGATAAAATTTAACCTCGCTTCAGGAATGCCATTATGAGTCAGACAACTAACACACTAAAAGTGTCAGTGCATCGCTGAATTTCTCGGCACAGGTTTGATTATCTTCTTTGGTGCAGGCTGTGTTGCTGCACTGAAACTGGCCGGTGCGTCATTCGGTCAGTGGGAAATTTGTATTATCTGGGGTTTAGCCGTCTCCATGGCAGTCTATCTCAGCGCAGGCGTTTCTGGCGCGCATCTTAACCCAGCCGTTACCGTCGCGCTGTGCCTGTTCGCTAATTTCGAAGGTCGTAAAGTTATTCCCTATATTCTGGCGCAGGTTGCCGGCGCGTTCTGCGCTGCCGCGTTGGTTTACGGTCTCTACTACAATCTGTTCTTTGATTACGAAGCAGGCCATCAAATGGTGCGCGGCAGCGTTGAAAGCCTCGATCTGGCCGGTATCTTCTCTACCTACCCGAACCCGCACATCAGCGTCGCTCAGGCGTTCCTGGTTGAGATGGTGATTACAGCGGTATTAATGGCGGTGATCATGGCGCTGACCGATGACGGCAACGGTGTACCGCGTGGTCCGCTGGCTCCCCTGTTGATTGGTTTACTGGTCGCGGTAATCGGTGGCTCAATGGGTCCACTGACCGGCTTCGCACTCAACCCTGCGCGTGACTTCGGTCCAAAACTGTTCGCCTTCTTCGCTGGCTGGGGCAACGTAGCCTTCACCGGTGGCAAAGATATTCCTTACTTCCTGGTTCCGATTTTTGGCCCGCTGGTCGGTGCTTGCCTCGGAGCCTTTGGTTACCGTTCGCTGATTGGCCGCCATCTGCCAGTTAACGTCGCGGAAGCCAGCACAGCAGAAAAACCGGTTGCGCGCGCTCAGCAGCGTAAAGCGTAAGTTTCGTCGATACCACATCAGGAAAGCACAATGACTACTGATAAAAAATATATAGTTGCACTCGATCAGGGCACAACCAGCTCACGCGCCGTGGTGCTTGATCATGATGCCAACATCGTCGCGGTTTCTCAGCGCGAATTTACCCAGATCTACCCGAAAGCGGGTTGGGTTGAACATGACCCAATGGATATCTGGGCGTCACAAAGCTCAACGCTGGTTGAAGTGCTGGCTCACGCCGACATTAACTCCGATCAAATCGCGGCGATTGGTATCACCAACCAGCGTGAAACCGCCATCGTGTGGGATAAAGAGACCGGCAAACCGGTTTACAACGCCATCGTCTGGCAGGATCCACGCACCGCAGATTACTGTAATAAGCTGAAGAAAGAGGGTCTGGAAGAGTACATCCAGCACACCACCGGTTTGGTGATTAACCCGTACTTCTCTGGCACCAAGGTGAAGTGGATTCTGGATAATGTGGAAGGCGCGCGTGACCGTGCCAAACGCGGCGAACTGCTGTTCGGTACCGTTGATAGCTGGTTGATTTGGAAAATGACCCAGGGACGTGTGCACGTCACCGATCACACCAACGCCTCACGTACCATGATGTACAACATCCACAAGCTGGAGTGGGATGAGCGCATGCTGGAGATCCTCGATATCCCGCGTGAAATGCTGCCAGAAGTGAAAGGCTCTTCTGAAGTGTACGGCCAGACCAACATTGGTGGTAAAGGCGGTACGCGTATTCCAATCGCCGGTATCGCGGGTGACCAGCAAGCGGCGCTGTATGGCCAGCTGTGCGTACAACCGGGTATGGCGAAAAACACATACGGCACCGGCTGCTTCATGCTAATGAACACCGGCACCGAAGCGGTGACCTCAACGCATGGCCTGCTGACCACCATCGCGTGCGGCCCACGCGGCGAAGTGAACTATGCGCTGGAAGGTGCGGTGTTTATCGGTGGTGCGTCGATTCAATGGCTGCGTGATGAGATGAAGTTGATCAGCGATTCAACCGACTCTGAATACTTCGCGTTGAAAGTGAAAGACACCAACGGCGTGTATATGGTGCCAGCCTTCACCGGTTTGGGTGCGCCATATTGGGATCCGTATGCACGCGGCGCGATTTTCGGTCTGACGCGCGGTGCGAACGCGAACCACATCATCCGTGCCACGCTGGAGTCGATTGCTTACCAGACGCGCGACGTACTGGAAGCGATGCAGAACGATGCGGGCACCCGCCTGCAATCACTGCGCGTGGATGGTGGTGCGGTTGCCAATAACTTCCTGATGCAGTTCCAGTCTGACATTCTCGGCACGCGCGTTGAGCGTCCGGAAGTGCGTGAAGTCACGGCGCTGGGTGCGGCGTATCTGGCTGGCTTAGCGGTCGGCTTCTGGAACGATCTGGAAGAAGTTCGCGCTAAAGCGGTAATTGAGCGTGAGTTCCGCCCAAGCATCGAAACCACCGAACGTAACGTCCGTTACGCCGGCTGGAAGAAAGCGGTCGCTCGCGCTAAAGCGTGGGAAGACGAAGAGTAAAATCCTGCTAACCCGCGGCGCCCTGTCGCGGGTTTTTCCCCTGCCACGTTTCCCCGCTGTGTTAAACTACCTGCCTGTTTTTTATCAGGTGCCACCATGAAACGAGAACTCGCGATTGAATTTTCCCGTGTGACCGAAGCCGCTGCATTAGCGGGCTATCACTGGTTAGGACGCGGCGATAAAAATGCGGCCGACGGCGCAGCCGTTCACGCCATGCGCATTATGCTCAACACCATCGATATCGACGGCCAGATCGTGATTGGCGAAGGCGAAATCGACGAAGCTCCGATGCTTTATATCGGTGAGAAAGTCGGTACCGGCCGTGGCGACGCCGTGGATATCGCGGTTGATCCGATCGAAGGCACGCGCATGACGGCAATGGGCCAGGCCAATGCGCTAGCGGTGCTGGCGGTGGGAGACAAAGGCAGCTTCCTGCACGCACCTGATATGTACATGGAAAAGCTGATTGTTGGACCGGGCGCACGTGGCGCCATTGACCTCAATCTGCCGCTCGACATTAACCTGAAAAACATCGCGCTGGCATTAGGCAAACCGCTCAGCCAGTTAACGGTGTCGATTCTGGCCAAGCCACGCCACGATGCGGTGATTGCCCAGCTGCAGCAGCTCGGCGTGCGCGTGTTCTCCTTCCCGGACGGCGATGTCGCGGCCTCGATTCTGACCTGTATGCCGGATAGCGAAGTGGATGTGATGTACGGCATCGGTGGCGCACCGGAAGGTGTGGTGTCGGCGGCAGTCATTCGCGCGATGGACGGCGACATGCAGGCGCGTTTATTGGCGCGTCACGAAGTGAAAGGCGATAGCGAAGAGAATCGTCGCCTCGGCGAGAATGAACTGCAACGCTGCGCCGAGATGGGCATTGAAGCGGGTCAGGTGCTGAAGCTGGATCAGATGGCGCGCAACGATAACGTTATCTTCGCTGCCACCGGCATCACCACCGGCGATTTGCTGAAAGGCATCACGCGTAACGGCAACATCGCCACCAGCGAAACGCTGCTGGTGCGCGGCAAATCGCGCACTATTCGCCGCATCCAGTCAATCCACTATCTGGATCGCAAAGACGCGGCGCTGCATCAATTTATCCTGTAATCGCCTGCTTGCCGCTCTCTGGATGACGAGAGAGCGGCCACCAGCACAGCAGCATCACCAGCGACGTCACGAACATTAACATGCCAAGGCTGGATTGATCGTGCTGCGGTAACAGCGCAGAAAGCCACGCCACCACGCCGGAACCGAGGTTCTGCAAACCACCGATCAACGCACCAGCGCTGCCCGCCAGCCACGCATACGGCTCCATCGCACCCGAGGTTGCCAGCGGAAACAGCATGCCCGCGCCAAAGAAGAACAGCGCAGCTGGCACCAGCAACGTCCAGATGTTCATTACGCCAAACCAAGCCGGCACCCACATTAACAAGCCCGCTAACAGGCAACTGTTCACGCCGTACCACATCAGCGTGTGCCAGGATTTTTGCTCGCGTCCGGCAAACCAGGCGCCAAAAAACGCCGCCGGAATCGGCAGGATAAACAGGATGCTGACGGTTAATCCATCCAGCCCCAATACGCCGCCCATCAGCACGCCGCAGCTGGCTTCAAACACCGCGATGCCGGCCAGCGCGCCAATCAGCAGCAGCAGATAACGCACGAAGTTGCCGTCGCTCAGCAAAGTGGCATAACGGCGCAGGAACGGCGTGGCGGGCGTATCAACAGGACGCGTTTCCGGCAGCCAGCGCGCCATCGACACGGTGACGCCGACGCACAGCAGCAGCAGGAAGGCGAAACAGGCGTGCCAGCCAAACAGATGCGTCAGCAGCGCACCAATCACCGGCGCCAGCAGCGGACTCACCAGAATGCCCATATTCAGCAGGCTGTTCGCCTGGCGCAGAGCGATGCCGGAATAGAGATCGCGCGGCATGGTGCGCGCCATCACGCCCGCTACGCCGGTCCCTAAACCTTGCACCGCGCTGCCCAACACCAGAATATCGAGCGAGGGCGCGAACATGGCGATCAACGCGCCGACGGCAAAGATCGTCATGCCAATCAGGATCACCGGACGGCGGCCAAAACTGTCCGAGAGCGGGCCGTAGATCAACTGCGATCCGCCGTAGGTCATCAGATAGGCGGCCATCACCTGCTGGATCGCGCCGCTGCGCACATTGAGCGTTTCGGCCATGTTGGCCATCGCTGGCACATAGATGGTTTGCGCCATCTGCCCGACCGCCACCAGCACGATCAGCATGAATAACAGAAAGCGATTTTGCGTTTTACTTATCAACATGGAACAAAATGTCTGCCTGAGAAACAAAGGATAGGCAGCACAAAACAGGCCGCCTCGGATTTATGGCGGCAAAAATATCAGGATTCAGTGACAAATCGAGAGGCGCGGGCAAAGCTGTATGTCTTAAGCCGTCAAGTTGGTAGTCCAGATTGTAAACCGCCCGCTACAGTTGCTGATCTGTGCGCTGCGTTTGTCGCTGAGAGCCCTTTGCTGGGGGCAAGGCTGGAAATTTGCCGGATGGATAACGATGATAATCATGTGCCTGAATATTCAACATTAAGGAGTTAGCATGGCTGAGTGGATCAATGCTGAAGTTAAAGAAGTAAAAAACTGGACCGATGCACTGTTCAGCCTGCGCGTCGAAGCACCGATTGATACCTTTGCGGCGGGACAGTTTGCCAAGCTGGCACTGGAAATTGACGGTGAGCGCGTGCAGCGCGCCTATTCATACGTCAACGCGCCGCAGGATCCGCTGCTGGAGTTTTATCTGGTCACGGTGCCGGAAGGTAAACTAAGTCCGCGTTTGCAGGCGTTGCAGCCCGGCGAGCAAGTAATGATCACCAAAGAGGCGGCGGGTTTCTTTGTGCTCGACGAAATTCCAGACTGCCAAACGCTGTGGATGCTGGCGACCGGCACGGCGATCGGCCCCTATTTATCGATTCTGCAACAGGGCGAAGATCTGGATCGTTTTGATAACATTGTGCTGGTACATGCCGCGCGTTTCGCCGATGACCTGAGCTTCCTGCCTTTAATGCAAGCACTGCAGCAGCGCTATCAGGGCAAATTGCACATTCAAACAGTAGTTAGCCGGGAAGAGATCGCCGGTTCGCTACACGGTCGCGTGCCGCAGCTGATTGAAGGTGGAGAACTGGAGCGAGCCGTCGGCTTGCCGCTGACGGCCGAAACCAGCCATGTGATGCTGTGCGGCAATCCACAGATGGTGCGCGATACCCAGCAGTTACTGAAAGAGACGCGTGAGATGCGTAAACATTTCAAACGTAAACCCGGCCATATGACCAGCGAACATTACTGGTAATCGGCGCGGCACAAAGAATGTAAGATTTTTCCCAGTGTGGGTTTTGACTTTGCCCGGTAAAAACCGTTCTAATCGTGGGCTAAGTGAATGATTTAGGGCCGAAGCAATGAACAACCTGCCAGTCGCGCTGCTGCTTGGCCTCGCACTGACATTTCCCGTCTGGGCGGAGGATGCCCCCGCGTTAGATCGTAGCGATCATCTGCCTGCTGCGCCCTATCTGCTCGCGGGTGCGCCAACGTTCGATATGACCGTTGCTCAATTCCGTGAGAAGTACAACGCGGCCAATCCCAATGAATTGCTGCAGGAATATCGCGCTATTGATAGTCGCGGCGATAAAAGCAATCTGACGCGTGCCGCCAGCAAAATCAGCGAAACGCTGTATGCCTCAACGGCGCTAGAGCAAGGCACCGGCAAAATCAAAACCCTGCAAATCACCTGGCTGCCGGTTCCCGGCCCCGATATGAAAGCCGCGCAGGCACGCGCCATGGATTATATGACCGCCCTGCTGCGCTTCTTCATCCCCGGCTTATCGCCCGAAGATGGGCGTAAAAAACTCGATTCCTTGCTGAGCGCCGGTAAAGGTGCACGCTATTTTGCCCGCACCGAAGGTGCCTTGCGTTTCGTGGTGGCAGATAACGGTGACAAGGGTTTGACCTTCGCCGTTGAGCCGATAAAACTGGCGCTCGCGACGCCCTGATCGCACCGGCAAAAATGACGAAAAGCAAAGCCAGCAACAAATTTGATCTCTATACTGTCTCGCAGACATCGCTGCCCGATGGCAGCGCTATTTCATGAATCGCGTTATGCGGAGGAAAGAATGCGACATCCACTGGTTATGGGTAACTGGAAACTGAACGGTAGCAAGCAGATCACCAAAGAGCTGATTGAAGGCCTGCGCAAAGAGCTGTCTGGCGTTGATGGTTGTGGCGTCGCGATTGCACCGCCAGCCATCTATCTGGACCTGGCGAAACACGCCATTTCCGGTAGCCACATTGCTCTGGGTGCTCAGAACGTTGACGTTAATCTGTCTGGCGCATTCACTGGCGAAACTTCCGCAGACATGTTGAAAGACGTTGGCGCGAAATACATCATCATCGGCCACTCTGAGCGCCGCACCTATCACAAAGAGAGCGACGAGTTCATCGCGAAGAAATTTGCCGTTGTGAAAGAAGCGGGCCTGGTGCCGGTTCTGTGCATCGGTGAAACTGACGCAGAAAACGAAGCGGGCAAAACGGAAGAGGTGTGCGCACGTCAGATCGACGCCGTGCTGGAAACTCAGGGCGCTGCAGCGTTCGAAGGCGCAGTGATCGCTTACGAGCCAGTTTGGGCGATCGGTACCGGCAAATCAGCCACTCCAGCGCAGGCTCAGGCGGTGCACAAATTCATTCGTGACCATATCGCGAAGAAAGATGCAGCTATCGCTCAGCAAGTGATCATTCAGTACGGCGGCTCGGTCAACGACAAAAACGCCGCTGAGCTGTTCACCCAGCCAGACATCGATGGCGCGCTGGTTGGCGGCGCTTCACTGAAAGCCGATGCATTTGCGGTGATCGTGAAAGCGGCAGCAGCAGCGAAAAACGCGTAAGTCAGCGTTTTCGATGCAGAAAAAGGCGGCTGATTAGCCGCCTTTTTTATTGGTCGCCATAAATGGCAACCCTACGAAAGATGGGTTATTGCGGCAATATGCTGCAGTTATGATCCTGCAGCTCTTCCGCCGAGCCGCTGTTTAATTTCAGCCAGTTACGCTCCAGCGCCAACAGCGCTAAACGGCCATCCGGCAATTGTGCCAGCGCCAACCCGTATTTCCCCATCTCGGTGCGCGCATGCGGCACTTCATCCGCCAGGTGGATAAACGCACTCTGCTGCGCCAGTTCTGCCGCAGAAATCGACCGCACCAGATAACGATGCTTACGCAGCATTTCACTGTGCCACTGCGCGTTTAGCCTCGGAGCCAGCGCGTCCAGCTGCTGACGCACATCTGGCCGCAGACAGGAAATATGAATATGCAGCTGATTCTGCGTACGCCCATATTGCGCATTGATGGCCAGCGACAGCGCGCTATCGGGAATCGGCGCGCCGTGCTTCTGCGCCAGCAATGTGCGTTGCTGCCAGGCTTCGGCAAACAGGTTCGGCGTTGCGGGTTCAAGAAGGATCGGACTTTCCATGCCGGTAATTTTTTCGATCGGTATCAGCAGATACTGTAACGGACCGTTGAGATCTTTCAGCGTGACGTAACCCTGCGCGCTGTTCACCTGCTGACATGGCGCGGGTTTGCCCGTCGCCGCCATGTTAGGCACGCACTTTTCGCTGATAATCTGCCACAAGACGTTGGAGTTTTTATGGAAATGGATGGCGCCGGCGATCAGTCCGACAATCAACAGCACCAATAATGCGGTAAGTAACTTCAGGGTACGACGACTGCCCTGCATAGCCCGATTCCTCTGTTCATCACCTGCCAGCATCCTCGCCTGGCAGGTGATGAAAGTCACGGACTAAAACAAAACGGCCAGCATTCTCGCTGGCCGTTTTTTATGCGTTATGGCTTCATCACCTGGTCGTAGCTGCCGCCATCGGCGAAGTGGGTTTTCTGGGCTTGCGTCCAGCCACCAAATTTGCTGTCGATAGTGAACAGTTTTACCGGGGCGAATTTATTGGCAAATTTCTTCGCAACGGCTTCATCACGTGGACGGTAGAAATTCTCCGCCGCGATGGTCTGGCCTTCCGGCGAGTAGAGATACTTGAGGTAATCTTCGGCCACTTTACGGGTGCCCTGCTCGTCGACCACTTTATCCACCACTGAAACCGTTGGCTCGGCCAAAATCGATTCGCTTGGGGTGACGATTTCAAACTTGTCTTTACCCAGCTTATCCACCGCCAGATAGGCTTCGTTTTCCCACGCAATCAGCACATCGCCAATGCCACGTTCAACGAAGGTGTTAGTCGCACCACGTGCACCCGAATCCTGTACTTCGACGTTCTTAAACAGCGATTTGACGTAAGCCAGCGCTTTGGCCTGATCGCCATGGTTCTGATCCAGCGCCCAACCCCATGCAGCCAGATAGTTCCAGCGCGCACCGCCCGACGTTTTCGGGTTTGGTGTGATGACGGAAACGCCCGGTTTAATCAGATCCGGCCAATCATGAATGCCTTTCGGGTTGCCTTTACGCACCAGGAACACGATGGTCGAGGTGTAAGGCGCGGAGTTGTCCGGCAGGCGTTTAATCCAGTCTTTATTAATACGACCACGGTCAGCAATAGCATCGACATCAGATTGCAGCGCCAGCGTAACCACATCAGCACGGATGCCATTGATCACTGAGGTCGCTTGTTTACCGGAACCGCCGTGCGACTGGCGAATCACCACGTTGTCGCCGGTCTCCTGCTTGTAATGCGCGCTAAACGCTTTGTTGTACTGCTCGTACAGCTCACGGGTTGGATCGTAAGAGACGTTTAACAGCTGAATATCCTTTGCCAGAACACTGGTTGAAGCCAGTAACAGGGTGACACCAATACTCCACTTATTCATTGCTTGCTCTCCCGAGGTCGTTATAGAACAAGACTGACACAAACTTATCCATGGATTAAAGAATTAAAAATAAGCTGTTATAACTGGAGGGAATATGAGCAGGTATAAAAAAGGCGCGAGTTGCGTCGCGCCTTGACAGGGAATTAGTAAAGTTTTTTGGCGGTATCCAGCCAGTCGCGTTTGAACGGACGCTTCATATTTTCAATCGCGTCGATGATGTCGTGATGCACCATCTTCTCGTTCTGAATGCCGACGCAGCGGCCGCCATAACCTTGCAGTAGCAGCTCGATGGAGTAAGAACCCATGCGCGATGCCAGGATGCGGTCATAGGCACAAGGTGCACCGCCACGCTGAATGTGACCGAGAACGGTGGCGCGGGTTTCGCGTTTGGTTTCAGCTTCGATGAAGTGCGCCAGATCGTCGATATCGCAGATGTGCTCGGTAATCGCCACGATGGCGTGTTTTTTGCCTTTGGCGATGCCCGCTTTGATCTCTGAAACCAGCTCTTCGCGGGTATAGGGGATTTCAGGCAGCACGATGAACTCACAACCGCCGGCAATCGCTGCCGCCAGGGTTAAATCGCCGCAGTAACGGCCCATCACTTCAACGATGGAGATGCGCTGGTGGGAAGAGGAGGTGTCGCGCAGGCGGTCAATCGCTTCAACCACGGTTTCCAATGCAGTGAAGTATCCGATGGTGTAATCGGTGCCTGCTACGTCGTTATCGATGGTGCCCGGCAAGCCGATGCACGGGAAGCCCATTTCGGTCAGGCGCTTCGCACCCATGTAGGAACCATCACCGCCGATAACGACCAACGCATCAATGCCGCGCTTTTTCATGTTATCAATCGCGGTCTGGCGCACTTCATCGTTGCGGAATTCTGGGAAGCGTGCGGAACCGAGGAAGGTGCCGCCACGGTTGATCATGTCTGACACGCTGTAGCGGTCGAGGTTGATCATGCGATCTTCGTACAATCCCAGATAGCCGTCGTAAATACCAAAAACTTCCAGTCCTTCACTCAGCGCGGAACGTACAACTCCGCGAATGGCTGCGTTCATGCCTGGGGCGTCGCCGCCGCTGGTCAGTACTCCGATTTTTTTGATCATGACAACCTCTGGATTGTTCAAAAACTAAGGATTATTCCTGCCATGTGTCCGGCGTGGACCAGCTCGCGATCGCATGGCTTAATAGTTGCAAAATAGTATATCAAACGCTTGATGCTGAATTGATTCAGGTCAGACAAGTTTTCGCTAATTTTTTACAGAGTTGTTAGCGTTACGTCATTTTTTTTGTGTAATTGCATGATTTTAAATCGCTAACCTTGAAAAAAACCGTGCTGATTGCTCGGCACAACAGAGCAAGGATCTTGATGGATGATCACGTCTGAGCCGGGAAACTTCTTCAGTAATGCCTGCTCAATTTGATCGGCCACCTGATGCGCCTGCACCAGCGGCAACTGATCTTCCATCTCAAGATGCAGTTGGATAAAACGCGTCGGGCCCGATTGCCGCGTGCGCAGTGCATGTGCGCCACGTACGCCTGGCCAGTTGGTCACCACGTTAATGATCTCCTGCGTTTCATGCTCGGGCAGTACGCGGTCTAGCAGCGCCTGTACCGCGTCATAGCCCATCCGCAAGGCGTTATAGAGAATGTAAACACCGATGCCGAGCGCGAACAATGCATCCGCCCGTACAAAACCATAGCTGCTCAAACCAAGGGCGACCAATATTGCGCCGTTCATCACCACATCAGATTGATAGTGCAGCATGTCTGCGCGAATCGCCTGGCTGCGCGTGCGACGCACCACCCAGCGCTGGAAGGCAACCAATGTCAGGGTTGAAAACAGCGCAATCACCGTCACCACAATGCCCACCAGCGGCGCATGTAAGGTTTCTGGCGATGCCAGATGCTGAATACCGGTGAGAAACAGAAACAGCGCCGAGCCGGAGATAAACATGCTCTGCGCCAGCGCGGCCAATGATTCGGCTTTACCATGGCCGAAGGTGTGATCGTCATCGGCCGGCTGTAATGAATAGCGCACCACCAGCAAGTTGGTGAGAGAAGCGGCGATATCCACCAATGAATCCACTAAGGCCGCCAACATGCTGACTGAACCGGTATGCCACCAGGCGAAAATTTTAACGATTAACAGCAGCGTCGCCAGCGTAGTCGCCGCTAACGCCGCCCGATTGACTAACTTTGCATAGGAAGAATCCATGCTATGCCTCGCCGGGTCGCACGCTTCATCGGTGCGGCCTTTAGGTCTCAAGATGGCTAAAGTTTATCATCGGCAGAAGTGTGCTGCGTGATTGAATTTTAAGACAATGATGTTAGAGAGAAATGACAAGCAAAAAAAACCCCCGCATCATGCGGGGGAAGACAGGGATGGTGTCTATGGCAAGGAAAACAGGGATACTATGTTACTGGTTACTGCTGGTACTACTCACTGCTTGCAGCGGTGATGATGGCTGCAATCCTGAGAGCCGACGAACTTCAGCCAATCGTCGCTCATAATTTTTCTGCAATGTCGCTTGCTGTGCAGGCGTTAACAGGTGGTACATCTGATTACGAACCCGAGCCATTTCGACTTGCTGTTCTATCGCTGCGCGGGCTTGTTTCTCTGCCTGCTGTCGAATAGCCGATTCGTTAAATTTGTCTGCAATGACAAGGTCATGCATAGTTTCTATATCTTGAACGCTGATTGTTGGGCGTTCGTGTCGCGCTTGCTGCATCAGGTCTCGCATCTGTTGCCGCTGTTGTTCAGTCAGCTCAATGCCATCGAACATGTAGCTTTGCGGATTTTGCGTCATACTGCCTGTCGTCAATCCGCTGTTCGGATGCATCTCGTCAATCGTCGTCGTGTCTGCTGCTTCGGCGCTGGCGTGACTGAGAACCATCGCTGAGGCAATGACGACGGCGGTTAAGTAGCGCATCGTTAACTCCCAGTTCGTTCCGTTTTGCGATTCAACGAGAGCCAGTGTACGGCGGTGGCTGCAAACATCCGTCAGGGGGTGTAAAACTACGTAAAGCGTTGGATTGCAAGTCAAGGAACACGGTATTTTGCCTGCGGAGGGCAATAAAAAATGAATAAAATCCTGTTGGTTGATGACGACCGCGAATTAACTTCGCTGCTTAAAGAACTGCTTGAGATGGAAGGTTTTGAAGTCATTGTGGCAAGCGATGGTGAGCAGGCGCTTAACCTGCTAGACAACACCGTGGACTTGTTATTGCTTGATGTCATGATGCCGAAGAAGAACGGTATCGACACATTGAAAGAACTACGCCAACAGCACCAAACTCCGGTCATTATGCTGACTGCACGTGGCAGCGAACTGGACCGTGTTCTGGGCCTTGAACTGGGCGCAGATGACTATCTGCCTAAACCGTTTAACGATCGTGAACTGGTGGCGCGTATCCGTGCCATTTTGCGTCGTTCAAACTGGAGCGAGCAGCAACAGCAGCATGATAACAGCTCACCGACGCTGGAAGTCGACTGCCTGCGCCTGAATCCAGGTCGCCAGGAAGCCAGCTTTGATAGCGAAACCTTGGATCTCACCGGCACCGAGTTCACTCTGCTCTATTTGCTGGCACAGCATCTGGGTCAGGTGGTATCGCGTGAGCACCTGAGTCAGGAAGTGTTGGGCAAACGTCTGACACCGTTTGACCGCGCTATCGATATGCACATTTCTAATCTGCGCCGTAAATTGCCGGAACGTCGTGATGGTCATCCGTGGTTTAAAACCCTGCGCGGACGCGGCTATCTGATGGTTTCGGCATCATGATTGGAAGTTTAACCACCCGCATCTTCGCCATCTTCTGGCTCACGCTAGCGTTGGTGTTGATGCTGGTTTTGATGGTGCCCAAACTCGATTCGCGCCAGATGACCGCATTACTGGAAAGCGAGCAGCGTCAGGGCACCATGATTGAACAGCATGTTGAAGCGGAGCTGTCTCAGGATCCGCCAAACGACTTAATGTGGTGGCGTCGCTTGTTCCGCTCCATCGACAAATGGGCGCCGCCTGGACAGCGCTTGTTATTGGTGACCAGCGAAGGCCGGGTGATTGGCGCGCAGCACAATGAAATGCAGATCATCCGCAACTTTATTGGGCAGTCGGATAACGCCGACCACCCACAAAAGAAAAAGTATGGTCGCGTTGAAATGGTTGGGCCTTTCGCGGTGCGCGATGGCGAAGACAACTATCAGCTCTACCTGATTCGTCCTGCCACCAGCTCACAGCTGGATTTCGTCAATCTGCTGTTTGACCGCCCGCTACTGCTGCTGATTGTCACCATGCTGATCAGTTCACCGCTGCTGCTGTGGCTGGCGTGGAGCCTGGCGCGTCCCGCCCGCAAACTTAAATATGCGGCGGATGAAGTGGCAAGCGGCAATTTGCGTCAGCATCCGGAACTGGAATCGGGGCCACAAGAGTTTCTGGCAGCGGGTTCGAGTTTCAACCAAATGGTTAGCGCACTCGAACGCATGATGACGGCGCAACAGCGTTTGCTATCGGATATCAGCCATGAACTGCGTACGCCGTTGACTCGCTTGCAGCTGGCAACCGCGTTACTGCGTCGCCGTAACGGGGAAGGCAAAGAGCTGCAGCGCATCGAAACGGAAGCGCAGCGTCTTGATGGCATGATTAACGATTTGCTGGTGCTGTCGCGTACGCAACACAATAATGCACTGGTTAGCGAGGCAATGAAGGCCAACCAGCTGTGGAACGGCGTGCTGGAAGATGCCAAATTTGAAGCCGAGCAGATGGGCAAACTAATGGAAGTGCCCTATCCGCCTGGCCCGTGGCCGCTGTACGGTAATCCACATGCGCTGGAGAGTGCGCTGGAGAATATCGTGCGTAATGCGCTGCGCTATTCGAATTCGCATATCAGCGTCAGCTTCTCGGTGGATATCGAAGGCATCACCATCCACGTCGATGATGATGGTCCGGGCGTCAGCCCAGAAGATCGCGAGCAGATTTTCCGTCCGTTCTACCGCACCGATGAGGCGCGCGATCGTGAATCAGGCGGCACCGGATTGGGCCTGGCGATCGTCGAAACGGCCATCCAGCAGCATCGCGGTTGGGTCAAAGCCGATGACAGTCCGCTCGGCGGTTTACGCCTCACGCTGTGGCTGCCGCTGTACTCCGCCCGTCAATAATTTGTTATGCTTCGGCCCTCGTTTCTGGGGGCCTTATGCTAAACATTGTCTTATTTGAACCTGAAATTCCGCCAAATACCGGCAACATCATTCGCTTGTGCGCAAATACCGGTTTCCAGTTACACCTGATTGAACCGCTGGGCTTTGCCTGGGATGATAAGCGCCTGCGCCGCGCCGGGCTGGATTACCACGAATATACCGCCTTAAAAAAACACGCCAATTACGCGGCATTTCTGGCGACGGAAGCGCCTCAGCGCATGTTCGCCCTCACCACCAAAGGAACGCCTGCGCACAGCGCGGTGAGCTATCAAAAGGGTGATTATTTGGTGTTTGGTCCGGAGAGTCGCGGTTTACCCGCAGAAATCCTCAACGCACTACCCGCTGAGCAGAAAATCCGTATTCCGATGATGGCGGAAAGCCGCAGCATGAATCTGTCTAATGCGGTATCTGTGGTGGTGTATGAAGCGTGGCGCCAGCTCGATTATGCTGGCGCACTGATCAAAGGCTAAATGCCGTCGCCGTACTCAAAGCCCGCGCCGTTGAAGTGCTGATCCATATCCATCGACGGTTTATCGCTGGTCGGTTTACCGACAATGCGCGCAGGCACGCCGGCCGCCGTGGTATGCGGCGGTACGGGCTGCAGGACAACGGAACCGGCACCGATTTTCGCACCGCGTCCTACTTCAATGTTGCCCAGAATCTTGGCACCCGCGCCAATCATTACACCTTCACGGATTTTCGGATGGCGATCGCCGCTGGTTTTACCGGTACCGCCGAGCGTCACCGATTGCAGGATTGAAACGTCATTTTCGATGATGGCTGTTTCGCCGATAACAATGCCGGTGGCGTGGTCAAGCATGATGCCGCGACCAATGCGCGCCGCCGGGTGAATATCCACGGCAAACGAGACGGAAATTTCGTTCTGCAGATAAACCGCCAGTGCGCGGCGACCTTCTCTCCATAACCAGTTGCCAATGCGATAGGCCTGTAAGGCGTGGAAACCTTTGAGATAGAGCAGCGGCGTGGAGTATTTATCAACAGCGGGATCGCGCTGACGCACAGCCTGAATATCGTAGGCCGCGGAGACAATCATCTCTGGGTCTTCACGATAGGCTTCTTCCACGATTTCGCGAATAGCGATAGCGGGCATGATCGGGTTCGCCAGCTTGTTGGCGAGCATATAGCTGAGCGCACTGCCGAGGTTTTCGTGTTTAAGCAATGTCGCATGGTAAAAGCTGGCCAGCATCGGTTCACAGTCGGCCAGTGCTCTGGCTTCGGCTTTGATATGGTTCCAGACCAGTTCTAACTCTTCAGACGACATTGCTGTTTGCTCCCGATAAAAAAAGCGCCTGATGGGGCGCTACAGGTGGTGACGCTGGCGCATCCTGCTTCAGCTTTGGCTGTTTTCGTCCTTCCTTGCACGGCCAAGTAAGGTCAATGCTGCCTCTCGCGCTGATTTTCCGCAATAGAGCACCTGATAAATCTGCTCAGTAATCGGCATTTCTACGCCGACACGCGCGGCCAATGCTTTGACTTCTTTAGTGTTTCTGTAGCCTTCTACAACTTGTCCGATAATGCGTTGCGCATCGTCTACGCTCTCACCTTGCCCCAGCATCATGCCGAAACGACGGTTGCGCGACTGATTATCGGTACAGGTCAGCACCAAATCGCCTAAACCGGCCATGCCCATAAAGGTGGTGGCATCGGCACCCAGCGCTGCGCCGAGACGGCTCATTTCCGTCAGACCACGGGTGATTAAGGCAGTACGCGCGTTGGCACCAAAGCCGATGCCGTCAGAAATCCCCGCACCAATCGCTATCACGTTCTTCACCGCGCCGCCTAACTGCACGCCGATGAAATCCTGATTGTTATAGACGCGGAAACTTTTACCACAGTGCAGCTTCTGCTGCAGGTCGTTAGCGAACTCCGCATCAGTCGATGCCAGTGCGATGGCCGTAGGCATGCCAGCAGCCAGCTCTTTGGCAAAGGTTGGTCCGGAAATCACCGCTAGCGGAATGGCATCGCCGAGGATTTCACGCGCCACATCCTGCAGCAAACGGCCGGTCTCCTTTTCCAGTCCTTTGGTCGCCCAGACAATCCGTGAATCGGCACGCAAATGCGGCTTAAGCTGCGTCAGCACGTCGCCAAATACATGGCTCGGCACCACGACCAGCAGATCGCGACTGGCGTTAACCACGGTAGCCAGATCGGCTTCAGGAACGAGATTATCAGGGAAAGGAACATCGGGCAGGAAAGCGGTATTGCAGCGGTCAGCTTGCAGCTGCGCCACGCTTTGAGGATTGTGGCCCCAGAGCAGAACCGGATGGCCATTACGGGCCAGCGTGATGGCCAATGCGGTGCCGTACGAGCCGGCACCGATGACGCTAATTGAAGCATTGAGTGTAGTCATCAGGCATCCTGATGTGGCGCTTCGCCTTCACCTTGCTGCTGCAGATAGTTCATAAACAGCGCATCAAAGTTAACTGGCGCCAGGTTGAGCTGCGGGAAAGTACCACGAGACACAAGGCTGGTTACGCATTCGCGTGCATACGGGAAAAGAATGTTCGGGCAGTAAGCACCGAGGCAATGTGCCATCTGCGTGCCTTCGATACCGCTAATGGTGAAAATACCCGCCTGCTGAACTTCGCACAGGAATGCGGTCTCTTCGCCAACGGTTGCGGTTACGGTAACACGCAGAACGACTTCAAAAACGCCATCAGCCAGCTGAGAAGAGGCGGTGTCCAGGTCCAGCTTCACTTCCGGTTCCCACTCTTTCTGGAAAACCTGCGGTGCGTTTGGCGCTTCGTAAGAAACATCTTTGGTGTAAACACGTTGAATCTGGAACTGCATTTCGCTGTTGCTTTGCTCTGACATGTGTCTAAATCCTGTGAGTTAAAATTGTCTGACCGAAAAGTTATGCCTGGAGTAAAGGATCAAGTCCCTGACGCCCATCCAGCGCGTAAAGATCGTCACAGCCGCCAATGTGCTGCGCATCAATAAAAATTTGTGGCACCGTCGTGCGACCGCTGCGTTGAATCATCTCTTCACGTTTCGCCGCGTTCCCGTCAATGGGAATCTCCTGGTACGACACGCCTTTCTGATCCAACAACGCCTTTGCACGGTGGCAATAAGGACAAGTGACTTTGGTGTAGATCTCTACATTTGCCATACGGTTACCTCGAAGAAGTTATTTACCGCGCACCAGTGGCAGGTTTTCACCACTCCAGCCGCTCACGCCATCTTTCAGTACGGAGACTTTCTCGAAGCCCGCTGCGCTCAATTTCGCCGCAGATTCGCCCGCACTTTGACCGGTCGCGCAAACTACAATTATGTGCTGTGACTTGTGCTTTTCCAGCTCGCCAAAGCTCTCTTTTTTGATGTCTGCTGCCGCTACGTTGATAGCCCCAGAAATGTGTCCTTTGCGGTAATCGTCACGTGAACGAACGTCTACCACCACCGCGTCCTCTTTGTTAATCAGGTGGGTTGCTTCACCACGGCTGATGGTTTTTACTTTAGAGAACATACCTTTAACGGTGGTCACAATCACGAGAACGAGTAAAGCAACCCATGCCAGACTGAGGATGGGGTGATTGCTTGCAAACTGCATAATTTCTTGCATGAGGGGTAACGACTCCAAACCGGGCTGATAAGCTAAAACAAGGGTTCTGAGTATACCTGCGCCACTTCGCATGTACAGTCGCTAAGGGGACAGAGTTACGATTTGTGCGTCATTTTCCAAAAAAAGTGTTCTAATCCCAAAATTAAGACAAAGTTTATGCCGGTAAGCTCGGTACAGACATTTTTAGCAAAGTAAAACCCGGCCGGGCTAACTGGTAAGCGGCTGTTCATCGTGGAATAATTATCGACTATGAAGGGAAAAGCGACCGTTACACACACAAGGACCCGTCACAACGGCACTGCGCTTCCGTTGTCATTCCGCTGGTCCGAAATCTCCCTGAGTCTGCTTCTGGCAGGCACATTATTACTTCCTGCTGCCGCTCGCAGTGCGGATGACAGTAAAACGCAGTTGAAGTCCATTCAGCAGGATATCGCCGAGAAAGAGAAAAGCGTTAAAGCACAGAAAGTGCAGCGCAGTAAGCTGTTGGATCAACTGCAGAGTCAGGAAAAAGTGATTGCGCAGGCCAGCCGTCAGCTGCGCGAAACGCGTAACAGCCTCAGCACGCTCGAAGGTGAAATCGCGCAGGTCACCTCCTCTATTTCGCGGCTGGAAAAGCAGCAAGCGCAGCAGGAAAAACTGCTGGCACAACAGCTTGATGCCGCCTTTCGTCAGGGACAGCATAATGGTCTACAGTTGCTGCTTGGTGGCGAAGAAGCCCAGCGCAGTGAGCGTATTCTTGCCTATTTCGGCTATCTCAACGCCGCACGCCAGAAAAACATCGACGATCTCAAGCAAACCCAACAGCAATTAGCGGAACAGCGCCAATCATTGCAGGGTAAACAGGATCAGCAAAAATCGTTGTTAGCTCAGCAGCAGACGCAGCAAAACAAGCTGGAAGCAGCTAGCGCGGCGCGTAAGAAAACGCTCACCGCACTGGAAAGCTCGCTGGAGAAAGATCAGGCTGACCTGGTTGAGATGCGTGAGAACGAAAGCCGATTGCAGAGCAAAATCGCCAAGGCTGAGCGTGAAGCGCGTGAACG
Organism: Pantoea sp. JK; assembly: GCF_026130245.1. Taxonomy (NCBI): domain Bacteria; kingdom Pseudomonadati; phylum Pseudomonadota; class Gammaproteobacteria; order Enterobacterales; family Erwiniaceae; genus Pantoea; species Pantoea sp. JK. The sequence continues at coordinate 49,994 of NZ_JAINFN010000013.1, forward strand.
TGCCGAACGGGAAGCGCGCGAGGCGGAAAAAGTGCGTCAACGTCAGGCACAGGCGAAAGCCAAAGGATCAAGCTATCAGCCAACGCAGAGTGAGCGTGAGCTGATGGCGCGTACCGGCGGATTAGGCAAGCCCGGCGGGCAAGCGGTTTGGCCGGTACGTGGACGCATTGAACATCGCTTCGGTGAATCGATGCAGGGCGAATTGCGCTGGAAAGGTCTGGTGGTTGATGCGCCAGAAGGCACTGAAGTGAAAGCCATCGCAGATGGACGCGTACTGATGGCCGACTGGCTACAAGGCTATGGTCTGGTTGTGGTTCTGGAACACGGTAAAGGTGATATGAGCCTTTATGGCTACAACCAAAGCGCACTGGTGAGCGTGGGTGCTCAGGTGAAGGCAGGACAGCCTATCGCCCTTGTGGGCACCAGCGGCGGCCGCGGCACGCCTTCGCTCTACTTTGAAATCCGACGCCAGGGACAGGCCGTCAATCCACTACCGTGGTTAGGAAGATAAGTTTTGTTTCAACCCTCTAAGCTCTCGGCCGCCCTGTGCGGCCTGTTTCTATCACTTTCCGCCCATGCGGGAAAACTCTCCATCGTGATCGACGACTTCGGTTATCGGCCAAAAGAAGAGAATAAAGTGCTGCAGATGCCTACTGCGATTTCCATTGCGGTCCTGCCGAATGCGCCACATGCACGTGAGATGGCGACGAAAGCGCATCAGGGCGGTCGCGAAGTGCTGATTCACCTGCCGATGGCACCGCTCAGCAAACAGCCGCTGGAGAAAGACACGCTAACGCCAGAGATGAGCAGCACGGAAATCGAGCGGATTATTCGTGAAGCCAGTGGCAAAGTGCCTTACGCCGTCGGCCTGAATAACCATATGGGCAGCAAAATGACATCCAGCCTGCCCGGCATGCAGAAAGTGATGCAGGTGCTCAATCACTACAACTACTACTTTCTCGATAGCATGACGATTGGCAACAGTCAGTCGATCCCGGCCGCGCAAGGCACCAACGTTAAAGTACTGAAACGTCGCGTGTTCCTTGATGATAGCCAGGATGAAGCTTCAATTCGCATACAGTTTACCCGCGCGGTGAAACTGGCGCAGCGCGATGGTTATGCCATCGCCATTGGCCATCCGCATCCCACGACGGTGCGCGTCCTGCAGCAGATGCTGCCGACATTACCCGCCGATATCACGTTAGTGCGGCCAAGCCAGTTACTGAATGAGCCGCTGCATCAGGGCACGACTCCGCCGCCATCCAAAACGCAGCCTCAACGCTTCCGCGCGCCAGGCGTATGTAAACCGAACAAACCGTTAGCGCCAGTGCCGCAGAGCCACGCCGTTGAGTTGATCAGTGAAAGCATTGTGCAAAGCCCATTGGTTCAGTCAATAAAGCAGCTCTTCTGAGATCGGGAAAAGGAAATTCAATGAGAAGAAAAATTCTGCTATTGGATACCGGCCGCGAATGGGGCGGCGGTACCAACAGTATGCTCGAGTTGCTCAAGCGCATTGATCGACAGAAATTTGATATTACCTGCTGCTTCTATAACAACTATTCTCGCGGCAACAGTGAAACCATTGAGTCAATTCTCAATTCGATTGGCATTCCGGTGGTTTTTATCGCCCAGCGTCGTCAGCCGAAATGGGCGAAAATCGCTAAAGAGCTGTTACGCACGCTATTCATTTTTAACCGTTCGCTTAAGAAGCAGATGATTGGTCGGGTTGATGAAAAATGGCGTGTGTTGCCAAACGCAAAACAGATTTCATCAATTTTGCATGCAGGGCAATATGACGCGCTGTATATGAATAATCAGCCCAGCACCAATGTTGAAGGCTATCGCGCTGTTCAGGGTATGCCGGTTGCGCTAATTCAACACTGCCGCATTGAGCCGCAAATGAACTCTGCGCTGGTCGAGATGGTTAATGAACGTGTTGATGCCGTTATCGCGGTTTCGCATGGCGTAAACCAGACGCTGCGCCAGAGCGGGGTTGATGCGCAGCGTTGCTTTACTGTTTCAAACGCCATCGATATCCATCAGGCATTACCGGATCACGAGAAAGTGCGCGAGCGCTTTGCTTATTCGCCTGATACTTTTATTTTTGGCTCGATCGGATCCCTTATTACACGTAAAGCGAATCATCATATTTTCCAGGCGCTAGGCCAATTTAAACGCATGCATCCTGAAGCTAAATGGAAAATGGTGGTGGTGGGTTCCGGGCCGGAACATGAAAATCTGGTTCAGCTGGCACTTAAAGAAAACATTGAAACGAATGTTGTTTTTACCGGTTTTCAAAACAACCCGCTGGATTACCTCGCAGCGTTTGATGCCTTTATTCTCGCCTCGCGCAGTGAAGGCTTACCGCGCGTAGTGCTGGAAGCCATGCTGGTGAAAACGGCCGTTATTGGTTCGAATGTCGTGGGCACCTCAGAGTTAATTAACCACAATGAGACTGGATTAATTTTTGAATATGGCGATGTTAAGCAATTAAGTGCTCATCTTACCGCCTTATGCCAAGATGCAAGCTTGCGCCAGCGACTGATTAGTACTGCGGAATTACGCGTGCGTGAATGCTACGCGATTGAACACTATGTCGCGGGGGTTGAAATGATATTGGATAAAAGTATTGAAAGGAAAACGGATGTTTGATTTTTTAAACAAAAATCGTCGGCATATTCGTGGGCGTCATAATATCCCCTATTCGCAAAGCAGTACGCAGGGCGATGTTCCGGTTACCTCTGTTGTCATACCTTGTACCGGTGCTGACTATGTTGAAGAAGCGTTATTAAGCGCCGAGTTTGCCAGTCGGTTTGCGCCCGAAATGAAAGAGATTGTTATCGTTAGCGATCAGCCTGTGCAGGTTTTTGGCAAACTTCCACACAATAGTCGTGTGGTAACGTTAGATGTTCCTCATCGTGAAGAGAGCTATCGTTACAAGCAAATCTACCGCAGCCGTTTAATTAAAATTCAGGCGCCTTTACAAGCAAAAGGTAACGGTATTTTAATGATTGATTCGGATCTGAATTTGCTTAAATCCCCCGATATTCGCATGCATGCAGGTCACCTTTATTCTAGTTTCCGTAACGGAAAAATGATCGCCAAGCTGGAGGGTGCAGAAAAACATGCCATTCCCGCCTATTACCGGCCGTCAATAAGACCTTATTTTGAAGACCACGTTAATGGCGCCTATTTGGCGGCAACCCGACAAACCTGGAAACGCATTTGTCCACTATGGTTAACGCTATTTCAGGACACCTGGGAATTAATGAACGATAGTCAACCGCCGACAGATCAGCTTCCTCTTGCCGCCTTATTGGATATGCTGGATCTACGCACAGTTAATTTAGGTGAATGGGCGAATTGGCCTGTGTCAAAAAAGATTGGTGGCACCCCGGCGACAATCCCCGCAGAAGTCATTGGCGCGCACGGTGGTTTTCCATTGAGTGAATGGCAAAAGTATTTACATGATCCCACTCAGCCTCTCACTTTTAGAGGCCAGGATTATACGCGCAAAGTACGTTATCTGACGGATGCGGAAAAACAGCAGTCCTGAAATTCTCCGGCCATCAGGCCGGAGAAAGGTTTAATCCCAGCTCAACACCACTTTGCCGGATCGTCCCGAACGCATTTCATCAAAGCCCTGCTGGAACTCATCAATGTGATAGCGATGGGTGATGATCGGCGTGAGATCGAGGCCAGACTGAATCAGCGCCGCCATCTTGTACCAGGTTTCGAACATCTCGCGGCCGTAGATGCCTTTGATGAACAAGCCTTTAAAGATAACCTGATTCCAGTCGATTGACATCTCGCCCGGCGGAATGCCGAGCAGCGCGATGCGGCCGCCGTGGTTCATCACTTCCAGCAAAGTGCGGAACGCCGCTGGCGCACCGGACATCTCCAGACCCACATCAAAGCCTTCGGTCATGCCGAGTTCAGCCATCACGTCACGCAGATTTTCCTGCGCCACGTTCACGGCGCGCGTTACACCCATTTTGCGCGCCAGTTCGAGGCGATAGTCGTTGATGTCGGTGATCACCACATGGCGCGCGCCGACGTGCTTACACACCGCCGCCGCCATAATGCCAATTGGCCCAGCACCGGAAATCAGCACATCTTCGCCTACCAAATCGAACGACAGCGCGGTGTGCACCGCATTGCCGAAGGGATCGAAAATCGCCGCCAGTTCATCGGAAATGTTGTCAGGAATTTTGAAGGCGTTAAATGCCGGAATCACCAGATATTCAGCGAAACAGCCCTGACGATTGACGCCAACGCCTACCGTATTGCGGCACAGATGCGTGCGTCCGGCGCGGCAGTTGCGGCAATGGCCGCAGGTGATATGACCTTCACCGGAAACGCGATCGCCCACGGCAAAGCCCTTAACTTCCTGACCCATTCCTACCACTTCGCCCACATATTCATGGCCGGTGATCATCGGGACTGGAATGGTTTTGCGCGACCAGTCGTCCCAGTTATAGATGTGTACGTCGGTGCCGCAGATAGCAGTTTTACGAATCTTAATCAGCAGGTCGTTATGGCCGGGTTCGGGAATCGGCGCGTCCTTAACCATCCAAATGCCTTCTTCGGCTTTTAATTTGGCGAGTGCTTTCATTTACTTGCTCCTGAAATAACGCCCAGCTGTTGACCAATGCGGGTAAAGGCAGCCACGGCGTGCTCCAGCTGCGCCTGCGTATGTCCGGCAGAGATCTGCGTACGGATACGCGCCTGGCCTTGCGGTACCACCGGATAGAAGAAGCCGGTGACGTAGATGCCTTCCTGCTGCAACAGGTTGGCAAACTGCTGCGCCACTTTGGCATCGCCCAGCATTACCGGGATGATGGCGTGATCGGCGCCGGCCAGCGTGAAACCTGCAGCAGTCATTTTCTCGCGGAAGAAGCGGGCGTTTTCCCACAAGCGCTGACGTAAACCGTCGCCTTCGCTTAGCAGCTCCAGCACGCGCAGCGAGGCGGCAACAATTGCCGGCGCCAGCGAGTTGGAGAACAGATACGGACGCGAGCGCTGACGCAGCCATTCAACCACTTCTTTCTTCGCTGCCACGTAGCCGCCCGATGCACCACCCAGCGCTTTGCCCAGCGTGCCGGTCAGAATGTCGACGCGATCCATCACGTCACAATATTCGTGCGTGCCGCGTCCGGCAGAACCGACAAAGCCCACCGCATGAGAATCATCGACCATCACCAGCGCATCGAACTCATCGGCTAGATCGCAAATGCCCTGCAGATTGGCGATCACGCCATCCATCGAGAACACGCCGTCGGTGGCAATCAGGATGTGACGCGCGCCTTTATCGCGTGCTTCCTGTAAACGCGCACGCAGCTCGCTCATGTCATTGTTGGCGTAACGATAGCGCTGCGCTTTGCACAGACGCACGCCATCAATGATCGAGGCGTGATTGAGGGCGTCGGAAATAATCGCGTCTTCAGCGCTGAGCAGCGTTTCAAACAGGCCACCGTTGGCATCAAAGCAGGACGAGAACAGAATCGCGTCTTCCATACCGAGGAACTCAGCCAGCTTGTGTTCCAGCTGCTGGTGAATGTCCTGCGTGCCGCAGATAAAGCGCACCGAGGCCATGCCAAAACCGTGCGAATCCATGCCGTCTTTCGCCGCCTGGATCAATGCCGGATGATTGGCTAAACCCAAATAGTTGTTGGCGCAAAAGTTGATAACGGGCGGGCTGTTGGCAACGTTGATTTCTGCCTGCTGTGCCGATGTGATGGTGCGTTCTCGTTTGAACAATCCGTCCTGACGTGTTGTCTCAAGTTGTTGACGAATTTGCGAATAAAACTGACTGGACATGATTCTGCTCCTCAGATAGCAAAATTTTGGCACATATTACTGATCGAAAAGCGAATAGACGATATTTCAGCCATCAATATCTCGGTTTTGCAGCATAGTTCACGCTGCGGACAGGATTTGTGCAGCGCTTACGGAGTCATCTGGCTGCCTGCGTCTGGCTGAAATGTTATGATGATAGGCATTCGTGGGTGAAACCTCCTGTTTCCCCCCAACTCTTTAAAGGCAAAGCATATGATTATCGTAACCGGTGGCGCTGGCATGATTGGCAGCAACATTGTTAAAGCGCTGAACAATCGCGGTCTGACCGACATTTTGGTGGTGGATAATCTGAAGGATGGCACCAAGTTCGTGAATCTGGCGGATCTCGACATCGCTGATTACATGGATAAAGAGGAATTCCTCAGCTACATCATGTCTGGCGAAGATCTCGGCCCCATCGAAGCCGTTTTCCACGAAGGTGCGTGTTCCGCGACCACCGAGTGGGATGGCAAGTACATGATGGATAACAACTATCAGTACTCGAAAGATCTGCTGCACTTCTGCCTCGAGCGTGAAATTCCGTTCCTGTACGCCTCTTCTGCGGCCACTTACGGCGGCCGCAATGAGAACTTCATCGAAGAGCGCCAGTACGAGCAGCCGCTGAACGTATACGGTTACTCGAAAATGCTGTTCGATCACTATGTGCGCCAGATTCTGCCTGAAGCCGAATCGCCGGTGTGCGGCTTCCGTTACTTCAATGTGTACGGTCCGCGTGAAGGCCACAAAGGCGGCATGGCGAGCGTCGCGTTCCACCTCAACACGCAAATCAGCAACGGTGAAAATCCAAAACTGTTCGAAGGCAGCGACGATTTCCGCCGCGACTTCATCCACGTTGATGACGTGGTGGCGGTAAATCTGTGGTGCTGGGAAAACGGCGTTTCCGGTATCTACAACTGCGGTACCGGTCGCGCTGAATCTTTCCAGGAAGTGGCTGATGCGGTGCTTAACTTCCATCAGAAAGGCCAGATTGAATACATTCCGTTCCCGGACAAGCTGAAAGGCCGTTATCAGGCGTTTACCCAAGCCGACCTCACCAATCTGCGTGCGGCCGGTTACGACAAGCCGTTTAAAACCGTCGCGCAAGGCGTGGGCGAATATATGGCCTGGCTGAACCGTAACGCATAAGGAAATCGGCAACAGCGATGAAAATTCTGGTTATTGGCCCATCATGGGTCGGCGATATGATGATGTCGCAAAGTCTCTATCGCACGCTCAAGGCTGAGCATCCTGAAGCGGTAATCGACGTGATGGCACCGGCCTGGTGCCGCCCATTGCTGTCGCGTATGCCGGAAGTGAATCAGGCGCTGGCGATGCCGCTCGGCCATGGCGCATTAGCGCTGGGCGAACGTCGTCGTTTGGGGAAAACCCTGCAGGCCAGCGGCTATGACCGCGCCTATGTACTGCCAAACTCCTTCAAATCTGCGCTGGTGCCGTTTTTCGCCGGGATCAAACGTCGCACTGGCTGGCGCGGCGAGATGCGCTATGGCGTGTTGAATGATGTGCGCGTGCTGGACAAAGCGGCCTTTCCGTTGATGGTTGAGCGCTATGTGGCGCTCGGCTATGACAAACCGGTTGCTTCCGCGCAGCAGCTGACACAGCCATTGCTGTGGCCGCAATTGCGTGTTGATGACGATGAAAAGCAGATGACGGCGGCACAGTTTGCGCTGTCGGCCGATCGTCCGGTGATTGGCTTTTGCCCGGGCGCAGAGTTTGGCCCGGCGAAGCGCTGGCCGCACTACCATTATGCAGCGCTGGCAGAGCAACTGATTGGCGAAGGTTATCAGGTGGTGCTGTTCGGTTCGGCGAAAGATCGCGAAACCGGCGACACCATTGTGCAGACGCTGTCTGAAGTGGCGCGTGCGCACTGCAAAAATCTGGCAGGTGATACGCAGCTCGAGCAAGCGGTGATTCTGCTGGCGAACTGCGCGGCGGTAGTCAGTAACGATTCCGGCCTGATGCATATCGCTGCTGCATTGAATCGTCCGCTGGTGGCGCTGTATGGCCCAAGCAGCCCGGACTTCACGCCGCCGTTGTCCCAACATGCGCGCATTATTCGATTGATCACCGGCTATCACAAAGTCCGCAAAGGTGACGCCGAACAAGGTTACCACCAGAGCCTGATCGATATTCAGCCAGCGCGCGTTCATCAGGAACTTAGCGCGCTGTTGCATCCGGTGCAGGAGTAAAGATGCACGTTTTAATTGTTAAAACTTCCTCAATGGGAGACGTGCTGCACACCTTACCGGCGCTGACAGATGCGATGCAGGCGATTCCTGGCATCAGGTTTGATTGGGTGGTTGAAGAGAACTTCGCTCAAATCCCAGCCTGGCATCCGGCGGTCGATAAAGTGCTGCCGGTGGCGATTCGCCGCTGGCGCAAGCACTGGTTCGGCAGCCAGCAGCGTGAAGAGCGTGTGCAATTTAAGCGTGAGCTGCAATCGCGTCAGTATGATGTGGTGCTTGATGCACAAGGCCTGATTAAAAGCGCCGCGCTGGTTACACGCCTGGCAAAAGGCGAGAAGCACGGACAAGACAGCCGCAGCGCACGCGAACCTTTCGCCAGCTGGTGGTATGACAAACGCCATGAAATCAACAAGCAGCAGCATGCGGTGGAACGTACGCGCGAGCTGTTTGCCAAAAGCCTCGGCTATGAAAAACCCACGACGCAGGGCGATTATGCGATTGCTGGGCATTTCCGTTCTACGCTGCCAGACAACGCTCAGCCTTATCTGGTATTTCTGCACGCCACCACGCGTGATAACAAACACTGGCCGGAATCACACTGGCGTGCGCTGATTGAGTTAGTGCAGCCAACAGGTTTGCGTGTGAAGTTGCCGTGGGGCGCTGAGCATGAACACCAACGCGCACAGCGTCTGGCCGAAGGGTTCGCTCATGTTGAAGTACTGCCAAAATTAACGCTGGAGCAGGTAGCGCAGCAGTTAGCCGGCGCGCGTGCGGTGGTGTCGGTGGATACCGGTTTGAGTCACCTTACGGCGGCGCTGAATCGTCCGAATATCACACTTTACGGTCCAACCGATCCGGGGTTGATTGGTGGTTATGGTAAGAATCAGTACGTGCTGCGCCCTGCGCAAGGACACAGCATGGCGGATATTCAAGCCACAGATGTTGCAACGATGATGAAAGAAATTGCGGTATAAATTTATACCGCTCCGCTAGATAGCGCTGTTTCTCTTCTGCAGCGCATATTCCGTCAGCGTCATACCCTGAGTACGTGATTGTAGCCAACTGAAAAGCTGCTCTAAATCATCATAAAGGCGCTCAATGTCAGCTTCATTTTTAAATGTGGGGCTGCCATCAGGCATGAATTCTGACGAATGCAGCATGAATTCGACGTAATCATTTCCCTGGCTAAGTGTTTGCTCAACCACCTGCTTCATCTGCGCCACATTGCCCCCAACCGGACGCAGCCAGTTGACAGAGGGACCACGTTTCTTGCCGCGTACGTCATTCCACACTTTTTTCAGCTGATTAGTGAATGTGCCATAGCGGTATTGAATGCTCATCGGCAACTCTAACAACGGACTGTTACCTGCGCGGGAAATGTCATGAACATCAAGGTAATAAGCATGATCGGGGAAACGGCTGTAATCGGTGCCGCCTTTGCCTTGCGGCGCACCAGATGAATTACGCCAATCCACGCGCGGTGTGACGGAGCAATCAACCAGATAACCATTGTCAATCAATGCTCGGGCGTAAACTTCATCAAAAGCCCAGCGTCCGGCTCGATGGCTAGTCATCTTCTGCTGAAAAGCGCTTTCCAGCAAATCGGTCATGTATGCGACCTTGTCGCGCAAAATATTTTCAGGAAATTCAATCAAATAAGGCTGATAGCGCCAGTCATCATCGGTCAACGCGTATTCCGGCGGGCTATACCATGCATGAAGATGCATGCCGATTTCACCTTGCCCGCGCGCCAGTAGATCGCGACCAAATTCAACATAAGCCGCATCGCTCGCCATTTCGTAATTGGTTAGCCAGGTAGGTTTAAACCCGTATTTCTCACATAAAGCCTGAAAGCGCGGCAGGAACTGAACATTTCGCGTGGTAACCTTGCCGCTGCGATTGCGCCAAAGATTATCCCCTTCAGTATCGAGAGTAATTAAAAACGCAGGCTTATCCATAACTTATCCGGTAAAATGAGCACTTTCTCATCGCTATGGTACGCAAGCCCTTGAGTGAGGGCAAACATTTCATCTGGCGTGTTCCCACAGATGTTGTTAGCAGTATAAGTGTGGTTAAACTAGAGTAAATTAGACTGCACATCGACGCGCATACGCAGAATGTTCATCTTAAGAGCAATAAGCAATATCTGAAGCCAAACATACCTAATAAATTGATTTATCTTATATTCAGTCCTGTTTTATCAGGGGATGATAGCTGCATTGTCATACAAAACAGGCTGGCGATTAGGAGCAAAAGAATTTGTCGAAGCGCATTCTGATGGTGATTGATGGCCTGCCGGGCGGCGGTGCCGAAAAAGTCGTGCTGACACTGGCTGAGGGTTTTATCAGTCAGGGACATCGTGTGTCGCTTTTCTCCTTGCGCAAAGTCTGCGAATACCCCATTCCTGCGGGCGTGGATTATCAGACCGTGATTGATAAAAGTTCACGTCCGTGGCGCAAACTGACTGAAACCCATCGTCGTGCGCATTTGTTAGATGAAGCCGTGCTTCAAAGCGAAGCGCTGCACGGAAAATTCGATTTGGTTTTATCTAATCTGCACAAAACCGATCGCATTGTTCGCTATGCACGTGCGCTGGATGCGAGTAAAACCTGGTATTGCCTGCACGGCGTTTTTTCAGCCTCCTATCTTGCTCGAAAATCAGGTTTCTCTTTATGGCTTAAGCGGCTGAAAATTCGTGATACTTACCACGGTAAACAGCTTATCGGCGTCTCGCAATACGTCATTGATGATGTGATTCATAATATCGGCGTGAAACCCAGCAAAGCGCAGGTCATCTTTAACCCATTTGATTTCGAACTTATTTCCCGACTGGCCGCAGAACCTTGCCCACTTGCAGGACGCAATTTCGTGCTGCACGTCGGACGCTTCCATGAAACTAAGCGTCACGATCGTTTGCTGGCCGCCTATGCTCAGAGTGGCATTACTGCTCCGCTGGTTTTATTGGGTCAGGGGAGCGAAAAAATCACGGAAAGATTACGCCAGCAAGCCACTGATTTAGGCATCGCAGAACGTGTGCGCTTTGAAGGTTTTCATAAAAATCCTTACCCGTGGATTCGCCACGCTCGGCTGTTAGTGGTGAGTTCAGACAGCGAAGGATTCGGCAATGTACTGGTTGAAGCCTTGAGCTGCGGCACATCCGTGGTAAGTACTCGCTGCCCCGGCGCGCCGTCGGCCATCATGACCGGCGACCTGGCGCGCGGTCTAGCGGATTTGAATGCTGATTCACTCGCGCAGAGAATGCGCGAGATTTATGCCGATCCGCCTGAGTTGCAAGATCTGGACTTAAGCATTTATAGTCTCAAGATTATTTGTCAGCAGTATTTGCAACTGGCAGAAATGGAAGTACCTCTATTTTCAGGCACTCAGCACGTTTCAGGTTAATAGGTCCCCATGTCGGTGTGGCCGTATCATGGGGATAGATCGTTGACGTATGTAATTCTCTTTTTACTTTTTTTACCGGTCAAATGGGTGATGAAAATCTTCCACAGCCGAACCGGTAAAAATCTGGTTATTCAAACAGCCAAGATCGGTGATTTCGTTAATATCACCCCGCTATTAACCCATCTGGGAAAAAGCGATGCGCTATTGAGCAATAGCGTTGCCGCTCTTGCCACGCGCGATATCACGCTGGAAAACATCTGGTATATCGAAGAGCATCGTTCAGGCTTAGTCAAAAAAATGAAGTTGGTGTGGCAGATACTCAACCGCTACGACAACATCTATCTATTGCATCCCACCAATCTCAATCTGTTTATTGCCGCTTGCTGTAATGCCAGCAACAAACAGTTTCTTTCAAGTTATCGCCGCAAAAGTTATCAGGGTTTGTTTTACCTCACTGCAAGCGGCGTGGTCGAACATGAAAAAAATACCCTGACGCTGGAAAATTACCTGAAACTCGCCGATCGCTCGTTCACTAAAGAGAGTTATCCTAAGCATGCCACACAACCACTTTGGCAACCCAACTCGCTGCCGGATGAAATATTCCAGCATGATGGCATTCGCATTGGCATCAGTATTACCGCAGGTAATCAGGCAAAAACGATCCCACCGATAATTTGGCAGCGACTTTTTAACCACTTGAGCGATCTGCCTTGCCAGTTTTATGCCTTTGGCGCACCGAATGAACAATCACGCTTGCAGGAGCTGTATAAAGTTGTCGGCGCGCGCGAGAACCTCATCAGCCTGGTTGGCAAGGTGCCATTAGAAGACGTGCCAGCGGCTATCGGTGAAATGGATTTCTATATCGCGTCAGATTCCGGCAATGTCTATATCGCCGATGCGCAGCAGGTGCCGATCATTTTGATTTATGGCCCATGTTGCGTTGAAGAGCAGCGCCCGCTGGGCGATGTGTTGTTGATTGGGCCAAATCATATTGCGCCCTCATCTTTTGTTTTCGACGCACAGTACAAATTTATGCATCCCGCTGAACAGCTGTTTGAACTTGATCAGCGGAAGCTAAACGATATTCATGATTTTATCAGCGCCAGGCAGCAGCAACGCCTAGCGCGACGGAAGAACAGTAAAACAGCATGAGCATGCAGCCTGAAAGATCATCCCCGTTACTCAGCCTCATTATTCCCATGTTCAATGCGGGCAATGATTTTGCCGCCTGCATGCAGTCGTTGCTGGCGCAAACTCTTACCTCGCTGGAAATCATCATTGTCGATGATGGTTCCACCGACGGTTCCGGCGAACGTGCCGACGCCTACGCGCAGCAGCACCCACATGTGCGAGTGATTCACCAGGCCAACGGTGGCGTATCGCGCGCGCGCAATGCCGGCTTAGCGATAGCGCGCGGTAAGTACGTTTCGTTTCCAGATGCCGACGACACCATGGATCCGGCAATGTATCAAACGCTGGTTGAGATGGCAGAACACGACAATCTCGATGCTGCGCAGTGCAACGCAGAATGGTATTTCAAAGCCAGCCAGCAAGTGAAGCCACTGATTCCTCTCGATCGCCTTACCAGCACCGAAGTGCTCGGCGGCCCTGAGTGGCTCAATAAAGCACTTAAAACGCATCGCTATATGCATGTGGTTTGGCTGGGCATTTACCGCCGTGACTTGATCGAACGGCTCAAACTTTACTTTGAACCTGGCCTGCATCATCAGGACATTCCATGGACGACTGAGTTCATGCTTAATGCCCAACGCGTTCGCTACACCGATCGGGTGCTTTACCGTTATTACATGCATGATGCCTCAATCAGTAATCGCAAACGCACCGGCCAGCGCAACGTCGAATATCAGCGTCATTACCTGAAAATTGCGCAATTATTGGAAGAGATCAACGCACGCTATCGCCACAAAGTGAACATCTATCCGGCGTTTCACTACCAGATCACGCACGAGGCGCTTAGCGTCTGCCACTGTATTCGACGCGAGCCGGAAGAGAGCGCGCGTCAGGCGATGATTGCCGATCTGTTTGCCACGCAAACCCATAAGCGCATGCTGCGTAATGCGCGCGGCGTACGCCAATGGTATCAACTGCTGTTGTGGCTGAGCCGGATTTACCGCTGGCGTAACAAATAAGCGCCGCGTCTGGCTTTCACGCCTTTGGGGTTTGCCCTACAATCAGCTGACTGAATTCTGAGATCATTTGAGTATGGCAAGCCCGATTCCAGACCACTATGCACCGAAAAATATTCTGCTGATCAAGCTGCGCCATCACGGCGATATGCTGCTGACCACGCCCGCGATTAACGCGCTTCGCCAGCGCTATCCACAGGCCAACATTGACGTCCTGCTGTATAAAGAAACCCGTCCAATGCTGGAAGCGCATCCGGCCATTCGCCAGTTACACATCATCGATCGCAACTGGAAGAAGGAAGGCGGCTGGCGGAAATTCCGACATGAAATGGCGCTGCTTTCAGCGGTGCGTGCTTGCCATTATGACCTTGTGATTAACCTTGCCGATCAGTGGCGCAGCGCCATAATTACCGGATTCTCTGGCGCGCCAGTGCGCATTGGGTTTGCCTTCCGCAAACGTGATAATGCCTTATGGCGCTGGATGCACAATCAGCTGGTCAGCACGGCTGATCATCATCAGCTGCATACGGTCGAACAGAATATGGCGGCGCTGAAGCCGCTGGGCATCAGTGCCGCTGGCGCAAAAGCCTCAATGCATTTCAGCGTAGCCGATCAACGGAAAGTGCAGGATGTGCTGGCGCAGCACGCGGTGAAAATGCCATTTGTGGTGGTGCAACCCACCTCACGCTGGCTGTTCAAATGCTGGGAAGATGAAAAAGTCGCACAGCTGATCGATGCGCTGGTCGCCGAAGGCCGCACCGTGGTACTGACTGCGGCGCCGGACCAGAAAGAAATGGCGATGATCGCCAATATACAGTCGCTGTGCCATAGCCATAACGTGGTGTCGCTGGCCGGTGAATTATCCTTGCCGCAGCTGGCGGCGCTGATCGATGCGGCGCAGCTGTTTATCGGTGTGGACTCTGCGCCGATGCATATGGCCGCCGCGCTGGAAACGCCTTGTTTGGCGCTGTTTGGCCCCACCAAGCTGCAACACTGGCGTCCGTGGGGCGATCACAACCGCGTGATTTGGGCCGGCGATTATGGTCCGCTGCCCTCGCCAGACGCCATCGATACCAACACGCAACAGCGCTACCTTTCTGCCATTCCCGTTGAGGATGTGGTGGCTGCCGCCCGGAGTTTTTTGCATGAGTAAGTTACGCCTGGCGATCGTCCGGCAGAAATACCGCCCAGACGGCGGCGCAGAACGTTTTATTTCGCGGGCGCTGGAAGCGCTGGATAGCGAGCAGCTCGATCTCAATATCATCACCCGCAGCTGGCAGGGCACGCCGAATCCAGCCTGGCATCTGCACATTTGTAATCCGGCGAAATTTGGTCGCATCTCGCGCGAGCGCGGTTTTGCGCGTGCCGCACGTGAATGTTGGGAACGCGAGAAGTTCGATATTGTGCAGAGCCACGAACGCATCGCCGGTTGCGATATCTTTCGTGCCGGTGATGGCGTGCATCGCGTTTGGCTGGAGCAGCGCGCGCGCATCGTGTCGCCGTGGCAACGCTTAAGTGCCCGCCTCAGCCCTTATCATCGTTATGTGTTGCAGGCGGAAGCCGACATGTTCAACGCGCCGTCATTGAAAGCAGTGATCTGTAATTCAGAGATGGTGAAGCAGGATATTTTGCGGCACTTCACGCTTGATGCCAGCAAGATCCATGTGATTCATAACGCCATTGATAGCCAACGCTTCCAGCCAGCCAGCGAAGCACTGCGCCATGCGGCACGCCAGCAGCTCAAACTGCCGCAAGATGCCACGGTAATGATTTACGTAGGCTCGGGCTTTGAGCGCAAAGGATTGAAGGCGGCAATTGAAGCGGTGGCGAAAAGCGATCGTTATCTGGTGGTGGTCGGCCAGGATAAGCAGTTGTCGCGCTATCAGCAGCTGGCAAACCAGCTCAATTGCCTCGACCGCTTACGCTTTGTTGGCGTACAGCAGGACGTGCAACCGTTCTACCATGCAGCCGATGCGCTGCTGCTGCCCACGCTTTATGATCCCTTCCCGAATGTGGTGCTGGAAGCGATGGCCTGCGGTCTGGCAGTGATCACCAGCACCGGCTGCGGCGGCGCGGAGTTTATCACTGCGGGCCAGGAAGGTTTTGTTTGCGATGCATTAGATATCAACGCGTTAAACGAAGCCGTAAAAGCAACACCGGCGCTTTCACACAATTCTGCCATGGGCGAAGCCGCACGTCGCAGAATTGAACCTTATGGCCCGCAGCGGCTGGCGCAAGCGCTGACCTCGCTGTATCAGCAAGTGCTGCAGACCCGCTGACGAAGGGGTATGAGCAGGCGGTTAATTTCTGATAACATGCCGCCTTTCCTCTGTTTTTTGACGCGATTCTGTCGTAACGGTAACTATGACGACTCTATACACAGCCTTGCTCTATCTGATTCAGCCACTCATCTGGCTGCGCCTGTGGCTGCGCGGTCGAAAAGCACCGGCCTATCGTAAACGTTGGGCAGAACGCTACGGCTATTGCACTGGAAAAGTGCTGCCGCATGGCATTGTGTTGCACTCGGTTTCCGTCGGCGAGACGCTGGCGGCGGTGCCGCTGGTGCGCGCGCTGCGTCACCGCTATCCGACGCTACCGATCACCGTCACCACCATGACGCCGACCGGCTCCGAACGTGCGCAGTCAGCGTTTGGCAAAGATGTGCACCACGTTTACCTGCCGTACGATCTGCCAGGTTCCATCAACCGTTTCCTTGATACCGTCGATCCACGCCTGGTAATCATCATGGAAACCGAGCTGTGGCCAAACATCATTCGTATTCTTCATCAGCGCAAGATTCCGCTGGTGATTGCCAACGCGCGCCTGTCTGAGCGCTCGGCCAAAGGCTACAAAAAGCTCGGCGGCTTTATGCGCGACTTGCTGCAACGCATCACGCTGATTGCCGCGCAAAACACCGAAGATGGCGACCGTTTCCTCAGCCTTGGCCTGAAGCGTTCGCATCTCACCGTTACCGGCAGCCTCAAATTTGATATTTCCGTGACGCCAGAGCTGGCGGCAAAAGCGGTCACGCTGCGTCGTCAGTGGGCATCGCGTCGTCCGGTGTGGATCGCCACCAGCACCCACGAAGGCGAAGAAGCGATTGTGCTCGATGCGCATCGCCGCCTGCTGCAACAGTTCCCCAATCTGCTGCTGATTTTGGTGCCGCGCCATCCGGAACGTTTCAAAGATGCCTGCGACCTGACGCAAAAACGTGGCTTCAGCTTTACCTTACGCAGCAGCGGCGAAATTCCTTCAAGCTCCACGCAAGTGGTGATTGGCGACACCATGGGCGAGTTGATGATGCTATACGGTATCGCCGATCTCGCCTTTGTGGGCGGTAGCCTGGTTGAGCGCGGCGGTCACAACCCGCTGGAACCGGCAGCGCATGCCATTCCGGTGTTGATGGGCCCGCATATCTGGAACTTCAAAGATATCTGCGCCAAGCTGCAGCAAGCCGAAGGGCTGATTACCGTCACTGACGTGGTATCGCTGCAGAAAGAGGTCGCTAACCTGCTGCAGGATGACGATTATCGCCGCTATTACGGCCGCCATGCTGTGGACGTGCTGCATCAAAATCAGGGCGCATTACAGCGTCTGCTACAGTTACTCGAACCTCACTTACCACCGCGAGCTCACTAATTCATGTCGCAACGCCAACGTCTCTCCGTGGTGATGATCGCCAAAAACGAAGCTGAACTGCTGCCGGAGGCGCTGGCTTCTGTCAGTTGGGCGGATGAGATTGTGGTGCTGGATTCTGGCAGCAGCGATAACACGGTGCAGGTGGCTCGCGAACAGGGCGCGCAGGTGTTCCAGGCTGAAGGCTGGCAGGGATTTGGCAAGCAGCGCCAGCGCGCGCAGGCCCATGCGCGAGGCGAGATGATTTTGATGATCGATGCCGACGAGCGTGTGACGCCAGAACTGCGTCGCGCTATCGAGCAGGTTCTCGCGCAGCCCGCATCGGACAACGTTTACAGCCTTGGTCGCAGCAATCTGTTTCTCGGCCGCTTTATGCGCCACAGCGGCTGGTATCCCGACCGCGTCATGCGTCTTTATCCGCGCAAGCTCAATTACAACGACAATCTGGTACACGAATCACTCGAGACGCAAGGTGCGCCGGTAGTGAAGCTGGCGGGCGATCTGCAACATCTCACCTGCCGCGACCTGATTGCGTTTCAGCGTAAGCAGATGAACTATGCCGAAGCCTGGGCAAATGAGCGTTTCCAGCGCGGCAAACGCTGCGGCTTGTTCTCGATCTTTAGCCACACGCTCGGCGCGTTCGTTAAAACGCTACTGCTGCGCGCCGGTTTTCTTGATGGCAAACAGGGCTGGATCCTGGCGGTGGTTAACGCGCAGTACACTTTCAACAAATACTCGGCGCTCTGGGCGCTGCATCACACCTCAACACAAGGTCGCGTATGAGTACCAAAGCGATTTATCCCGGCACCTTTGATCCCTTTACTTTGGGTCATCTGGATATTGTGACGCGAGCAGCGAAGATGTTTGACCGCATCGTCGTGGCGATTGCCGCCAGCCCGAGTAAAAAGCCGCTGTTCACTCTGGATGAGCGCGTAGATATGGCGCGTCAGGTGACGACACATCTGCCGAACGTCGAAGTGATTGGGTTTAGCGACCTGATGGCGAACTTTGCCCAGGCGCAGAGTGCCAATGTGCTGGTGCGTGGATTGCGTGCGGTATCGGATTTTGAATATGAGCTGCAGCTGGCGCAGATGAATCGCCATCTGTTGCCCACGCTGGAAAGCGTGTTTCTGATGCCGTCAGAAGGTTTCTCGTTCGTCTCTTCTTCGCTGGTCAAAGAAGTGGCGCGCCACGCCGGTGACGTGCAGGCATTTCTGCCTGCCGTGGTGCACAAGGCGTTACTGGCGCGGCTGGCACAGCCTTAACTCAGTGCTGACAGCGTGGACACCAGAAGGTGCTGCGCTGGCCATGCTTGCCGCTGACAATCGGCGTACCGCAGGCGCGACAAGGTTCACCGGTGCGACCGTAAACCTGCAGCTCTTGCGCAAAGTAGCCCGGCTTACCGTCAGTTTGCAGGAAATCACGCAGCGTGGTGCCGCCCTGCTCAATCGAGCGCAGCAACACCGCTTTGATGGTGTTAACCAGCAGTTCCGCCTCTTCCTGACTTAAACTCATCGCCGAACGATCGGGCAAGATCCCGGCGGTGAACAGCGATTCGCTGGCGTAGATGTTGCCGACGCCCACCACCACTTTGTTATCCATCAGCCACTGTTTAATCACGGTGCGTTTGCCGCGCGACTTTTCAAACAGATAAGCGCCATCAAATTCGTTGCTGAGCGGTTCCGGACCGAGATGCGCCAACACGCTGCTGCCTGCAAGGTCACTGCTCCACAGCCAGGCGCCAAAGCGACGTGGATCGGTGTAGCGCAGCACTTTGCCGTTGCTCATCACCAAATCGACGTGGTCATGTTTAGCGGCCGGTTGTTCGCCGGGAAGCACACGCAGGCTGCCGGACATGCCGAGGTGAATGATGATCCAGCCATGCGGCAGTTCGAGCAGCAGATATTTAGCGCGACGCTGCACGCTTAATACTGGTTGATCACTCAGCGCGTGGATTTCATGCGAGACCGGCCAGCGCAAACGTGGATTGCGCACCACTGCATGCAGAATCGTGGCACCCACCATATGGGGTTCGATACCGCGACGACTGGTTTCTACCTCAGGTAATTCAGGCATCTCATCTCCTCAACGAATCGCAGAAACAAAAAACCCGGCCGAAGCCGGGTTTTTCACAGAAAACTAAAATTACTTAATTTTAGCTTCTTTGTAGATCACGTGCTGACGTACAACCGGATCGAACTTTTTCAGTTCTAATTTCTCTGGTTTAGTACGCTTGTTCTTCGTGGTGGTATAGAAGTGACCTGTACCAGCAGAGGAAACCAGCTTGATCTTCTCACGAATACCTTTAGCCATGATTCAGTTCCTTAGTACTTCTCACCACGGGCGCGGATTTCGGTCAGAACCGTATCGATGCCCTTTTTATCAATAACACGCATACCTTTAGCAGATACACGCAGAGTAACGAAGCGCTTTTCGCTCTCAACCCAGAAACGGTGAGAGTGCAGGTTCGGCAGGAAACGGCGTTTCGTCGCGTTCATTGCGTGGGAACGGTTGTTACCCGTTACCGGACGCTTTCCAGTTACCTGGCAGACTCGTGACATTTCTATTCTCCAAAAATCAAATCAGCTCGAGCTTTAAAAACTAGGTTTTGGCCGCCTCGTCAGGCCTTAGCCCGCCCAGGCGAGTTCCATGTGAACCCGCTAAGCTGGCCCAAACGCCAAACCCGAGATTCTCAAAGGTGGCGTAGTATACGCCGCTCAGCCCAAGTGCTCAAGTCCCGAACAGATAAAGATCCCTCTGGATCGCGCAAAAATGCCCTATTTCTGTTCAGTTGAATCGATGAATTACAACCAACCGCGCTCGGCGAAAGAGGTAAACTCGCCGTGACCGATCACCAAATGATCAAGTAAACGGATATTGAGCAGCGCGCAGGCTTGTCCTACTTTTCCGGTAATTTCGCGATCGGCGCGGCTGGGTTCAGCGATGCCCGACGGGTGATTGTGCGCCAGAATCACCGCTGCCGCGTTGAGTTTCAGCGCTTCGCGCACGATTTCGCGCGGATGAACTTCCACGCTGGCAATCGTGCCGGAGAACATCTTCTGCGCCTGCAACACGCGGTGCTGGTTATCAAGGAACAGCGCCATAAACACTTCGCGCTCCTGATGCGCCAGCACGCTTTGCAGGTAATGGCGCGTCACCTGTGGATTCTCCATCACATTCTCACGCGCCAGCTGGCTGGCAAAAAATCGCCTTCCCAGTTCAGCTATGGCATACAGCTGCGTCATTTTGGCGCTGCCCACCCCTTTAATCTGCCCGAGCTCCTCTTTGCTGGCCGTCATAATGCGATAGAGCGAACCGAACTCGTTCAACATCTGATGTGCCAGCAGCAGCACGCTGGTGCCGCTAATACCGGTGCGCAAAAAAATCGCCAGCAGCTCAGCATCACTTAGCACTTCGGCGCCCATTAACATCAGTTTTTCCCGTGGTGCCAGTTCCGTCATGACCATCTTCTCCCTGCGTTGCGGCGATTCTGCGCGTCAGCCACATTCAGCGCCAGCACCCATTGAACGATTTCAGAGCCGGCTCGCAAAGGCCGCAGGCAGTGAAAAGGCGCGTTGCGGATTTTGTGATAAAGTTGCCTGCATCTGCCGCCCCTGACGCGGCAATCTGCTTTGAGGCGAACAACATGACGGGATTAGCCGGAAAGAAAATTCTGCTGGGTGTGAGCGGCGGCATCGCTGCGTATAAAGCGCCGGAGCTGGTGCGTCGGCTGCGCGATCGCGGTGCGGATGTGCGCGTAATGATGACCGAAGCGGCCAAAGCTTTTATTACCCCGCTGAGCCTGCAGGCGGTTTCCGGTTATCCGGTATTTGATGATTTGCTCGACCCAGCGGCGGAAGCGGCAATGGGCCATATTGAATTGGCAAAATGGGCCGATTTGATTGTGCTGGCGCCGGCAACCGCCGATCTGATTGCCCGCATGACGGCCGGTATGGCGAATGATTTGGTCACCACCGCGTGTCTGGCAAGCGCCGCGCCCGTTGCCATCGTCCCGGCCATGAATCAGCAGATGTACCGCGCGGCGATCACACAAGAGAACCTGCAACGTCTGCATCAGCGCGGCGTGTTGATTTGGGGACCCGACAGCGGTAGCCAGGCGTGCGGCGATATGGGTCCCGGCCGCATGCTTGATCCGCTGGCAATTGTGGCGCACGCGCTGGAATGGGCTGCGCCCGTCAACGATCTGCAACATCTCAACATTATGATCACCGCCGGTCCAACACGTGAAGCGCTGGACCCGGTGCGTTATATCAGCAATCACAGCTCGGGTAAGATGGGCTTTGCGATTGCGGCTGCGGCAGCAAAACGCGGTGCGAAGGTGACGCTCGTTGCCGGTCCGGTGGCGCTGCCAACACCAGCTGGCGTGCAACGCGTGGACGTCGACAGCGCGCTGGAGATGGAAGCAGCAGTGATGGCGCAAATCCAGCAACAACATATTTTCATTGCTAGCGCAGCCGTGGCAGACTACCGGGCGGCTAACATTGCCGCAGAGAAAATCAAAAAACAGGGTGGCGACGATAGCGTCACGCTGCAGTTGGTGAAGAACCCCGATATTGTCGCAGGCGTGGCGACGCTGCAGAAAAATCGCCCTTACGTTGTGGGATTTGCTGCCGAAACCCAGAATGTGGAAGAATACGCGCGGCAAAAACGGGTGCGGAAAAACCTGGATCTGATTTGTGCCAACGATGTGGCGCAGGCGGGTCAGGGCTTCAATAGCGACACCAATGCTCTTCACCTTTTTTGGCAGGAAGGAGAAAAAGTCTTACCGCTCAACGATAAGACGCTCCTTGGCCAACAATTAATAGACGAGATTGTCAGCCGTTATGATGAAAAAAATCGACGTTAAAATTCTTGATGCACGTGTGGGTAATGAATTCCCGCTGCCGACTTATGCAACCTCTGGTTCCGCAGGTCTCGATTTACGCGCCTGCCTGGATGATGCACTGGAAATCGCACCAGGCATGACCACGCTGGTACCCACCGGTCTGGCGATCCACATTGGCGATCCAGGTCTGGCAGCCGTGATTCTGCCGCGCTCCGGTCTTGGCCATAAACATGGCATCGTGCTGGGCAACCTGGTCGGCTTAATCGATTCCGATTATCAGGGCCAACTGATGGTTTCCGTCTGGAACCGTGGTCAGGATAGCTTCACGCTGCAGCCAGGCGACCGTTTGGCACAGCTGGTCTTCG
This sequence comes from Pantoea sp. JK, assembly GCF_026130245.1. Classification (NCBI taxonomy): domain Bacteria; kingdom Pseudomonadati; phylum Pseudomonadota; class Gammaproteobacteria; order Enterobacterales; family Erwiniaceae; genus Pantoea; species Pantoea sp. JK. The sequence continues at coordinate 72,432 of NZ_JAINFN010000013.1, forward strand.
TGCCGGTCGTGCAGGCCGAATTTAACCTGGTGGAAGATTTTGACACCAGCGATCGCGGCGCAGGCGGCTTCGGTCACTCAGGCCGTCAGTAACACGCGACACTTTTCGCTTAGCCATCTTTTTATTTCTTGTCGCCACAGGCCGCTATGTCTGTGGCAGATGAGGCAGTATTGCCTGTTTTTGGTGAATTTCAGGGGTGTTGAAGGTCATGGCAGAAAAAAAAGTCGCGAAACGGAATCGTCGCGAAGAGATTTTGCAGGCGCTGGCACAAATGCTGGAGTCGGGCGATGGCAGTCAGCGCATCACCACTGCGAAGCTGGCCGCCAATGTCGGCGTATCGGAAGCGGCGCTCTATCGCCACTTTCCCAGCAAAACGCGTATGTTTGACAGCCTTATCGAGTTTATTGAAGACAGTCTGATTACCCGCATCAATCTGATCCTTAAAGATGAAAAAGAGACGCTGACGCGACTGCGTTTAATCGTGCAGCTGATTCTGGGATTTGGTGAGCGTAATCCGGGGCTGACGCGTATTTTGACCGGCCACGCGCTGATGTTTGAACAGGATCGCCTGCAAGGGCGTATCAACCAGCTGTTCGAACGGATTGAAGTACAGCTGCGTCAGGTGATGCGCGAGAAGAAAATGCGTGATGGTGAAGGTTTCCAGAACGACGAAACGCTGCTGGCGAGCCAGTTGCTGGCGTTTTGTGAAGGGCTGTTGTCGCGCTATGTGCGCTCGGAGTTTCGTTTTCGTCCGACCGCAGATTTCGATAGCCGCTGGCCGCTGATGGCTGCGCAGTTGGTTTAAAAGACCAGGTCGGCATTTATGCCGACCTCATTACCGAATAATTAAATCCCATACTCTTTGCGATACGCGCGCACTTTCGCCAGATGATCAGCCATCTCCGGTTTCTCTTCCAGATAATCAATCAGCTCAGCCAGCGTAATGATTGCGGTGACTTTGCATTTATAGTCGCGTTCCACTTCCTGAATCGCCGAAATATCGCTGCGGCCGCGTTCCTGACGATCCAGCGAAATCAACACGCCCGCTAACGTCGCGTTATGCGCACTGATGATATCCATTGATTCACGAATCGCGGTGCCGGCGGTGATCACATCATCCACCAGCATCACTTTGCCTTGCAGCGGGCTGCCGACCAGCAAACCGCCTTCGCCGTGATCTTTGGCTTCTTTGCGGTTAAAGCAGTAAGGCACATCACGCTCATGATGATCGGCCAGCGCTACCGCAGTAGTGGTAGCAATCGGGATGCCTTTATACGCCGGGCCAAACAACAGGTCGAAATCAACACCGCCGTCGACCAACGCCTGTGCGTAAAAGCGGCCTAACAGCGCTAAATCGCGACCAGTATTAAACAGACCGGCATTGAAGAAATAGGGGCTTTTACGTCCCGATTTCAGGGTGAACTCACCAAACTTCAGCACCCCTTTGTTCAGGGCGAATTCAATAAACTGACGCTGCCAGGCTTTCATTTCTCACTCCTCAAATAAAGAAAAGGCGACTCTATGGTCGCCTGTTACATCAATTAGTTAGCGCCGCTTTCTGCGCCTGAATCAACTGCTCAATGCCGCCTCGCGCCAGCGCCAGCAGCTGCAGTAACTCGTCGTGGCTGAAGGGTTCACCTTCTGCGGTGCCTTGCACTTCAATCATGCGACCGTCTTCGGTCATCACCACGTTCATGTCAGTTTCTGCGGCGGAATCTTCCACATATTCCAGATCGCATAACGCTTCACCGCCGACGATGCCCACAGAAATCGCCGCCACCATGCCTTTCAGCGGGCTGGCTTTCAGCTTGCCAGCAGCCACCAGCGCATTCAACGCATCGGCCAGCGCCACGCAGGCACCGGTAATGGATGCGGTACGCGTGCCGCCATCGGCCTGAATCACGTCGCAATCCAGCGTGATGGTGAATTCACCCAGCGCTTCCAAATCCACTGCCGCGCGCAGTGAACGGGCGATCAGACGCTGAATCTCCAGCGTACGGCCGCCCTGTTTGCCTTTGGCCGCTTCACGCGCCATGCGGCTGTGGGTAGAACGCGGCAGCATGCCATATTCAGCGGTAATCCAGCCTTGACCTTTGCCTTTGAGGAAACGCGGCACGCTCTCTTCGACGGTTGCGGTGCACAGCACTTTGGTTTCGCCGAACTCAACGAGCACAGAGCCTTCTGCATGTTTGGTGTAGTGACGAGTGAGTGTGACGGGACGTGTTTCAGATGCACTACGGCCTGCTGGACGCATGGTTTCTCTCCGGCTTGCTTAGGTTTGGCTGCGCATTATACGGACTTCAGCTGCGGCTGTCCTGCCCGCGATCGCCACAATCCTGGATGAAATTCTGTGGTGGCTGTGGCTAAATGCGCGTTTCCTCCCTAAAAAAGATAAATGATGATCGCGATACTCCATTTCCTGCTGGCGCTGGTGGTGATCTTTGCCCTTGCGCTGTTGGTCAGCCACGACCGCAAACACATTCGTCCCCGCTTTATTATTCAGCTGCTGATTGTTGAAGCGGCGCTGGGCTGGTTCTTCCTGCACTCGGCGGGCGGCCAATCGGTGGTCTCTGCGGTGAGCGGCTTCTTTGAGACCTTATTAACCTACGCCGCGCAAGGGACCAACTTTGTCTTCGGTAATATGGCGGATCAGGGATTAGCCTTTATTTTCCTCGGCGTGCTCTGCCCAATTGTGTTTATTTCCGCACTGATCGGCATTTTGCAGCACTGGCGCATTCTGCCGCTGCTGATTCGCGCGGTTGGCACTCTGTTGTCGAAAGTGAATGGCATGGGCAAGCTGGAGTCGTTTAACGCTGTCAGCACCTTGATTCTCGGCCAATCGGAGAACTTCATCGCTTATAAAGGCATTCTCGCCGATATCTCTGCGCCGCGTATGTACACCATGGCGGCGACGGCGATGTCGACGGTTTCGCTGTCGATTGTTGGCGCATATATGTCGATGATTGATGCCAAATATGTGGTTGCAGCGCTGCTGCTCAATATGTTCAGCACCTTTATTATCCTCTCGATCATCAATCCAACCCGCCCGGAAAACGAAGAGCAGATTGCGCTGGATAAGCTGCACGAAGATCAGAGTTTTTTTGAGATGCTGGGCGAATATATTCTCGCCGGTTTTAAAGTGGCGATGATCATCATGGCGATGCTAATTGGTTTTATCGCGCTGATCGCGGCGATCAATGCGCTGTTCGCGGCGCTATTTGGCTACAGCTTCCAGCAGCTGCTCGGCTACGTTTTCTATCCATTTGCGTGGCTGGTAGGCATTCCGTCCGCTGATGCCTTGCAGGCAGCGAGTATTATGGCCACCAAACTGGTGGCAAATGAATTTGTCGCGATGATCGAGCTGAAGAAAGTGGCGTCTGAGATGACGCCGCGCGGACTGGGGATTCTGTCGGTGTTCCTGGTTTCGTTCGCTAACTTCGCCTCGATCGGCATCGTTGCCGGTGCGATTAAAGGCCTGAACGAGAAACAGGGCAATGTGGTTTCACGCTTTGGCTGGAAGCTGGTGTATGGCTCCACGCTGGTGAGTTTGCTCTCGGCCGCGTTCGCCGGACTGTTTATCTGATAACACATGGCGGCTGCATGGCCGCCATTTTTTAAAACGCCACGCACACCAGTGAATCAACCCGCATCACCGATTCCTGCTCAAAGCGCTTTTTATACACGTCACGCAGCTTATTGATGCTCTCAGAACTCGCCACATCCGGATTGTGAATCAGCATCAGCGCTTTGCTGTTTTCCCGCGCCAGCTTGCCGTTCTCGCCCAGCCACTGCCCTTTTGCGTCATATACCGATAAACCGTCTTTGAAACGCGGCGTCACATCGTTATCAACAAACTGCTGCCATTCGCTGCTGCTGACAATGCCACCTTTCGGTTTGTTCATGCCAAACCACAGCGTGGTTTGCATCATCACGTCACCCGAACCGCATACCGCGACCGGCGTAGTGTTGGGCGGGATCTGTTGCGTTATGGTCGACGGTGCCTGACAGCCCGCGAGCAGTAAGGTTAATAAAGCAGGAAGAGCCAGAGAGCGGAACATCACTTCATCCTTTTAAGCGAACCAGCGCTAAGCATAAGTGTCTGTCAGCAAAAGGGGTAATTTTTTGTTATTCAAGCTTAAGTGCGCTTATGCCTGTTAGCGTCGAGGCTGCCTCGCTATACTTCACCCAACATTTCTGAAAAAGAGAAGACGACTATGATCCGCAGTATGACCGCTTACGCCCGCCGCGAAGCCAAAGGCCACTGGGGCAGCGCCGCCTGGGAAATCCGTTCGGTTAACCAGCGCTATCTGGAAACCTATATCCGTCTGCCGGAGCAATTTCGTGGTCTGGAGCCAGTAATCCGCGAGCGCATCCGCAATCGTCTGACGCGCGGTAAAATCGAGTGCAACCTGCGTTATGACGCCGATGCCAGCGCGCAAGGCGAACTGCAGCTGAATGAATCGCTGGCCAAGCAGCTGGTGCAGGCCGCCAACTGGGTGAAGATGCAGAGTGATGAAGGCGCGATTAATCCGCTGGATATTCTGCGCTGGCCGGGCGTAATGTCCGCGCAAGAACAGGATCTCGACGCTATTAATGCTGAGCTGCTGGTGGCGCTGGATGGCGCATTGGATGACTTTATCGAAGCGCGTGAAAGCGAAGGTACCGCGCTGAAAGCGATGATTGAACAGCGTCTGGAAGGCGTATCGCACCAGGTCAGCAAAGTGCGCGCGCAGATGCCAGAAGTGATCAAATGGCAGCGCGAGCGTCTGGTGACCAAGCTGGAAGAAGCCGAAGTGCAGCTGGAAAATAATCGCCTCGAGCAGGAACTGGTAATGATGGCGCAGCGCACCGATGTTTCGGAAGAGCTGGATCGTCTGGATGCGCACGTCAAAGAGACCTACAACATCCTGAAAAAGAAAGAAGCCGTTGGCCGCCGCCTCGACTTTATGATGCAGGAGTTCAACCGCGAGTCGAACACGCTGGCTTCGAAATCGATTAACGCTGAGATCACCACATCAGCGATTGAGCTGAAAGTGCTGATTGAGCAGATGCGTGAGCAGATTCAGAACATCGAATAGTTTAGCTTCCACAAAGCCCGCAATGCCGCGGGCTTTGCTACTTCATCGATTGATAGCAGAATCGCTCTGGTAGAGAATCATCCACACCCGGATAGCGTATGTTTTCCGCCGCTAGCGTTAGTGAATTGTCAGCAATGATAAAAAAACATTTCTAAAGTGATGTTAAGCGAGCGAAAATAGGCAGCAAACCAAATACCCCCTGTAATTAACCATCTGTAAGTAAACAATAAAATCATTTTGATCGCCATTAACCTGCTAATAGTCGCCTCATCAATGATTTCCTTTAATCTTAAAGATTGTGGAGATCGCGTTTCTTTGACGGCACTATTTGTTAATCTACTGGTCGTAATTAGAACAGTTGTACCGCCAGGAACTCATGGACCCTCTTCTTAGTGCGATACATTTTCTCCCGACATGAAGGCGTTATGACGAAATCCAGGCAGTTCCGTTCCAAACTTCTGCATCCCCGCTATTGGTTTACCTGGTTTGGGCTAGGTGTGCTGTGGCTGCTGGTGCAACTTCCTTACCCTATTCTGATCCGGCTTGGCGCTGGCGCTGGCAAATTGTCACGTCACTTCCTCAAGCGTCGCGAACGCATCACCCGCCGTAATATCGAGCTGTGCTTCCCCAATATTGATGAAGAGAAGAAAGAAGCGATGATCGCCGGCAACTTCGAATCTCTGGGAATGGCGCTGGCAGAAACCGGCATAGCCTGGTTCTGGTCCGATGCACGCGTACGTCGCTACTTCAAAGTCAGCGGTCTCGAAAATTTGCAGCACGCCCAGAGCCATCAGCGCGGTGTGATGGTAATCGGTGTGCACTTTATGTCGCTGGAGTTGGGCGGCCGCATTACCGGTTTATGCCAGCCAATGATGGCGATGTACCGTCCGCACAATAATCAGGCGATGGAGTGGGCACAAACCAAAGGTCGCATGCGTTCAAATAAGGCGATGATTGACCGCCGCGATTTGCGCGGCATGGTGCAGGCGCTGAAAAAAGGCGAAGCGGTGTGGTTCGCACCGGATCAGGATTACGGCCCGAAAGGCAGCGTGTTTGCCCCGCTGTTTGCGGTTAAACAAGCGGCGACTACCAACGGCACCTTTGTGCTTTCTCGTCTGGCGAAACCGGCGATGCTAACCATCGTGCTGATTCGCAATCAGGATAAAAGTGGTTATCAGCTGATCATTCAGCCAGAACTGGAAAATTATCCGTATGAAGATGAGGCCGCTGCCGCTGCTTATATGAATCGCGTCATCGAGAAAGAAATTCTGCGCGCACCCGATCAATACCTGTGGCTGCACCGCCGCTTTAAAACCCGCCCGCCGGGTGAAGCGTCTCTTTATATCTAATCTCTTGATGCAGCAGGTTTTCGCCTGCTGCTCATTTTCTCTACTCACATTTAACAACCATTCTTAACGAAAAACAGGTTTGTCAAAATCTGCCCTGCCTCTTGTAATGGTCGCCTCCTCCTCTCTTTGACCAGAACCATGACACAGCACTTTCATTGCAAATTTGTCGCACTGGCCGTTGCCACTGCGCTGCTGGCCAGTTGTGCCAATTCACACGGCTTACACACCAAAAACACGCTGCTTGATGCAACGCTCTGCAAGACAATCAATCCCTGAAAGATGCACATTTTAGCGCCGCGAATTGGCCGAAAAGTGAACGGTGGCAAAGCTTTGACGATGCTCAACTCAATCAGCTGATTAATGAGGCGATGGCTTCCAGCCCGGATTTACTGGTGGTCAACGCGCAGGCGGATAAAGCCAATGCGCAGGTGATTGCCGCCGATGCTGAGCGCTATCCGAATGTCGATCTCAACACCGGCATTACGCGCTCGCGCGTGGCAAAAGTGAATGATCCGCTGCTGGAGGGCAAAAGCTACAGCACGCTGCGCACCGCTAGCGTTGGATTGAGCTACACCTTTGATTTGTGGGGCGGCAAAAAAGATGCCGCTGAAGCCGCGCTGGGGCAAGCACGCGCCAGCGAGCTAGATCGTCAGGCCAGCCAGTTAACGCTAGCCGCGAACGTGACGCGCGCGTGGGACAACCTTAATCTCGCCTGGAATAATGCTGAACTGGCACAGCAGAATCTTGAGCGGGCTGCGGGTATCGCCAACATTCAACAGCAATATGTTAGCGCCGGACTCACTTCCGGGCTCAACAGATCAATCTTGCGGTGGTGTTGATTGAGGATTTGGGCGGCGGATTCCAGAGCGGCAGCTCTCAAGTTTGAAAAGGTCGCCATGAATGTGCAAATTTTGCCGGCTGGCATTCTGACGAGCATTGATGAATCATAGTCCGCACTGTGTAATCACCTGCGGACTATTATGATGGAACAGAATATTGAGGCTGGCTGGTTGCGGCCTCTGATCGCCGACCGACTAACGCCTTACCTCGAAATTGACGCCGCTCGCCTGCAGCGTAACCTGCAACAGATGCAGCAAAAAGCCGATGCCGCTGGCGTCGCGCTGCGCCCTCACATCAAAACCCATAAAAGTGTCTGGATTGCTGAGCAGCAGCGCATGCTCGGCGCGCGTGGTATTACCGTATCTAAACCGAGTGAAGGCATCGCTTTTATTCTGGGTGGCGAACGCGATCTGCTGCTGGCTTATCCGATAGTGCATGCCGGGACGCTGAAAGAGCTGTTAGCGGTGGCCGCACAACATCAGGCGCGCATTACCTGCATTGCTGATAGCGCTAATGGTGTAGCGGCCATAGCAGCTGCACATCAGCGCCAGTCCGATTGTCAGCTGGCGTTAGCCATCAAGGTAGATGTGGGATTGCACCGCATCGGCGTTGATCCGCACAGCGATACGGTCATTACGCTGGCGCAGCAGATTCAGGATGCGGGCCTTACTTTTTCTGGTCTGGTTTCACATGCTGGTCACGCTTATGGCGCGGGCAACGCCACGGCGATTGCAGAAGTGGCCATGCAGGAAATCGCACTGATGCAGGATCTTCAACAGCGCCTGATTTCCGCCGGTTTTGCGCACTGCCCGATTTCGGTCGGTTCAACGCCAACAGCATTGGCGGCGCCCGTCGCACAGGGCAGCGATGAAATCCGTCCAGGCAACTATGCGTTGCTCGATCTCACCGCATGGCGTTTGGGTCTCAGCACGCCAGATGCATTGGCGCTGAGCGTGGTGACGCGCGTGGTGGCCGTCAATCCGCACTTCGCCATTATCGATGCCGGTTCCAAAATGCTTAGCTCAGACAAAGGCCCGCACGGCACCAATGCCAGCGGATTTGGTATCGCCGTGGATGAGCATGGCAATCACTTTGAAGTGTTGAAGCTGTCGGAAGAGCATGGTTTCCTGCAATACGCCGAGCAGGCGCCAGCCGTTGGTACGCTACTGCGCATTTTCCCTAACCATAGCTGCGCAGTGGTTGCGCAGTCCGATCGCTTCGTGCTGCGCCATGCTGATGGTGCGGGTGAAGAGCAGGACATTCAGGGGCGCGGCAAGTTTATCTGATTACAGCGTTTTCACGGAAACCGCTGCTGTCCCACACTTCCATGACCGGGCCGTTTGCAGCCCGGTATCAGCGTGCTTTAATGACTTCTTGTTAGCTCATCAGGAGGTTCCATGCTGCCATCTCAGACAGTCACACTCACGGTCCCACGCAACTGGTTAGATTTGTATGAAACCATCTGGAAACCTGAATGCTTTGCCAAATGGGCTAGCGGACTCAGCGCCAGTACGCTGACGCAGGAAGGGAACAGCTGGAAAGCCAAAGGTCCCGAAGGAACGGTGAAGATTCGCTTTACCCCACACAATCCGTTTGGCGTGATGGATCACTGGATTGATAACGGAAACGGTAAAGAGATTTATATGCCGATGCGAGTAATTGCTAACGAGCAAGGCGCAGAAGTGGTGATGGTGGTTTACCGTCAACCATTCATGTCTGACGAGAAGTTTGCCGGGGATGTAGCGTGGGTAAAACGCGACCTCGAACAGCTTCTCCATCTGTTAACTCATTAGAATCAATGGATTATGCAGTGCTCGCCTCTTTAACGCATGCTGGAATCAATCAATAAAAATCGGTTACTTTTTTGCTCAGTAGCGTTTAACTGTTTTGTTCAAACCTTCATGTGTTTATCTGTTATTCACCAGCCCGGCTTAAGCATCCTCAGCAGGAAAATTCCTGGTGAGGATGTGCATGAAAATGCTGAGTCACTCTGATTTATCAAAGTTTTTTCTAATTACCTCTAACATTTCTTCATTCACCAGTCCTGAATGAAGAAATGTACTAATAAATAGTAAATCACTCGCCTTATACATTCTGATGCAAATTCTGAAACCATTTATTCCTGCGGTCTATTTATAGGAGTTTTCTGATGGTGTTAATTTAATTAAAACACGGTATAACTCTTTCCACACACAGCAGTAACCATAATAACAACAGCCGGGAAATAACATGGATCGCTCAACCTATCCTTTGTTATCAGAAAAAGAATTTGTTGAGATTGCCAGGCGGATGCTGGCCGGGGAATATATAAACGCAAAGGGATTTTATAATGATCTTACGGATTTCCTCCGCACAGGAGGAGATACCATTAAGACAACAACACCATTAAGCGCCAGGGGCATCTTTATTAATTCAGAACATCATTTAATTGCGAGCATCTTTACGTGGCAAAACCTGAAAGGTATATCAGGGTTGCGTCAGGAATCGCTGCATTAATGTGACCTGTGCTTTGGCCTGTGGCTAGAGTAAACCCTTAATTGCACTGGTACATGTACCATAATGAGCAGGATATGGCGATAAGAGAAAAAAATCTGACCAACGCTAAATGGTCAATTTTGTCATCGATTAAAATCGTCGGCATTGGTGTTTTACAACTTTCACTTCTGGCACAAATACTCCAGGCAAACGAGTTAGATCTACTCGCCATTGCTATTGTGATGTTATTAATTATTGATACGCTGGCCGATCGCGGATTTGGTAATAAAATTATTAGAAGTAAAAACCTGAATAACAGCGATCTCTCAATATTGTATTGGGGGAATGTATTAAGCGGACTGGCAATATTTGCTGCACTGTTTATCGGCAGCGATATTTCCAGTCGTATAATGAATCAGCCCGAAATGGCAATCATGCTGGAGATGATGTCGGTCATATTCATCATTATTCCGCAGGGACAACATTATCGCGCCATATTACAGCGAGAAAACCAATTTTCGCGTATCGCTTTTGCGGAAATATCTTCTGTGCTGGTGGGATTGGGCGTCACGCTGTTTACCGTGTGGCTAACACCTTCAGTGCTATGCGCCATCTGGGGCTACCTCGCGATGGTATCCATCAGAATGCTGATCTACTGCTACTACGGGCGCTCCTGGTTCCAGCCAGAATACCGTTTTAGCCTGAAAAGTTTCGCTAACGTGCGAGCAAGAAACGGATAATAAAAACAAGTCTGTATGGTGGGCTCTGGGCATCTGAAAAGATGCGTTCGCGTGCTGGTCGCCAGCACGCTTTTTTCTTTTTAGGCTTCCAGTAACTCTTCCAGTGATTGGAAACTGAGTTCACTTAACTTGCCGTTACGCTGTAAGCGCAGCCAACTCACTATCATGCGTAACTCATCAATCACCATATACAGATCGGCCATATCATTTTTGCTTCTAACCTGCAGTCGCGACAATGCATTGAGCTTGTGTGCATTCACGGTTTTATGACTGATGCCTAAGCGGATGCCGATGTGCTCGATGCTGTAACCCCACGCCAACATCAGTAGCACCCTTAATTGCCTGTCTGGCAGAAGAATATCCGCGCCTTCTACTAACTGAATCTGGGCATTGGTATTGATGCTGGTGAGCAGGCGGCTGGAAAGCATTTGGCGCGAGGATTTTAAATCCAAAACAGTGAGAGAAGGCAGATAACGACTGAGCGCATGCATCAGCGGTAACAAACGTCGCGTGAGGACCACGATTTGCATCGCGGGAAACTGCTGCTGCAAAGCGTAAAGCACTTTTAAGGTGCCGGTTAGCGGCATATTTTCATGAAAGATACAGACCAGCAAACGCGGTTTCATCTTCTCACACTTCGCCATCACCGTGCTGAGTGACCACAGTTCATGCACCTGACACGCCACAGGTAACCTGGACAAAAGACTCTCAAGCCCCAGCGCTGCCAGTTTGTCAGAGGAGAAAAAGAGAATGTCTTCGTTGCGAGTTTTCATGCCTGTCCAATAGTTGCTATGCGTGATACCTGAGAGCGGAAAGCCGGGTTTATTTGCCAGTAATCACGTACGACACAAACTGGATGGAACTTAAGAAGAAAGGCTCTTAGCCTCTTCGCATCATTTATACTTATGCGAAAAGGTCATTAACTCTCGATTTATCCCGCCCGTTAAGCCTGTTAGCATGCTCGCCATCAAAATGCCTAATCCGATAGCACGGTATTTAGAAAATCTCAGTGGTCTACACTCTGGGAAATCTTTAGCCTTGCCGCCAATTTATTGGAGTGCTCTATGTTATTAACCGTTCTCTATATTATTGGTATTACAGCCGAAGCCATGACCGGCGCGCTGGCGGCAGGACGTCGTAAAATGGACCTGTTTGGCGTAATCATCATCGCTTCGGTCACCGCCATTGGTGGCGGTTCGGTGCGTGACATTCTGCTGGGCCACTATCCGCTCAGCTGGGTTAAGAACCCGGAATACATCATGATCGTTGCTGCGGCTGCGGTTGTGACCACTTTTGTTGCGCCGCTAATGACGCACCTGCGCAAAGTGTTTCTGGTGCTGGATGCGCTGGGTTTGGTGGTGTTCTCCATTATTGGCGCCCAGGTTGCGCTGGATAGCGGCCACGCTTCCATCATCGCCGCCATCGCCGCCGTAATCACTGGCGTGTTTGGCGGGGTGCTGCGGGATATGTTCTGCAACCGCATTCCGCTGGTGTTCCAGAAAGAGCTGTATGCCGGGATCGCATTCGCCTCGGGCTGGATGTACATCCTGTTGCTGAAAACGCCGCTGGCGCATGAAGCGGTGGTGATCATCACGCTACTGTTCGGCTTTTTCGCCCGCTTGCTGGCGCTGCGTTTCCGCCTCGGCTTGCCGATCTTCAACTATCCCCATCCTGAGCACTGAGTCAGTGGCAGGAATCTCCTGCTGCTGCAGAAAGTGAATCAACTGCTGCAGGTGCGCATCCTGCAGCATCATCACAATCCGCTGCGCCAGCACGCTTCCGATGCCGGGCAACTGCTGCCAGCTCTCCGCCGTTCGCGTCAGCAACTGCGACCACTGCACATCCGGTAACGCCTGTAACGCTGCGCGCGGCAGTGGTAAGCCAAGCGCACTCACCCAGCGCCGCAGCGGCTGCTGGCGCGTCAGGTTAAAGCGGTGCCAGATAAGTTGCGCGCGAGCTGGCGTGATGCCATTGGCTTGCGCAATCTGCTCGGGCGTCAGCGTCAGCCACGAAAAGAGATGGGTGATAGCGCCGCTATCCAGCAGGCGCTGCCAGCTGCTGCGCTGTACGCCCACAATATCGAGTACTGATTTCTGGCTGAGCCAGCTGAGGCGAGACAAAAACTGCGCCCGGCAGTCTGCACTAAAGTGCAGACAGGTTAAGCCGTTGAATTCGCCATTCTGTGGAGACGCTGGATAATCGCGCTGCGCCACGCGCCAAATCACCCGCTCCAGTCGCGGAATGCCTAAACCTGCCAGCGTGAGTGTCACCTCATCACCTGCTATTACATCTAATTCACGCCAGCGTCGTAGTGAACCAATGTTTACCCGGCGTACGGTTTTGTCCTCCAGTTGCACCGGTATCAGATTCAGCACCACGGCGACCTTGCCCGTGCGCCCCACATTGAAATCCACTGACAGCACTTCGCTGCTGACTTCCGCCGGTTGATATTTCCATGCCGCTGACCAACTGCCCTGACCAGGCTGCCAGTCGCGCCCTGCGCTGAGCGGTGGCTGATGGATTACCACGCCGTCGGTGACAAACGGCAGCGATTCGCGGAACCAGCGATCGCGCCACACCGCAACTTCCTCTTCATTACTCACCTGACGGCTCCAGCTCTGCGCCAGCCCAAATCCCCATTGTGTGAGCTGCGCCAGACGATCGGGCATCGAATTTGGCCCATCCGGCCACGCCCAGATAAATATGCCAAGTCGCGCAAGCAGCGGGCTATTGTCGTGACGCATCATCGCCCCCGCCACCTGAGCACGCGCGTTCTTGCCACCGTCGCGCCACTGTTGATGATCGGTCATTTGCAGAAACAGCTCACCTTGCAGCACCACTTCCTCACGCAAAGTATCCAGCCGCTGCGGAATGGAGGGAATATGTGCGGATTTGGCCAGCCACTCTTCGCCACGCAAACCATCGCCGCGGCTGATCAATGACGCCAACTTGCCTCGCCGATACACCAGGGTGACGGCGACGCCATCGACTTTCGGCTGCAGCCATAGCGCAGATTTATCCTGCATCCAGTACGCCACCGCCAGCTTGTCGCGCAGTTTGCGCACGCCGGTATGCGCCACCGGATGATGCGTGCTGCCATCGGTGGAGAGTTGTGCATCGTAGGTGGCTTGCGCCGGCGTGAAACAGCGCTGCCACTGCTGTAATCGCTGTTGCAAGCTGTCGTAATCGGCATCGGTCACCAGATTGGTGCCCTGCCGGTAGTACGCGTCATCCCATTGTCGTAGCTGGGTTTGCAGTTGTGCGATTTCCTGCCCCGCACGCACCGGCGACCAGTTCGGGCAGAGCGCTTCGGCCCAACAACCGATGCTGAATAAGCAACACAATAAACTCAGACATCCTTTCATCTTCGCTCTCCTTTTTCGCTATTGGAGAGCGCAGCGCAGCCATTTACCAGCCATGAAAATTGCGCGCTGGAGGCAGATTCCAGAGATTAATTCGCTGTTGCAGCCTGCTACATCAGCCTTTGGCGCGGCTTCACAGAAAAAAGAATTGCCTCAGCCAAGCGGCAAACGCTGCGTGACCACCCCAAGCCGTGTATACTGTGCAGGAAATCGACTCCGCTCTTTACTCAATTCAAGATAACCATGGCTCAAGGCACGCTTTATATAGTTTCCGCCCCCAGCGGCGCGGGTAAATCCAGCCTGATTCAGGCGCTGTTAAAGACACAACCGCTGTACGATACGCAGGTGTCTATTTCTCATACCACCCGTGGCGTGCGTCCCGGTGAAGCTCATGGTGAGCACTACTATTTCGTCTCTAAGTCCGTATTCGAGACCATGATTGCCACAGACGACTTCCTCGAACATGCGGAAGTGTTTGGCAATTATTACGGTACGTCACGCGCGGCGATTGAGCAGGTGCTGGCGACCGGCGTGGACGTCTTCCTGGATATCGACTGGCAAGGTGCGCAGCAAATTCGCCAGAAAATGCCTGCCGCACGCAGCATCTTTGTGCTGCCGCCTTCTACCGAAGAGTTGGACCGTCGCCTGCGTGGCCGCGGTCAGGACAGCGAAGAGGTGATTGCCCGTCGTATGCAACAGGCGGTGGCAGAAATGAGCCACTACGCCGAGTATGACTATTTAATTGTTAATGATGATTTCGATCTGGCGCTGTCAGATCTGAAAACCATTATTCGCGCAGAACGTCTGCGTATGGGTCGCCAAAAATCGCGACATGATGCTTTAATCAGCAAACTATTGGCAGTCTGAATTCACTTTCAGTATTATGCCCAGTCATTTCTTCATCATCTGTGGAGTAGCACACCTATGGCACGCGTAACCGTTCAGGACGCAGTAGAGAAAGTTGGTAACCGTTTTGACCTGGTGTTGGTCGCTGCACGTCGTGCACGTCAGATGCAGGTAGGCGGTAAAGATGCGCTGGTTCCGGAAGAGAACGATAAGCCAACCGTTATCGCCCTGCGCGAAATCGAAGAAGGTCTGATCACTACCCAGATTCTGGATGTCCGTGATCGTCAGGAACAGCATGAGCAGGAAGCCGCTGAGTTACAAGCCGTTACCGCTATCGCTGAAGGTCGTCGTTAACAGCACTTCGCAGGTCGCCCTTGTATCTGTTTGAAAGCCTCAATCAACTGATTGAAAAATACTTGCCTGAGGAGCAAATCAAGCGCCTCAAGCAAGCTTATCTAGTCGCGCGTGATGCTCACGAGGGTCAAACACGCTCCAGCGGCGAGCCTTATATCACCCATCCTGTTGCTGTTGCCTGCATTCTGGCCGAGATGAAACTCGACCATGAAACGCTAATGGCGGCGCTGCTGCATGACGTGATTGAAGATACGCCCGCCACTTACCAGGACATGGAACAGCTGTTTGGTAAAAGCGTTGCCGAACTGGTGGAAGGTGTATCCAAGCTCGATAAGCTGAAGTTCCGCGACAAGAAAGAAGCGCAGGCTGAAAACTTCCGCAAAATGATCATGGCGATGGTGCAGGATATCCGTGTCATCTTGATCAAACTGGCTGACCGCACGCACAACATGCGCACGCTCGGCGCGTTACGTCCGGATAAAAAACGCCGTATCGCGCTGGAAACGCTGGAGATTTACAGTCCTCTGGCGCACCGCCTTGGTATTCATCACCTGAAAACAGAACTGGAAGAGCTCGGCTTTGAAGCGCTCTACCCGAACCGTTTCCGCGTGATTAAAGAGGTGGTGAAAGCGGCGCGCGGTAACCGTAAAGAGATGATTCAGAAGATCCTTGCTGAAATCGACGGTCGCTTACAGGAAGCAGGCATTCCCTGCCGCGTAAGTGGACGCGAAAAACATCTCTACTCGATCTACCGCAAAATGCACCTGAAAGAGCAGCGTTTTCACTCGATCATGGATATCTATGCTTTTCGCGTCATCGTGAAAGATCTGGATACCTGCTATCGCGTGCTCGGACAGATGCACAGCTTGTACAAACCGCGTCCCGGACGCGTCAAAGATTACATCGCCATTCCCAAGGCCAACGGCTATCAATCGCTGCATACTTCAATGATTGGCCCGCACGGCGTGCCGGTTGAAGTGCAGATCCGTACCGAAGATATGGATCAGATGGCAGAAATGGGTGTGGCAGCACACTGGGCGTATAAAGAGAGCGGCGAAGTCAGCGGCACCACCGCGCAGATTCGTGCTCAACGCTGGCTACAAAGCCTGCTGGAGCTGCAACAAAGCGCCGGTAGCTCATTTGAATTTATCGAAAGCGTGAAATCCGATCTCTTCCCGGATGAGATCTACGTGTTCACGCCGGAAGGCCGCATCGTCGAATTACCTGCTGGCGCCACGCCGGTCGATTTCGCCTATGCAGTGCATACCGATATCGGTCATGCCTGCGTCGGCGCACGCGTCGATCGCCAGCCTTACCCGCTGTCACAATCGCTGACCAGCGGTCAAACCATTGAAATCATTACCGCGCCGGGCGCTCGCCCGAACGCTGCCTGGCTCAATTTTGTCGTCAGCTCGAAAGCACGCGCCAAAATCCGTCAGCTGCTGAAAAACCTCAAACGTGAAGACTCCGTCAACCTTGGTCGTCGTCTGTTGAGCCACGCGCTCGGCGGCAGCAAGAAGCTGGCAGAGATTCCAGTTGAGAACATTCAGCACGAACTTGAGCGCATGAAGCTGATCGCTATCGATGATTTGCTGGCAGAAATCGGCTTAGGCAACGCCATGAGCGTGGTGGTGGCGAAGAACTTGCTGCAATCCGGCAATGAAGAGCCGCAGAGCAATAGCAAACGTAAAAAGCTGCCGATCAAAGGCGCGGATGGCGTGCTGATTACCTTCGCCAAATGCTGCCGTCCGATTCCTGGTGACCCGATTGTGGCGCACGTCAGTCCCGGCAAAGGTTTGGTGGTGCATCACGAATCCTGCCGTAACATTCGCGGCTACCAAAAAGAGCCTGAAAAGTTCATGCCGGTAGAGTGGGATAAAGTGACCGATCAGGAATTTGTCGCTGAGATTAAAGTCGACATGTTCAATCATCAGGGCGCACTGGCGAATCTGACTGCGGCAATCAACACCGCCGGTTCCAATATTCAGAGCCTGAATACCGAAGAGCGTGATGGTCGCGTGTATAGCGCCTTTATCCGTCTCACCGCGAACGATCGCGTCCATCTGGCAAATATTATGCGCAAAATCCGCGTAATGCCGGACGTGATCAAAGTTCACCGCAACCGTAATTAGTCCATGAACGCTCAACGTTTTGCCCGAATTCAGGAGATGCTGGCCCTGCGCCAGCACGATCTCACCGTCTGCATGGAACAGGTGCATAAACCGCATAACGTCTCGGCAGTGATCCGTACCGCCGATGCGGTGGGCATTCATGAAGTGCACGCCGTCTGGCCAAGCGTGCGTATGCGCACCATGGTTTCCGCTTCGGCTGGCAGCAATAGTTGGGTGAAGGTCAAAACGCATCTGCATATTGCAGATGCGGTGCGTCATCTGAAGGATGAAGGCATGCAGGTGCTGGCGACCAATCTGTCGGCCAAAGCGGTAGATTTTCGCGACATCGATTACACCAAACCGACCTGCATTCTGATGGGGCAGGAAAAAACCGGTATTACCGCTGAAGCGCTGGCGCTGGCCGATCAGGACATCATTGTGCCGATGGTCGGCATGGTGCAGTCGCTCAATGTCTCGGTGGCTTCCGCGCTGATTTTGTATGAAGCACAACGTCAGCGACAGAATGCCGGCATGTATCAACGCACCTACAGCCTGCTGGATGAAGATGAGCAACAGCGTTTGCTGTTTGAAGGCGGTTATCCGGTGCTGGCGCGCGTCGCCAAACAAAAAAATCTGCCTTATCCGTACATCAATGGCCAGGGCGAAGTGGAAGCCGATGCCGATTGGTGGGCCACCATGCAATCGACGGGTAGAAAATGAAAGGCCGTCTGCTGGATGCCATCCCGCTCAGTACCCTGACCGGCGTCGGCGCCAGTCAGGCGGGCAAGCTGGCCAAACTTGGCCTGTTTACCATTCAGGATTTACTGCTGCATCTGCCACTGCGCTACGAAGACCGCACCCAACTGTATAAAATCAATGACCTGCTGCCGGGCGTTTATGCCACGGTGGAAGGTGAAGTGCTGAACAGCGAAATCACATTTGGTCGCCGCCGCATGTTGGTGTGCCAGATCAGCGATGGCAGCGGCATGCTGACCATGCGCTTCTTCAATTTCAATGCCGGGATGAAAAACAGCCTGTCGCCGGGCCGTCGCGTTACCGCCTATGGCGAGATTAAACGCGGTCAGCGCGGTGCTGAAATCATTCATCCCGAGTATCGCGTGCAGGGCGAACAAGGCGGCGTTGAGCTGCAGGAAACCCTGACGCCGGTTTATCCCACCACCGAAGGCATTCGTCAGGCAACACTGCGCAATCTCACCGATCAGGCGTTGACGCTGCTGGAAAGCTGCCCGATTGCCGAGCTGCTGCCGTCAGAACTGAGCGGCGGGCTGATTAGCCTGCCGGATGCCCTGCGAACGCTGCATCGTCCGCCGCCGGATTTGCGTCTGAGCGAGCTGGAAACCGGCCGCCATCCGGCACAAAAACGTTTAATTCTGGAAGAGCTGCTGGCACATAACCTCAGCATGCTGGCGGTACGCGCCGGTGCGCAGCGCCATCATGCGCTGCCGATGACGGCGCGCCACGAGCTGGTTGATCAGCTGCTGGCGGCGCTGCCCTTCTCGCCAACCGGTGCGCAAAAACGCGTGGTGGCAGAAATCGAAAAAGATCTGGCCAACGATTTTCCGATGATGCGCTTGGTGCAGGGCGATGTTGGCTCCGGCAAAACGCTGGTGGCCGCTCTGGCGGCACTGAACGTCATCGCGCACGGCAAACAGGTGGCGCTGATGGCGCCGACTGAACTGCTGGCCGAGCAGCATGCCAACAATTTCCGCCAGTGGTTTGCACCGCTGGAAATCGAAGTGGGCTGGCTGGCGGGTAAGCAGAAAGGCAAAGCGCGTGAAGCACAGCAGGAAGCGATCGCCAGCGGCCAGGTCGCGATGGTGGTCGGCACCCACGCGCTGTTCCAGGAGCAGGTAAAATTCAACGGCATGGCGCTGGTAATCATCGATGAACAGCACCGCTTTGGCGTACATCAGCGCTTAGCCTTGTGGGAAAAAGGTGAGGAACAAGGTTTCCATCCGCATCAGCTGATCATGACCGCCACGCCGATTCCGCGCACGCTGGCAATGACCGCTTACGCCGATCTCGATACCTCCACCATCGACGAATTACCGCCAGGCCGTACGCCGGTCACCACGGTGGCGATTCCCGATAGCCGCCGCAGTGAGATCATTACCCGCGTGCAAAGTGCCTGTCACGAAGGACGTCAGGCTTATTGGGTATGTACGCTGATTGAAGAGTCGGAAGTGTTGGAAGCGCAGGCTGCGGAAGCAACGTGGGAAGAGCTGAAAGTGGCCCTGCCCGATTTGCAGATTGGTCTGGTGCACGGCCGCATGAAGCCCGCCGAAAAACAGGCGGTAATGGCGGCGTTTAAGGCCAATGAAATCCAGCTGCTGATTGCCACCACGGTTATCGAAGTGGGCGTGGATGTGCCGAATGCCAGCCTGATGATTATCGAAAACCCGGAACGTCTCGGTTTGGCCCAGCTGCATCAGCTGCGCGGCCGCGTGGGCCGTGGTGCTGTCGCCTCACACTGCGTGTTGCTGTACAAAGCGCCGCTCAGCAAAACCGCGCAGAAGCGTTTGCAGGTGCTGCGCGATAGCAACGACGGCTTCGTGATTGCTCAGCACGATCTGGAGATTCGTGGTCCAGGTGAGATGCTCGGCACACGTCAAACCGGCAACGCCGAGTTTAAAGTGGCGGATTTGCTGCGCGATCAGGGCATGATTCCCGAAGTTCAGCGCGTGGCGCGTCATATCCACCAGCACTATCCCGAGCAGGCGCAGGCACTGATTGAGCGCTGGCTGCCGGAAACCGAGCGCTACAGCAACGCTTAATCTGACGTTATCGCTTTATCGATAGCCATAAAATCCCCGACAAATTTCTGCAGCAGACGCGCCAGCTCGGCGCGCTCTTCATCCGACCAGCTGGCAAACAGGTTCTGATAGATCTGCGCGCGCGCCGCATCGATCTTGTCGGTCATCGCTTTACCTGCCGCCGTGATCACCGCTTCATTCACCCGTTTGTCTTTGGCGTTTTTCTGCCGCTGCGCCAACCCTAACTCCTCCAGCTTCGCCACCTGACGACTCACCGTGGTGTAATCACGCCCGGCACGCTCCGCCAGTTCGACCACGCCAATTGGGCCGAAGCGACCGATCTGAATCAGCAGAGGAAACAGCGCGCGATCGAGCTGAATATTCGACTCTTTTATCAGTAATTCATCACGTTGCGGACGGTTGAAGGTTCCAACAATCATCAGCAGCGCATTATGTAGATCATCGAATGCTGCACTATTATGTGTATTTTGCACACTTTTCATTGACGTTATCCCGAGGCAAGCCTAATGTGTGCATATTACACATAGTTTCCACTTAACTGAAGGTGAAAGCATGAAAGCAGCGATTGTTTCCGCGGCAGGTGAACTGCCGGTTTACGGTGATTTCCCTGAACCGCAGGCTGATGAAAGCCATGTGGTGGTGACAGTAACAGCCGCCGCCGTCAGCCAGCTAGCGAAAGCACGCGCCGCCGGTACCCATTACAGCGCGGCCGCGCACTATCCCTTTATTACCGGCATTGATGGTACCGGCACGCTGAGCAATGGCGATCCGGTTTACTTTCTCGCTTTTGATGCGCCGTGGGGCAGCATGGCGGAAAGAACCTTAGTGCCCGCCGAAAGCATCATTTCGTTGCCGGCCACACTGGATCCGGTGCTGGCCGCCGCGCTGGCGAATCCGGGCATGTCATCCTGGGCAGCATTAACCCGACGCGCCCAGCTGCGCACCGGTGAAACTGTATTGATCAATGGCGCAACCGGCACGTCGGGCGGTTTAGCGGTGCGTATTGCACAGCATCTGGGCGCAGGAAAAATCATTGCCACCGGGCGTAATCGCGCCGCGCTGGATCAACTGCGTGCGCAGGGTGCTGACCTCACTTTCTCGCTGGATGAATTGCCTGGCGCATTACCGGCGTTGATGAAAGAAGGCGTTGATGTGGTGCTGGATTATCTGTGGGGACAGAGCGCGCTCGATATCATGCACGCCGCCGTGGCGGGTGGTGAAAAAACGGTGCGCTTTGTGCAAATCGGTTCCTTAAGCGGACAGGAAATTACCCTGCACAGCAAGCTGCTGCGCTCGTCCGGGCTGACATTAATGGGCAGCGGCCTCGGCAGCGTGTCGGATAAAGAGTTGATCGCCTGCATCGGTGAAATGCTGACGGCCGCCGCCGAGAGCGATTTTTCCATCGCCTTCCAGATGCGCCCGCTGAGTGACATTGCGCTGGCGTGGCAGGAAGATGATAGCCGCTGCCGCACGGTGTTTACGCTCTAGATCAACGGAAGTAAAAAGGGGCATTGCAAACGATTGCTTTCACAACGCAACCGTTTAAAATCGCCCCTTTGTTGTAATTGAGAACGTCCACCATGTCCGTCAACACCGCTGAAACTCGCCAGCCTGCCAGCGCTGCAAGCCCGAAAAGTGAACTGATTTACCGCCTCGAAGATCGTCCACCGTTACCACAAACCTTGTTTGCTGCCTGCCAGCATTTGCTGGCGATGTTTGTCGCGGTGATTACGCCCGCGCTATTAATTTGCCAGGCGCTGGGTTTACCGGCGCAGGATACGCAGCACATCATCAGCATGTCGCTGTTTGCCTCGGGCGTGGCATCCATTCTGCAAATCAAAACCTGGGGACCGGTGGGTTCCGGCCTGTTGTCGATTCAGGGCACCAGTTTTAACTTCGTCACGCCGCTGATCATGGGCGGTATGGCGCTGAAAAACGGCGGCGTTGATGTACCAACCATGATGGCGGCGCTGTTTGGCACGCTGATGGTGGCGTCGTGTACCGAAATGGTGCTGTCACGCGTGCTGCACCTGGCGCGCCGCATCATTACGCCGCTGGTTTCCGGCATTGTGGTGATGATTATTGGTCTGTCGTTGATTCAGGTCGGTTTGACCTCTATCGGCGGCGGCTTTGCTGCGATGAGCGATCACACGTTCGGTGCCCCGAAAAACTTATTGCTGGCAGCTTCGGTATTGGTGGTGATTATCCTGCTTAATCGTCAGCGTAATGCTTATCTGCGCGTGGCTTCGCTGGTGATCGCGATGGCGGTAGGTTATGCGCTGGCCTGGGCGCTGGATATGCTGCCTGCCACCAGCACGACAGCCGATCAGCCGCTGATTGCCGTGCCATCGCCGCTCTACTATGGGCTGGGCTTTGACTGGAATCTGCTGATTCCGCTGATGCTGGTGTTTATGGTGACCTCATTGGAAACCATTGGCGACATCACCGCGACCTCTGATGTTTCCGAGCAGCCGGTGAGTGGTCCGCTGTATATGAAGCGTCTGAAAGGCGGCGTGTTGGCAAACGGGCTTAACTCCTTTGTCTCGGCGCTGTTCAATACTTTCCCGAACTCCTGTTTTGGCCAGAACAACGGCGTGATTCAGCTTACCGGCGTTGCCAGCCGCTATGTGGGGTTTGTCGTGGCGCTGATGCTGATCGTGCTTGGCCTGTTCCCGGCCGTGAGCGGTTTTGTGCAGCACATTCCGGAACCGGTGCTGGGCGGAGCAACCATTGTGATGTTCGGTACCATCGCCGCGTCTGGCGTGCGCATTGTTTCACGCGAGCCGCTGAATCGTCGTGCCATCATGATTATCGCGCTGTCGCTGGCGGTCGGTTTGGGCGTTTCTCAGCAGCCGCTGATTCTGCAATTTGCCCCAGACTGGCTGAAAACCCTGCTTTCATCTGGTATTGCGGCCGGTGGTATTACCGCCATCGTGCTGAACCTGATCTTCCCGCAAGAAAAGTAATCCAGACGGCAGGCTTCGGCCTGCCTGATATTTATCCGCATTTACATCCAGGCTGTTGAGCTGTAACGGTAATTCAGGCATAACAACCACTCACCGGATAAATATCGGGATGGATGAGTGCGATGAAATTTTTAGGCAAGTTTTTCCTTACCTTACTGCTGCTAATTCTGCTGGCGCTGGTAGTGCTGTATGTGTTGCTGCAAACACAATGGGGCGCAGGTTGGTTTAGCCGCTGGGTAAGCGATAAAACCGCCTGGCATCTCTCTCTCAGCAAGATTGAGCACGGCTTCTCCTCTCCTTCGCACATCATTCTCGATGACTTCAGCTTTGGCCATGATGGCCAGCCCGCCGTGTTGGTGGCGAAACGCGTTGATCTCGGCCTTGCGCTGGTTCAGTTTAGCGATCCGCTGCACTTCAACAGCATCGAAATACGCGACGGTGAAATCAATCTGGCTAATCAAGCGCCCGATACCACGCTGCCGATTCAGGCCAATCGCCTGCAGCTGAATAACGTGCGCATTGAGAATCCGCATAGCGCGTTGCCGATGACCGCTCAGCGCGTGAACGGCGGTCTTCTGCCGTGGAAACCGCTGCCTAACGACGTGCTGGGCAGCGACGCGCAGTTCCAGATCAGCGCCGGCACTCTGACGCTGGATGGTGTGCCGGGCAACAACGTGCTGCTGCAGGGCAGCATTAAGCAACGTCGTCTGGTGCTGAGCAATATCGGTGCCGATCTGGCGCGCGGTTCGATGACCGGCAACGCCGAACGTGATGCGCAGGGTAACTGGAAGATCGACCAACTGCGCCTCAACGATATCCGTTTGCAAACCCATCAAAGCATGAGCGACTTCCTCAATCCGCTGCGCGATGTGCCATCAGTGAGCATCAACCGACTGGATATGACCGATGCGCGCCTGCAAGGACCGGATTGGGCGGTGACCGATCTCGATTTAACCCTGAAAAATGTCACGCTGCGCGGCGATGATTGGGAAAGCGATGGCGGCTCTCTCTCCATGAACGCCGGGAATTTCATTAACGGTGGCTTTGAGCTCAACGATCCTATCGTTAATGCCGATCTCTCGCCGCAGGGTATCGCGCTGACGCAGTTCAGTTCGCGTTGGGTGAATGGCGTGGTGCGCGCCAGCGGCAACTGGACGCGCAGCGACAAACGTTTAACGCTGGATGAACTGGCGGTCGCCGGGCTGGAATATACCTTGCCGCAAAACTGGCGTGAGCGCTGGCAGCAAACCTTACCGGATTGGCTGGATAGCGTGCTGATAACCCGCGCTACCGCCAACCGTAACCTGATTATTGATATCAATCCGGCGTTCCCGTTCCAGATGACGTCACTGGATGGCAGCGCGGATAACCTGCTGCTGGCACGTCAACATCAGTGGGGAATCTGGGCCGGTAAAGCCAGCTTCAACGCGGCTGAAGCCACCTTCAATCGCACCGATCTGCGCCATCCATCCATTGCGCTGAATGCCAATGACCAGCAGATTCAGGTAACGGAGTTGAGCGCCTTTAACGGCAGCGGTTTACTGGAAGGTTCAGCAACGGTTGGGCAGGATGCGCAACGTCCGCTGACGCTGAATCTGAAAGGCCAGGCTGTGCCGGCAAACGTGCTGGGAAATTGGGGTTGGCCTACGCTGCAGTTAAGTGGCAACAGTAATTTGCAGCTGCAGGTGAAAGGTTCGTTGAACGCCAGCGCGCCGCTGCGCCCAAGCGTGGAGGGTACGTTGTCAGTGACGACCGATGCGCAGTCGGTGCAGCAGACGATGCGGGGCGGGCAGGTTCAGTGAGGTAAAATAGAAAGGTCGCCATGAATGGCGACCCTACGTGTTAGTTGATACGAGCGCCGGAACCGCCCTCCTCCAGCGCCCCGTCCGAATCGGCGGGCAAGACGATATACACGCCTTCGAATACCGCGCCCAGCTCATCATCACCAAACAGCTCCACTTCCATCTGTACACGCGCTTTGCGGCCTCGCGCCAAACGGTCTAGATCGCCGCTGAGCGATCCGAGATCGGCAATCGCGCCCGGACGGCCGCTGATCGGTTTGCTGTAGCGAATATGCGCATCCGCCAGAATAATGGTGCCACCGAGATGGCGCTCGCGCAGCAGCAGCCAAATTAAACCCCAACCGGTGAGCGTGGCGAGCGAAAACAGGCTGCCCGCAAATAAGGTGTGATGGGGATTCTGGTTGCCCGCTTCGGGCATGGTGGTAACGAATTTCTGCCCGGTGTATTGCAGAATGCGCACGCCCATTTTTTCACTCAACGGGATGTGCTCATACCAGGCTTGTTGCAGCTGTCCGCACCAGTCGGCGCGATGCAGAATATCGTCGAGCGTCACCACCGGTTTGATCATCAGGAAGTGGCGCACCGGCGTGGTTTGCGGCGCGGTGATTTCACCCTGATTGACGTAGCCAAGCTTGGCGAAGAATTCGACCGCGTCTTCACGCGCGCTACAGGTGACGCGTTTCGCTCCTTCCTGACGCGCAACCGATTCCAGCGTCATCGCCACCAGCGTGCCAAGACCTTTGCCCTGCACGGAAGGATGCACGGCAAGGAAGCGAATCGCCGCTTCGTTCTCAGCGTTGATGTACAGACGACCGATCGCCACCGGTTTGCCCTGCTCATCCACCACCATTTGATGATGTGCCAGCGCATCCCAGGCATCACGCTCAGAACCCTGCGGCTGACGCAGCGGCTTTCGTAACATTTCCCAGCGGAACTGGTAATACATATCCAGCTCTTCCGCCGTTTGCGGTACGCGAAGATGATACATAAAGTGATTCTCTCGTTCGAAGCTTACGTGGCTAAGTCCTTGCCGCTCGGCTGAAACCCTCACACCTGTAACCAGAAGGTCACCGGACCATCGTTTACCAATGAAACCTGCATATTGGCGGCGAAGCGCCCGTTTGCGGTGGCCACGCCCTGTGCTCGGCAGCAATCGCTAAAGTATTCATAGAGGCGCTCGGCTTCCGCCGGTTCTGCGCCGCCAGAGAAAGAGGGACGCATACCTTTATTGGTATCTGCGGCGAGGGTGAATTGCGACACCACCAGCACGCTGCCACCTGCCTGCTGCACATTGAGATTCATTTTGTCGTTCTCATCCGCAAAGATGCGGTAGCCCAGCACGCGCTCGGTTAGACGCTGCGCTTTTTGTTCGTCGTCGCCCTTTTCCACACCCAATAACACCAATAACCCATTGCCAATTTCGCCCACTGTTGCGTCGTCAACGCTAACACTGGCGCGGCTGACGCGCTGAATCAAAGCAATCATGTTTCCTCACGTTCTTTTTCGCGTTCCTGCTGTTTTAGCTGGCGATAGTCATCCAGCGTGACGGTGATTTCCGCGCCTAACAACACAATACACCACGACCAATAGACCCAAAGGAACAGAATGGGGATGACCGCCAGAACGCCGTAAATTAACTGATACGAAGGGAACATCGTAACATAGAGCGCAAAGCCTTTTTTGCCCAGCTCGAACAGCAATCCGGCAACGATGGCGCCGATAAGTGCATCGCGCGTGGGCACGCGCCGCGTCGGCACAATGCTATACAGCAGCCAGAAAGCGAGGATTGAGAGGCACAGCGGGAAAATACGGAGCAGCTGATCAACCAGACTGGTTACGCCTGTCACACTCAACCACCGCAGCGATAACAGATAGGAGCTGAGCGCTAAGCTTGCGCCCGCCAGCAGCGGCCCGAGCGTTAAGATCATCCAGTAAACGGCAAACGAATAGACCATCGGACGCGGCTTATCGCTGCGCCAGATGGCGTTTAATGCGCTATCCACCGAATGCATCAGCAGCAACGCGGTGACGATCAACCCCACAATACCAATCGCCGTCATCTTATTGACGTTGGCGACGAACTGGTCGAGATAACGCTGAATCACGTCGCCCGTTGCTGGGATGAAGTTGGTAAAAATGAAGTTCTTCAACTGCACGCTGATATCCGAGAACATCGGAAAAGCAGCAAACAGCGCGAACACCACGGCAATCAGCGGCACCAATGCCAGCAATGAAACGTAGGCGAGATTACCCGCCTGCGTCGTCATGTTGTCATCGTCAATGCGTCGCCACAGCAGTTTTACCCACAAATAAAAGGCATGCGCCGAGTGGCGCAGATGTCGTTGGTTCAGCACTCAGAGACGACCCGCAAACCAGTCCGGCACGGTTTTATCATCAACCACCAGCACGCTTTCAATACCAAGCGCGCGCGCAGCGTCGATATTGGCCTGGTTATCATCGAAAAACACCGCCTGATTGGCCTGATAACCTTCGTGCTGCAGCACATAGTGATAGATGCGCGCTTCCGGCTTACGCATGCCAATATCCTGCGACATATAAAGATGATCGGCCGCCTGTTGAACATCGGGATATTGGGTTGGCCAGAACTCGAAGTGCAGCTGATTGGTATTGGACAGGATCACCACGCGCTCGCCCTTGGCACGCAGCTTGTTCATGATCGCCAGCGTTTCCGGACGCACGCCGACAAAGACCGCCTGCCAGCCAGCGGTGAATTGCGGATAGCTCAGCGCGATATCCAGCTGGTCGCAGATACGTGCAGCAAATTCCGGATCGCTGATTTCACCGCGTTCGTGTTGCTCAAAAGCCTCATCCATGCGGAAACGACTTTGCAGCGTGGATAACGGCACGCGCCCCAAATCGCTCCAGACGCCGAGCACACGATTGAAATCGATATCAACAATCACATTGCCTAAATCAAAGATGTACAGCATGACGCCTCCTCTTTTCGTTCCCTGGATCATTCACTTTAGCGGCAAAAGTGGGAGCTGAACAGGGACGAAAGGCGGGAAATCAGTAATCTGGAGGCGGAGCCAAACTTCATTAAGCGAGCGTTGCAGCGGGTTGCAGGCATAAAAAAGCCCCGCAAGTGCGGGGCTCAATATCAGACTGTTTCGCTTACTCTTTGCTGCCGCGAGAAGAACGCTTACGATCGTTCTCGGTCAGGTGACGTTTACGAATACGGACTGACAACGGAGTCACTTCTACCAGTTCGTCATCATCGATGAACTCGATAGCCTGTTCCAGCGTCATTTTCTGCGGTGGAACCAGAGTGGTGGCTTCGTCAGTACCTGACGCACGCATGTTGGTCAGTTTCTTACCGGTCAGGCAGTTTACTGTCAGGTCGTTAGAACGGCTGTGAATACCGATGATCTGGCCTTCATACACTTCCGCACCGTGACCCAGGAACAGCTTACCGCGATCCTGCAGACCGAACAGGGCGAACGCGACCGCTTTACCCTGACCGTTTGAGATCAGCACGCCGTTCTGACGCTGGCCCACTTCGCCTGGACGAACGTCGTCGTAGTGGCTGAAGGTGGAGTACAGCAGACCGGTACCTGAAGTCATGGTCATGAATTCGTTACGGAAGCCGATCAGACCACGGCTTGGGATCATGTAGTCAAGACGTACACGGCCTTTGCCATCTGGATCCATGTTTTTCAGGTCGCCTTTACGCTCACCCATCGCTTGCATCACAGAACCCTGGTGGGTTTCTTCGATGTCGAGGGTCACGTTTTCGAATGGCTCCTGCTTACGGCCTTCGTGCTCACGGAAGATTACTTTCGGACGGGATACCGCCAGCTCGAAACCTTCACGACGCATGTTCTCGATCAGAACCGACAAGTGCAGCTCACCACGACCAGAAACGCGGAACGCATCCGAATCTTCGGTTTCTTCAACGCGCAGTGCCACGTTGTGGACCAGCTCTTTGTTCAGACGCTCCAGAATCTGGCGCGAAGTCACGAACTTACCTTCTTTACCGCAGAACGGTGAGGTGTTCACGTTGAAGAACATGGTCACGGTTGGTTCGTCGACGCTCAGGGCTGGCAACGCTTCCACATTCTGCGTGTCGCAGATGGTGTCAGAGATGTTCAGCTCGCCCAGACCGGTGATCGCGATGATGTCGCCCGCTTCCGCCAGGGTGCTTTCGATACGCTCCAGACCAAGGTGGCCCAGCACTTTACCGACTTTACCGTTACGGGTTTTGCCTTCGCTATCAATGATAGTGACTTGCTGGTTCGGCTTCACGGTACCGCGCTTGATGCGGCCGATGCCGATCACGCCCAGATAGTTGTTGTAGTCCAGCTGCGAGATTTGCATCTGCAGTGGCGCTTCAACTTCAACCTGAGGTGGAGAAACGTGGTCAACGATCGCCTGATACAGCGGGGTCATGTCGTCAGCCATGTCGGTGTGTTCCAGACCCGCGATACCATTCAACGCCGAAGCGAAGATGATCGGGAAGTCCAGCTGCTCGTCAGTCGCATCCAGGTTAACGAACAGGTCAAATACCTGATCAACAACCCAATCAGGACGCGCGCCCGGACGGTCAACTTTGTTGATAACCACAATCGGCTTCAAACCATGAGCAAATGCTTTCTTGGTTACGAAGCGGGTTTGCGGCATAGGGCCATCCATCGCATCTACAACCAGCAGCACCGAATCCACCATGGACATGACGCGCTCCACTTCACCACCGAAGTCGGCGTGTCCTGGGGTATCAACGATGTTGATACGGTAGTCATTCCATTTGATGGCGGTGTTTTTTGCGAGGATGGTAATCCCACGCTCTTTCTCCAAATCGTTGGAGTCCATTACGCGCTCAGTCGCTTCGGTACGAGCATCAAAAGTACCGGACTGTTGGAGCAGCTTGTCAACCAGGGTGGTCTTACCATGGTCAACGTGCGCGATGATGGCGATGTTACGCAAATTTTCGATCACAGCTTTGCCTCAGGCATTATAGAAATAACGCGGTATTGTACACGGATTAAGCGGAAGACTGAACATGATCACAGATTTCGCCGAAAGTTTCTCGTAGCGCTGGTTTTTAGCACCGTTTACGGTGCATTAATCTGCACTGCGATGGCAATTTGCACCAAATTAGTGCTTAACTTGACCTGCGGCGCACCATTACGATGCATGCAATCCATCCTGGTGCAGCCTTCGACTCACGAAAGGGCGCATTGTAGCGCCATTTTCGCCATTGTCATAAAGTTGGCACAGAATTCGCTTTATATATTTTAAGCGAAAACGACAGTTATAAAACGGTTGATAGAGCTTGCCGAGATCTTTGGTTAGGAATGGTCAGCAGTCATGACACATTCCCGGCAACGAAGTTCTCTCACCATGACGATAATGACCATTTCCAGGAGAGTTGAGTATGTCCGCTGAACACGTTCTCTCGATGATGAACGAGCATGAAGTTAAGTTTGTTGACCTGCGTTTTACCGATACCAAAGGTAAAGAACAGCACGTTACTATCCCTGCTCACCAGGTTAACGCTGACTTCTTCGAAGAAGGCAAAATGTTCGATGGCTCCTCCATCGGTGGCTGGAAAGGCATTAACGAATCAGACATGGTGCTGATGCCGGACGCAACCACTGCAGTAATGGATCCGTTCTTCGAAGACTCGACCCTGATCATCCGTTGCGACATCCTTGAGCCAGGCACACTGCAGGGCTATGACCGTGACCCACGCTCCATTGCTAAGCGTGCAGAAGAGTTCCTGCGTTCTTCAGGCATCGCGGATACCGTGCTGTTTGGACCAGAGCCAGAGTTCTTCCTGTTCGATGACATCCGTTTCGGTTCTTCTACTTCAGGTTCACACGTTGCTATCGACGATATCGAAGCAGCATGGAACACCGGTAAAGAGTACGAAGGCGGTAACAAAGGTCACCGTCCAGGTCTGAAAGGCGGTTACTTCCCAGTGCCACCGGTTGACTCAGCACAGGACATCCGTTCTGCCATGTGTCTGACCATGGAGCAGATGGGTCTGGTGGTTGAAGCACATCACCACGAAGTAGCGACTGCTGGTCAGAACGAAGTGGCAACCCGCTTCAACACCATGACCAAAAAAGCTGACGAAATTCAGATCTACAAATACGTGGTGCACAACGTCGCTCACGCGTACGGCAAAACTGCAACCTTCATGCCTAAGCCAATGTTCGGTGATAACGGTTCTGGTATGCACTGCCACATGTCCCTGTCAAAAGGCGGCGTGAACCTGTTCTCTGGCGACAAGTACGGCGGCCTGTCTGAAACTGCTCTGTTCTACATCGGCGGTATCATTAAGCACGCTAAAGCGATTAACGCCCTGGCGAACCCAACCACCAACTCATACAAGCGTCTGGTCCCAGGCTACGAAGCGCCCGTTATGCTGGCTTACTCTGCCCGTAACCGTTCTGCTTCTATCCGTATCCCAGTGGTTGCTAGCCCGAAAGCACGTCGTATCGAAGCACGCTTCCCGGATCCAGCGGCTAACCCATACCTGGCATTCACCGCGCTGCTGATGGCCGGTCTTGATGGCGTTATCAACAAGATCCACCCTGGCGATGCGATGGACAAAAACCTGTATGACCTGCCTCCGGAAGAAGAAGCTGAGATTCCAAAAGTTGCAGGTTCTCTGGAAGAAGCACTGAACGCACTGAACGAAGATCGCGAGTTCCTGACCCGTGGCGGCGTGTTCACTGATGACGCTATCGATGCATACATCGAACTGCGTAAGTCAGACGTTGACCGCGTGCGTATGACTCCGCACCCAGTTGAGTTCGAACTGTACTACAGCGTTTAATCAGCATTAAAGATTCGCGGATTTTGCATCGCCGCAAGGCGGCAATCGAGAGAATCCCGGGGAGCTGAGATAACTCAGTGACTCGGGTGAACGAGTGCAGCCAACGCAGCGGCGGTGTAAAAGACGCCGAAGATTTTATATTGCCGTGGAAACTTTAGCCCATCTCCGGATGGGCTTTTTTCTCCGCGCATTCATGGTTCGAAGCACAGATTTCCGTCCTGAAAGGCTATAATGCACTAAATTAGTGCAGAGGAACGCTGTATGGCAACTGGCACGCTGCCCGACGCGGGGCAGATTCTCAACTCCCTGATCAACAGTATTTTGCTGGTCGATAACGATTTAGTTATCCATTACGCCAATCCGGCGGCTCAGCAATTACTGGCGCAAAGCTCACGTAAATTGTTCGGCACGCCATTACCGGAATTAACCGGCTATTTTTCGCTGAATATTGAGGTGATGAGCGAGAGTCTCGGAGCTGGCCAGGGCTTTACCGATAGCGAAGTCACGTTGGTGGTCGATGGCCGCGCGCACATTATGTCGCTCACGGCACAGCGCTTACCGGATGGCTTTATTCTGCTGGAAATGGCGCCGATGGATAATCAACGTCGTCTTAGCCAGGAACAAATTCAGCATGCTCAGCAGGTCGCGGCCCGCGATTTAGTGCGCGGCCTGGCGCATGAAATCAAAAACCCGCTGGGAGGATTACGTGGTGCCGCGCAGTTGCTGACTCGCGCGTTACCCGATCCTTCCCTGCATGAATATACACGCATCATTATTGAGCAAGCCGATCGACTGCGTAATCTGGTCGATCGCCTGCTCGGCCCGCAACAGCCGGGCTTGCACGTAACGCAAAGCATTCATCAGGTCGCCGAGCGCGTGGTGAATCTGGTGTCGATGGAGTTGCCGGATAACGTCTCGCTGGTGCGTGATTACGATCCAAGCCTGCCGGAACTGCCGCACGATCCCGACCAGATTGAACAGGTGCTGTTGAATGTGGTGCGTAACGCGCTGCAAGCGTTGGGCGATGAAGGCGGTACCATTGTGATTCGCACGCGTACGGCCTTCCAGCTCACGCTGCACGGCACGCGTTATCGTTTAGTTGCACGTATTGATATTGAAGATGATGGCCCAGGGATTCCGGCCCAGCTACAAGACACCCTGTTCTATCCGATGGTTAGCGGACGCGAAGGCGGCACCGGTTTAGGTCTGTCCATCGCCCGTAGCCTGATCGATCAGCATTCAGGGAAAATAGAATTTAACAGTTGGCCAGGACACACCGAATTCTCGGTTTACCTGCCTATTCGCCAGTGAGGTTTCTATGCAACGAGGGATAGTCTGGATCGTCGATGACGATAGCTCCATCCGCTGGGTGCTTGAAAGGGCACTCACTGGAGCCGGTTTGAGCTGTGCAACCTTTGACAGCGCTAACGAGGTATTGGACGCGCTCGCAAGCAAAACCCCAGACGTATTATTGTCAGACATTCGTATGCCTGGCATGGATGGACTTACGCTGCTGAAACAGATTAAGCAGCGTCATCCGATGCTGCCGGTGATCATTATGACCGCGCACTCCGATCTGGATGCCGCCGTCAGTGCTTATCAGCAAGGTGCGTTTGATTACCTGCCAAAGCCGTTTGATATTGATGAAGCGGTGGCGCTGGTTGAGCGAGCGATTAGCCATTATCAGGAACAGCAGCAGCCGCGTAATCAGCCCGTCAGCGGCCCAACCACCGACATTATCGGCGAAGCGCCGGCCATGCAGGATGTGTTCCGCATCATTGGTCGTCTTTCACGCTCCTCAATTAGCGTGCTGATCAACGGTGAATCCGGTACCGGTAAAGAGTTGGTGGCACATGCGCTGCATCGTCATAGTCCGCGTGCGAAGTCCCCTTTTATCGCGCTGAACATGGCGGCGATACCCAAAGATTTGATTGAATCAGAGCTGTTTGGTCACGAGAAAGGCGCATTTACCGGTGCGAACCAGATTCGTCAGGGACGTTTTGAGCAGGCCGATGGCGGCACGCTGTTCCTCGATGAAATTGGTGACATGCCGCTTGATGTGCAGACCCGCTTGTTACGCGTTTTGGCCGATGGCCAGTTTTATCGCGTTGGCGGCTATGCGCCGGTGAAAGTGGATGTGCGTATTATCGCGGCAACCCATCAGAATCTTGAGCTGCGCGTGCAGGAAGGCAAATTCCGTGAAGACTTGTTCCATCGTCTTAACGTGATTCGCGTTCATCTGCCGCCGCTGCGTGAACGCCGCGAGGATATTCCGCGCCTGGCGCGTTACTTCCTGCAGGTCGCTGCACGTGAGTTAGGCGTGGAAGCGAAGATTCTGCATCCGGAAACCGAAACCGCGCTGACGCGTCTGCATTGGTCCGGTAACGTGCGCCAGCTGGAAAATACCTGTCGCTGGTTGACGGTGATGGCAGCGGGCCAGGAAGTATTGATTCAGGATCTGCCGCCTGAGCTGTTTGAATCCAGCACGCCAGACAATCCGGTGCAGTCGTTACCGGACAGCTGGGCCACGCTGCTGGCGCAGTGGGCAGATCGCGCCCTGCGTTCCGGTCATCAAAATCTGTTGTCGGAAGCACAGCCGGAGATGGAGCGCACCCTGCTCACCACCGCGCTGCGTCACACGCAAGGGCACAAACAGGAAGCGGCACGCTTGCTCGGCTGGGGACGTAATACCCTTACGCGTAAGTTGAAAGAGCTGGGAATGGAATAACGCGCACGTTGTGCGTTTTGATACAGGGGAGCGAATGAGCTCCCCTTTTTTATATCACTCGCGAGAACTGCTGCATGCGCACCTTTTGGCGCATATACACATCGAAGCACATACAGATGTTTCGAATCAGCAAACGGCCGACGCCAGTAACGTGCAGACTGCGACCGCGCTGTTGCACTAATCCATCCGCCACCAGCGGCGATAACAGCGCTAAATCCTCGGCAAAATAACGTTCAAACTCAATCGGGTATTGCGCTTCTATCGCGGCAAAATCCAGTGCGAAATTGCAGATTAAAGCTTTAATCACATCGCGGCGCAAACCATCATCATCACTCAACGTGAGCCCGCGCCACAGCGCATTGCCGCGCTGCTCGACATCTGCGTAATAGGCTTTCAACTCTTTGTGATTTTGCGCATAGCTGTCGCCCAGCATACTGATGGCCGACACGCCCAAACCGAGCAGATCGGTTTCGCCCTGCGTGGTGTAGCCCTGAAAATTACGATGCAGTTCGCCGGCGCGTTGTGCCACCGCCAGTTCATCATCCGGACGCGCGAAGTGATCCATGCCGATAAACTGGTAACCTTCGCCGGTTAAGGTGGCGATGGTTTCCTGCAGGATTTGTAGTTTCTGTGCCGCGCCTGGCAGTTCGTCATCTTTAATTTTGCGCTGCGCAGCGAACAACGTCGGCATGTGCGCATAGTTGAAGACGCTGAGGCGATCGGGATTAAGTGCAATAACGCGCTGTAAAGTGAAGGCGAAGCTTTCCGGTGTCTGCAGCGGCAAACCATAAATCAGATCGAGGCTAACCGAACGGAAGCCCCGCTCACGCGCACGCTGTACCAGCGCGAAGATGGTTTCTTCGTCCTGCACGCGATTCACGCGCTCCTGCACCGCTTTATTAAAGTCCTGCACGCCCATGCTCAGGCGATTGAAACCTTCCGCGCGGAGATGATCGATCATCTCCGGTTCGATTTCACGCGGATCAACCTCGATCGACATT
The DNA here is from genome assembly GCF_026130245.1 of Pantoea sp. JK. Taxonomy (NCBI): domain Bacteria; kingdom Pseudomonadati; phylum Pseudomonadota; class Gammaproteobacteria; order Enterobacterales; family Erwiniaceae; genus Pantoea; species Pantoea sp. JK. The sequence goes on from NZ_JAINFN010000013.1 coordinate 107,684, forward strand.
TCGACATCATCGGCAATGGTAAAATGATCGCGTAGCAGCGCCACCAACCGGCTCACCTGCTGCTGGTTGAGGAATGTCGGCGTACCGCCGCCCCAATGCAGCTGAGTGACGCTGCGCCCCGCAAACAAGGGCGCACGCTGGCGGATTTCCCGCTCCAGCACATCGAGGTAGCGATCGGCTTTATGCAGCTGGCGTGTCACGATTTTATTGCAACCGCAGAAGTAGCAAAGACGATGGCAAAACGGGATATGCACATACAGCGATAACGGACGATCGGGATAGCGCTGCACGGCGTGCTGAAAATCAGCCTCGCCAAAGTTCTCACTGAACTCAAGCGCGGTAGGATAAGAGGTATAACGCGGGCCAGCGTAATTGTATTTTTCGATGAGGCGCTGATCCCAATCAATCTGCTGCGATGACATGCTCACTCCTTACGGTGACGTCGTCTGAGAGAGGGTCGCGTAGCAGAAGAGTGGACGAAGCGATGGGCTGAACGCCGACGTAAACGCGACTTCAGACGCGACAGGCGGCGTAGTTTAAACAATAACCAGATCAGATAACATGTCAGTAGCAGCGCGAAAATTGATCCAGGCCAAAACATAGGTGAATACCTGTTTAGCACGGCATGCGCGAAAACGCATGCCGATCAAAATTGGCCTTAATTGCCTTTGAGCAGGCGCATCATATCTTCTTCAGCCTGCTCATCTTCCGCTTCGTCATCCAGCGCGATGCCTAACGTTTCCATCAGCTCGTCAATGCGGTCTAAGGTTTGATCCAGCCAGGCCTGATCTTCGCCACTTAAGGTTTCACCGTTTTCCAGGCGATCCAGCAGCGTATCCAGACGTTCGTCATTTTCCAGCTTCGCCAGCTCTTCTTGCGGCGTCAGGCGAACTTTTTCCGCTTTTGGCTTTGGCTTCGCTTCAGGCTTTTTCGCCGGCTGGATTTTACCATCAGCGACTAATGCAATCGGCGTTTTGCTGCCCAGGCGTGGATCCTGAGCTTTTTTACCCTGACCTTTGCCAGCGGTTTGCGTTTCCGGATTAGCGCGGCTGCCAGATTTATGGCCGCTATGCTTTTTATCGCGTTTGCGATCGCGCGCTTCCTGATTAAGGTCTTCACGCGATTTGCGTTTGGCTTTCGCAGCAGGTTTGCCACGCGGGGCTGATGCAGGTTGCTTCATGGTGTCCGGTCTCGGCGATGCTTTGTGAGTTCAGTATAGAATTGCGGCGAAATCTAGCAGAAAGTAAGCAAAGAAAAAAGGCGATAGCCTATGCTATCGCCTTTTATCGCACCTTCATACGAAGGAAACACTGAATAAATCCTTTACGGCTCACAACGTCCCGGTTGCTCCATCGCCACATCGCTCCTGCGATTAATCCCTGTCCTTGTTCGATTCCTGCCTGAATCGCTTCCCGCCATGCTCTTGGTCATCCCCGACACTCCTGAGCTCATCATCCTGATGGGTGCTGCCGTGCACTGACAACAAATGTAGACTAATAGGTAAAATCAACAAGTGAGACTTGTCTCTATTTTAGAGTGGTATTTCCTACAAACACTTCAACCCATTGAAATTAAATGCCTAAAATCATTGTTAATATTCCATGAAGCGGTAATCGCTGGCAGTAAAAATCATAGATCTCTTACAAAATGACGCGTTTAGACGCTATCGGGCACTTTTGCGCCATTACAGGTATAATCAGCCCAATTGCCCGATTCATTTTGCTGGAGTTTCACTTTGTCTGCTTTGAACTATCACATGACCCATTTCATGCTCAGCGCCCCGGATATTCGCCATTTACCGGCGGATGTGGGCATAGAAGTTGCTTTTGCCGGGCGCTCGAATGCAGGCAAATCCAGCGCGCTGAACACCATCACCAACCAAAAGGGTCTGGCACGTACCAGTAAAACGCCAGGTCGTACCCAGCTGATTAACCTGTTTGAAGTGGTTGAAGGTAAATGTCTGGTCGATTTACCCGGTTATGGCTATGCCCAGGTTCCGGAAGAGATGAAGCGCAAATGGCAAAAGTCTCTGGCGGAATATTTACAGAAACGCCAGGCATTGAAAGGCCTGGTGGTATTGATGGATATACGCCATCCGCTGAAAGATCTCGATCAGAACATGATTGAATGGGCCGTGCAGAGCCAGATTCCCGTGCTGGTCTTGCTGACCAAAGCCGACAAGCTGGCATCCGGCGCGCGTAAAGCACAGCTGACGATGGTACGCGAAGCGTCGTTGGCCTTTAACGGTGATGTGCAGGTAGAAATGTTCTCGTCACTGAAGAAGATGGGCGTTGATATTGTGCGTAAGAAGTTGGACAGCTGGTTTAGCGAACTGGAGCCTGCGCAAGAAGGCGACGGCGAAGAAACAGCAGAGTAATTTTGTTGCGGCTTTTGCGAAAAAGCCCAATAAAAAACGCCCCAGTCATAAATGACTGGGGCGGCTAAATATTCAGCCAAATCCGATTACGTGAAGTAAAAGGTCTGAAAGATAGAACATCTTACCTCTGTACCCTACGCGACAAACTCTACCTGATTTTCCGCGCCCTACAAAGGGTTTTTTGTTGTTAAGTTTCAGGATTCGACATCTTTTTTACTAAGTTCATCACACTTTCACGTGTGCGATGTAGTTTAATTACTAAAAAAATGCTTAGCCGATAAGTAGTTACAAAACGCGCATTTAATAGACCGCTTTGTGAGGTTGCTGAACCGATTAAGTAAACATTTTTCTTATGATGATGTCAGCGGCACGCAAATACCGCTGAATACGCATAATCAGTGCGCCTCATCCCAGTTATCGCCGGACCCGACCTCAACCTGCAGCGGCACATCCAGCTTCATGCTGTTCTCCATCAGGTCACGGATGGTCTTAATCGAGCTATCTACCGCGTCGCTGCGAATCTCAAACACCAGTTCATCGTGTACCTGCATAATCATGCGCACGGCATCGTCTTTTTGCTCTAACAGCCAGCCATCCACCGCAATCATCGCGCGTTTGATGATGTCTGCCGCCGTGCCTTGCATTGGGGCGTTGATCGCCGCACGCTCCGCTGCTTTACGACGAATGGCATTGCTGGAGGTAATATCAGGCAGCCACAAGCGACGACCATCAAGCGTTTCAACATAGCCTTTCTCTGCCGCCTTCGCGCGCGTCTCTTCCATATAACGCAACACGCCCGGATAGCGTTCAAAGTAGAGATCCATGTATTTCTTCGCCTCACCCGCGCCGATATTCAGCTGGCGAGAGAGACCAAACGCGCTCATTCCGTAGATCAGGCCAAAGTTGATCGCCTTAGCACTGCGACGCTGCTCGCCCGATACTTTGCCAAGCGCCACACCAAATACTTCTGACGCGGTGGCGCGGTGGATATCTTCGCCCTGAGCAAACGCATCCAGCAGACCTTTATCTTGCGACAAATGCGCCATGATGCGCAGTTCAATCTGTGAGTAGTCCGCAGCAACAATACGATTGCCCGGCCCGGCGATAAACGCCTGGCGAATTCGGCGCCCTTCTTCGTTGCGCACCGGGATATTTTGCAGATTAGGATCGGTAGACGAGAGTCGTCCTGTCGCGGTTACCGCCTGATGATAGGAAGTATGCACGCGGCCGGTAACCGGATTGATCATCAGTGGCAGCTTATCGGTGTAAGTCGATTTCAACTTCGATAAACCACGATGTTCAAGAATCACTTTCGGCAATGGATAATCGAGCGCCAGCTCAGCCAATACTTCTTCGCTGGTCGACGGTGCGCCGCCCGGCGTTTTCTTGGTTGGCTTGATTCCCTGCTTTTCAAACAGAATGGTTTGCAGCTGTTTAGGTGAAGAGAGATTGAACGGTTCGCCCGCCAGCTCGTGCGCTTTCAGCTCCAGTTCGGCCACACGCGTGGTCAGCTCCTGCGAGTGTTTCGCCAGGATATTCTGGTCAATCAGCACACCGTTGCGCTCAATACGCGATATCACCTTCAACAACGGCATTTCGATCTCTTCAAATACCTGTTTCGGCCCCGCTTCCGGCTCCAGCTTCTCCCACATTTTCAGATGCAATTGCAGCGTGACATCGGCATCTTCCGCCGCATAGTGACCGGCTTGCTCGATAGCAATTTGGTTAAAAGTGAGCTGATTTTTGCCTTTGCCCGCGATCTCTTCAAACGTCACCGTTTTATGGTTCAGCCAGCGCGCGGCCAGGCTATCCATATCGTGTTTTCCACCCACGCTGTTCAGGCAATAGGATTCCAGCATGGTGTCGAATTTGATGCCGTTCAGTTCGATGTCGTAATTCTTCAGCACGCCACGATCGTATTTAAGATTCTGGCCAACCTTCGCCGCTTTGCCATCTTCCAGCAGCGGTTTTAGCTGCTTCAGTACTTCGCTACGATCCAGCTGATCTGGCGCATCCAGATAATCGTGGGCGACCGGCAGATAAGCCGCTTCACCCGGCGCGACGGCAAACCCAATACCGACAATGTTGGCGCTTAAGGTATCCAGCGAGTCGGTCTCAAGATCGAAAGCGAAGAGCTCGGCGCTTTTCAGCTTTTTCAGCCATTCAGTAAATGTCGCTTCATCGAGGATAGTGACGTAGCCATCCGCAGAGAGCACGCTGGTCGCTTCGGCAGCGGGCGCAGCAGGTTCGCTGAGGTGCGCTTTCTTAGTCTGCGCGTTGCTCTTTTTACCTTGTTGCAGCCATGAGCCATCCTGCAAATCGGTGATCCAGCGCTTAAATTCATAGCGGCTAAACAAGGTTTGCAGTGCTTCTACATTGGGTTCATTGACAACGAGCTGATCGCACGTCAGATCCATTTCAACATCGGTTTTGATGGTTGCCAGCTGATAAGACAGGAAAGCGACATCGCGATTTTGCTCCAGCTTAGCCGCCATGGTTTTCGCGCCGCGGAACGAGAGATCGGCCACTTTATCGAGATTGTCATAGATTGACTGCATACCACCCAAGCCTTGCAGCAGCGCCTGTGCGGTTTTCTCACCGACGCCCGGCACGCCCGGAATGTTGTCCGAGCTGTCGCCCATCATGGCAAGGAAATCGATAATCAACGCGGGTGGCACGCCATATTTCTGCTCGACCTCTTCCGGACCAAGCACAGTATTGGTCATGGTGTTGATCAAGGTGATCGCAGGCGTCACCAACTGCGCCATATCTTTATCGCCGGTGCTGATCAACACCGGGCGACCGAGTTTTTCCGCTTCTAGCGCCAGCGTACCGATGACATCATCCGCCTCAACGCCAGAAACCGCCAATAGCGGCAGACCCATCGCTTTCACCATTTCATGCAGCGGCTCAATCTGCGCACGCAGATCGTCTGGCATCGGCGGACGGTGCGATTTGTAGTGCTCAAACAGCTCATCGCGGAAAGTTTTGCCTTTTGCATCGAAGACCACAGCCACATGGCTTGGCTGATACTGCATCAACAAGCTTTTCAGCATGTTGAGCACACCATACATGGCGCCAGTTGGCTCGCCTGCACTGTTCGTTAGCGGCGGAAAGGCATGATATGCACGGTACAGATAAGATGAGCCGTCGACCAGAATCAGGGGATTTTCTGCAATTTGCGCCATAGGTTCGTATTTTCTTCGTTGCGATAATGAGGGCTATAAGGATGCCACAACCGGAGGAGAATGTTGAATGCACTCGGGGAAGTCAGGATCTTTTTCGTCGTTACGCGGCATGGATCGCAAGGATCAATCTGTGGATAAGTTTGTGCGTAAAAATCATAACGTATTGTTATTTACGTTAATTGCAATTACTTTAATATTAAAAATTAAATTATATCAGTTAGTTAAATACTTACCGTGACCTCATCCGCTCTAATTAAAAGACGATCGTCGATGTGGATATTAAGCGGAAGGTCAATAAATACATCTTATAAGTATGAGAGAAAAGGCAATAAAAAACGCCGGCAGTGCCGGCGTTCTGAAAACTAAATTACTTCTTTTCTACCAGGAATTTCACTACGTTGGCGTAATCAGCAACGAAGTTGTCCATTGAGCTGGTATCCAGGCCACCGTTGTTAACCATATATTTGCCGTTAACAAAGATTGCTGGCACACCTTGCAGATTGACGTCTGCTGCCGCTTTCTGCTGCTGCGCAACTAGCGCTTTTACAGCGAAGCTGTTCCACGCTGCATCGTAATCTTCTGAAGAGATACCCGCCGCTTTAATAAAGGTCTCTTTCAGGCTTGCTGCATCGGTAACGGTTTGGGTTTTCTGAATACCATCGAAGATCGGTGCAGTAACTTTGCTTTCTACGCCCAGCGCCATGGCAACAGCCCATGCCTGAGTGACAACCGGACCGAATTGACCGCCAAGGAAATCAACGTGGTATTTGGTCACTTTCGTATCCGCCGGCAGGTTCTTTTTCACTGCATCGCTCACGTGATAAACGCGTTCGAACTGGTAGCAATGTGGGCAGAAGAAGGAGAAGAACTCCAGAACCTGCGGCTCACCCGCCACTGGCTTTGGCAAAGTAACGAACTGCTTACCCTCGTTGAACTGTGCCGCTGAGGCGCCAAATGCCAGCATTAAACCTACCAGCGCAAACATGATCTTTTTCATCGTGAAACAATCTCCTGAGTACTTCATTAATATTGCGGGCTAAGCTGCAACGGCGGTTCCTGTAGCAGCCTTTCCTGCTCGATAAATAATGCAATCTGCCGGCGCCAAAAATCCTCATCTGTCATCCAGGGAAAGGCGCGCGGAAAAGCGGGATCCTGCCAGCGGCGTACCACCCAGGCCAAATAATAAACCATGCGCATAGCGCGTAAAGGCTCAATCAGTGACAATTCATGTAAATCAAAATCACCGAATTCATTATAGGCTTCCAGCAAAATGTCCCATTGAATCAATTGTTCCTGACGATCGCCATTGACCAGCATCCACAAATCCTGCACTGCTGGTCCGTTACGGGCATCATCAAGATCGACAAACATCGGGCCTTCACGCCACAGAATATTGCCGGGATGGCAATCGCCGTGCAACCTTAACGGCTGCCATTGGCTATGCCAGCGCTGCTGCAGTGTCGCGCTGAGCTTATCAACGGCAGCAAGCAGTAAGTCCTTGAGTGAAGACGGAACTAACGCGCTTTGTTCCAGCTCCTGGCGTGGTTGAAACACATACTCTTCAAGGCCGAAGGTGGGCCGCCGCTGAAACAGGCTTTGCTTTGCGGTTTGGTGGATGCGGCCCAGAAAGCGGCCAACCCATTCCATCTGATCCTCGTTATCGGTTTCATATTGCCGCCCGCCTAAACTGGGGAAGACCGCGTACATGAAGCCGGCATGATGATTCAGCGTGCTGCCCTGCAGAACGAGCGGCGCGGCAACCGGTACTTCATCCTCTAATAAATCCTGAGTGAACTGATGCTCTTCAAGGATCTGTTGCGCGCTCCAGCGCTGCGGACGATAAAACTTAGCCACATAGCGGCGTTTATCATCATCGCTGAACTGATAGACGCGGTTTTCATAGCTATTGAGGGCGGTTAAGCCTGATTCGACACGCAGACCCGCATCCCAAAGTGCATCAAGGATGACATCGGGATTCAGCGTCTGGAAATTAAAGGCGGCTTCGCTCATCATTTGGCCTGTGTGTTACCTTTGCGATTAATGCGCAAGGATAACATTACTCATAATCCTTAATCACACCGCGTGCACGTAATAGCGCGGTTTTGAAGTCCACTTCATAATCCTTTTTCAGGCCGGGAATGACACTCTGGCTATCTGTGTCACGCATTTTGAGATGGTAAATCAATACATCATCGGTTAATTCACTTAATGGGCCACTGAAACCAGATTCCTGCGCCAGTTTTTGCAAAAATGCCAGCAAATTGAGATCGGGATCCTTTTGCCATGCCGGTTGCAGGAGCTCGAGCAGTTCATTGAGTCGGTGATATTTCATCATTGATTCCTTATGCAGATGGTACGCTGCCGCTCAGTAAGTATCGTCCAGAATGAAGCAAGGAGACGAAGATGACAGCATTTACCGGCGTGATCCTCGCGGGTGGCCAAGGCAGCCGTATGGGAGGCCTTGATAAAGGATTATTGATGTTACAGGGCGAACCCCTTTATCAGCACGTTTTGCGGCGATTTCGGCCGCAGGTCAATATTGTGTTGATAAGCGCTAACCGTAACATTGATCGCTATCAGGCAAGTGGTTGTCAGGTTGTTACCGATTCATTGCCCGATTATCCCGGACCGCTGGCTGGCATGCTCAGCGGTTTACGCAGCAGTGAAACCGAATGGGTCGCTTTCTGCGCTTGCGATACGCCATGGATCCCCAATGATTTCGTCGCGCGTTTATGGCAGCAGCGTAATGATGCGCCCGCCGTGTGGGTGAAGTCTTCCCTGCGTGATCATCCATCCTTAGCGCTGGTCAATCGTGCGCTCGCTGATGATCTTGAAGCCTGGCTACTGCGCGGCAAGAGACGCCTGATGCAGTTTTTACATGAGAATGGCGGGCATGCCGTTGCGTTTTCGGATCCAGAATCTGCGTTTCGCAATATCAACACACCAGATGACCTCGTGAATGAGGAAAAATGTTTATGAGCCTGCGCTTACTGGCAATTACGGCGTGGAGCGGGACCGGAAAAACGACCTTGCTCGAGCAGGTTATCCCGCTGCTCAAAGCTCGGGGGATTCGACCAGGCTTAATTAAGCACACACATCATCAGATGGATATCGATACGCCGGGGAAAGACAGCTATTTACTGCGCAAAGCTGGGGCGGATCAAGTGATCGTCGCCAGTAATCAGCGCTGGGCGTTGATGGCTGAAACACCCGATAGGCCGCTAAGCCTGATGCAATTAGCATCGCAGATGGATAGCTCGGCATTAGATCTGGTGCTGGTAGAGGGTTTCAAAGATGAGGCGGTCCCCAAAATTGCACTTTGGCGGCGTGGCGTTAAAGGTAGGGTTGAGGATTTGCTGGATCAGTATGTAATTGCAGTCGCTGCTGATGAAGATTTAGAACTGAATTTGCCGGTATTGGATATTAATCAACCAATGCAGGTTGCTGATTTTATTGCTCAGTGGCTGAACAAGCGTTGAATTAGTAGATTTTTTACTAATATCCGGATGTAAAAAAGCCCCGAACTTTCGTTCGGGGCTTCTTCACTTATTTGATGCCTGGCAGTTCCCTACTCTCGCATGGGGAGACCCCACACTACCATCGGCGCTACGGCGTTTCACTTCTGAGTTCGGCATGGGGTCAGGTGGGACCACCGCGCTAAAGCCGCCAGG
>NZ_JAINFN010000014.1:0-105493 GCF_026130245.1 Pantoea sp. JK
CCGCTCGGTGATCTGGCGGACTGCTTCTTCTTTAAACTCAGGGGTAAATCGTGGTGTGCCCATAGACTCCTCCTATGCTCAAAATATAGGGCAGATTTGTCTATGGGCTCGGGGTCACTCCAACCTGTTAAGCCATTTCTCATACTCTCTCCTAATCAAGTATGCCGTCGATGTGGTTTAAACCTGATTTTCGTTCAAACCTAACGTTATCCATATGTGCCATAATCATGCACTTTTCTCTCCGATTTCTAATTCTATGCTGGAAGCAATGCATTAAGACGTGACAGTGTTACACCCAATCTGCAGTAACGTTTTTATCCTAATGATCAGATCCTAAGACATATCACCGGCTAATTTGGTCAAGAATTATACTCAATGTGTAATCAAGACTTGCTGTAGATGATGACTACTATAGAGAGTAATGACCGCTATGGAGAGTAAGAGCGCAGTCTGAGCGAATGACTGCTATAGAGAGTGATTATCAAAAGGAATTCAATGACTGCTATGAAGAGTATTCGGAGAGTATAGGTATTTCCCTCGGTCAAGATGCTTAGGGCCGAGTGTAACTTAGCAGAGTCAATATTTAGTGTTAGTGCCTACTAACATCCCTATTCACAAGGGTTGCGAGGTTAGTGACTACCAGGGCAGTTGTTGATATTGGCCGAATATAGTCGGTATATACTCTCTATAGCAGTCATTTTGAAACAGAGAAAATTTCGTTTCCTCGCTATAGCGGTTGAGAAGATGACGTCACTAATGACCGCTATAGCGAGTGAATTGGTGATTATCAAACCATCTCTCTCAAGAAAATGACTGCTGTAGTGAGAATGATCATGATCACATATTTGATTCGGAATTGAGCATGACCGCTATAGCGAGATGCCTCTCGCTATAGCGGTCAACATACGAGGAAGTGATAAGCCGAAAGATGAGGATTAATTTTTTTTGCTCTTCCTGATGGTTTCAAGCATTGCGAGTTCTTCTTCTGACAACATCACCATTTTGCCGGCCGTCTCCTTCTTGGCCTTTGGAGCCGCCCTCGCCTTCACCGGCTTCTTAGCGGGTACGATTTCAACTTCATTGTCCAGTTCATCGTCCTCAAGTTCAGGAAGACTGATTGGGATACTTGCAGGTCTGAGTTTCGGCTGACGGTAGTGGATCGAAAAGTAGATCGTCGATCCTCTTTTGAACTCTGTGTAATCGAGATAACCGATCTCTTTCAGCTGCTCCATAGCCCTTCTTACAGTGGCGTATTGAGTATTAGGCCGAGAGGTCAAATTTAACCGAGCCTGGAGGCGTTGCATGGACACCGGGGCGGGATCTGGGGGCAAGCTCTCGATGAAGGTGTAAAGCGCCTGTGCAGACTCCTTACGCGCTAATTCATTGATAGCTCGAAGCTGAAGCAACACCTTGCGATCAAATTGATAGAGTTCAAAGATCTTAGGATCGGCTTGCAGGGTAACAGTGTCATTTTTCACGCTGTATTTTGCTGACTGAACCAGGTGCGTCACGTAGTACTCACCCTCTTTGTTGGCAAAGTGGATGGTATTCGTTGCAATGCGTGTCAGAGAGGCTTCCAGACGCGTTCTAAGCTTCGCAGAGGAGCGTAATGATGGAATACCACAGAGTTTGGCGAAATCAACGAAGGGAAGCGTTACGCTATCTCCCAGCACTTTATATTTCGCAAAAGCATGAATGATCCCGACCCATGCTTTGAAGTCGTTATCCATATCAAGACGTGCACCTGTGATTTTGATATTTTCATAACCTTCAGCCTTTACGATCGTGAGCTGTTTAAGCTCATCGGTGACGTCCATTGTAGACATCTGATTTTTACGACCATTTGCAGTGGATTTAAGCGTGGGAACAAATAGCCCCAGCCTCATCAACGCAACGGGCTGAACAGTATTATTACTGTTAGGTGTGAGGTGAACAACTTCACCGGTTCGTTTGTCTGTTTCACTGAATGCATCAGCTATCAGGTTGATTTCTTGTTCTTTTTTCGGCATTTGGAAAATCCGTGATTTGAACAAGCGATAGTCGCCGTTACTCGTTACAGTGGATACTATCACTCACTACAGCGGTTATTCTACTCACTATAGCGGTTTAATTACTCTCTATAGTAGTCTTTCTACTCTCTATAGCAGTCAGCGATCAACGCTAAAGCCTAGTCCCGCAAGGCATCAGAGCGATCCGGGATCTGTATGGGACATATAGGTTCTTATTAGGATCTGTTATTGGATCTATCCAGTTGATAACTTTAAAACCAATAAATTGCCCATTTTGCGTGCTGTTTTCGGTGCATAACTATTTAAAACTTAGAACCCAGAAAATGTAGTGGTTTGACCGAACCTATGAGCAGCTGGTGTTTGACCATAATTTCGAGTAACTGGCTTATTAACAAGCAAATCAGCTCGTTACTTACTATAGCAGTCATAATGTTCTCTCTATATTGGTCATCTCTGCTCTCTATAGCAGTCAAGATGCTCGTTATATTGGTCATTACACTCACTACAGCAGTCAATGACAGGCGCTTAGACCACTGATAGCAAGGCCTGTGGCGTTGTCGGGATCTGTTTAGGATCTCAATGGGATCATATTAGGATCAAGTTATTGGATCTGACCTGTGGATAATGGGGATAAATAAAGGAACGCTATAAGCCTGTAAGCTATATCCAGTCATACATCTCAAAGGGAAAGAACTGGCCTCACTGATGACTGGTCATCGCATTGATACAGTGAGTACCTACGGGGAATACTGTGGTTTGTGGTTGTAATGATTGAGGATTTCTAATGAGCTTGTACTAAACACCGCTTCAAACAGAGCTCGTATAACAGTACTGATGCCTGGCTTCTGGATCTTAAAACGTATTGTTGACTCTCAACAGCAACTCATGATGACTGCTATAGAGAGAAGATGACTATTGTAGTGAGTATCCACATTCGTCTTTATTCCAATGAGTTGGTATGGGTTTGCTTAGGTGTGAGTAGAACGTGCAACGCTAAAGACCGCTATAGTGAGTAACTTACTCGCTTTAGTAGTCATTTGGATTGAGATTACCCATGACATACACTTTCGGCTTTCAGCAAAATCTAGCTCGTCAAGCCTTTCACATTGCCTGTAAGCAGTAACTAGTTGCGACATTTGATAGTGTTGAGTGCCCTCTCATTCCTTCTCAATTCCATGTTCATTTCAATTTTTCGCTTGTGTAGATACTCAGCTAGACATCGATCAGATCAATGTCCATTCATGGGGAATCCAATAACCATCGAGTGAAATCTTCAGAATAGTAGAAGCAGGATTTGTTGAGATAATGGCGTAGTGAAAGGGCTGTTGAAACAGAAGATGAGTGATGGCTTAGATTTGTTAGAACAAGAGGAAGTAATCAGTAACTTGCTGATGTAAATACGTAAAAAAGTATAATACACTTCTCTTTTAATGGGTTGGAAAGCTTTTGAACTCTACGTTGGAACACTTTTTTATACATCCCCAACATTATTTCGCTCAGCAACACCTCTTCTTGCTGTCTTTAAAGCATCAGCTGTACCGCAAGACCGAAGTAATATGCCGTTTAAAAATTAATTTCCAAAGGCATTAAACACGCGAATTTTCCACTAAAAGTCTTATATCTAAGTACGTCAAATGAAGCAATGGGAGAGCAGACTCTAAAGTGTTTGATGGATAATCAGCGAGCTGAGGGCCTTTAGTTTGAATAAGACCCCATACACTAAACCTCGTGAACGCTATATCATCCTGAGACGATTGCCCGAGTCTATAGCCTAATCACTACAATCTAGTGCTGGCTGGCACTTAATGGCGATGCTCAACAGAACCGAGATTTAAAATTCTAGCGAAGCCGTAATCGCCTTCCCTACCTTCCCCCATTGTTTAAACCTTAGGGATTTTACTACCCCCTGAATTGAAGCCGTTCCACATCATATGTTCTTGAGACGATGTAGCCTGGCAACTTCATAGGGTGAAATGAACGCTTATGCCAGGAAAATGGTGAATTCAAGTTGTCCGTAGCACGGAGCATAACCTGAAATGTGGTTACGCCTTGAAATGACAAATTGATGCTTAAGGCCAATTTTACACACTAATTTGTGACGCGTTCTGGTGAATTCTGCTGAGGATTGGTACAGCGAAGCCACTAAAATTCACGTAGCGACGTCAGTGCTAATAAACGATTGTTTTTAAGGGATTCTTGCAGGGAAATACAAATCCAGCACAAGAAATGCGGCAGAATTGTGTTTAAATCAACCTTCAACTCTTATCCACGATATATCCCCCCCCACCCCAACCAAGCTATCCACTTCTAGTTCTGAATCAAACGATTTTATTTCACCGCAGCAATACTTATGTCATTCGTATCGGCTTTGGTATGCATGACCTACTGCACTTTGATGGATACTTCCCTGTGTTAGTCATATCGCCATCAGGATTGTGAGGCTATCCCCAAGAAGAAACGTTTTTTCGACGAACAGATCATGAGTATGTTCTACACGGCCGAGGCTGGGATTGCTGCCCGCAAGCACGCTATTTCAGACACTACCTTCTCTATCTGGTGTAAGAAGTTTGGCGGCATCGAATTCCTTAAGTGAAGCGGGTCAAGTCACTTTAAGAAAGCAATGCCCAGCTCATGAATTTGCTTGCCGAAGTCATTCTGGATAAGAAGGCATTTCAGATGGCTATGGCCCAAAAGTACTGACGATAGATTAAAGCGGGATGCCGCGGGGTTTATAGGAGTGACCGGACTGTCGCAGTGACGTGCCTTCAGACTCATAGGTTTGACCATGTACAACTGCCTTTATAAGTCATAGCGTACAGCTGCTTGTACCTGAGTAGAAAGCCGCATCAATGAACTGAATTTTGCGTGCCGGCGCTTTGGTTTTCGCTGTAGCTGGTGGGTTTAGATGCGTTCAGAGCTATGAGTGACTCACAAGCGAGTTAACTGCATTTATCATTTTAACGCGCTGGGCGAAAAGCTTAGGCAGCGCTTTAAGGGGCTGGTAGCTGAATGGCTTCCTCTTTCTTATACGGATGTACTCAACCTGGCTAGATTGATGAGGGCCATCATGGAAGCCCTCTTCAACTGTCGCCGTATTAATTGCCTGGCCTGTGTAAATGATTATACGGATGCAAGCCTGACTATCACCGTTGCTTTATGGATTTCAGGTGTTCAGGTCGCATATATTCTGGACAGTATCGTGCTTTTAGGAGGCAATCTAGTGACGATAAGAACTGCTCAGGGGCTGGCATTCACCTGCCTGGCTTTTTGAACATGATGTGTAAATTAGGCTCATCCAGCAGGGTCAGCCAAAAATGAACGGATCTAATGTGAGTTCAAATGGACGATTAAGTGAATGCCTGAATGAGCAAAGTTATCAGTGAGAATGCTTACGATAACAGCACGCGTGATAAGTGACGGCAGCACTATAACAAGTGCTTTCCGTATGCAGCGCTGAATTGCCAGACTCAGACTAAATGTGCCGCAGTTAGGTACAACGGGAATTTTTATGAAGGGTCGGTCGACATAGCTGAGTGAATATGGAATTAAAGCTTGGGAGATGGCCATGACGCGCAGATTTTAAGTTACTCCTCAGATCACTCCATGTTTCCCGCTATCCTTTTCACATAACTCTGAACTTGTTTGTTAAATGATTTTTAGATGAGTTCTATGGGAATTTCAATGTGAAATATTTTTTGTTTTCCATTGTATTACAATAAGTTAGGTTGTTTTTGGGAGGGGGGATTTTAATGAACAGATTTGAAAGAGGCACAGCTTTAGTCATAAAGCTTTGCCTCTTGGGATGGATGTTAGCTATCACCTTCAGCTTGCATACGTGCTATCACAGCTTTAACAGCAGCATCAAGTTCTGCTTGATAGGTCGCCGGGAGGCGTGAAAACTCATATGTGACTAATCTTTTTTCACTGTCGGTTTTCTTGCGGGCAAACTGTTTCTTGTCCTTAAAGTCAGCTATTTTTTCCGTGACGACTTGCTTGGGGCCGCGCTTGTTTTTCACCCCGGCATTTTCTGCACGGAAATAAGCGATGATTTTGGCTTTTACACTCGGATCTTCAGGTGCATAAGAGACATCATTATCTATGCGTTCTTGCACCGCTGCAGTGAGTTGCTCAATGCTTATGTGCTGGGCTTTAGCTTTATCAGCTATATCCAGTAATGTCTGATAATCGTTGATGGACAATTCACTAACTGAAGGAAAGACGGCGATCATTTCGTCCGGTACAGCTGCGGCTTGATATGCTCTAGTGACTTTGGCTGCTGAGAGCCCTTCTGCTTCAGCAATCTCAGACTTATTCATATCATCCGGGTACATCAACTGAAGACGCTTTCCAAGCTCACGAAGCGTATGCTCCTTGGCTGTCTGGATGTCGATGGCAAGTTGACGCGCATCTGCAAGGCTTATTTCGTCACGTGTAACCAGCACTTCAAACGATGTGCCATTAAAGATGCAGGCTGCGCGTCGGCGTGAACCATCCAGAACCTCAATTCGCCCATTCATTTCGCGGCCAATAGCCGGGAAGAACTGCTGTAACTTGATCGTACGCGCGATATCACTAACTGATTCCGGGGTCAGAAACGCTTGGTCACGGCCGTTTATCGCTGCATCCACATAGGTGTTTGACTCGATATCATCATGAAGCACCCTTGTAAGGGTAAAGCTTGCTTCTGCACCTGATTTTAAAGTGAAAACGCGCTCGCCATCGATCTCATTCAGCGTTTTAGAGAAGCCTGTTTTACCGAATTGACGGCCAAGTTTTACCATTTCTTTTTTCACTTAATACCTCTTACAAACTCAATTCGCTTAAATACAGCTTGCGTAAAACGCTCAGCTTCACGTTTCGCATTCTTAAGGGCTTCAGCACTACCCGGATAAGAGTGAGGATCTGCGCTGACAATGGTGTCGAAACTCTCACCGCAACGCTCAAAGCCATCAAGGCGCGGTAGTGAGGCGTCGAGAATGTAGGAGGTAAATACATCACGAGCCAGACCATGCGTCATTTCATGATCCCGCTTAGACGTCATTTTCGACATAAAACCGATATTACCTTTGATGCGGGGAGTGATGCCCTCTTCCTCCAGCTGCTCAAGCATTTCGGGCAGGCGCGTCAAATACTTCAGCGTGGAATGAAAATCTACCTGTGCCGGCGGCGTAGGAGTCAACAGTAAATCGCTGGCGGCAATGGCGTTAAGCATGAAGGCATCTAGATGCGGACCCGTATCAATAAAGATGAAGTCATAGTCCTGTCCAACACGATCAATAATATTCCGTCGCAGTACATCAGAGGGAAGTACCCCCGGTAAATGCTGATTAACCAGGTCATTCCATTGGCTCGCTATAAAGCCATCATCAATCGAAGCTGGGATGATATCCACACCGGGAATAATGGTCGGCTTAATGATGTCTTCTTTGATTTGCTCAGCATCCAGATCGTTTAACATAGCCTGAGCTGCTGTCTCGACGATTGAGCCAATACTATTCGTGTGATTAAGGAACATGGTGCTGGATGCCTGAGGATCGAGGTCAATCACCAGCGTACGCAGGTCATATTGTAATAGGTCTGGGTGAACACGCAGGCCATGAGCAAGGGTAACCGTGGTGACTGTTTTTGATACGCCACCCTTAAGGTTAACCACGAACACTACAAACGGACCTTCTCCTGCATGAATATCGCGATACTTTGGCACTTTGCGATGAGCGTAAATATCAACCACATCCTGAATGGTTAATGCATAGTGCTTGGCATTACCGGCGTCCTTTTTGCCAAACACATGCCCTTTAGATTCCATTTCTTCTACAGCTTGCTCGACAGCTCGGCGGCTAAGCTTAGGTAGATTAGCTACCGAATTTCGCGTGAATGTCTGGTAATACTGATCGAGTCCGTATTCATTACGTCTATCAGTGATGTCATCACTCATGCTGCGAAGCATGGCATTTGCCCTACGTGCTGTTACGTCTACCCCACCGTAATTACTTTTCATTACTCCGCTCCGTTGGTAACTTTTGCAGCCAGTGTACAGCTTATGATGCTGCGTGCAACTTTTAACGATATTCTTTAAAAAGTTGTACCGAGCATGAGATGTTGATCTCACTCATCGTTGCTCAATTAGCAGCCTTCTTCCTTCTATGAGCTAACGCCAATTAGACAATGGTGATGCGATTTGCTGCACCCTTCCCCCACTTCTCTTATCTACGACTACGTGATGAAAAAACGCAGAAGTACCCACGGACATTTCAATGTTAAGTTAATGAAAAATATATGTTTTTGTTTTTTATTTCAGATTGAAATTCCCTTGGATATCTGCGTTTCTCCCGCCCGTTGAAGCGAAGAGATACCTTGTTATCCTATCAAACCCCTAGAGATGATTTTTTAAATGTCTTTCATCAGAATGATGTGCATTCAAAGTTATTGCTGTACTCACTCGTGAAATTTTATGGCGGTAATTAGAACGTGGTTTTTTCATATTTTTTTCTGCTTCTACAGGCTATAACCAATCTTGGCAATAGTGAATTTATAGATACAATGCTCTATCAAATGGAATGTTCAGGATGGATTCATGTCAATTATGAAGGCTTCAGCTTTACTTTCTCTTCTATCACTCTTCGCTTTCGATGCGATCAGCGCTGAGTGTTCACCTCAGCAAGTTCAAAATAACAAGATGAATAATTTCATTCTCTTTGATGAGCAGCCTTCAGCTGACACTCCTAAAGCAATGGAACTAACCATCGAAAGCCGTGATGGTTTCATCCACAGTTCAGTTTCAGCTATTTTCAGCCGTTGCGGAGAATTGATAAAAGCAGAGTTTTCTAAGGAAAAGAACTACCAAACGGGAAGTCGAGTGCTAACGGCGACCTACTCTGCAGAAATCAATAAAAAAGAGTATGGCTGGAAAACAAATTTGAAGTTTGATAACGCCATGACTGATACAGACTCAAAAAAGAAAACCGAACTCTTTAGCCAGCAAGTTGAGGGCGTGATCTTATTAGGGAAAAATGGAGTAATAAGTAAGTCAGGTGATAGATTTGAAGCAATGACAGAAAATCAACATCAAATTGGAGTAGCGAATACATCTTTCCGCTTCGATGCGGCTGGGCGGTTACTGAGCACGGATAGAAGAAGTAATCTTCGTTCAGATAATGCTAAAACAGACTATGAGTATGATGCCAGTGGACGACTTCTTCAGAAACGCTCAGCATCGGTCTTGGACATCTATTCCTATGATCAAACAGGTAGAGAGCTCAGTTTAACTTCAACGGCAACCTATTTCACCGTGGAGAAGACAGTGACCACCTGCCATGAGTGGAATGAATTGGGTAGATGCACATTGGCTAACCAGCATATAACGATAACCACTCCCAATGCCAAGTCTGGAGTTAATTCTGTTCAGGAACATGATGCTATCCTCAAAACATCTATCAGCTATTGGTAATGAGCGTAGACGTAGAAGAGAACTATTTCTGATAGGGTTCTGTGAGTTATGGCGCTACCTTGGGAGTTAAAAGTACTAACTGATGTCGAAACCAATCAAAAGCATTAGGTAGTTCAGGAAGCTGTCAACAAAAATGCCCCTCAGAAATTCAGCGTTCTTACAATTTCAACCAGATTTTACAGGCCTTGAATATGAGTATCATTCAAGGCCATTGGTGCATAATGAATCGATTCTTACATGGGAAACACTGCAGGTTTGTAGTTCGTTGTGCGAACCTATTTTAACAACATTTTGATTTCCCTTGTTCTTTGGGAAATCGAAATAGACCGGGTGTAATGTTTAGCGCTTACTGAAAATGATTATCTTATTGACCCTGGTGTATAGAACATCCCTCCGCGTCATAGCGTTCTATAGTAGTATGAATAATCATAAATATTATCTGCTAGTGCGGAGGTAACTCTAAATTGGCTATCGGAGATTTACGCTCAATGGGCATCTCATCTTTTAGCGTGCTGTGAGGCTCTAATACACTCTGGCTACAGGGATCTCGTTCCAGTTGGTAGTCCAGGCGTTGCTCAACAATTCACGTTTCATTTTCCACTCTGTATCGATACCTTGACCAGCAAACCACACATTGCCAAGTCCGGACTGGTTGATACCATCCAGAACCTTCATGAGCTTTTCGCTGTTGGCCCGAGGTTGATTTTCATCGAACAGATTCAACTGGCTCACTCCATTAGGCGTAAAATCATCGAGCATGACGCCGGCTTTCATATACCTTTTTCCTTCAAGCCAGATTTGATCAAGGGACTTCATCGCAACATCAATGATCTCTCTGGTATCTTGCGTAGGAAGCGAAAGCTTCATACCTGCAGTGTTGCCATAATAGCTCTCATTATGTGCATGGGGTGACGTTTGAATGAACATGCTGACATGGCGACAGTACTGACGTTTACCGCGTAGTTTTTCTGCTGCGCGCGTTGCGTACTGGCAAAGTGCTTGCTGCATGGCAGACTTTGTTGTGATGCGTTCACCGAAACTACGACTACAAACGATTTGCTGCTTGGCTGGAGGAAGCTCTTCTAAGGGTATGCAGGATTCGCCGTTAAGCTCTCGCACAGTACGCTCCAGTACTACGCTGAAGTTGTCACGGATGAATTTAGGATGAGCGCGTGAAAGATGGAGCGCGGTTTCAATTCCCAGCAGGTTTAGTCTTTTAGCAATTCGCCGGCCAACCCCCCAAATCTCCTCGACAGGCTGATTTTCCAAAAGAGTAGTGGTGCGCTGCGGATTGCTGGGCGTTAGCGCCAGTACCCCGCGGAATTGTTTCCACTCTTTGCTTGCCCATTGCGCTGATTTAGCGAGGGTCTTTGTGGGCCCTATGCCTACGCCCACGGTAAGGCCAGTTGTTCGAAGCACGTGAGCACGAAGACGCCGGCCAAAATCTTCGAAACCTTCGCACCCGTCAATGCCAGTCAAGTCAAGAAACATCTCATCGATACTATATTGTTCGACCCGTGGAGCGATCTCCTCAATAGATGTCATAACTCGCTGCGACAGTGAGTGATTTATGTGGAATACAAAAACAACGTCCGGCAAGGTCCATTTTTGCCATCTCATTTTAATTAACGTACCCGCGCAACGGGAATGTCAGACCAGCGTGTTGTCCACGCAGGACTGAGCATTTCCCGTTTCATTTTCCATTCAGTATTTATCCCCTGTCCGGCAAACCAGATGTTCCCCAGCCCTGACTGATTAATGCCATCAAGTACCTTCATCAGTTGCGCACTGTTTGCCCTTGGTTTGTTCTCTTCGAAGAGACTGAGTTGTGTAATACCGTTCGGCGTAAAATCATCCAGAGCAATACCCGCTTTCATATAGCGCCGGTTGTCCAGCCAGATACGATCAAGTGAACGCATAGCGACTTCGATAATGTCGCGTGTATCCTGAGTGGGAAGGGCAAGTTTTTCGCCAGCATTGTTCCCGTAGAACACTTCATTAACGGCGTGTGGTGACGTCCGGATAAAAATCCCGACGTGACGGCAAAACTGACGCTCTCCCCTTAATTTTTCAGCTGCGCGCGTTGCGTACTGGCACAGTGCCTGCTGCATGCTTTCCTTAGAGGTAATGCGTTCCCCAAAAGAACGTGAACAGACAATCTGCTGTTTGGCCGGAGGAAGCTCTTCAAGTGGTATGCATGATTCGCCATTAAGCTCACGTACCGTCCGTTCCAGTACAACGGAAAAGTTATCCCGGATGAACTTCGGACTGGCCTGTGAGAGCTGAAGTGCGGTAGTGATGCCCATCTGGTTCAGGCGCTTACCGATGCGTCGCCCCACGCCCCAGATTTCCTCAACTGGCTGGTTTTCAAGAAGAGTTGCCGTTCTCCTCGGATTGCCTTTTGTCAGCGCCAGCACGCCACGAAATTGCTTCCACTCCTTGCTTGCCCACTGCGCAGATTTTGCCAGCGTCTTGGTTGGCCCCATGCCCACACCTACGGTAAGACCCGTAGTGCTGAGCACGTGTGTTCTGAGGCGCCGACCAAAATGTTCAAAGTCTTCACAGCCGTCTATGCCCGTCAGGTCCAGGAACATTTCGTCAATGCTGTACTGCTCTACGCGAGGTGTCATCTCTTCCAGAGCAGTCATGACTCGCTGGCTGAGGTTATGGTAAAGCCCGTAGTTCGAGCTGAAAATAAAGACCTTTTCTGGAAAACCTTCCGTTTTTATCTGAAACCAGGGTGCTCCCATTTTTATGCCCAGCGCTTTCGCGCCGGCACTGCGGGCAATGACACAGCCGTCATTATTGCTGAGCACGACAACGGGTTTGCCACGTATATCCGGCCTGAACAGCGCTTCGCAGCTGGCATAAAATGAGTTGACGTCCGCAAGTCCAAACATAGGCATAGCTACTTCCTGCGCGCACGCGTGCTGTTAAAGAACCAGGTGACAACACCAAGCAACTGAAGCTCTTCCGGGTATATCACGGAGTAGGCGGGATTCATGGGCAGCAATGCAAGTCGCGGTTGCAGCTGCAAACGCTTAACGGTGAACTCACCGTTGACTTCAGCAATGACAATATCGCCGTGCGAGGCTTCTTCGGCGCGGTCAACCACCATGACATCACCGTCACAAAGACCCAGCTCCTGCATGCTGCTTCCGCTTGCGCGAACAAAGAACGTAGAAGCGCGGCGTTTTATGCAGAGCTCGTTCAGATCTAACTCTTTCTCCACATAATCCTGGGCAGGGGAGGGGAATCCAGCAGCGCATGGATCTGCGTAAAGCGGCACTCTTAGCGGCGGCGTAAATACGGGAGGCCAGAGTAGCGTCAGGCCCTGCGTGTAACTAACGGCCTTCATTTTTTAAATCCCGGGCACCTGGCAATGATTGATTTAGTAAAAAAGATGAAATGCGCATGAAAACCCCCAAACTAATACTGTTCATGTATACAGTATTAATGAGCTTCGAAGCGCTGACAAGTGGGGAGATGTGACTTATTCGAATAAAAAGGGTGCTGCTCAGTACGATCAATCCCTTAGAAGACAATTTTACAAAAGGATTCTCGTGTACCTATGGGCAGCTTTGAGCGAGGAGCTGACGTCAAAACTATGGGATAGGAATGTTATGCCGCATTAGACATAACATCTATTGTCCAACTGGCATGAAAAAGCCCGTTTTGCGGGCTTCAGTCGTAGATTTCGCGTCGATGGCTTATATAGGGGGCAGCATGGGAAAGAGAAATCATCTTACGTTAAGCATTTGGGCTTAAGAGGTGATTTCGTTCCATTGAGCAGAAACCCATGACTGTAAGGGATGTACGGAACTATCTTTCGAATAACAGAGGGCGGAGCAGCGGTAGTTCAGGTGGTTATCTATACCATACTGGTAAAAAAAAGCCTTGGCATAGGATATTTTTCCTTTTCCAAGCGGCCCCCACCTTGATGCCCGAATGGGCATGTGCTTTGCTTATTATCGCTATGACGAAAAGGTGAAGAATTGTATTTCCCTCTAACTCACACTGCCATAGGACGGTGTTGCGAGCCATAACTCAACCAATAAACTGATTGGAGAAATCCTATGAGTACCGATACCCTCTCCCCGAAAAAAAACGAATCCGCACCTCCCATTTACCTCCATCTGGAAGATGAAAATGGACAGTGTGCATGTGGAGATGATGAGGGCGCTGAGTTGAAGCAAGCGAACTTCGAGACAAAGATCGAAGATAACAAACTCCGAATCAACTTGTCCCAATATGGAGCAATGCCAGTGATAGGCCCAGCAGATGAGATAGCCGCTGTGCGCGTGCACGTTCGCGGCAAAGCGGTGTCAGTGTTTGCTATCTACGAAGACCCACAGAAAACCGCAACTATGGGCTGTTGTTCTGGCTCTGGATGCAGTTGCTATGCACGCGGTTGCTATTGCTAGCAAGTAGGGCCCATCAGGTGTCCGGATTTACCATAACACCCCTTCCGGCACCTTTCCCCGGCTCAAATCCCGAAAAATGCCCTTGATGATTTCGGCGCATTTGCATAGCTATGCAGTGAAAACTCTTCTCCAAAGATTAATGCATACAGATGTTGAAAACGTCCGCTCCTGGCACGAAACTGCCAATGCATGGGCGAAAAAGCTGTAGTAAGCGATCAGCGGACATTTTCCTTATTGAGGACATAACAACTCAATCACACTTGTTGACTGGAATTTTATTTCTACTATTCTGGAAATATAGATAAATGGGGATTGCTATGGACCTGAACACTGCAGCCAGCGCCTTAAAGGAACTCGGCCATCCTACGCGGCTGGCCGTTTACAAAACGCTGGTTAAGGCCGGACATGGTGGGTTGCCGGTCGGCGATATACAGAAGCATCTGGATATCCCTGCATCCACGCTGAGCCATCATCTTTCCGCGCTGATGTCTGTCGGGCTTATCCGCCAGGATCGTCAGGGGCGTACGCTGTTTTGCCTGCCACAGTATGAGCGGCTGGAGCAGCTGCTGGCCTTTCTCGTCGAAGAGTGCTGCAGCGGAGAAGGGGGATGCGGCTTCAGCCTGCCCACACAGTTAACGGAGAAAACACAATGAACCTGACGGACATGACGCTACCCAATATCGATGCTGACCTGTTTGATGCACCGGTGACGACCGCAAAGCTGGCGGCGACAGAGCTCACTCATGCGCCGCGCATACTGATGCTGTACGGTTCTATACGTGAACGTTCGTTTAGTCGTTTTGCCACGGAAGAAGCGGCTCGACTGCTGACGGCGATGGGAGCCGATATCAGAATTTTTAATCCATCCGGCTTGCCTCTTCCCGATGACGCGCCTGAAACGCACCCTAAGGTTGCCGAGCTGCGCGAGCTGGTGCTGTGGTCAGAAGGCATGGTGTGGTGTTCACCGGAGCGTCACGGCGCGATGACCGGCGTGATGAAAGCGCAGATTGACTGGATACCGCTGGCAACCGGCGCGGTGCGCCCGTCACAGGGTAAAACGCTGGCGGTGATGCAGGTCAGCGGCGGCTCTCAGTCGTTTAACGCGGTGAATCAGATGCGTATTCTGGGGCGCTGGATGCGCATGATCACCATCCCTAATCAGTCTTCCGTGGCCAAAGCCTGGGCGGAATTCGATGAAGCGGGTCGGATGAAGCCGTCGGCCTATTACGAGCGCATCGTGGACGTGATGGAAGAACTGATGAAGTTCACCGTGTTGACGCGTGGACGAAGCGACTACCTGACCGACCGCTACAGCGAGAGAAAGGAGAGCGCGGAGCAGCTCTCAGCCAGGGTTAACCAGCGCAGCATCTGATAAAACCGGCGAAACGCCGGTTTTTCTTTTCATCCTTTCTGATTACTGGCTGACGCGTTTACCGTCCGCACCAATCACCACTTCGCCATCTTCTTTAGTAAACGGGCCCTGTTGCGGGTCAGGCAGAATGTCCAGCACGACTTCTGAAGGGCGGCAAAGCTTTGTTCCCAGCGGCGTTACCACTATCGGGCGATTAATCAGGATCGGGTGAGCAAGCATGGCATCCAGTAGCTGTTCATCTGAGAAGCTGTCGCTGGCGAGGCCCAGCTGTTCATACGGGTCAGTATTTTTACGCAGCAGCGCCCGTACACCGGTACCCATCGCTTCAATCAGCGCTTCAAGCGTTTCACGCGTCGGCGGGGTTTCAAGGTAATGGATCACTACGGGTTCTGCGCCGCTGTTGCGGATCAGCGCCAGCGTATTGCGCGAAGTGCCGCAGGCGGGATTGTGATAAATGGTGATGTCAGACATGGTAAAACCTCGTGTATGGGGGCCGCATGCGCCGCCCCGGATTATCGTCAGATCGACAGACGCAGCGCGAGCGCGGCAAGCGTAACGGTCAGCACCGGCAGCGTCATAACGATGCCGACCCGGAAGTAGTAACCCCAGCTGATACGGATGTTTTTCTGTGACAGCACGTGCAGCCACAGGAGTGTTGCCAGGCTGCCAATTGGCGTGATTTTTGGCCCAAGATCGCAGCCGATAATGTTGGCGTAAATCATGGCCTCACGCACGATACCCTGTGCCGAACTGGCATCAATGGAAAGCGCGCCAATCAGCACCGTGGGCATATTGTTCATGACTGATGAGAGGAGGGCAGTGAGATACCCGGTACCCATCGCCGCCCCCCAGACACCCGAAGCGGAGAAATCATTGAGCAGCGTGGTCAGATACTCCGTCAGACCTGCATTACGTAATCCATAGACCACCAGGTACATGCCCAGTGAAAACACCACGATCTGCCAGGGCGCATTGCGCAGCACCTTGCGGGTATCAATCACGTGCCCGCGCCGCGCGATCAGCCAGAGGATCAGTGCGCCGACAGCCGCGACCAGGCTCACCGGCACGCCGAGCGGTTCCAGCGCAAAGAAGCCAGCCAGCAGCAAAATAAGCACCACCCATCCGGTGCGAAACATGCTGATATCACGTATGGCGTCACGTGGTGCTTTGAGCTTCGCCTCGTCATACTTTGCCGGGATTTCCTTCCGGAAAAACAGGTGCAGCATAACGAGTGTCGCCAGCACTGAGGCAATATTGACCGGCACCATAACCGACGCGTAATCACTGAATCCCAGATGGAAAAAGTCCGCCGAAACGATGTTGACCAGGTTAGACACGATAAGCGGCAGGCTTGACGTATCGGCAATAAAACCCGCAGCCATCACGAACGCCAGCGTCGCACCACGGCTGAATCCGAGCGCCAGCAACATGGCAATCACGATCGGCGTCAGTATCAGCGCCGCCCCATCGTTAGCGAACAACGCTGCCACCGCCGCGCCCAGCAGCACGATATACGTGAATAGCAGCTTTCCGTTGCCGCCACCCCAGCGTGCTACGTGCAGCGCTGCCCACTCAAAAAATCCTGACTCATCCAGCAGCAGGCTGATGATAATCACCGCAATGAACGTGGCCGTGGCGTTCCAGACTATCTGCCAGACCACGGGAATATCCCCTGGGTGTACCACGCCCGTAATCAACGCCAGCGCGGCTCCGGCCACCGCGCTCCATCCAATACTGAGCCCGCGCGGCTGCCAGATGACGAACACCAGGGTGAGAATAAAAATTGCGCCTGCCAGCAGCATGCTGCCTCCTTTTTAATTAATCAACGCCAAACACATTCGGATAAACGAATTTGTTTGGTTAAATTTTTTTTTTTACAGACAGACAGCTCTGCCGTTAGTGGTTGCATGATCGAGCTGTGAATGACCCGCCAGGTCGCGGATTTCGTCACGCTGACTCAGCCACGCCTGTTCAATGACAGAGGCCGCCCAGGCTGGCATGTGTGGGGAGAGGCGATAGTGGATCCACTTGCCGTCGCGTCGATCGCTGAGTAATCCACTGGAACGCAACATTGCGAGGTGACGGGAAATTTTCGGCTGTGGAAGATTCAGTGTGCCGGTGAGTTCACACACGCAAAGCTCTCCCTTCTCTTTCAGCAGTAGCACCAGCGTCAGGCGAGTTTCATCCGAAAGGTTTTTGAACAGTTGCAGTGGCGTCAGAGATAACATGTTGATTCCCGATCCAGGATGATCCAAGGGTAGTTGAAAGAGCATAGTCTAAAAACATATTCGATAAAAGGCATATGATTCACTCTGGAGCTATTTTTACTGAACGGGAAATCTGGCCTGCTCCGCCTCGATTCAGGCACAGGCAAGTCAGCCATCACCGCGCCTGGCCTGTTGCAGCCCGTTTCATCCTCCAGGCTTAACGGCCAGTCTTTTAAGGGCCTGATCTATTTTTTCGGCATCATTCTCTACAATCGCTTTTTCATCGGCGGTGAGAGGGACTTCTTCAAGGTAGCGTTTTACTGAGGCTTTACTTTCCAGTATCAGCCCGCGCGCGCTGTCTTTGAGCAGGTTAAAATCACAGCCGATGCAGGCCATCCGGTGCTGACAGCTGCTCCAGAACGGATTTGTGCAGTAGGAATCGCCCAAATCATAGTACGTCGCGGGGCCGGTCAGGCTGGCGGCTTCCGGATCGTGGTCAATCAGTACGCTTATCATGTGGGCGACCCTGTCTGCTTTGACAAACGAGGCTGCCAGCTGAGTCGGGCGGATGCGGAGATAATGCATGGTGGACTGGGGCGTTGAGTGCCCGGTCCACTGCATCAGTTCGTACAGAGACATCCCCTGCGGAACGCTCGCCAGCGCGGTCACTGCCGATGCCCGACCCCGGTGACTGGTTATTGTGCCACCGCTGTCCTCTACGGGGACGCCGGCTCTTGCACACAGCATCGGTATCAGCGTGCGGTTCATGATAGCGCTGCCTGCGGGCTTCCCCCGGAACTGAAACAGAAGCCGGACTTTCTCACCGGTCCGTTCATCAGCCAGCATGGCCTGTTCTGTCGGGCGTTCGGCCAGCCAGGTATCGACATATTTTTTCACCACGGCCGCCACGGGTTTAACATAGGCTTTTGAGGTCTTTCCGGCGGGAATATGCAGGTAGCACAGGGTCCCGGCAGGAATGACGCTGCCGTCCTCTTTCACTATTTCATCTGCCTGCGGCGCGATACACCCAGTGGTCAGGCGGAGCAGCTCGTTTTTCCGCAACCCTGCATGGGTCCAGATAACGGCCATCGCCTGCAGCATGGCCAGCGGATAATGGATTTCAGTGAGCAGGTCTTCCTGGCGCAGATTCAGGCTGGCCCAGATGAGCTTCAGCCAGACCGGATCGTCGATAACCCGTGGATTGACGCCGCGACGGAACAGGGGCGTGTCCGGTGTGGAAAGATGACGGGCAGGGCTGAAGCGCAGGCGCCCCCAACCCCAGTTTTCATAATCGATCATGAAACGGCGAAGCGCATAGATTACACCCGCGCGGGAGTGGGGCATCATGGGTTCGCCGGATCGTATCGATTTACGGGTGCCTCTCTCCGTGCCCAGCTGAAGCTCATCCACGTTCATCCGGCCCACCGCCGCAATAAAACTGGCGCAGATTTCCAGCGTCCAGTCTGCCGGTTCCCGCACCTGCGGATGCTCCCTTGCCAGCCAGAGGCCGCAGCGCAGAATAAAGCTGTACTGGCTTTCCCGGGTACGCGGTCGCAGCACTGACGTTTCCCGCCAGCGCCGGCACCAGTGCACCCAGGCGGGATCGATTCCTTCGACCGGTTTTTCATACCACTTCGTATAGTTGCGCATCCTCACCGGGGCGCTGATGATGCCCAGCGCAGCAAGCCCGTGTGAGACCCGGCCGACGTAACGGGATGTCGCGTTATCGATGCTGTTCTGTGCCTGCCAGAGCAGTTCGGTCGTAAACGTCTCAAGCCGGGGATCCCTGTTCATTATCATCAGCATTGCCAGCACGCCGGATGTGTGCTGTTTCTGGCTTCCCGCGGCATAACCCAGTGACGTCAGCGTATCGGTCAGCCGGTGCAGCTCCTGATAATAAAAACTCTGACCGAAGATGGCGCAGGCATAGAGGGCGGGTTTTCGGATATCAGGGAGGCTGAGCGTGTCATGCAGACCTCCCAGGTGCCAGGCAAAAGCGGCCATCAGAGGACGACCCTCCCTGACTTCCCGGCAGAGCGTCTGCCAGCGTTCCTGAGGCCAGCACCAGCAGGGCGCACCTGATGCATTCATGTCGCGCAGCAGTCTTGCTATAACCAGCCCGGCGATTTTGCTGCTGCATCCGCTTGCGGCGGCAATATCCGTCAGCGGCCTGATAAGGTCAGGCGCAGGTTTCATCCTTAACATACCGGACCGGCTGTGAGAGCTGGCCAGCGCAGTCCGCTCATCGGAAGTCAGTGACGTTTCCAGCCGGTATTCATCAATGCTGAAGGCTCGCCAGCTGATTCCGGTCGGTGTGCTTGTGCTCATGTTAATTCTCCTGGCTGAAAATGAGGTTCGCCATTCTGATATCTGCCGTTTCTACCGCGCCTGCCATCCTGGCGGCGAGATCCCGTCCGGAAAGGTGGATGTAAATCTGGGTAGTCCCCGGATCGCGGTGTCCCGCATAGGTAGCCAGCTCGTGCAGCTTCCAGCCCGCACGGGCGAGATGTGTGAGGCGGAGGTGGCGGAAGGTATGCGTTGATATGTCCGGCAGCCCTGACATCAGTGCCCAGTTCCGTACCGTTTTGCTCCAGGTCCAGAAGGAAAGCGGCGCGCCCTGATTGCGGTCGGACGCAGAACGGAACAGGGCACCTCTGGCGATCCCTTCCCGTTTCATCTGCAATAGATGCGCCGCCAGCACGGGTGCCACGGCCGGGCTGTAGCAGACGATGCGTTCACGCCGGCTCTTGGTAGTTTCAGCCCGGATACGGATAAGCCGGTGCGCAAAGTCGAGGTCGTCAACACGCAAGGAGGTAATTTCAGATCGCCGCAGCGCGCCGTAATAGGTTAATGCCAGCATCAGGCGGTCACGAAGCGGGGATGAGGCAGCATGAAAAAGAAAAGCCTGCCACTGCGCATCGTCAGGGATCCGTGGCAGCTTTACGACGCGGGGAACCAGCCCTCTACCGGAACTCAGCATGCCAGGCGTGCCGGAACGGGGCAGCGGATTCACCAGACAGAGATCCTGGTACATCAGAAAGTCATACCATAGGCGGATCGCCGACAGGCGCAGCTGGAGCGTGGCGCTGGCCACGGGAAAGGGCATGCCGGGTAACTGAGGGCTGATGTAGGCGGCCAGATCTTCAAACCGGGCCTTTTCAGGTTCAATGCTGTTCTGGCTGCAGAACGCAAAATAATGGCTGAGGGCATTGCGGTAGGCGGTGAGCGTGGCCTGCGCCCTGCCCAGATCGGATAACAGTTTAAGCCAGCGCTCAGCCAGCGCCAGGCTGTGTTCATTCGGTGAAATCAGCATTGTGTTTACCTCTGACAGCAGTTCTGCTGCTCAAAGTTTACTCAACCAATGTTGCATTCCACTTAACTTACTATAGGGCGTAATTCGAACTAAAGACATGAATTTTGACGGGATATCCTTCATTTTTTATCTGAAACCAGGGCGCTCCCATTTTTATTCCCAGCGCTTTAGCACCTGCGGAGCGTGCAATAACGCAGCCATCATTGTTACTGAGTACCACCACTGGCTTGCCGCGCAAATCGGGTCGAAACAGCGATTCGCAACTGGCGTAGAAGGAATTAACGTCTGCAAGGCCAAACATGGGCATAGTTATCTCCGGCGGGCACGCGTGCTGTTGAAGAACCAAGTTACGACGCCAAGCAGCTGCAGCTCTTCCGGATAAATAGTTGAGTAGGCAGGGTTCATGGGCAGAAGGGCGAGCCGAGGATGCAGCTGCAGACGTTTAACCGTGAATTCGCCGTTAACCTCAGCAATGACGATATCCCCATGTGAAGCTTCCTCAGCACGGTCCACGACCATGACGTCACCGTCATAAAGGCCCAGCTCCTGCATGCTGCTGCCGCTGGCACGAACGAAGAATGTTGAGGCTCGCCGACGTATGCATAACTCGTTCAGATCAAGCTCTGACTCAACGTAATCCTGAGCAGGGGAGGGGAAGCCCGCCGCGCAGGTGTCCGCAAACAGCGGCACGCGAACGCGAGGCGTAAATATAGGCGGCCAGAGCAGTGTCAGGCCAGTGCTGTAAGCTGCGGGTTTCACGACAGTAACTCTCTTAAAGCCACAGCTTCTGCGGCTGAAAACGACATGACACAACCCATAAATCCTCCTTCCAATGACACTGTTTATATGTACAGTATCATTTAGAGGTGATTCAATGACAAGTCTGTATCCATGATGAATCGTCCCACTACCGATAATGCCCCTGAAGAATAATGAGTTATTTTCAGAATTCAGCTGGATAAAACGCATAGCGCCAGGGATTGGTTGCTAAGTGAGCAGTTGCTCCTGCCACCTTGCTCCCTCTGTCGTGCGATAAACTGCCCACAGGGTTTGCGGATAGCTGTACACCACAAATTGTGGACAACCCCTCTGCGGATGAGGCGCAGAATTAACATCGCCTGCGATCCCGTGTGGCTCCTCAATATTGGGGCGCCACAAAATGCATACTCTTTCACTACATGATGCTGGCCTCTGGCGGCAGCCATGCTTCGCACCAAGCCTAACGTCGTCCTCTCCCAAGCCTTTCAGGCCATCGGGTAGCTAATGCTGACGCAGAAAATTAAGGCAAAAGATTCAGGCTAAAAGATTTATTTGCAATCGATAACTGACCGCGAGTGCAGAGGGGGTGAGGTGTTTCTGGTTCATCTACGCCTGACGCACTTGAAAAATCGCCGCGTCACGATCGATATTCTCAGTCCAGGTGGAAAATTTCCTTTTCTGTCAATGGCTTATACCTGAGGTGTTAGATCACACCGGCCTGTATATTCTGAATACCGAACGCTTCAAGCCGAAGACCATTGGCCATCTGCTCACGCAGACAGAAAAAATGGTATTTGCGCGCATCACACCTGCGGAAATTGTGGCTGTAATGTGCAAAAGGGGAGGGCGATCATGAACACAACATCGTTGAAGACTTCAATGGCGCAAAGTTCTGCACATCCAATTGATGCAGCTGGCTTGAAATGAAATATGACAGCGCTTCCGTACCGGCTACAGCATTACTGACTCTGCCAGACATTGTTTTGCAGTTTGGAACCGCAGCGCCGGATTTTTTCATGAAGGCGATGCTACACTGGGCGGAGGCGCAGGAAAGTCATATCTGCGAAGCAGAAACAGCACTGGTTACAAACTGCAGCTGTTTAAAAGCAGCGTACAGAATGCTAACAGCATTCTGTGAGATCAATAGGGAACAGGTTATCTCAGTATCACGTTCATATTCACAAAACTCCAGTTTAGCGGTTAAGCTCATAATTTTTTATAAATTGGATTAACTCCACCTCTAAAATGTTTTCAGATATTATCCAGAGGTTGTTGGATTAAATTATTGTTATAGGGTTCAAGGATGAATTTTGGACGGTAATCATTAAGAATGGAGTGAGTTTTAGTACCCACTCCACTGAGGGGTATTTAATTTTCTAGATTGCTTATGATGTTGTTATAATGATTGAAGCTACCCAGTATAGGGTATTTTATTAGACATAGTGCATACAGAAAGATCATAAACAAGGATATTAATCCTGTTGCTAATGCCATTGGTAATTGCTCTCTTGATTCAGAGAATGAAAATGCTGCTTGCGAAAATATAATTGATAGGGTTATATATAAGAAAACTAGTAAGGCACCTTTGTTTCTTTTTTTACGGAATCGAGGTCGACTAAGAGATAGGGTGGTGTTTGTAAATGAAGAGTTTATAACTGTCACTTCTTGATCTAAACAGTCAATTACTGTTCTGACAGACGTTTCTTTTTTAATGTCTATGCCAGAGTTCTTCTTCAGGATATGTAGCATTAAAGAAGCAAGTTTGGTATCTCTCAATTTTGTCAATTCAAAAAGCACTTGTGACTTGAGCTTCTGCTTTGCAACTTCTTTAGCATCTGACAATTGTCCATTGCTATCCTCAAGTGAGGATATTTCCTTGTAGACAGATATTCTTTCATTCGAGAATTTTTTCAGCCTTCCATGAATCCCAAAGAAAAAGTTAACTGCTGCTATAAATATGGTGACAGTTAAAGTCAGCAAGGTCGCATTGCTAATGTTGTCCATTTTTTTCCTTTAAATTATTAATATGAATTCGGATTTAAACGTAAATATTAGATCTGTTTTGACATCGGTGCTGTAGTATTGATATTGTTCACATGCACTACGTCGCCAACTGGCGACCCACCAATGGTCGAATAGCTTGAGAGGACCGCCTTCGGGTAGCTGCTAAAAACACTCCTGTAGCCTGAAAGGGAGAACATATCAGTGTGGTACATCTGCTCGCTCCTGGAAGCAGATATCGTCAACAATGCGCACCTACGACGCGACGATGGGGGTTTCTTAAACATACCAACGCAGGGCTGTTTTTTATGCCTCTTGCTCTCAGATAAAGCGTCCACAACGATGTTTTACTTCACTTTCGTTATGAATTTTTCAGGGATAAGCCCTGAGCTGCATACGACTTTTGCAATGACGCATAAGCCCATTTTGTACATTTGGGCGCTTGCGGAAAATGCATTAGAAGCATGAAGCTGCGCGGCGTCACTTTCGTTCGAGTGAAACGAGAACAAAGTGACGCGCGCAGCGCATAACGACCAAACCCACGCACAGTGCGTTTTTCAGCAGGCCGGTACAATCTGACGTGCACGTATTACGTGTTTTCAGGTGCTCAACTGGCTATTTATCAACCATGACGCGACGTTAACGAACAACCCGTTAAGGGCGTTTTATTAGAAGGAGAATGATCGACTCGGTATCGATGGCGACATCAGGAAACTGGTGTACGGAGGCAGACTGACTAACGTCAGCACGGCGTAAGCCGCAAACAGGTCAGAGACCTGGGGAGCCTCGCAAGAACTCAACATTTCGCCGCCCCGATGCACAGATACCAGTCGAGACGCAGGAAGCGCAAAAGCAACCGTGTCATCGGGGAAGAGATGTACAGAGTCATACAGCTGTTGGTTTTGTGGGCCAACACCTGTGGATTCTGAAGGAGGTATGCAGTGGCTGGAAAATTAAGTAAGCAGCTCGTTACGCTCGCACGTCAGGGCGGAGGAAGTTTTAAAACAGTTTCTGATCGTTCAAAGATTGCCAGCCGCTTTTCGGAGCGACTGGCAACCCTTAACATTCAGATTCGGGACGTAAGCCATATTAAGACCAAACATATCGAAAATTATATCCGTAGTCGTCAGGTTGAAAATATATCGTCCCGAACTTTACAAAATGAAATGGCCGCATTACGTTCAATCCTTTCACAGGGAGGGCGTAACGTTCTGGCTAATCCTGCACATGAAAAACTGAGCAATCAGGCGCTGAATATTTCTGGTGCCAGCAGGGAAGGGACTAAGCTCGCCATTTCTGATGAACGTCTTAAGGAAATTATATCGACCGTATCAGAAAGAGATCGTGGGATCGCTTTAGGTATTCAACTGGCAAGATATATTGGTCTCAGGGCAGAAGAAACTGTTCAGTCAGCAAAGTCACTCAAGACGTGGCGAAAAAGTTTGCTCGCCGGTGAAAATAATGTTCGCGTTGTATTCGGCTCTAAAGGAGGGCGTCCGCGTGATGCAACGATATTTGAAAGGGACAGGGTTGTCGCTTTATTAAATGAGGCTGTTCGTTATGTGGATGATAATAACGGTAAGTTAATCGACAAGCCAACGCTTCACCAGGCGCTTGACCGCTATCATAATGTATTACGTGAAAGTGGAATGACGGGAATACATGCGCCGCACAGTCTCAGGTACGCTTATTCTCAGGACGCCGTAAATCATCACCTTGAAAATGGCATGAGCCGAAAAGAAGCTGAGGCTTTAGTGTCGATGGATCTTGGACACGGTGACGGGCGCGGAGATTATGTTGCGCGTGTTTATAACCGCGTTGACGAAATAGGTTAATAACGGGGTCTTGTAATTTTCCTCGAACAGGCGCTATTATTAAAACGCTTCTTATGTTGTCTTCGGACAACCACCAATGGTCAGTGGCTTGAGATGACCGCCTTCGGGTAGCTTCAATAACACTCCTGTAGCCTGAAAGGGAGAACACATCAGTGTGGTACATCTGCTCGCCTTTGGAAGCAGATATCGTCAAACACGGCTCCTACTGCCTGGCG
The DNA here is from genome assembly GCF_026130245.1 of Pantoea sp. JK. Taxonomy (NCBI): domain Bacteria; kingdom Pseudomonadati; phylum Pseudomonadota; class Gammaproteobacteria; order Enterobacterales; family Erwiniaceae; genus Pantoea; species Pantoea sp. JK. The sequence continues at coordinate 25,583 of NZ_JAINFN010000014.1, forward strand.
ATGAAGGTTCATTCAACTATCCGGCTTCGGCCTTCGCTCTTCGGGGAAACATTCCCGACAGGGCAAATGTTTCTCTGTTTTTCAGGAGAAACTATGTCTGTAACCCGCTCGTTCCTTACTGAGCTGCGTATGCCTTTGGATATTGTTCTTTCAGCTGCAACCCGTGTTGCGTCTGAATACCCTCATATCACGGCTGCACTCAGGAGAACATGGTGGCTGTCTTCACCTTCCGGTCATTATGAGTTCTGTCCCCGTGTCTGGTTCGACGATCAGCGTTATCACGCCATTGTTATGGCAAGAACGGTGATTAACGGTCAGCCGGGCGATGAGTTCATTTTCAGCCGGCACGGTAAGCACTTTACTCACAATGCTGCTGCGAAATCCGCTCAGCTTGCCGCGTCTGACGCTGCGACCTTCCGGGTATTTACTGCTCAGAAGTAACGGCACAGTCGCCTCAGCTATACATTCGTTTTACGAATGCCCATCGGGAAACATCTTCCCGACAGGGCAGGTGTTTCCCTACTAACAGGAGAAACACCATGCAAACCCTTTCTTTACCATCTTTCTTTTCCATAAAAAGCATTTTTTCTGTGGCTTCCGCTGCGGCTGTATCCCTGTGGGATCGTGTTGCTGACGGCAACAGTAAAGATGAATGGGTAACGAACCGCGCCGGCTCACTGAGCTTTAAGGTGCAGGTCCATCAGTTATCCTCTGGAAAATGGACGTCCGGCATACTTACGCGTTCCGGCACCTTTTACGGCAATCATCGCTTTAGTTCGCTAAAACATCCTGCTGAGGAGTTTCGCTCGTATCGCCAGGCTCGCCGCTTCGCACTGAAGCTGGCGAATCAGCTCGCTACGTTACGTTTCGCTTATCAGTAAGGAGTTGGGTTATCTGGACGGCAAAGCCGTCTCAGCAATAGCCCGATCTGAAGCAATTTCACGTTAACCAACCCTGTGGGGATTTATTTCCCATCAGGGGGATAAATCCCACTGAATTTTGAGGATTTATCATGACTCCCATCTCCGTACCGCCTCAGCAGGTCACCTATAACGTGAAGCAGACCGGATGGATATCCCCGAGCCAGTGGCACAGTTTTACCCTGGCAGTCACAGAAGCATTCTGGCTGCTGCCGGTACATCTTCGTCCATGCTCGCCCACGAATGGTATGCGTATGCAACGCGCGTCCATGATGTTTCCTTCTCCGGAGATATTTGCTTTCGCCGGAAAAGACGAAGGGACTTACGTATCCAGAGGCGTGATGTTTACTCAGGATTTGAGTGCCGATTTTCGTATTGAAACAGAGGGGCAACCCGTCGATTTCTTCACGCGGATAGCGCTTATCCTGCTGTATCAACATTGTGATAGCTGTTACGAAATATCGTCATCAGCCGGCGGCGTCAGCTGGTCTCTGCCTGTTCGATGGGCAATACGGCATGAGCTGATTTCAGATCATGCTGCGCCTCAGCCCTTCAGCACGCATGAGTTTATCACCGGCGCGGCTGATGAGTTGCTTATTAGAAGCGTGTCTGGCGGTGAACGACTTTTCACAACGGCAGACTGGGGGCTGGTTTCAGAGCTTGAGTTCACACTTGAGGCACTGAAAACCGACAAACGCTAACACCTCAACTTTAACCCATCGGGGATTTACGTCCCTGCGGGCGGTAAATCCCCTTTGAACTGGAGATTTACCATGACACAGACCTCAATCGATTCACTGGTCATTCCGGGCGTTTACCAGCTGGTCCAGGGGGCGTCCATAAAGGCGGAGCAGTGGTCCCGATTTACCGAGGTGTTGAAAGAAGCCTTCTGGCTTCTTCCTGCTCAGCTCCGGCCATATAAGCCGCTGGGTTTTGAGATGAACCGTGCTTCCGAACTGTTTGATGATGAAGGTTCGGTTACGTTCAACCATAAGAACAGTGCAGGCTACTGCTGCAATCCGTTCTACCTCAGGCAGATGCTTTCGGATGATTTTCAACCGTACCGCAAAGTTGAGAGTCAGCGATGCAGGCAGGATTTATTCGTGCGCATCGTGCTGGTTCTTCTGCATAACATATGCCCCGGCTGCTATCACATAACCAGTTCCTGCCCGCAGAGCTGGCGTTTCGCACAGCGATGGCTGGCGTGGAACATGGATATGTTTACCAAAGCACCCGAAGACATTCCGGCATCGTTCGTGATACCTGGCGCAGTTGAACACCTGCTGCTGGTTAAAACGTCCGGACCCGGCAAGCAGGTCACCACTGAAGAGTGGGAAGCGATTTCAGGTATTGAACTCTGGCTTGCCCAACAGCACAACGACTGACACATTTACCAACCCTTCCGGGATTTGCTCTCCGGAAGGAGGCAGGTCCCGCTGTTTCAGCAGGTGATCCTATGTTTACTTTCGACAGTAACGCGCTCGCGCAGCTGTTTCACGATACATACCATCAGACCATGTCGGTCAGGCTGGTTATCAGTTCGCAGGAAGGTTTGTTCCTGGAATTTCAGAACGGTTTACCCGGTCAGCTCTTCTACCGTAAGGCGCGGATACATGCGCTTGAATACAGCGGTGACAGTTGCGATCCGGGCGTGCAGGTCGAACTTAAATTTGGTCACATCGCTGAAGAATACGGGCTCAAAGTTGATGATCCTGCCTTTTTCAGCGCGATGACGGCCGATGACAAAATTGTTGTTCTGTCTGTCCGCTCCGCGTACCAGCTGAAACGCAAAACCATCAGCTGGCTGAGTGAGCGTAAGCTTGCGCTGCTCAGGCAAAGGATGGATGTAATGCGGACTTCGGATTTTCTTGAATGCCGCAGCGACGAAGAGCGGGCCGGGTGGTTCGATTCGGCAGCATCCATGTTTGAAGAAGCAATATTTACAGACAGTAAGCGGTTTGATCGCCACAACTTTTATTTTTCAAGGCAGCAACTCCGGTTGCGGCTGAACAGCGTAACTGCCGACGGAAAAATTATTTCTCCGGTGTGTTAACAACCATCCCTGACGGGCGTATTTCTCGCCCGTCAGGGATGGGATGCGCCCTTTTTTCATCTAAGGAGCATCCCATGACTAAATCAACCAAAACCCGTCGCACGAAGAATACTGAGAGCGTCGATCTGTACCAGAAGGTCACTGACCGCATCGTAGAGGCACTGGAAAACGGCGTCGCGCCCTGGAAAAAACCGTGGCGCACCGTCGGCACCTGTGCCGTTTCAGGTCCGATACCGGTTAATGCCTTAACGGGCAAGCCATACAGCGGCGTAAACGTGCTGCTGCTGTGGCTGGCCGCTGAGGAAAAAGGGTACAGCACCGATCGCTGGGTAACGTATCGTCAGGCGCAGGAGCTAGGCGGACAGGTCCGCAAAGGTGAAACGTCATCAGAGGCCATTATCTTCAGGCCGTTTGAAAAGCAGGCTGAAGATCTCAGCGGTAACAAGCTGTTTGATGCAGAAGGCAAGCCACTGATGGAATCACGGGCCATGATAAAGCCTAACTTTCTGTTTAACGTTGAGCAGTGTGACGGATTACCGGAAAGTGTCGCCGCCGTACCGCATGAATCACCCGTAACCGAATACCCCGGCACGATCGACTGGCCGACGGAAAAACGGATATGTCAGATTGTGCATATGGCGGGCGTTAAGGTGCAGTTCAAATTACAGAACCGCGCTTATTACGCCAGACACACTGATTCAATACTGATGCCAACGGCGGAGCAGTTTTTCAGCCACGCCGACTACTTCAGCACCCTGCTGCACGAAGTGATACATGCCACCGGCCATGAGTCACGACTGAACCGTGAAGGCATAACCAAATCGGCGAAGAAGTTCGGCGATCCGGTTTATGCGTTTGAAGAACTGATAGCCGAAATGGGCAGCGCGTTTCTGTGTGCTCAACTCGGCGTTTTCGGCGATGTTCAGCACGACAGCTACATAAAATCGTGGCTTGAAGTCCTGAAGTCCGACAAAAAAGCGCTTTTCCGTGCCTGTCGGCAGGCAAGGGAAGCCTCTGAGTTTTTACTGCAGTTAAAAGACAGCGCGGCTGAGGCTGCGTAACACACCAACCCGGCAGCATTGAATGATCGCGCTGCCGTCCCGTGAGGGCACTGACCCTCACGGGACAGTGCCCTCTTTTTTTTCGTAAAAAGAGGAATTAACCATGTCAGACTGGTGCCATAACCGTTTAGAAATCACTGGAAAATCCGCGCTCATCGGCATTATGGAAGAGTGGATCACCGGCGAAGCCGTACCGCTGTATCGTCACGCCGTCATGCGCAGCATAAAGCTGTTTCTGGCAGGATGTGGCGGACTTTTACGCCCGGTCAAAACGGAGTCATTCCCGCCGTTTCCCGCGCTGATGCAGAGCGGGACGGGACAGGGCACGCCGGCAAATCTGGCGTTTGAACAGTGGCTCGATCTGCTGCGTAGGGATGAACTGCTTGATGGTGAGAACCTGCGTAAAATCGAGCGAATTTACCATCAGTCCGGTATCGATGCTATCCGCTGGGACAGCATTCCGGAGGTATCGCGCAGGCATATCGCGCGACTCATTGAGGAACGCTATGCGGACTGGTTTGGTGTTGCCACCCTGTCCCGGGAAATTGAACCGGCGCAGTGCTGGGAGCGGCTGAGCCAGCTGCCTGAGCGGGCACAGCCCTGCGATATGCTGCAGATTATCCCCAGTCGTCTTGCCGCTGAGTTGAACGGCAGCGGAGGTTTACTTGCCGGGATGTCTACGGCCAGCAGTTTTTACTGTCGTCAGTACGGCATGGAGTGGCCCGCAGGTCATAACGTCAGCTGGCAGCGTGAAGGACTGAGCACCATAAAACTGGCGTTTGATTCCGCCTGGTTTCCGCCGGCAGGAGAAGTGATTGCGGCGCTTTCGTCCACGTTTGACTGTGAGATTCGCCACTGGTACAGCGAGCCCGCTCACGAACTGGATGGCTATGACTGTTACGATCGGGGTGAGCACGTCTGCAGCGCTGAGGCGACCATTGACGAGCTGGACGACGGCAGGCCCGGGCTTCATCTTGTGCCGGCAGTTGAATCCGATGACTTACCGGCCGGAATGCCCGTACAGCGGACGGCACAGGCATGAGTGGCAACGGCGAGTATTTGCGCTGCCGCGTCATTTCTACGGCTCACCTCAGCGCAGGCGACAATGCGCTGCTGGATGAAATCACAACCCGTTAAGTCGAACACGGTGAGTGGATCCACTATGTCGGTGGGAGCTATCTGCTGCGGTTAACCGCGCGTTCTGCGCCGGTTCTTCGGCTGAAAGAGGCCGGGTTATCGAAAGAGGCTCGCAGCCTGATCGCTTCCGTGATGCGTTCGGATGCCGTGAAAATCCTGATTTTCGAATCAGGGGCTCCGGAGGCTGAGGGATTCACCACGTACAGTTGGTAACCAAAAAAGGTGAGCCGTAAGGCTTGCCTCACACCCTGAGGGGAACACTTCCTCAGGGGCGTGTTCCCCTTTTTTTATGGAGAACACGCATGACTTCTGTCAACCATCGCAAGGCATTCCTCTCGCTTTTCAACGCCACGGCCCGTTATCACCACCGGCACAAGGTGTTTGAAGACTTCGTCAGCTGCGCGGCAATTGCGCTGCACAACGGCGTTGCGCACGATGCCGGGCTTGAAAAGCAGTATCTGAGCATAATTGCCGGCTACGAAAAGGAAGACGTCACTCAGATGGCTGCGTTACTGGGTCACGTCGTCATGGCGCTCGATCAGGACCGTTGTGATTTCCTTGGCAGCGTTTTTATGGAGCTTGAGCTGGGTGATAAGTATCGCGGCCAGTTTTTCACGCAGTGGGACGTCTCGCGGATGATGGCATCGGTGCAGCTGTCCGGCATCGATGCGCTGATGCAGGCTCAGGATTTCATTACTCTGCAGGAACCGGCCAGCGGCGCGGGCTGCATGGTCATCGCCTTTGCTGAAGAGTTCGCACAGCGCGGTTATACGGTGTCAGAGCAACTGTGGGTGTCGGTAACGGACGTTGATCCGCTGGCCGCCAATATGTCCTACATACAGCTCTCGCTCTGCGGTATCGCGGCTGAGGTTGTGACCGGCAACGCGCTGACGCTTGAACGGCGCAGGACGCTTTACACTCCGCTGCATTACACCGGCAGGTGGGCAGCAAAACTCGGGCGCGCAACGCAACGCGCAGCCTGACCATAACGCCTCTCCGGAGGCGTTTTTTTTGCAAATCGATATAGAGTTTGCGATGGATACCACACTACCGGCAGGGCATGGTGCATGACATGACGCTGACGGAGGAACATCTTACATGCAACCCACGCAGGAGCAGGCACAGGTAATTGCCTGGAAAGGCAGACAACTTGTCGTGACGGCGTTCGCCGGCACGGGTAAAACATCAACGCTTGAAGCTTACGCGCTGGCAAATCCCTGTGAACGCATGCTTTATCTTGCCTATAACCGCGCTATACGTGAGGAATCCGAGCGGCGATTTCCCTATAACGTGGAGTGTAAAACGTTTCATCAGCTGGCGTGGCCGGGGTTTGGCCGGCACCTTCAGGCGCGACTCGCCACATCCCTTCGCGTCACGGATATTGCACGTCTGCTCAATACGCGCCACTGGCTGCTAGCACGATCTGCGCTGAGCACACTTAACACTTTTCTCTACAGCGCCGACAGCGAAATATCACCTCTGCACCTGCCAGATGAAAGTGACAGGGGGGGACTGGATGCGGGAAAGATACTCGGCGCGGCACAGGTTGTATGGCATGAGATGACCCGAATGGATTCACATTTTCCGGTGACGCATGACATCTACCTCAAACTGTATCAGTTGTCTGTACCGGATCTCGGGAAGAGGTGGGACGTTATCCTGTTTGACGAAGCGCAGGACGCCAATCCGGTTACCCGTCAGTTTGTTCTCAGCCAGCCCTGCCGCATCATCCTTGTTGGCGATCGTTACCAGCAAATCTATCGCTTCAGGGGAGCTGAAAACGCGCTGGTTTCTCCACAGCTGGAGACCGCAGATCGGCTCTGGCTGACAAACAGCTTCCGGTTTGGTCCGGCGGTTGCAGACGTTGCGAATACTTTACTGGCGCAAGCAGGAGAATCGCGCGGCATATGTGGGCTCGGCGGTGAGGATCAGGTTGTCCCTGAGCTTCCAGCCGGAACAGCACATCACTGTGTTATCAGCCGGACGGTGGCGGGCGTGATTGGTTCGGCCCTTACGGCAAGCCTGGCGGGTAAAAGGGTGTACTGGGTAGGGGGGATGGAAGGTTACCGCATTGTTGAACTGGAAGATCTTTACTGGTTTTCGGTCGATATGCCTGACCGCATTATGTCGCCCCAGCTGACGCGCGATTACCGTGACTTTGAAGAGTACCGGTCCATTGCCAAAGCGACGAAAGATCCGGAGATGGGGCAGGGTGTCCGACTGCTGGACATGTACTTTCCCCTTCCGACGTTACTGGCGTTACTGAAAAAACAGGCGGTAACGCATGAGAGCGATGCTGACGTGACGGTAGTGACCGCGCACCGCAGTAAAGGGCTTGAGTGGAACGCGGTCAGTCTCAGCGATGATTTTGTTGATATTACCGACCCGCTTCTGAGCCCGCGCGAAAAGGAAGATGAGCTGAATCTTCTATACGTATCGGTGACCCGCGCGCGCAAAGTCCTCGTGCCAAATGAGCTGGTCCGTATCGTAACCGGCTGCCTGCAGGAGCTGAATGAAGCCTCTGAAACACCGGTCGAGACGAATCCGACCCGCGCAGAATTGGCATCGAACTGTGACAATAAACCGGCATTATCAGGAAGTAAAAATGTTCAGTAAACTCATTGCCAGCTTGTGCGGGGGGAAAACCGCCGCGAAGTCAGCGCCAGCTGGCAGCAGGATCCCATCGGGATATTTTACGCCGCAGTCTGCAGCACAGCTCCTTTCATTACCGCATCGTAAGCTACTGATGAGGCAAATCTGGGATAATACCTCTTTGCCGGAGGACGTTTATAACCGGCTGTATCTGGCACCGCTGAAAAAACTCGCTGAGTGCGTGCAGGTTGTGCCGGCCGCCGGAGAAGGTGAATGGAGTAAAGAAGGAGGATTTATCGACTTCACCCTCAAATTTACCGCCTGCAGCGTCAGGTTGGCAAAAGGGCATATGTTTCCACCGGGTGCCGCTCCAGAAGAGCAGGCCGCTAAGAATACGCTCTGGAATGCGGTTGTTTTCTGGTCAGCGCTTACCGCGCATCTGGCGTTGCTGAGCCGTATTGAGGGCGAACTACTGGACGGTCGCTGCTGGATGCCCGGCATGGTGCCACCGTCAGCGCCGTTTCGGTTTCGGGTTAATCAGGCAGATAACGCCAGCGTGGCAACGTTGATGGCCTCCAGGCTGCTACCGGACGACGGTGTTACCTGGCTCAGCGGGGATCGCCAGGCTATGCAGGTGATGGCTACGCTGGCAGTCAGAGAGGCATCGGCTATGCCACTGATTCAAGATATTCTCGATAAAGCGCGGGATATCAGCGGTTCGCCCGCAAGCGCAGCATCTGTGGGCCTGCATTCAGTGACTTCAGTTGTGTCATCTGCAGTCACCGAACAGTCGCAGTCGGCAATCATTTTATCAGACGGGGGCATCAGCGCCGCCTCAGCGCTTGCTGATGACGGAACCGAAAGTGCAGCAAAACTGCCGTCAGATAATGCGACCGGCCAGGCAGAACATCCGTTAACGGCATCAGAGGGTCCAATTGCTTTGTCATCGGCACTTTCAGAAAACTGCGGTTCAACGAATGAACAACCTGAGACTGAAAAAACATCAGTTGATGATGACACCTCCCTGCTACTCAGCATGTTCAATGCAGCTGAACCGGCGACCACTGATGTGAATGATGATGCGGAACAACAGGCCCCAGTCATTTCAGATGATGTTATTCCGGTTCAGCCCTCTGACGAACATATAATCGCGGTTCCCGCTGAATGTGTGAAACTCATACCCGACGCTGAGCCAGATGATGACTTCCCTGCCAATGAGTCCATGCTGGATACGGTCGTTGACACTGAAAGTGATAAAGATGAAAACGGAGATATGTCCACGGCTTCAGCTATGAATGAAGTAAGCAATCCGGGGGAGCAGTTTTTAGAGTGGATTAAGGAGTCTGTAAATAATCAAACGCTCAGCGTGAACCAACAGGACAGCCTGCTGCATGCGGTAAGTGGATTTATGTTTATATCTCTACCGGGGACGGTATTTAAATTCATAGATGCTAAGGGTGTGGAAAAAGACCGAAAGGCTGTACAGTCATCTTTCGAAAAGATGGGCATATTACATATGCGTAACGACAAGCGTTTTTTTAGAGTAAAAATATATGAAAGTGAAGGTCTTGAAGGTAAGTATCAGAAGCGAAGTGGATATTTAATTCGTCTTTCTTTACTTGGCTGCTCAGGAAAAATTAAACTTCATAACAGTCGTTATATTATGATTGAAAATTAATGAAGGGACCTTTAAAGGTCCCTGATTAAATTCAGGCTGGGATGGCATTTTTCACTGCATCCGGAACAGTCGGTCTGCCGTTAGCGATGCAGGTTGCGGTGAATACGGCTTCTGCATAAAGGGTATCGTTTACCAGTATCTGCTGAACGAAATTGACGCGACTGCGTTTTTCATTGGCCTGCAGGACGCATGTTACCTGCATTTCATCACCTTTCTGCAGGCTCTTCTTAAAGCGCAGCGTATATTCCAGGATCATATGCAGGCGACCTTCAGCGAACTCCTGCTCCAGATCCAGCCCCAATTCTTCTTTCATAAACGCGTGACGCGTCCATTCCATATAGAAGGGATAATAAAGACCATCCACAACGCCCTGAAAATCAACGTGTTTTTCGTTTACGGAATAGGTTTTGGTAAACATCATAAATCCTTAAAGTAATTCAGCAGTGCAAACCGCATTGGCAGTATCAGGTTTTCAAATTCCTTTTGCGAGGTGTTGACCCCGGTGCAGATATTAAGCGCCATGCTCATATCGTTCTCCACTCCATAGATAAAACTAATGCCATGGTAAATGTTATGAGCCCGACGCTGCTCATCGATAACATTAATTTTTTCGTTTCTGAGTGAGTCATCCCAGACGACTGTACTGACGTCACCCTTTTTTATCTTGGTGAGTTCAATACCTATTTTTATCAGAAGGCTGTCCTTGTACTTTCCTTCATAATAAAATTTATTGTCCCACTCAGCATAACCATTGCTCTGATGAGCTGCGATGGCATTATTTTGAACAAGAAGGGTAGAGATGTAGGTTGTCTTCTCCATCTTGTTCAGAAAGTTTATAACTTCCGTACTACAGCGATGAAAATTGAGTTTTACCTCTTTTGGATCCACTTCACTCTCCGGCACTCGAGAATATCTTCTTTCTTAATGGCCGTGCTTTTTACACCTTCAATAGTGACGCTGTCCTCGTCGACTATTTTGACCACCCCTATAATCAAGCCATTCTTATGCCTTACATGGCATAGCTTGTTATTATTAGGGTCCAGAGTTCGCTCGTTCGATACAATACAGAATTCTCCGAAACTGATATAAGGTTCACCATAGGTCCCACCTACCTGGATAAGTTCCACGTCGGGCAACTGGCGACTGGCCAGTATAAAGAGGGTATCTTCATCCAGCTTTGTGTATTCAGTGAACTGTGGCGGAAATCCTTCGCCTGTCATTATCCAGTTGCCTTCAACTTTAAGGCCGCTTTCACTGAAGAAATCCGCAATCAGATTGATCACATCAATACGTCGGGGTGGAACCGTGCCACCAGACTCCCAGCGGGTGTAAGTCGTGTAGGAGAGTTCAGTATTTTGCTGCTGAACGTAGTTCACTACTTCCTGAGGTGAAGTCCCTGTTGCCGCACGGCAACATTTCAGCCTCTTCTCAATTGTGTCAAGCATGCGCACGCCTTTAGCGAAATCAATACACCTGATTCTAAAGGAAATCTTTGGTTTAGTTGTGGGAAAAAATACCAGTAAATGGGAAATATTTGCACGAAAGTCTTAAGTAATGGTAATATTTAAAGACTTTATAAATATAACGTTAATTATTTTCACAAAGTTTCATCTGAACTGTGAGAGTTTCCATGAGGCGGGGCAAATTTTCGTTTCAGGCATGGTCAGTGCAGATGCTGAGCATAAGGGATGACATCAAATGCAGAATGCAAATGCCTGCTCCTGCATATTTGAGTTAAGTACCTATCCACACGTTAATTAAAGCCGGAGAGACCATGTCCTCAGATCAAGACGCCCGAAGCCCCTCGCCAATTGTTTACATAGGTCCAGCCAGACGTATGAAAACTGAGAACTGTGCTGTCAGACTCACTCACCATTCTGGCCGTGTCGTCACCGCCAGCAAAATTGTTCAAGGCCTTATTGATCGTTATCTGGATGCATATATAGAAGAGCTGTCCGCTCAGTCATCCGCCCGATAACGGCTCATTTAATTACTCACCTATCGCGAATCCACTCTATTTGTGGAGGAAACTATTCATGCCTGAAAAGCTGAAAGACGTTATAGCCATTCCTTATCATACCGACGCTGAGCAGTGTGTTCTGGGGGCGCTCATGCTCGATAATGACCGATGGGATGATATTAACCTTCTGATTACCGCTGATGACTTCTTTGTGAGCGCTCATCGCGCGATTTATCGTGCAATGAGCGCCCTGGCATCCCGGCTACAACCGTTCGATCTCATTACTCTCAGTGAAACGCTTGAACGGGATGGGCGGCTTGATACGGCGGGCGGATTCGCTTACTTGGCTGAGATCGGTAAAAACACGCCTTCAGCAGCAAACATACTTTCCTATGTGGGCATCGTCCTCGAAAAGAGCAGGCTGAGACAGTTGCAGATCATTGGCAATTCGCTTTTGGCTGATATCAGGGGTAACAGACTGAGCTCTTTAAATGTTGCCGCCCAGGCTGAGGAAGCACTTTTCACACTGAGTGAGAAGGGGCAACACGCAAACGAGTGCGAAACCGAAATTTTGCAGGCGCTTGACCAGTTACTGAGCAAGCTTGAAGTGGCCACAGCAGCTGACACTGGAATTACCGGCACTGCCACAGGAATGGCCGAGGTTGATTTTATGACCTGCGGACTTCAGCCGGGCGATTTGGTTATTCTCGCCGCGCGGCCTTCCATGGGAAAAACTTCACTGGCTCTCAGCTGGAGTATCGGGGCGCTGATGAGCCGGCCGCAAGAAAGTGTGTTCATTTTCAGCATTGAAATGCCAACCGAGCAGCTGATGATGCGGATGCTGTCCATGCGCAGCAGGGTAGAACTCAACCACCTGCGCAGCGGCAATCTCAGTGATGAGGACTGGGGAAGGATCAGCATGGGTGCTAAGGAGATGGCTGAATGGCGCGAGCGGTTAGTCATTGATGATAACAGCAGCCAGACGCCGGCCACGCTTCGCACCCGGGCACGCAGATATATCCGTAAATACGGCAAACCCTCTCTCATCATGGTCGATTACCTGCAACTTGTCCGCTGTCCCGATATGGAAAACCGTACCCAGGAAATAGCCGAAATCTCCCGATCGCTCAAAGCGCTGGGTAAAGAACTCGGCTGCCCCATCCTTGCACTCTCACAGCTCAACCGTCAGGTAGAGCAGCGTGCCGATAAACGTCCTAACAATGGTGACCTTCGGGATTCGGGGGCGCTTGAACAGGACGCAGATCTGATTGCTTTTATCTATCGCGATGAAGTTTACCACGCTGATACGGCGCATCCGGGGCAGGCCGAAATCATCATCAGCAAACAGCGGCAGGGACCTACGGGCACCATCAAAACCCAGTTTGACGGCAGGTTTACCCTCTTCAGTGAATATCCTGAGGGCGGGTATGACTTTGGATATGATTTCAGGAGCACTGGCAAATGAGTCAATTTCAGCGTGTTGCAACACCGTCCGGCAGTGAAAATCTGGCCAGGATTTTCACTCTCGATGAACTCTGTTTGAATCCTGATAATCCGCGCAAAAGCCGCAATCCTCTTTTTGAGGATTTGAAAGCGTCTATCCGTGTGCGCGGGCTCAATTCCGTGCCGTTTGTGACGCACGATCCCCGTATTCCTGAAGGAAAGTGGACTTTCAGTGACGGGGGGAACACGCGTTACACCATCATGCGTGAGCTCTGGGATGAAACCGGAGATCAGCGGTTCTTTAAAATGACCTGCATTGAAAAACCGTGGCCTGGCCGTTTTCAGTGCATTGCAGGGCATCTCGCAGAAAATGAAACCCACGGGCAGCTGACCTTTATTGATAAGGCCCTTTCTGTCCGTGAAGCGAGATTATTGCTTGAAGAAGAGCGAGGGGAAAAAATCTCTTTGCGCAATCTCGCCGCAGAACTGGCCAGCAACGGCCTGCCTGTACATTTTTCAAGCGTAAGCCGTATGGAAGATGTGGTGACAAACATCTATCCATGGATGCCTGTTTTACTGGGGTCAGGATTTGGTGGGCGTGAACTCAGAAAACTGCTCAAGTTGCGCCATGGCGCTGAATCAGTCTGGGATAAATATCATTTAAATACAGATGATTATACCGGAACCAACTTTACAAATGTGTTTGGGCAGTGCTGCCAGAAATTTGATGATCCCGAACTATGGTCACTGGAAATGTTCACTGATGAACTTGTTGGTGACCTGACTGCGGCCTTCCCATGTGATGACCTCGATTACGATGGCTGGTTACTGGAGCTGCGCGGTGCTGATAAGGAAAAAGCTGAGCCTGCTGAAGACATCACCATTGCCGTTTCACCCGCCTTGCCGGCTACCTTATCAAATGTGGCAAATGATTCCGGTGAGCATAGTGATCCAACGGATGCGCAACCATCAGATGTTATGCCTCTGATGAGATGCAATCCGCGGGATACAGTCACTGAAGCTGAGATACCCGCTGAAATAAGCGATTCTGAAGGTTCATCCTTTTTGGTAAACGATGAAGATTATGTAGATGAAACTCATGCCACCCAATGTCCTGATGGTTCCCTTCAGCCAGTGGCTCAGTCAGAAAACCATTCACTCTGGCACCTCAGCGCCTTACAGGACGATATTGAGCACCTGCAAAGTATTGCCTGGCGTCTGTGCTGGGACATCGCCAGTGCTCATGACTGCGGTGACGCGTTAGAACCCGCCAGTGAAAATGCTTCACAGCCTGGTTACCGGCTATCAGTGCCTGCAGAAAATGCTCATGTTGTGTCCTTATACCTTGCTTCCCTGACTGACGATACGGCTTGTCAGGACTCTGCGAATTTAACGTTTAAATTGCTGATCGGGTCATCTGAATCAGCCACGCCTGTTTTTGATGACGAACAAACTCTGATGGTGTTTCGGCTAATCAGAATCCTTCGTCGTCTCCGCGAACTGCAGCGCAAGAGTGCTGCTTCAACTGTTCCTGTAAATGAAGGGTAACTGATGAACACGAACCTAGCCCGGGCTGCAAATGGCTTCCTGCTTGACCTGGTTATGGAGCTGAAAAACGGCTTTATACGCCGCTGTGACAAAATGGGTCTGACATCTGAAGAGATCGCCACGCTGAAGGATGTGACCATTGAAGATATCCATTACATCGTCAACAGCGAGGTCTCGGTTCTCTCATTCCAGATAAATCAGGACAATCTGGCAAGGCTGATTACTCAAGCCAGGGATGATCAGACGCGAAAGCAACGGATTGATCGTGCGCTTGCTTTGGGGGGCTCAATCAAACTGATGGAGCATTTTTTCGGGCTGATGAGTAATGACGTAGCCGCGCGCCGCAGGATCGCGGGCATAAAAGTCCGAGCAGGCCGGGGAACCGTCCTCAGCGAGGAACAGAGTACCGAGCTATGGGAAATCTGGGCGGCAAATGACAGTAAAACACCGCGCAGTGAAACGGACGAGGGGCTGGATTTGATGCTGCTTGCTGCCGAACAGATGGATATCTCACTGACCGCTGTCTGGAATACCGTTCTCAAATGGGAGAGTGAGCATCTCACCGCCGCCACCCGGAGAAGAGCATGACTATTACCGCTGTGAAATACATTCACTGTAATCAGGAGGGGCAGAATGCGGTCTTGTGAAGTTATACCGGGTCTTAAAGCCCCGGTTACTGCTCCATCTTCACTGCGAAAAAAAGCGACCCGCGCGGTGCTTCGATTCTGGCAGGGTGAGCGTAACTATAAATGTCTAAATGAAAACCGAACCGGCTATTTCAAGATCGATCTTGGTCCGTTCTGGCGACTGCTCAGCCGCGATGAAGGGCGCACCTGGGAGATGATGAATCATGAGCGTTATAACACGGCTATGCGCAACTGAAATATAGCCAGAATGCTGAGCGTTGCGCCTGAAGTGGCACAGTGCTCAGCATTTTTGTATTCAGAAGGTGAAGAATGACATTACCGGATGACAGCCTTATCCATCAGGCAGTCAATAAATTAATCGATCGGCTGGCGTGTTTGCCGGAAGAGCATAACAACTGTGTCCGTGGTGGTCTGTTATTCACGGGTAATATACATGATTCCATGCCGCGCCGGTTGCTTCTGGACCCACGCCTCTCTCCGCTGGACAAAATGGGCTGGATAATCATCCGCCTGCACGCGTTGAGCAATGACGGTGCCGTTTTTCCCTCCTATGAAGAGCTGCAGCTGCAGCTGGCAACGCCGGGAAAAGGCAAAGCGTCCAGAGAGACCATCAGCCGCATACTCCTCATGCTTCGCATCACTGGCTGGCTCAGCCTCTGCAAACGCGTAAGGGATGAAAAGGGTAGGGTAAGAGGCAACATCTATGCGCAACACGATGAGCCGTTGTCATTTTGTGACGCAGAAACGTTCGATCCACACTGGCTTAAAACCGTTGCGGAAGCCTGCCTGAGTAGCAACCGCACCATCAGTTCCACAGCGAAATCAGTCATCAGTGAAATTCGGCTGGATCCCGCAATGGCTCACCACCGCAGCCACCTTCAAATGCTAAATGCTCGGCTGGGTGCCGTTCAGAGTCCTGAAGATCTGGCCTGCCGGACTGTACCCGAACCGACGAGTCATTTACCGGGTTCGGATTCCGAACTCAGCTTAAATGTGCAGGCTCAGAAGCCGGGTTCGGTATCCGAACTCAGAGGTGGCGCGGGGCATAACGGCCGGGTTCGGAATCCGAACAGTTACGTACGTAGTTTTACTACTAATACAGATAAAACATACGTAAACGATTCGGTTTGCCTGCCCGACAATTTCGCATCCCTGCTGAAACCTGAAGATCGGGAGATGGTTAATCGCCAGCTGCAGGCGTTACCGGCTGAGAGATCTGCGCTGGTCCTGTCGAATATTATCCGGGCGCAGCGTGAACGCAGCCTGCAAAACCCGCTTGGCTGGCTGCTGACCGTGCTCAAAAAGGCCCGGCAGGGGACGCTTTATCCTGCTGAAAGCGGGACGAAAGTATCAGATAACCCCGGCCATGCGTCACGCCCGGAATTACGGCCCTTCAGGCCTTCTGCTTCTGAAAACAGGAAGTCCTGCAGTGACGAGCGCGTCAGAGAGATATTACAGAGTCTTCGTGAGTCTGTTGGACCTCAGAGGAAATGAGCTGGCGTTGACAGGTGTATATAAAACATACGGTGTTGCACCGTGCAACAGTGGTTATTAATTGAACTGTTTTTTTAGAAAACAAATTTTCATTTTTGAAAATCTGATTTCGCATTGTTTACGGTCCTTCCAGGAATGAGGATCGCCACTTACTTAACGAGAAGCCTTTGCCTATCAGGAGACAGCTATGGCCGAACAGACATCTCCCCAAACCTCGCCCCGGCGGTCTGGCGGACTGGTATCCACACTGACTGTTGAGCTGCATTCACACTATGCAATCAGGCTCTGGGAAGGGCGAAATCGCTCTGATGAAAAAGACAATAAGGAATATCGCCACAAAATCCCTGGCATGCCGGAAGCTATCGCGCGGGCTGGATATGCAGGTCGCGATGCAGCGGCAGGCAATCCCTACGGTGACGAGTTTCTGGTCAACCTTGAAGAAGCCATCAGGGTGGCGACTAAAAAGGTGGAGGAGCAGGTCAGGATTATCGCAAAAATTACCGCAGCCATTCCGGTCGGCATCAGCATTTCAGACGTCAGCTCTTCCGAACCGCTTAATCTGGATGTGTTCAGCCGATCACCCCTGGGGTATCGCTGCGTCTGGCTGCTGGTTCATTACGACCAGCTGGCGTTAAAAGCGTTTGGGGCTTTCCATTACGGTCTGATTAACCGCTCGCAGCGCGATCAGTTCCTTGAAACAGGCAGTAAAGCTGTTCGTGTGGTGTACGGCCTTATTCAGAATTACCGGAGTATGCCGGTGACCTACGAGGATATCCGTAATAAAACCGCGCGGGGTCTGGCGGCCATCAAGCGTCTGGGCGAACCCGATCCGGCAGTGATGTCTGGTGAGAAACGCTCTTCATTCTCTCCACTTACTGCTGATACCTCTGAGGACAACTAATTTGAAACGGATGATTATTTCAGGCGCTGTCTGCGTCCTGCTGAGCGGCTGTGCCGGCTCTGATTTAGCCAGCATCAATAAAAATATCAGCGATACCGCTTTCAGCATCAGCAAAACGCTGCGCGGCGATGACGCGAACTCTATGGACTCCGGCAACGGCATGCCGGTGCTGACCAAAGCCTCTGGCTCTGTCGGGAAGAGTACCAGCAAACAGTTCAGCGTGCCGGTTGATATCGATACTGCCGCTGCACGCCTGAAGCGACATTATGGCTATGTCAGCGCTGAGGAGATTGAACGCATCCGTTCAAAAGATCGTAACAGCCGGTGGAGTGCGTCAGCCATTCAGGATGCACATCCGGTCTGGGAAGCCGTTCCGGGAAGTTCTTATCGCATGGGCAGCGACGTTGGCGACAACGATCATATGGACATCGAGCTCGAAAAGAACGGTACAGGAACGCGGGTGTACATGACGTACAAATCGCGCGTCCCGTCGCACCTGACCGGCAGCAATTTCAATAACGTTCTGACTCAGGTCCGCCAGGTTGCCTCTGGTCAGGCACGCTAATACCGGAGACCCGCATGCAGCTCTATCTGTGTGAAAAACCCTCTCAGGCCAAAGATATTGCCCGTGTGCTGGGTGTCAACCAGCGCGGGCAGGGATGTATCACCGGCGGTAACATCACGGTGACGTGGGCCGTGGGGCATTTGCTGGAAACGGCCAGCCCTGAAGCGTATGGCGAACAGTTTGGCCGCCCGTGGCGCACGGAAGTGCTGCCCGTTATTCCGGATCGCTGGCAGATGACCGTCAAGAAAGACACTGCCGGTCAGTTTGGCGTTATCAGAAAACTGCTGAAGCAGGCCAGTGAAGTGGTCATTGCAACCGACGCCGATCGGGAAGGTGAGGTGATTGCGCGTGAGCTGATGGAATACTGCCACTACAGCGGTGCCGTGCGCCGGCTGTGGCTTTCCGCGCTTGACGAAGCGAGCATTAAAACAGCGCTGAATGAAATGTTGCCGGGTGAAAAAACCGAAAAACTCTACCAGGCCGGTATCGGTCGTGCGCGGGCTGACTGGCTTATCGGGATGAATCTGACCCGTTTTTATACCGTGAAAGCCGGTGAAGCCGGCGTATCAGAGGTGTATTCCGTTGGACGAGTTCAGACGCCCACGCTCGCCATTGTGGTTAATCGGGATCATGAAATTGCCGGCTTTATGCCACAGCCGTGGTGGAAGGTCAGGGCACAGCTGGAAAAGGACGGGATTGCCTTTGAAGCCGAATGGGTTGCGGCGGGGCAATATTGCGACAGTGAAAATCGCTGCGTGAATCAGCAGGTTGCACAGGCAGTCGGGCAGCTCTGCCAGAAATCCGGATCCGGCAGCGTGATTTCCGTTGAGAAAAAGCGCGATAAAACCCCGGCACCGCTCTGTTTTTCTCTTGGCGATCTTCAGGAAGCCTGCAACCGTAAATGGGGCTTTGGGGCTAATGAGGTCCTGTCTATCGCCCAGTCACTGTATGAAAAACACAAAGCGACGACCTACCCACGTACCGACTGCGGCTATCTCCCGCTTTCGATGCGGGCGGAGGCCAGCGCCGTGCTAGATGCGATACAGCGCTCGGACCCGACAATCAGCGCTGAGATTGCGCAACTTGATACTGCATTCAACTCGCGCGTCTGGAACGACAAAAAAATTACGGCGCACCATGCGATTATTCCCACGCGGCAGTCGTTCGAAATAGCAAAACTGAATGCAAAAGAGCTCAAAGTCTATTCGCTTATCCGGCTGCATTATCTGGCACAGTTTATGTCGCTGCAGGAAACCGATGTGACGGATGCCACCTTCAACATCGGCAATCAGCTTTTCCGCACGCGGGGGCGCGTGATGATCCACACCGGCTGGAAATCACTCTTTACCGCAGAGCAGTCGGAGGAGGCTGACGGTGATAAAGAATCGTCCGCGCAGCTGCCTGCGCTTGAGCAGGGCGCTGCCTGCACGGTTACCGGTGCGGTCGTTAAAGATAATATGACCAAAGCGCCGCCGCACCATACCGAAGGCACGCTGATAACGGCCATGAAAAACGCGGCAAGCATGGTCACAGATCCCCAGCTAAGGAAGGTGCTGCGTGAGAATGCCGGGCTGGGGACGGAGGCGACGCGCAGAGGCGTGCTGGAGACGCTCTTTAAGCGGGGCTTCCTGGAGAGAAAGGGGAAGTTCATCCTGTCCACTCAAATGGCGCACGAGCTCATCGCCGCACTGCCTGAAACACTGACCAGTCCCGGCATGACGGCCCTCTGGGAGCAGGCGCTGGATGATATCGCCCAGGGTAAAAGTGAGCTCAGCGATTTTATGCAAAAGCAGTGCCAGTGGACCCGGCATCTTATCGAAAAAGGGCGGGCGACTGCCTTCAACGTCACGGCGCTGACCGGCCCTGTCTGCCCGATTTGCGATGGCCCGACCCGGCTGTGCAAGAACAAACAGGGCAATTTCTGGGGCTGCATGAAGTATCCGGACTGTAAGGGGATCATTGGTGAGGCAAACCGTAAAAACCGTCGTCAGGCGGCGGGTAAAACCCTGGGGCAGGCCGGGGTCGAAAAGCGCCGGCTTCTGCGCCGGCAAGTCTCAATCTGACGAGTCACAAAGGTTGACAGCCGCGATTTTTGGCTTAAAAATGAACGGGCTTACCTGTCGTCTCTGACGACCACCAATGATTCCTGGCCTGAGAGAATCGCCTTCGGGTGGCTGAACATAACACTCCTGTAGCCTGCAAGGGAGAACACATCAGTGTGGTACATCTGCTCGCCTTTGGAAGCAGATATCGTCAATTACGGCTCCTACTGCCTGGCGATGAAGGTTCATTCAACTATCAAGACAGTCAGAATTTTGCTGATTCTGACTCCCCGACGGGAATTCTTCTCCCGTCCGGGCAGAAGTTTTCTCCGTCGAACCTTTTTTGACCTCCATGGAGAAAACATCATGTCTGTAAACAACACTTCAAATGCCAGCAACACCGGTAAATCAAAAGACTACTTCAACCTGACCATCAACGGACTGGGCTATCTCAGCAACGTGCGGCAGGTCAATGCTCAGTCCGGCACCTTTATCAGCTGCGTGATCAACGCACTGTCAGGTCCGGCCGACAGCCCTTCTTACGTGCGTTTCGACGTCACGGTTGCCGGCAAAGAAGCCAGCAGCCTCATTAACCGCTGTCAGAAGGCGGTGGATGAAGACAAGAAAGTGCTGATTGGCTTTGTACTGAGTAACCCGTCAACTGATATTTTTCAGCTGAAAAATGGTGAGCACGCCGGTGAAAGTCGTGTCAGCCTGAAAGCCCGCCTGATTAAGGTGGACTGGATCAAGATAGGCCAGGACATGGTCTTCAAGACTGAACGCGCTGAATCCCATCCGACGCAGAATGCCGCTTCTCAGCAGCAAGCCTACGCCGAAAACTCATTCTGATTGTTCACCAAAGCCTGCTCTCTTCTGAGCAGGCCTTTCCCTGAAGGAGCATGCTTATGTCCTCTCGCGGCGTAAACAAAGTTATTCTGGTCGGCAATCTCGGACTGGATCCTGAAATCCGCTATATGCCTAACGGCGGCGCGGTCGCTAACCTTTCACTGGCAACGTCAGAGTCATGGCGCGATAAGCAAAGCGGTGAAAACCGGGAAGTCACTGAATGGCATCGCGTGGTGCTGTTTGGCAAGCTGGCAGAAGTTGCCGGTGAATACCTTCGCAAAGGTTCTCAGGTGTATATCGAGGGACAGCTGCGCACCCGCAAATGGCAGGACCAAAGCGGGCAGGACAAATACTCAACGGAAGTGGTTGTGAACATGGGCGGCACCCTGCAGATGTTAGGGGGGCGTCAACCGAACAGCAATCAACCACAACACAGCGGTGGCTGGGGCCAGCCACAGCAGCCGGCGTCACAGCCTTCCTCCGCTCCGCAGCCGAAAGGCGGAAGGGATCAGCGAAACCAAAAACGGGGATCGCAGCGTCACAGTGCTCAATCCGCTCCGCAGCAGCCTGCGTCACAGTCGCAACCTGCAGGGGACTGGGATGATGACATACCGTTCCTCGGACACGGTTACGGTATCGCAAAACATGCCGCAGGCGCTCTCTGAACCGCCACTGCCTCTTACCGCTGCAGTTAATTTCACCAAATCCCTTAAAGGTTACTGACGATGCCTGTCATACTTAGGCTGAACGGTTTTCGCTTCTTTTTCTATTCCAACGAAGGCAATCCGCGCGAACCTGCTCACATTCATGTGATGAAGGCCGGCACTGAAGCAAAGTTCTGGCTGGACCCCGTTGTGAAACTGGCGCGTAATGACGGATTTGATTCCCGGACAGTAAAAGAACTGCTAATACTGATAAAGCTAAACCAACCCCTGCTTCTGGAGGCCTGGAATGACTATTTCAGCTAAGGAAGTTCGGTTCGATGACCGCATCATGTGGGTCGAACTGTCAGACGAGCGAATAATCGGTGTGCCGCTGTCTTGGTTTCCCCGACTTTGCAATGCGTCTGCCGAACAGCTGAATGACTATGAACTGTCTCCCCGTGGGATCCACTGGGACGCACTGGACGAAGATGTTTCGATTGATGGCCTGTTAAGCGGCCGTGGTGACATCACGCACCCGCCTCATCAGGTTGCCTGAAAGTGCTGATAAAAAACGCTGACTCCGGTCGGCGTTTTTTTTTGAAAACGCAAAAAGAGTTGTTCATAGAAGCCTGTTGAAGAGTTGCGCACAGTGATGCCTGTTCACACTGTACAGGAACTTTTCAGATGAAATTTAATGCCGTCTTTGCCGCTTTACCGCTTGCGCTGCTGACGGGGTGTATTCAGCATCCCCAGAAGCTGCAGGAACGGGCACCTGCAGAACCGGTTGCCCCGGTCAGCGTCACCCGCAACGTCCAGACATCTGCTGATGATGTTTACGCGCGGACGCCCGAGGTGGTTCGCTACGATCGTTACCTGCTTGTCAGAACGGATCCTAAGGCCGTGCAACGCGACCCCCTCTCACAGATTATTGATGTGCGTATTCCTTCCTCGGTTCAGCCAACCGTGGCCGATGCCATGCGTTATGCGCTGAAGCAGTCCGGCTACTCACTGTGTCAGACAGGACCGGCCAACGGCGTGTTGTATCATCAGCCGCTGCCGGCCGTCCAGTTCCAGCTGGGTCCAATGCGTCTTCGCACCGCGCTGCAGGTGCTGGCGGGGCCCGCATGGGAGCTGGAAGTGGATGACGTGCAGCGCGTGGTCTGCCACAGCCTGCGTGCAGGCTATCAGTTGCCTGCGACACAGCTGCCGTCGCGCCCTGCCAGTGCATACGCGCCGGCTGCAGCTACGTCATCCGCCGCCAGTCCCTCTCAGATCATTGGTCCCCGTCCCATTCAGGCGCAGCCTGCGCGCGGAGGGTGGCTGACAAAATGACGACAGAAACCTCCTTTCCTGATGAGAACGCTGATGACGTTATTCCGTCATCAGGTAGCCGTTTCAGCACCGTAAAACATCACCTGCCTGCAATAGGACAGTTAGCGCTTTCGGCTGCTGCAATTGTGCTGGCTTTTGTTTCGCTTCGCAGCGGCGTGTCGCAGGAAAACCGCCTCAGCCACGTAGAGAAGCAGCAAAACGTGGTTTACACCCAGGCACTGGCGAAGACTGACCTTGAACCTGTTCAGGCAACCATTAACGCGCAGGGTGAGACGGTCAAACGACAGCAGGATCAGCTTAATGCCGTTCAGAAGTCTCTCGAAGGCTGGTCCGCCAGAGGATTACCTGAGGCAGTCAGTCAGGTTCGCCAGTCGCTCAGTGAGCTGAATCAGGCGCAGACATCAATGCAGAGCCGGCAGGCTGAACTGGACCAGGCAGTTACCGCGCTGCAGCACGCAACTCAGAAAGCGCAGCCGGCCACGGCGGAACCTGAAGCGACAAAAGTCGTAAAAAAGCCGGCACCCGCTAAGCCGCATAAAACCGTCAGAAGCGCGGCGCGTAGAGCGCCATTTGTGCTGACCGGCGTAGAAAAGCGGGGGGCAGAGTCGTTTGCGGCCATTGCGCCGACGGGATTCAGCTCACTGTCTGAAATCCACCTTATCGGCGAGGGGCAGACTGTTAATGGCTGGACGCTGGTCAATGCCGGCTACGGGCAGGCGCAATTTCGCGTGAACGGACGCTTAATTACTGTCAACGTTCGCTAACGGAGGCGATATGAAGCTAAAAATACTCAGTCTTGCGGCGATTATGTTGTGTTGTTCGGCACAGGCAAATATCCAGTTTGTGAATGCCAGGGGCGAACCGGTTGATGCTTCGGATCAGAGCGTGCAGAAAAGCAGCGTGCAGGAACTGCAGCAGCAGGCCGGTCAGTGGGGGCTGAGTCAGGATGACTATCAGCGCTATCAGAGCCTGATGAAAGGCCCGCGCGGTACGCAGTCGCCGGGGCTTGACCCGCTTTCAACACTCGGTATTGAGGCGCGGAGTCAGGCCGAACGTAAAAAATACGCAGAAAAATGGGTCAGGGAAGAGTTTGCCCGCACGCAGAAAGAGCTGGATTTTCAGCGTGAAGTCACCGCCGCCTGGAAGCGCCTCTACCCTGAAGCCCTCGCGGTCAACATGGGCAATGCGGCCGGTATTGCCCACGACACCGGCGGACGGCTGGCACTGTTCGTGAAATCCGCTGGCTGCGGGCAGTGTGACGCCCGCCTGGCAGCGGTGTTAGCCGATAACAGGCCTGTTGATATCTACCTTGTGGACAGCAAGGGGGATGACGGAAAACTGCGCCGCTGGGCGAAAGATCATCATATCCCGCTGGACAGGGTACGCAGCCGGCAGGTCACGCTGAATCATGACGGCGGCCGCTGGATGCGGTTCGGTAACGGTATGATGCCGGTCGTTCTGCAGCAGGGGGAAAACGGATGGCAAGTCGCGGCATTCTGACCGGCGCGGCGCTGCTGCTAGTTTCACTTTCTTCATTTGCCGGTGACAAACAGATTGTTCCTGAGGGTTACGTGCGCGTGGCACAGACTCACAACGTGCCGGCGGAGTCGCTCTATTCGGTCAGCCTGCAGGAGTCTTCCCGCAGGTTGCCACAGGGCGAACGCCCGTGGCCGTGGACACTCAACGTCGCGGGGAGGGGATATCGCTATAAAACCCGCCTTGAAGCCTGGCAGGCGCTGCAGGTTTTCATAAAAACGAATTCCCTGAAGCGTATCGATGTCGGTATTGCCCAGGTGAATCTCGGCTGGAACGGCCAGCGATTCTCCTCTACCTGGGAGGCGCTGGATCCTTACAAGAATCTCAACGCCGCTGCCACCATTCTGCGCGAATGCTGGGACAGAAAGCCCGGCAGCTGGCTTGACGCGGCCGGCTGCTATCACCATCCCGCAGGCGGCGCACCCGCAGCCCGGTATCGCGCCTTCGTTAAAACCAAACTCGCCCAGCTTCAGTCTTCGCCGCATCTGCCGGCGGCGACTGCCGTAGAACAGACAGCATCCGCATCGGTGCCGGATACCGGCCTCGTCTGGATAAACCCACGGAGTCAGTGATCATGACGCTTAACACACTCATTATTACCGTAATTATTGTTTTCTCACCCGCTGCGCTCGCTGAGCTCAACGTTATCGCAGACCTGGGCGGGCAAAGCACGCAGGCCGTTTTTGACGCAGTCAACCGGCAGGACGCGCCGCCACCGCCTGCCGCACCTCTGGCGCAGGGCGAAGCGGCCATGCTGCCCGTGACAACACCTGAAATGTCGCCGGGCAACGTTGCCCCCCGGGCGCTGACGCTGCCAGGTATCGGCTCGCTGTTCATCATCGGCGATGACGGCTATTCACGTCAGTGGCTTGCTCACAACGCACAGCATCTTGCGGCCAGAAACGCGGCGGGCCTGATTGTGAACATCGATAACCTGGCGTCGCTTGCTGAGCTGCGTAGCCTAGTCCCCGGCCTGCAGCTGGCCCCCTCATCGGGATCTGAACTTGCCCGTCGCCTCCAGCTGAACCATTACCCTGTGCTTATCACGGACAGTGGCCTGTCTCAGGAGGTGCTGCAGTGATATCTGCCCCTTATGTCGCTGCCCAGCTGATGGGGAATCCGGTTCTGCTGACTGCTCTGCTGGCGGTCATTATTTATCTTCTCTGGCGCTTTCGTCGGCAGACGGCCAGTGAGCGCCGGCACCAGCGCTATCGCGCGGCGGCTGAGCGCGTGTATATCCGTCTCGGCGAACTTAACGGTGACGGGCAGCGCATGACCTATCTGCGCAAAATTAATCCGTATGTCTTTGAGGAGCTGCTGTTGCTGGCGTTTGAACGTCAGGGGTATCCCATACAGCGTAATGCGTCGTACAGCGGAGACGGCGGCCTTGACGGAAAGGTACATATTAACGGCGAGTGCTGGCTGATCCAGGCCAAACGCTACAGTCGGTCCATTACACCGGCGCACGTCCGTGATTTTGAAGCGGTACTGATGTGTATGGGGCTGCGAGGCCTGTTTATTCATACCGGCCGTACGGGACAGAAAAGCCGGGCTGTCAGCAGGGGCTCACAGCAGTTGATGATTATCAGCGGGCACCGTCTTTTAGCGCTGCTGGCAGGCAAACCATTAGAGGAGTTTTCTCTGTGAGTGATAAATACGTTATTGAAGCGCTTCTGCGCCCCGCCGTGGAGCTGAATACGGCCGTCGCCGCCGGCACCGCCGCCGTCGTCTGCATCACAGCGCCGTGGGCTGTAGCTCTCGCGCCCTCCGTCAGCTACGTTACCGCCGGCGGATTTGCGGTGTTGTCTGCCGTGCGCGCGCGTCAGGGAATGCAGGTCGTCCGCTACCGTCGTAATCTGCGCCGTCTGCCGCGTTACGTGATGACGTCAAAGCAGATCCCCGTCAGTAAGCGCCGGCTCTTCATGGGAAGAGGGTTTCGCTGGACTCAGAAACACACCCAGCGTCTGCGCGATACGCTGCGCCCGGAGGTGGCCCACTATCTGAAACCCTCCAGGCTCTATCAGCTTGCCCGCCAGCTTGAGGAGGCAACGGAAAACAGTCTGCCGGCGATCGGGAAACTGCTCAGCGCCGACACGGCGCTCAATCCCTTTCGCCCGCTCCCGCCGGTCGGGGGCAATCCTGCCATTCATGGTATTGAACCGGATGAAAGTGACGTCACGCTCGATTTACGTGAGCGCGTCGGCCATACGGTTGTTTATGGCACCACCCGTGTGGGGAAAACGCGGCTGGCTGAATTGCTGATCACCCAGGATATACGGCGCGGGGACATCACCATCGTATTTGACCCAAAAGGGGACGCGGACCTGCTTAAAAGGGTCTGGGCGGAAGCTCACCGGGCAGGGCGGGGGGATGAGCTGACGGTTTTCCACCTTGGCTGGCCTGACATCTCCGCGCGTTATAACGCCGTGGGGCGTTTCGGGCGCGTATCGGAAGTGGCGACACGCGTCGCCGGCCAGCTCAGCGGCGAAGGCAACAGCGCGGCGTTTCGCGAGTTCGCCTGGCGATTCGTGAATATTGTTGCCCGGGCGCTGGTCGCGCTTGGGGAACGTCCGGATTACAGCCTCATTACCCGCTACGTGAACAACATCGCTGACCTTTATTTGCGTTACGCCGAAAAAATTATCACCGAGAAGCTGCCGGAACTGAACAGCCAGATCGAAAATAATGCCAATGCCTTCAGTGAAGATGACGTACCGCGTGCCATGCAGGGACAGCCGGAAGCCGTACGTATCTGGGCCGTTGAGGTGGCGCTGAGCTCGGACGCCGGCAATCAGCTTTATGACCCGATACTGGACGGGCTACGCTCTGCGGTACGCTATGACCGAACCTATTTTGATAAAATTGTCGCGTCACTGCTGCCGCTGCTGGAAAAACTGACCACCGGCAAAACGGCAGAGCTGCTCTCGCCTGATTACCTGAATATGGACGATCCCCGCCCCATTTTTGACTGGGAACAGGTGATCCGTAAAAAAGGCATCGTTTACGTGGGACTCGATGCGCTCAGCGACAGCGAGGTTGCCAGCGCCGTGGGTAACAGCATGTTTGCCGACCTGGTGAGTGTGGCCGGCCATATCTACAAGCACGGTATCAACGGCGGCCTGCCCGGATCTAAAGAGGACAAGGACGTCATCAATCTGCACTGCGATGAGTTTAACGAACTGATGGGCAATGAGTTTATCCCCCTCATCAATAAAGGGGGCGGTGCGGGCATGCAGGTGACGGCCTATACGCAGACGTCCTCCGATATTGAAGCCCGGATCGGGAGCGCCGCCAAAACCTCTCAGGTTCAGGGTAACTTCAACAACCTGATTATGCTGCGCGTCAGGGAGAACCGGACGGCCGAGCTGCTGACCTCACAGCTGCCGCAGGTTGAAATCTACAGTAAAACGCTGGTCTCAGGTCATCAGGATTCAGCTGACGTCACCGTAAACCATGATTTTACCTCCAGCACGCAGGACCGCGTGGGCACCATCAAAGTGCCGCTGCTGGAGCCTTCCGACATCGTTACGCTGCCAAAAGGCCAGGCGTTCGCGCTGCTTGAAGGCGGTCAGCTCTGGAAAATCCAGATGCCGTTGCCGGCGGGTGATGCCGGTGACATTCATATGCCTGAAAATATCGCGCGTCTGGCCGAAGAGATGCGACGCAACTATCACAGCAGTGAAGGATGGTGGGACAGCCGCAGTTCAGCAATCGCACCAGTGAAGGGAGATAATCATGGCTGAGGCACGTCGTACCGCACCGCAACAATATCCGCAGCAACAACCCGTGCAGCCTCGCGAGCACGGGTTGCTCTATAACCTGGCATGGGGCTGGCCGTGGAAACTCATCGGCGTGATTCTGGCCTCACTGATGCTGAGTCTTGTCATTGAATACGTCGGGATCGCGTTTTTCTGGCCTGAAATGGGAGCTAAGCACAGCCAGGTTGTGATGGATACAGAATTTAGTTATCTGTCTTCTGATTTTACCCGCAGCCTGTTACTTTCCGAGCCGGCGGTAACGGTAACGCGCTGGGTGACTTATGCATATCAGTGGGCGTTTGTTGACAGTGGAATCATCAGCTGGTTACAGGATACCTATAAGGCTGAGATGAATAGAGGAAACGAGGTATCGCGTAACCTTAAAGGGGCCAGCAGCTGGCTGGGGAACTATCTTCAGCAGTACATGCTGGCAACGGTATATGTCTCCATCGTGACCCTGATCCGCGTGACTATCATTGCACTGTCTGTGCCGCTTTTCGTACTGGTGATATGTGTCGCAGTGGTCGAAGGACTCGGCCGGCGAGACCTGCGTCGGTTCGGAGCCGGCTATGAGTCGTCGTTTCTTTACCACCGTGCGAAAAGGTTGATTAAACCAGCCGTGTATCTGCCGGTAATGGCCTACCTGTCATGGCCTTCAGCGGTCTATCCAAACCTGCTGCTGCTGCCAGCCGCGTTAATGCTGGGGCTCACCATTACGGTCACAACCGCATCGTTTAAAAAATATCTATGACCAACTAAGACTTAGGCCTGCGTAATGCAGGCTTGAGTTTTAACGAAGATAAATTAGACAGAGTTTGTGTTGCAGTGAACGGCGGTAATGAGCGTTCTACGGACATGGCTAATGAAATTTAATATTAATCAATAGGAGCGGGTAACTTGATATGATTCATAGAGCTGTAGAGTAAAGATATCAGATCAAGTACTTGGAAAATCCCTTTTAATAAATTTAACAGCCACCTTCTGGCGTTTTTTCTAGCTCATGCCAGATTCTTGTATACCTAATTAGGTATAAAAACTTTCAGTTAACTTGGTTGCATTTTTACCTTTGCAGCTAGGAGCAATTAATTGCACTATGTCACTTGACACATCTGCGAAGTGACCAGCTCGATCTCTCATTGCCTTTAACTTTCCGTGAAAGTCTTTAATTCCTATTTTTATCAGCCTGTTCTTCGCCTCTTTATATTTGAGTGACTCCGGCCCAGTTCCAAGAGTTATAAATTCTGGCGCAATTTGCTTTGTCACTAGCAGCGAAAATTCAACGGCCACACCTTCTTCAAGATAATTCGCTCCTTTTCCATAAGGTGGCCTACGTCGCGGGTCTAGAAGGTGAATTGTTTCATGTGATAATTGATAGATGCAGAATGACCAATCATTTGCAGCTTTCCTTGTTAACTCAGCATGTGCTCCGCCTTTTGAAAAACCGACCTGCGGAGCATTAGGATCATCCGTAAATATTGGTGGATTAAGAGTTATCAGAGGATTTCGAACTCCATATAACTCTTGGGCAAGAGCATCAAGCCTACATTGTAATTCCCATACTTTTTCAGGCGATTCAACAGGCGGCTCTTCAGGAACTTCAAAATTGATATTCATAGTCATGACAGTCTCAAGAACAGTATATATGTTGTCGGCACGTTAATGAATAACTTTAACTTTTAGTAGTTAATCATTATCACAGCATCAAATGAAAATCGCTTATGGGATACCTGTCGTGGTCATAGGCGGAAGCCTAAGTTTGGAAAGGTTGAGCTAGGATGCCAGTTGCGAATACTTTCAGTGGATAAATGCCCACGCGCTTTGGGAAATGAAGGCTTTTTGACCAGTTGCTCATTCATCACCGGAGGAAGGCCAACTGTTTTTCTAGTCCTGCAGTTGGCACGAGGCGGACAGCCAAACGTGCTGTTCGTGTGCTGCGAGCGAGCAGCGGACGTTATGACTCTTAACAATGATGTAGTTATAGATCGAATGTAAAAGAAAGCTTA
The DNA here is from genome assembly GCF_026130245.1 of Pantoea sp. JK. NCBI lineage: Bacteria > Pseudomonadati > Pseudomonadota > Gammaproteobacteria > Enterobacterales > Erwiniaceae > Pantoea > Pantoea sp. JK. The sequence continues at coordinate 55,743 of NZ_JAINFN010000014.1, forward strand.
TCCTGAATTAAGTTAAAACATTCGAGTTTGGTGTGGGAAATGAAAAGAGATAAAAAGTCAAAAAGAAACAAAAAGCATATTGGTCCTCGTTTCAGAAATTATACAGCAATGGAAAAAACTTACATGTGTCTTTATAAAAATTTTGAAAGTGCATGTGAAGTTGCTACAACAATATCATTAAACCAGAGCGGGATTGATACAGACGGACGAGGAATTCGGGCTGCTAATATCTTCACGCGGCAATTACTGACGTCTTACAGTCTTAAGAAACTGTTACCAGAGCTACAAATCGGAAGTGATCCTGACAAAGGCTTATGGGACGTGACAACAATCGCACTAGTCTCCAGAAGTATAATGGAAAACTTTCAGGCACTTTATTATTACGGAACGGAAGCTATTTCTGAAGTGGAGGCGGACTTTCGGTTCCATATTTTCCAGAAAGATAGAAACGCGAAATGGCGTGACATCAGGATTAAAGCAGGCGTACCGGCAACGGAGCTAACCAATTTCATCAGCGGAGTTCCTGAACAACGCGATCGAATTTTAAATCACGAATTCTATAAGACCTTGAGCAAAGACAAACAAAATAGCCTTAAGAATCGGGCGGGAATGTATTATACCAAAGCTGATTTTGAAACGCGCTGCCCTAGGTTAGCCAACATTGAACTTCATTATCAGTTACTCTCAAATCTAGCTCACCCTTTGCCTTTGGCAATTGATAGAATTGATGAGCTTCGTGGGCATGGCGAATCTGGTGACGCTGATATCGCTCTAGTTAACGTTTCTCTGGGCGTTGCCACAGATTGCCTAATAGGCTCTATCGAGGAGATGGGAATGAAATTCGCTGATACCCTCGGGGCAACGTTCCGCCCATTAATCCAAAAACTTGTCGAATATCCCGACTGTATTTAACTTTGAGAACTGCTTTAATCCAAGATGTGTCTGCTCCTGGCACATAGCGGACTTTTTCTAACGGAAGTTTACAGGCTATCTACAATTAAATGTCGCTGGTTTTAATGCGTTCAATGAGCTCTTTGCCCTGATTTTTGGGGCTGTTAACGCGGGTGCTGACAGGGTGCCAGTTAAAATCACTCACCGGTAATGCCGCGTCCTTCGCAATTTCCTCAGCTAGCTTTGGTGTTGTGTCTTCATTCAGCCACTCCAGGACGGAATCTGCCGACAAAACAAGTGGACGTCGGTCATGAATATCCAGCATGCCATCACTGCTGGCCGACGTCACAATCAAAAAACCTTCGTGGCCGTGCGGGTCATCAAACGGCGCTTTACCGATCGCTGCGAAGAACAGCGGGGCGTGGTCTTTATGATAAATGAAGTAAGGTTGTTTCTTCTCCTCGTCTCTTACCCATTCAAACCAACCATCTGCAAAAACAATCGCGCGGCCATTGGCCCATAGCGACTTAAACATTCGACTTGATGCTGCCGTTTCGACGCGCGCGTTAATAAGGGCCTGCTTATTCCACCACTCAGGACCGTAACCCCAGTAAACCGGATCGAGGCACAGCTGCTGCTCACGTTCGTTCAGGAGCAATACGTTTGTGCCCGGCGCTACGTTATAACGCGCGATAGGTTCCGGGTCGTGTATGTAATCGGTGTCGCTAACGCCGATAGCGTCAAAATAGATGTCACGGCTCTGGTACTGCGCAAACCTTCCACACATAGACTTTTCCCCCTCTATAAATGATAGCGGTCTAGGCATGCTGCGCATTGATTCACTATGCATTGAGCTATTGCCGAAATCAGCGAGTGAACCCGCTTTTAATTTTTCATTCGGTAATTAATTTAATGTTCTCCCGTTTTCTACATCGGAGCTGGACGGAGGCACCTGAAAATGGTTTTCAGGTGCCGGCCGTCAGCAGGCGAGGCGCATAGCGCCGCGTCAGTAATTCATTTTAGTTATAACAAACACGAGTATCTGGCACCCCTTCAGTCAGCATTCGCGCTGACCTCTAAATTTTTATTTTTCCAAAAAGAGTTAACGGCTGAACCCGACGCCGGGATTTCGCATGCTTACCGCATTCAATAACCACTGGAGGTGCATATGAAATCTTTTCGGCCGGCAACACGACTTCTGTTATGCGGCGGTGTGCTGGGCCTGATCACACTCGCGTCCTCTCCTGTATCAGCATCTGAGAAAGACGAGCTGGCATCCGCGCAGCGGATGATCGTCCAGGTGCAGGCTTCTCTGGAACGGGCGCGGGTTGCCGCAGCACAGGCTGATCCATCGGAACGTGGCCGCTATTTCTTCGATTACCAACGGGCAAACGGCGACCTTAAAACGATCAGCGTCGGCATTGACCGCTATCTGGAACCCACGCGTGCTCAGCCCCGTGATTTATCTGGCGTGGCGGGAAATTACCGCCGGGAGCGCCCCTGATGGCGATGACCGCTGCACAGGAAGCCGCCTTTAAAGCGGCGTCGGGAAATGTGGAACCGAATCTGCTGCACCTGCTCTGTCTCGGGCTGCTGATCGCCTTTCTTTTCTTCTGGGCAGCATGGGCAATCGTTGACGTTTACTCAGGCTGGACCAGTCAGCGGCTGAAGGAAGGTGTCATGGGCAGAGCCATTGTCCGCTCAGTTTTGTTGTTAGTCGTCAGTATCTGGATGTTTTGCAGTTAACCCTTAACCCACTCTATTTACAGGTGAAATCATGTCTAAGTTTGAATTTGCAGTAATCCGCGTAACCGCTAAAGCCAAATCAGCCTGGGCGCGTATCCTGACGGCCGGCATGTTAAGTGCCGTGGCCGCCAGACCGGCGTTAGCCGACCTGCCGACCGTGGAAGGTCCGACCTCCAGCGGCACAGGCACGGGCCTGATGGGCACGCTTAGCGGCCATGTACAGGACGGGCTGGTTCTGGGCGGCCTTGTGTTATGTGGATTTGCATTCTTTAAGGTGGCGGAAGCGGGCCTTGTTACCTTCGGTGAGGTGCGCAATGACCGCGCTTCCTGGACTAAATTCGGCTCCATTGTTGTCGTCGGCGTGGTGATGCTGGTTGCGGTTATCTGGCTGCTGGGCAAGTCCGCAGAAGTCATCGCTTAAGGCTGATATCCCGATGGCGACCATTAAATTCTTACCGGATCGCCTGAACGCTGAGCCAGTCGTATTTCGGGGGTTTAATACCCCCGAGTTAGGGCTGGCGGCGCTGACTGGCGTGCTATCCGGCTTTGTCCTTTCATTGCCCTTCGCCTTCCTGTTTGGCTGGCTTGCTATTCCAACCGGCACGCTACTCTTTCCCCTCGTTTTTATTGCTTTTGGCGGTAAATGGCTCGCCAGCAAAAAAAGAGGAAAACCGGAAAATTATCTCTGGCAGCAATTTGAACTGAAAAAGTGCCGCATGGGGCTGGGCGATATCAGTTTAATCATTCACTCGCGGGGCTGGTCCCTGCGACGCAGCAAAAACCTCAGGAGTAGCAAATGAGTCGTTTTCGCCACGCGGTTAAGGGCCGCGATCAGCATATTTTCACCCTGCGGGCGGCGTGCGTCGTGTTGCTGCTCTTACTGGTGACCGCAATGGGCGGCTGGATGAGAGCGCCTGAAAAGCTGACCATCCATAACCCGCCAGACCTGCGCAAAGGGAGTACGCGCCCGTGGTGGGAGATCCCGCCGCCAACCGTTTATGGCTTCGCGTATTACATCTTCCAGCAGCTCAACGCCTGGCCTAAGAACGGTAAGGCGGATTATCCCGCCCGCATTCAGTCGCTCTCAGCGTATCTGACGCCGCAGTGCAAAGCGTTTCTTGAGGAGGATGCAAAGGTACGCGGTGAAAAAAATGAGCTCACCGATCGTGTCCGCGTGGTGTACGAAATTCCCGGTCGCGGCTATTCCGGTGACAGCGTGAAGGTTATTGACCGCAATAACTGGACCGTGAAACTCGATCTTGTTGCTGATGAATATTACCTCACCGAACCGGTAAAACGCGCCATGGTGCGTTATCCCCTGAAAGTCGTGCGCTGGGACGGTGACTCTGAAACGAATCCGTTTGGCATGGCGCTGGACTGCTATGAGGGTATTCCGCAACGCCTGTCTGCCGCGCCTGAAGAATCAAAACAGAAGAATAAGGGGATGTTCTGATGACACCATCATTTACCCTCAGCCCCCGCGCCTGTCTTGTCGCGCTGTCACTTTCAATGCTGCCGGCAGCCGCAATGCATGCCTCGCGGGCACAGGCCGATGAACTGATGAAATGGGAACGCGTACCGCTGCAGATACCGCTGAAAACCGGTCAGGAGCGCGTGATCTTCGTTGATAAAAACGTGCGCGTCGGGTTTCCCCCGGCGCTGAACGGCAAGCTGCGCGTGCAGAGCACCGGCGGCGCGGTGTATCTCAAAGCCGACAGTGATTTTCCGCAAACCCGCCTGCAGCTGCAGGACATGGAGAGCGGTGAAGTGATCCTGCTCGACGTACGCACGACCGCTGCTGCGTCTGCCGAGCCGGTTAAAATCATTTACAGCGGTGACGTCAGCACGGTCAGCAGCGCAGATGGCAACACGGGTGAGAAATCCGGCGGGGAGCGCAGCACCCCGCAGACGAAACGAAAAAAAAGCTACAAGGCACCGATTCCGGTCCTGCTGACGCGCTATGCAGCCCAGAACCTCTATGCCCCGGTACGCACCGTTGAAGCCGTGCCGGGAATACACCCTGTTAATCCGCACCTGCCATCACGCATTACCACGCTGTACCCTTCTGCCCCCGTGACCGTGTCACCGGTTGCCGGCTGGGGCGTGGCGGGGCGCACCGTTGTTGCCCTCCGGATCCGCAACAGTTCTTCCGGTAAAGTGATTCTGGATCCGCGTGAGTTGAAGGGCCAGTTTGTCACGGCCACTTTTCAGCATCGCTGGCTGGGTGCAGCCGGTACACCGGAAGATACCACCGCGCTCTACCTCGTCACGTCAGGGCGTCCTGATGACGCTTTTGTGCGTGAGCCGTCCACTGTCCGCAAGGCCGCTTCCCGTCCGGCTCAGAAGGTGATCCGTTATGAAAATTAAGTCAAACGGGCTGGTCAAAGTGATGATCCCGGCCATTCTGGTCGGAGGCGGCTTTATTGCCCTGAAAAGCTATAACAGTAAGCCGCAGGAGCCCGCTGCACAGGCAGCCCATGCGCAGACCGATGATGCGCTGAAGAGCCTGTCACCCCAGGAGCTCAAGGCGCTCGGCATCGAGGGCGACACCCCACAGGATACGCTGAAAACGATCGTTGGCTCGCTTAACGCCGTCCGTCAGCAGCAGGATTCACTCAACAAGCAGAATGCAAGGCTGCTGGACGAAAATGAAAAGCTGCGCGAGCGCAATACCAACGTGTCCGGTCAGGTAAATGAAGCCGTGCAGGGTGTGGAAAAAAATTACCACGAGCGTGAGAACCAGATGCGTCAGCAGCAGAACGTCCTGACGTCAAAACTCAACGAGCTCACAAATAAACTGCAGAATGCCGGCAAAGGTCTTGCTGATAAGGCAAAAGGTCAGGACGGCGATATTCCACTGGGGCTCGGTCTCGACGGCATGGGGGCCGGCGGCGGAAGTGCCCCGGCCTCCGGCAGCGATGGCCTGATGTGGGTGACGCCGCAGGACAGCCCCGCCACCTCTTCAGCACAAAACAGCGGCAGTGCCGGAAACAGCGCCGGAGAGTCCCGATTCCCGACATCCTTTCTCAGCGAAAACGCCCTGACAAAACAGAAAGCCAGCTACGAGCAGCAGGTCAAGGGCTCGACGGCTGAAAAAGGCGCTGAAGACGAAGCCGAACCGGTTTATACGCTGCCTGAAAACTCCACGCTTATCGGCAGTCGTGCGATGACGGCGCTGCTCGGCCGCGTGCCGATTAATGGCACCGTCACCGACCCGTATCCTTTCAAGGTGCTGATTGGTAAAGACAACCTGACGGCCAACGGCATCGAGCTGCCGGACGTGGAGGGGGCAATCGTCTCCGGAACCGCCTCAGGTGACTGGACCCTGTCCTGCGTGCGCGGTCAGGTCAACAGCGTCACGTTTGTGTTCACCGATGGCACGGTTCGTACTCTGCCCAAACCGGACCGCAGCGGCAAAGGCGGCAATAACAGCAACCAGAACGGCGGGAAAGAGACCGGCACCAGCGGCGGCATCGGCTGGATTTCAGATGAAAACGGGATCCCCTGCATCTCCGGCACGCGCAAATCGAATGCCTCAAGCTATCTGCCAACGATCGGGCTTCTGGGTGCAGCCGGCGCGGCGGGTGATGCCATCGGTCAGAACCAGACGACAAGTCAGACAAACGCCTACGGCGGGGTGACCTCGACGCTGACCGGCGACGCCGGGCAGGCCGTGCTGGGCAAGGCGATTTCAGGCAGCTCGGATGAAATCACCGAGTGGGTCAAACAGCGATACGGCCAGACGTTTGACGCGATTTACGTGCAGCCGGGGGTGAAACTGGCCGTACACATTACCCGCGAGCTGGCGATCGATTACGAAGATAAGGGCCGTCGCGTGCGATATGACTTTACCCTGCCAGGCGAAGACGGCAGCACCGGCGGACTGGACTGAGGAGAATAACCATGAGTATGACTTCAAAATTCGGGATTTTCATGATTGTTGCAGCCAGCCTGCTTGCCGGCTGTTCCACGAACAAAGATGAAATGCTGCCGCCTGGCAACAGCAATATGCTTGAGCTGTGGAAAGGCACCGACGGTGAATCGGGAGCGACACGCGGCAGTGAAGCCCGCAGCACGCTGCGCCGTGGGCTTTCGGACGGAGAGCTGCAGGCTGCGTTCAGCGACGACCGGAGCTACAGCCGCACGCAGGAATCGGAAATCAGCCAGCAGTTTCCGCGCCTGCCTAACCCTGACATGGTGATGTACGTGTTCCCGCATCTGGCGCAGGGTAATACTCCCGTGCCGGGTTACAGCACCGTTTTCCCATTCTATGACCAGACTCAGTACGCCATGCCAGGTGAACGTACGGAGGCCCTGTAATGTTTGGACTCTTTAAAGGGAAATCAGCCAGTAAGCCCGCTCATCTATCCGACGTCTCCGAGCAGACCGGCCCCGAGCCGGTTACGCGCCCGGGTAAGATGTCTCATTTCGATGAAAAGCGCGTTTACGCGCACAATCCGTCCATCGTGGACTATCTGCCGTGGGCAGAGTTTCAGGATGAAGAGCAGTGTCTGCTGCTCGATGACGGGATGTCCGTGGGTGCCGTGTATGAAGTGACGCCGGCGGCAACCGAAGGCCGTCCGGATGAGCGCCTGGAGCAGATCCGAGACGTGGTGGAAGATGCGCTGCAGGACAGCTTTGACGACCTGGCGAACAACCCCTGGATTGTTCAGTTCTTCTGCCAGGATGAAAATAACGTTGATGCCTGCCTTGACCGTCTGCGCGGTTACGTCAAACCGCACGCGCAAGACAGTGAATTTTCGGAAGGCTGGCTTAAAGAAACGGAACAGCACCTGCGCGGCATTGCCCGCCCTGAAGGGTTGTTTGAAGACAAGCTGATCACGGGCCAGCCGTGGCGCGGTCAGCAGCGACGCACGCGCATGGTGATATACCGCTGGGCGACCAAAAACAGCGGTGATTTAATGTCACCTATCGGCATGCTGAATCAAGCGTGCGACCGGCTCTGTAGCGCGTTCTCCAGCGTGAACATCGTCTGCACCCGTCAGAATGGCCTGCAGGTACACTCCTGGCTGCTGAGGATATTCAATCCGGCACCTGAAGGCATGGACAAAGAAGCCTTTTACCGTGCAGCCGCCTATCACGACAGCCGTGACACGGCTGCAGGCATGATCCCGACGGAGAATGACTTTGCAGAAACCCTGCTGTTCACGCCTCCGCGTTCTGACGTGGAAAACGGCGTGTGGTGGCTGGACAACATTGCGCACTCCGCCATTTCCGTTGAGCGCCTGCGTAAGCCGCCTGAGCCCGGCACGCTCACCGGCGAAAAGAGTCGCGGAGAAAAGAAAATTAATGCTCTGATGGATACGTTTCCTGAAGGCACCATGCTGTGCATGACGGTTGTTGCTGAGCCGCAGGATACGCTGGAGGAGAAGTTTAACCGCCTGGCGAAAAACGCCATCGGTGAAAATACCGAGTCCGGCCGCGTCCGCCAGGACGTCGCAGTGGTTAAAGAGCTGCTGGGTAACCGCCACAAACTGTATCGCGCGGCCATCACCTTCTTTCTGCGGGCAAAAGATATGCCCGAAATGAACCGTAAGCGTATTGAGCTCAGCACTGTGCTGCTGAACGAAGGGCTGCAGCCGGTTCGCGCCGAGCATGATACAGGTCCGCTGAACACCTGGCTGCGGGCGTTGCCGATGTGCTTTAACCCTCAGCACGACAAGAAAAACTGGTATACCCGGCTGACCTGGGTCCAGCATATTGCCGGGCTCCTGCCAGTCACCGGCCGCGAGACGGGGACCGGCAATCCCGGATTCAGCTTTTTCAACCGTGGCGGCGACGTGCTGGACTTTGATCCACTGAACAAAGACGACCGCTCTCAGAATGCACACATGCTGCTGTTCGGACCTACGGGTGCAGGTAAATCAGCCACGCTCTGCTCAATGCTCTGTCAGCTGATGGCGGTTCACCGCCCGCGCCTTTTTATCGCGGAAGCCGGTAACAGCTTCGGGCTGACCGCCGACTACTTCGAGAGCCTGGGCCTGACGGTCAATAAGGTCAGCGTCAAACCCGGCAGCGGTGTGTCACTGCCGCCTTTTGCTGACGCGCATAAGCTGTTTGACAGCGACGCGCCCGCGCCGGCGATTAATGAGAGCGATCTGCCGGATATTGAAGACGACCCGGAAGATGATGAAAACGGCAAGCGTGACATTCTGGGCGAAATGGAAATTTCTGCCCGAATGATGATCACCGGCGGTGACCCAAAGGAAGATGCCGCGCTGAAACGTGCCGACCGCGCCATGATCCGCGAAGCGCTGATCATGGCCGCACGCAAAACCCTGGACGAAGGTCGGCAGATGCTGCCGGGTGATCTGCAGAATGCGCTCAACACCATCTCAGTGGAGTCTGAGAACCAAAGCGGACAGGTGCGTAACGAATCCCGCCGGGCAAAAGCAGCTGAAATGGCCGAGTCGCTCAGTATGTTTACGCAGCAGGGCAGCTTTGAAGCTGAACTGTTCAACCAGGAAGGTTCTCTATGGCCGGAGGCTGACGTGACGCTGATTGACCTGGCGCACCTTGCCCGCGAGGGATACGAAGCGCAGATGGCGCTCACTATGGTGTCGCTGACGAACACCATTAACAATATAGCCGAGCGGGATCAATACCTTGAGCGCGATATTGTTTTTACCGTGGATGAGGCGCACGTTGTGACGGTTAATCCACTCCTAGCGCCCTATATGACCAAAGTAGTTAAGATGTGGCGAAAGCTGGGTGCCTGGCTCTGGCTTGCCACGCAGAACCTTGAGGATTACCCGAACGCTGCAGGCAAGATGCTGAACATGGCAGAATGGTGGATCTGCCTGACGATGCCGAAAAAAGAGGTGGAAGATATCGCCCGTTTCCGGACGCTTTCAGAGGAACAAAAAGCTGTGCTGCTTTCCGCCAGCAAGCTCTCACGATGCTACACCGAAGGGGTTGTGCTCTCGAAAAAAATTGAAGCGCTGTTCCGTGCCGTGCCGCCCAGTCTTTACCTTGCGCTCGGGATGACGGAGAAAGAAGAGAAGGCCGAGCGCAAAGCGCTGATGCGTAAACATAACTGTTCTGAGCTGAATGCTGCGATTCTGGTCGCGAAAAAGCTGGATCGTCTGCGTGGACTGATGACGACTGACGCGGCTGGGATGCCCGAAAACAACGATAAGAGAGAGATGCTGACCGCATGATTAAGCTCAAGTATGCGCAACCTGTGACCCAGCGGCCTGTGCCGGATGAAACGCCTACCCCGGTCATGTTCAGTCTGCATCCGCAGGGTGAACCTGCGATGACAGCCACGACATCTGAGCGTCTGGCAGCACTGGAAAATGCGCTGAGGTCACGGCTACAGCCACCGGTCACGATCACCTGTAACCCGCATCGTATCGGTAAGAGCAATTGTGTTTCAGTGCATCTTGAGGACCGCAGGGGTAAACGTGCGGACATTCTACTAACGCAGGAAGGCCGCGCCGGACTTCCCCTTGATCATGAGTTTGATTCTCCGCGCTGGCACGTAAACGTACCTGACGCGGCTGATATGGTTTTCCTGTCGCTTTGGATCAACAATATTTTTCTTGGCTAAGATCAAACTCAGCATTAAGCCGGCTCTATAGCCGGTTTTTTTATGCTTAATGATCTAGGAATCGTGTGTGGCAATGTCCGCTGTGAGCGAAAAGCGGAAGTTGCTTTTCGCTCATACATCAGCAAATGAAAATGGTTTGAGCGAAAATATCGATAAAACAGAGCAGTCATTTGAGGAGGGAGTAACACGACTTTCTAATTACATGAAAAGCGCCCTGTATAAACGAACAATATAATCGGCATTAGGGTTTGTGCGTTTATCACCCATACGCTCCTGTATTGCCTGAACTGCAATATCTCGGCGCACAGGTAATCGTACCTTTTCCGCTGAAGCCAGCGCGGATTTCATTTGTCCATATGTGAGGTCCGTGCAGTAGCACGGAGCACCGGGCTGTTGCCGCCAGGACTCATCAAGGTTACCCGCATCAAAGGCATCGAATCCCGTATCATTGACAAAATCCATGATTACTATCTTGTGCTCTTCGATATTCCCTGCCACCGGAATTGCAATACGCACTGGCGATCCCGCTGTTGAACCTTTCCTGGCGAGAGAATCTGAACCTATGGCATTCCATGCCTTGATCAGGGGACGGTTCAAGAGATGTGCCACCCACTGACTTTCAACCTCACCATCTGAGAAAGTGTCAATGATGCCATCACGATGTGGATAGTAGTTGGAGGTATCAGCAACGATAACATCCTGAGGCAGATTGCGTATCAGAGGCGCAATATCAGCAAGCTTCGCCATAGGTATGGACAGGATAATTACCTGCGCATCCTGCACGGCACTGGCTGTATCAGATGCTTCAGCGCCCGTTTCAAGCACATCGGGGTCTATCGTTTCTGGTACGCGTGAATTTGCGACTTTTACGAAATGACCCGCAGCTGCAAGACTGCGGGCAAGTGTTTTACCGATATGACCGGTTCCCAGGACAGCAATCTTGTACTTGTCTCTATGTGTCATAAGCACTCCTCTTTAACTCAGGCCGTTACTGCACGGTTACGTTTGACGATCACATCATGTGTTAGATGATTGCCTGCGGACATGAATTCCCTAATCAACGCATCTCTGTTCAGTGGTGCGCGGGTTTTATCCGCCGCCTGAAGGGCCGCTCTAAGCTCTGCGGCGTTAAGCTCAGTGCAGTAGGCTGGGGTACCGGGCTGTTGCCGCCATGATTCGCTAAGCATACCGGCGTCAAATGCATCGAAACCACTCTGACTGACCAGCTCCATCACAACAGACTTTGCTGCGGAATCGTCGCCCGCAACAGGAATAGCAATACGGGACGGAGAACCTGCATCCTGACCTTTCTCTTTAAGCGTCTCGGCCAGAACAGCATTCCAGGCTTTGATGAGATGGCGCTGAACTGTTTCACTGGCGTACACGCTTTCAGGCTTACCTTCACGGATCTCAATAATGTCCCCGTCACGGAAAGGATAATAATTAGACGTATCAATGACGATCACGCTTTCAGGGACGTCGCGCATTAACTCAGCAAGTTCGGTATGCTTATCAAAGGGTATAGAGAGGATGATGACGTCCACTTCTCGTACGACCTCCTGGCGATCAACCGCCAGTGCTCCCACTTTTCGCGCCAGCTCTGCAATGCTTTCCGGTCCTCTCGAGTTCGCCAGTTTGACGTCATGGCCCTGCACAGAGAGCTTGTTTGCCAGCGTCGCACCAATATTTCCGGCGCCAATAATGCCTATTTTCATAGCAGTACCTTTTGTATGAGTGGAGGATGATCAGTTATCAGCGGGATGGGCAAAGCCATTCAGGGTATCCCGTAACTCCTCGAGCTTTTCATCCGATAGCTGACAGGCTGATTTGATTCTTTCGGTTACGAGCCACAGCTCACTTTGCAAAGCGAGCCCCTCATCCGTAAGGGTAATGAGAACTCGTCTTTCGTCTGCGCGGTCACGTGTACGGATTATGCGTCCGGCAGCCTCAAGGCGTTTGAGAACGGGCGTAATGGTGCCGGTATCCATGCCAAGCTTATTCCCGATATCCCCCACGGTGCGCGGGGTGCCATTAGACAACTCCAGCATGACCAGATACTGTGGGAAGGTAAGTCCCAGCGGGTCCAGGAACGGCTTATGTAACCGGTTCATTCGGCTCGCCGCACCATATAACGCAAAAGAAAGTTGTGTGCCTATTTCTTGCCGTGACTGCTTGTTCATATGCCAACCTATTATCTAGCTTTTGATTATCTAGCGCACTAGATAAAAGCATATAATAAACTTTTCGTTGGCTAAAGAGTGATGAATAAGTAATTCGTGCGTTATGACATAGGCAACAAATCAGACTAAATCCTTTCTAGGCTGTTAAAGGTCAGTTTCTGGTACTTAGCGTGAAGCGGACATTTGTAGCTGAAGTAGAAAAAATGATATTCATTGCACTGCATATTGAGGGATGCCCCTCCCTGGCTAGATTTGACCGTCCACAAAAATTCCCCATAGTTCTTCCACTGCGCGAGACATTCTTGCCGCTGGGCGGAAAAGCCGAATATCAATAGGCACCCATAGCCCACTGTCTTTACCGGCAGCAACGGCAATTTCGCCAGTTTCAACATCCGGTGCAGCTAGCGTCTCTGGCAGCCATGCAATGCCGTCTCCTGCTTTGACCATAGCCAGAAGCGTGGCAGCAAGATCGGCTGTGAAGGCGATATCCATCCCACGTCTGGCACGATTAACTTGCGAAGTATTTGAAAGGATTCTGCCAAGTCCGGACTCAGCGGAAAACGAAAGAAACGGGAATTTTCTTCCCGTTTTAGCCTGCCAGATAGGTAGACGGGTCGCGGTGTCACACCGGGAATAAGGCAGTAATGTTTCCTGACCAAGCCTGACGCTGAGGTATTTGGACTGATCCAGGTTAATGTGCATGTGAGGGTGGAAATAGCAGAGCAAAAATTGCGCGTCACCTTTTTCAATCATACGCTCACACGCGCTGAGCGTATCAGAAAGAAGACGAAATGAGCCGAAGCGCGCAATTTTCTCGTTGTTGCGCATAAGCGCAGGAAAAAATGAGAACGAGAGAGAGTGCGTTGCGGAAAAAACAACGTCTGGTCTGGTTTCTCCTGCAGCTTCGATGGCTTCACTTCTCAGGGTATATAGCGCGCGAATAAGATCCGGTATTTGCGTAACGAATATTTCCCCCGCCCTCGTCAAACTTACCCCGCGTCGGTTTCTTTCAAACAATGGCGTTCCCAACCACTCTTCAAGCGAAATAATTCTTCTGCTGAATGCAGGCTGCGTCACATATCGAGAAGCTGCTGCACGTGAAAAATTAAGAGACTGTGCAAGCGCAACACAGTCTTCAAGCCATGTTAACTCTAAGTGATGCCGATTTTGCATTACAGCCTTCCTCTTTGGCATTAGAACAGCATGTGTTAAATGCTTAGGATGGGTTTCAGAGAGGACTAAAGGTCCTAAGGCACTACGAAAATGCATTATGTCTATAAATATATGGCATTAGGCAAATACTTCGCAGGCAAATATCAAATTGAGTCTGACTGAAAACATCCGGAGAGAACATGCGTATCCTTGACGTTGTAGAAATAACCAAACCGATTGCTTCCCCCATCCGTAACGCTTACATCGATTTCAGTAAAATGACGGCTAGCCTGGTAGCCGTTGTGACCGACGTTGAAGTTGATGGGAGACGCGTTGTGGGATACGGATTTAACTCTAACGGTCGTTATGGTCAGGGCGGCCTTATACGTGAACGCTTTCGCGATCGTATTCTGCAGGCCGAACCCGAAAGTCTGCTGAATACCAGAGGTGACAACCTGGATCCGCACAAAATCTGGGATGTGATGATGAGCAATGAAAAACCAGGTGGTCACGGTGAACGCTCAGTTGCCGTGGGAACACTGGATATGGCCATCTGGGATGCCACGGCAAAAATCGCAAATAAACCGCTGTTTCGCCTGCTGGCAGAAATGAAAGGCGTTGAGGCAAATCCACGCGTATTCGTCTACGCGGCTGGCGGTTATTATTATCCGGGAAAAGACCTGAGCGCTCTGCGTCAGGAAATGCGCGGTTATCTGAACCGTGGTTATAACGTCGTAAAAATGAAGATTGGTGGGGCATCTCTTGAAGAAGATCGCCGCCGTATTGAGGCCGTTCTTGACGAAATTGGTAGCGAGGCCCGCCTCGCGGTTGATGCTAATGGCCGCTTCGATCTTGAAACGGGCATTGCATACGCAAAAATGCTGCGCGAGTACCCGCTCTTCTGGTACGAAGAGGTGGGCGATCCCCTTGATTACTCTCTTCAGGCCGCGCTGTCAGAGTTTTATCCCGGCTCAATGGCAACAGGTGAAAACCTTTTTTCACATCAGGATGCGCGAAATCTTCTGCGTTATGGCGGCATGCGTCCGGACCGTGACTACCTGCAGTTTGACTGCGCGCTCTCTTATGGACTTGTTGAGTATCTTCGCACGCTGGACGTGCTGGAACAGTTCGGCTGGTCACCTTCACGCTGTGTGCCTCACGGCGGGCACCAGATGTCATTGAATATTGCTGCAGGTCTAGGTCTGGGCGGCAACGAAAGTTATCCGGACCTGTTTCAGCCATATGGCGGCTTCCCTGACTCAGTAAGAGTGGAAGATGGCCATATCATCATGCCTGAACTGCCGGGCATAGGTTTTGAAGGCAAATCTGATCTCATTAAAGAAATGCGTGCTCTGGCTGAATAACTTCAGCCGGATTTATCGGCTTCCTTAGTTGCTTATTATGCCCCCGCTATTGTGCCGGGGGCATTGCGGAAATCACCTATGAAACTTTTAAGTTATCTGACTCCAGATGGATATAAAAGTTACGGCATACTTAATGCTGAAGGAATTATAGATCTGAGAAGCAGGACAGATATTGACACTCCAGATCTGAAAAGTTTTATCAGGGAGAAGGGAGTGTCAGAAGCAGATAAGTATATCAATGCTGAAATTGATTATCAGTTATCTGAAATCACTTTCTTACCGCCAATTGAAAATCCAGGAAAAATACTTTGCGTAGGAATGAATTATCAGGATAAGCGCACGGAATTCAGTATTACATCGGACGCACCGACAATATTCATTCGTTTTTCAGATTCTCAGACTGCCCATCTTGGAGAAATCGTTAAGCCAGCCCAGAGCGACCAACTTGATTACGAAGGTGAACTGGTCATTATCATCGGGAAGTCAGGTCTGAATATTTCTGAAGCAGAAGCAGCGGACTATATTGCCGGCTATTCCTGCTACATGGATGGTTCTGTTCGCGACTGGCAACATACCTGGTTCACCGCAGGTAAAAACTGGAGTAAGACCGGCGGATTTGGCCCCTGGCTGGTCACCAGTGATGATGTGAACGATCCACAAAAGCTAAAGCTTAAAACCTGGCTAAATGGCGAGATCGTTCAGCAGGACAACACTGGAAATATGGTTCATAAGATAAATAAAATCATCAGCTATATGAGTACATTCACTCAACTTTCACCTGGGGATGTCATTCTGACGGGATCACCAGGAGGCGTTGGTCGATCTCGTAATCCACAGCGTTTTCTTAATGAAGGCGATATTATCGAGGTGGAAATAGAGTCTATAGGTCGACTGACTAACCATGTCGTATCAGCATCAAAATAACAATTAAAATTTAAGCTAGCTGACATTTAAAAGGAGCTTAAATCAGCAATTCCTCCCCTACATATGCACCAAATGAGGAAGTTATCATGAGTGAAAATGCTCTCAGCGGTAATAATATTATCGGGAAAAAGCGCTGGACGATAATATTACCCGCCGTCTTTATAATGTATACCATATCTTTCTTTGACCGCGTCAATATTGGTATGGCGCTGCCGCATATTACTGCTGAAATGGGGCTAAGCCCGGTTGAAGCTGGCTGGCTTGGTGGCGCATTTGCATGGGGCTATGTGGCTACGCAGTTTACTGCGGGATGGCTGGCGCTCCGCTTTGGTTCAAGAAGGATCATCGGCCTCAGCCTGTTTCTGTTTGGCGCCTGCGCCATGTTGACCGGCCTGACGCGTAACTTCAGCGAACTCATTGCTATTCGCTTCTTTCTGGGCCTGGCAGAGGGGCCCATTCAGGCGGCTACGGCTATGTTTTTAGCGCAGTGGTTCATGAAACCAGAACGCGGCCGTGCTTTTGGTATCTGGAACCTGAGCCTTGGAGCTGGCGCATTTCTGGCAGGCCCGATTTCCGGCTGGATTCTGGCCCATCACGACTGGCGCTTGATGATGGTCATTGAAGGCGCTCCGGCGTGGCTGTTTTGCATCATCTGGTTTTATCTGGTTCCAAAAAGCATTCAGGCTGCAAGCTGGCTCAGTGCCGATGACCGCAATCACATCCAGAAAGAATTGGCTGCCGAACAGTCGAACTATGTGAAAGAGAAATCTGACCCGTGGTGGACCATTTTGAGAATCCCTGCGCTCTGGCTGATGCTTATCGGCTACTCATTGCACAGCATGCTCGCTTACGGATTCACGTTGTGGCTGCCGACTGCGCTCAAAGGGTATGGCACGTTAAGTGAATTTATGATCGGTCTTATTAGCGGCATGCCTTTCCTTATGACCATGATAGGTATTTGGTACATAACCAGACGCTCAGATAAGTACAACCAGGAGCGACGTCTGCACGCGGCCATCCCAACAGTGCTGTGCGGCATTGCGCTGTCGGCGGCTGCTTTTGTACCACTGTCATATTACTGGTTGCAAATTGTCCTGTTTATGTTTGTCGGTCTGACTATGAAAATGCTTGTTCCGCTGGTTTATGTGAGGCTAACGGAGATCCTGCCTACGAAGAAAGCAGTGCCTGCCGTAGCCTTTGTCGGCGCGTGTAGTAATTTTATCGGACAATTTGGCGGGCCGCTTGTCGCAGGTTATCTCAAACATCTGGGTGGTGGAATGGACATGACGCTGGCGTGGGGCGTATTGGGGCTATTCTCCATAGTTGGCGGAATATTATTTGCTCTGGCTGTTGGGAAAAAGGAAAGCGTATGGAATGTCGGGCAGGCGTTCCGGGTCTCGCCACGTCGGAATCTTCCCGCTGGAGAATAACTCATGCCAGCCTTTAACCTAAGCGGCAAACAGGCTGGCATTTTTTGGAATTCATATTGTCTACAGCAGAACGGTAGATGGCTGATGTTGAAAGCCATAGTTTTACAAAAAATTCATGCTAAATATCTAGACGCATATTGCGCAATTGAATCAATAAATACTCTGAGATCCCCATTCAGATCCCCTTAAGCCACACGAAAAGACGTCCGCTTTTGGCACAAAGCTGCCCTCATTGTTTAACTCCATGATTGCGGTGGTGAGAGGTTCAATCACTGATTATTGCTGCACTAACCCTGCCTCAGTAATTTTCAAAATCGGGAAAAGAGTTTACAGCTGAAAGCCTGACCAAGCGCTGCCACTCTGACGGTATGTTACCGTAACGGAGATCCGCTATGCGACTCAGGCTTTTGCACTCACTTTTTCTGTTTATGCCTTTTCAGCTGATGGCAGGCACCGTTGTTTATACCGATGCTGAGCACCCTCCTCAGAATATGACCAACAATGCATCGGTTGTATGGCTTGATGGCCCCGACCGCTTGCAGGGTTTGATTTTCGGCAAACTGCCGACAGATCCCCGCCAGGCCGCTCAGCAGGCCCGCAAAATCTTCCAGTCGCCTCAATGGCCCGGCCAGCAGGCGCAGATTGCTCAGGCGTACCGGCAGGTCGTTCATGCCTGGGAAATCGGACTGCATAAATATCCTGCCGTCGTTTTCGATGATCGGGACGTGGTTTATGGCACCGCCGACGTAGCCCGTGCCGCCACGCTGCGCAATCACGGGGGCAATTGATGAACTCCGCCCTCAAAAATCAACTGAATGTGGCCGGTGTTACCGCCTTACTCGCCGTTGCGGCGGCTCCTGCAACGGTTTCCGCCATTAATACTGCCGGCATTATTGCCAGCGCCATCACCCAGGACTGTATCAGCTGGCGCGTCAGCGGCATCTGCTACTGGCTGATGTGTACGCCGTTTGGCTGTTCAGTGAAAACCTCAGTGAAGGTGACGCACTTTATCCCCGAGGTGGTGGTGTCCACCTACACCGGACCGGGGGGAAATCCCTGGACTGAAATGGCGTTTATGAGCGGTGCGTCCGGTACGGTAGACAGCGCTCTGACAAGCGTAGCGCCAGCCGGGGGCGGTAACGCAGGCGACATCAAAGATCCGGGTCGTCGTAAGTCCAACATCAAATTTAAGTACGCAGATGCAATTGGTCACCCTGCAACTTCAGTGATTGGCGGCAGCATCGCGGGTTATTCGTGTGACACAGCGGCCACGCCGTTTAATCCTTACTTTCTGAGCACGCTGGACTCACTTGTCTGGCGTTCGGGATTGCCTGAGTCCCTGTATCCGGAGGCGCTGGTTCCCGGGCAGCGCGAACTGGGCAGTCAGGCCAGCGCCAATATGTGGGGGAATATTTATCCCCGCTCAGGCTTCGCCATCCAGACCGACGACGACAAAGCATCAGCTGTTGTCGCGCAGCGTGTCGCCGACATTATCACCCGTTCAGGCCAGCCCCACGTTTATCAGGTACTGAAAGGTACGCACAAAGCGGGGTACTGGCCGCCGGGAGAGGTGAAAGAAAACACGGGCACGGCCAATCATAAATGGCAGCGCCTGTCTCCCACACTTTCCGCTTCCTGCGCCGTTTTCCCGGACGGTGCTTATCCCATCGCTCAGGACGGCAACGAAGCATACGCACTCTGGCAGCCCTACAGCTGCTGCAAGCGACGCGGCCAGACCTTCCTCTATTCAACTGATTTCTGAGAGGCACCATGTCACCCGTTAAATTTAAATCTGCCGCGCTTGCACTGTGCATCTCCGCAGCAGTCACATCCGTACAGGCGGCCGAAGATGACTCTTCCGGCGCATTCGGTATTTCACTTCCCTCCGTTAATAACAGCGCCATTGGCTATGGCAAAGACGTCAGCGGCGCGGTCTCGGATAAGCTTTATTACACGCTCGGCGGCGGCTCTGTGATCTCCCAGCCGGCAACGCGCAGCAGCATGCGGAAGCTCGGCATGAACGCTGGCTGGAGCAGCGACCTGATGTGCGGCAATTTTGACCTGAAAACGACCGTAGGCAATCAGCTCAACGGGGTCACCAGCGGCTTTAAAAACCTCATGGGCGACGTGGTGCAGAACGCCACCGGTGCCGTCGCCAGTCTGCCGGCCATGATTATTCAGCGTGCCAATCCCGGCCTGTACGACATGCTCACCAACGGCGTGCTGCAGGCAAACGTCTCTTTTGATAAAGCCCAGCTCAACTGCCAGAACATGTCGAAACGCATGATGGATTTTGCCGGCAACAACAAATGGACACAGGGAGCGGTCATGGATGAATACCGTTCGCTGGTGAACAGCGGTGACGGCGATGCTGTCCGCGTGAACAATTCGGCGGACAAGCTGCAGGGTAATTCAGGACAGAACTGGATTGGCGGGCAGAAACGTGGAGGTCAGGGACAGCTGGCTATCCGGCCAACGCATGATTTAACGGCGGCTGGATTCAACATGATGAACAGCCTGCCGGTGCTCAGTACGGACTCTGTCAACACGAACAGCTGTAACGGCGGGGCCTGCGGCAAGTATGCCAGCGCCGAAGAAGCGGCTAAAGCCGTGGTTCAGGTCGTGGGGGACAGCTCCCTGCGCACCTGCAGCGATGCCTCACAATGCACCAGTGGCGATGACGAACAGCAGCCCGGCGCGACGCAGGCGGGCACTGGTTTTGCCCCCATTCTGGAAGAGACCACTAAAGAGAACACGGAACAGTTGGTAAAACTGGTCAACGGCACCGAGCAGCCCAACGCGACAAACCTGGCAAAACTCAAAACCGGCAGCCTCCCCATTACCGCCGGCGTCATCAGGGCACTGCAGAGAGATCCTGACAATGCCGCCCTGACCGGCCGCCTTGCCGGCGAACTGGCAATGGCAGACACGGTTGAAACCGCGCTGATTATGCGCCGCATGATTGTGACCGGCATGTCTGAACCTAACGCTGCGGCACAGAACGCCGCCATCGAGGAAGGAGACCGTCGCGTAACGGCCATCGACCGCGAGATCACGGCATTACGAAATGAAATGGAGCTCAAACGCGAGCTGTCACGTAACTCTGTCCTCACCATCATCGACCGTGAAAACGGACGTGTTAACAGCAACCCTCAGACGCAGAGTGATGACAGCACCGACAGCCGCGTTAACCGTCTTGCCGTTCCTGAAACGGAAAACAACTGATGAGGGCGCTGCCTATGAAAACTGAACGCGGGGCGCAACGCCCCTCATTTTTCCGCCGCCACCCGGCGCTGTTCCGCGTACTGTGTTCCGCCGGCGCTCTGCTGACAATCCTGTTGGCCGGACTCATTGTTGCGGATAAAGCCGTCAAAAATCCGGCTCAGGCAGCTGCATTCCGTGAATGGATGGATCACGCCCGCTATGGCTGGCTGGTATGGCGCCTGGCGGTATATGGCGCGTTGGCGTGGGGATTTATGAAAATTTTCCGTGCGCCGGGCTTCGGTCCACAGCATTGTCAGCCGCTGATCCGCATTGTGGCAGTCAGCGTCATTTTTGCCGTTGTCTGTGAACTGGTGCTGCTCAGCGGCACGGGAGCATCATGATGCTGACTAACAGCTATCTGGAATATTTTCTTACGCTGCTCGGCTGGGTTGTTAACAACGGCCTCTGGAATATCCTTATCACCACAGGACTGTTTGCCGTACCCGTCGCTTTCCGACTTATCGGCATCTGGCTGAAGGTACGTGAAGAAGGGGAAGATGAGGGGAACAAGGGGGCGCTGTCTATACCCCGCATGGAGCACGCGATCTATACCTCTTTTCTGGTCATGATTGCCTGCTGTATGCCGCTGATGAATGTGGACATGAGTACCATCAAATATGACACGTCGCGCGCGCAAACCTGCGGTACATGGACGCCCAAAGCGCCTGATGACACCGGGTATTCCCCTGTCATATCCAGTATTAACGATCAGACAGCGGCCGCGCCGGTATGGTGGTATCTGGTTCACAAGCTGGCAAAAGGGATCACTCAGGCTTCCGTTGCCACTATCCCTTGCCGTCCGGACATGCGTCAGCTCCGGTTTGAAGTTCAGCACACGCGCGTCAACAATAAAGCCCTCGCAGAGGAGCTGCAGGACTTTACCAACGACTGTTATTCCCTCGCGCTCTATATGTGGAAACGTCAGGATCAGGGGCAGACGAAAGACAAAGCCACCTTGAGGGATATTGAGTGGATAGGCAGTCAAACATTCCTCAGTAATTTTTACGGCAGCTTGCAGTCGAAAACGCCCCGCGCGGAATTCCCCTGGAGTGAAAGCCGCGACAGTGGAAGACCGGACACGGGACGGGGGGGGTATCCTACTTGCAGTGAATGGTGGAGCAAGGCAGAGACCGGATTGCAGGCCCGCGTCGTCGATCAGGCTGATCCGGGATTATGGACCCGTATGTCAGCTGCCATGACCATGATCGGCGGCAATACGGCTGACTACAAAGAAGCGATTATCCGTCGTCTGGTCAGCCCGGAGAGTCTGACCGTGTCGCAGGGTGGACACGTTTACGCCGGCTATGGTGGCAATGCTGATTTCACGCTGGATAACTCTGTTGCCCGTGTGGCGGCGATAGGCGGCACCGCATTAGGCAGTCTGGCCGCATTCCCGGCCTTCGATGCCATGCGTCAGGCACTGCCCATGGTCCAGGCTGTGCTGCTCATGGCCATCGTGGTAATTCTGCCGCTAATTCTGGCCTTCTCCGCCTATGAGATTAAGACCGTCATAACGCTCTCGTTTGTACTGTTTGCGCTGAACTTCCTGACGTTCTGGTGGGAACTGGCTCGCTGGCTCGACAGCTGGCTGCTCACTGCGCTTTACAGCTCTGACACGCACAGCAGCTTTAACATGGCCGGATTCCAGAACAGTTCGGATGACCTAATCATGAATTTTGTCATGGCGACAATGTTTCTAATATTGCCGGCAGTGTGGATGGGGGCGCTTTCCTGGGCAGGCATCAGAATAGGCGGCGCGCTAGATGGAGCATTCAGAAATGGCACAGCGAAAGTTGAGCAGAGCGGGGGGGAGGCAGTGAGTAAAATGAAAGGTGCTGTGAAACTGTAATTGTTCAATCAGCTTGAGGGCAGTTCTGTCCTCAAGTCTTATTATCTTCATCATTATCAACTGATTTAGTTGATGTAAAAATTGAATCATCTGAACCGTAATAATAACCGTACCCATCGCGACCATTTCTAAATTCAGGCCCGTGCGCTGGGGGGGACTCTTCGGGATCAGCAGAAGTTGCGTAACTCATTTGGATGTAGCGAACCATATAAACGAACGCAGCGACTGCAATAATTATGGCACCAGCTGCAGACCCTGCTATTAGAGCTATGGCCAGAAGTAACAGGGCTGAGAAGGGGACTAATGATTTCCCGATCGCTACCGGAATCCCTTTACTCTCTGCCCATGCAGTAAAGCGAAAATCAACATCACTATAAACGCTTGTCAGACGCTTCCAGACCGAAGCCGCTTTGATTCCGTGGTCGTAAGCTGATGAGTTCATATGCACCTCAATCATTATTCATCTACAGACCATACTAAATGTTCAGAAGAAATGCACATTAAGCCAAAAAGAGCACACTATTAGTTACAGCATACATCACCATCTCGCTCAGGATAGTAGCGAACCTAACCACCCAGCCCCTCCATACGTACCTTGCTGCGGCCATTGACATCTGAACTTCACATCAACCAAAAACACACCCATTTCCCCGCACCAGCCCCGATGTTCCCCTGTAAAAGCCGCCGCCGTCCGGCCCGGAGGGCCGGAACTGCAGTGGGCATGTTAATGGATGCTGTAACTACTTAGTTATTCATGGCTGTAAGTTTTAGCTGCGGGATCTTTCTTTCGTCTACGACCATCATACTTCAGTGCGCCTGAAAGGCCGCTGCTTAAACGACTGTCTGACAGAGGGATGGTTTACCTTGTCGTCAACTGACATCATTAATGGCTGTATCGCGTCCTGAAAGCCTTTCTACTTAAAAATGAAGATTGACAAGAACAGCGAGCCGCCCAAGGGAGGGTGGCGCTGACCGAAGATATATATGAAGTCAGCGACTGTTGCCCATAATGTACTTACTCAGTGCTGTGCCTTGTCCTTCACGGAAATCGAAAGAATACGTACAACTTGGCGCAGACAGAACCTCATAAAGTTCGTAAATAAGATCACGATTTGGCCCTTCACCTACCGCCGCTTTTTCCAGGGCAAGTCGTGATAATGTGACCAGCACAACATGGCACGGCTCATCGAGTTGCAGTACGCCATCAATCAGACCCTGTATCAGGCTGCGTTTTAAAGCTGTATACTGATAGTGAAATGTCAGCGGGATTTCTTGGTTATCCCGCTCAATCAGAACGCGCGCAAAGCCCTCGCGAAGCAGCGCATTACAACTCCCCATGGCATAGATGTGGACTGTTTTTGTCATTTATGGAATACCATCAAATCGGTGTAGGTTTAGGCAAAATCTTTAGTCTCGGGACAGTCCCTGTAATGGCAGCATGCCAGCGGTAAAACGGAAGTCGGTTGACGAGATCGTCGAACATCATCTAATATAAACAATAAGGAACGCACTTCACGGTTCGTTCTTTATTGGATGCAGCAGACTGAATGTTCTCATTCAGACATCCCGCAACCAGTGAATTTTAATGCTCCCTGGTCGAGGCCATGCCCGGTAATGGCGTTCTGAATACCAGAGTGATGTTTTTAGTCACACTGGCGAAGCCCACCTTAAGGTGGGCTTTGTTATTTCTGGGGCCCCAAAAACTATCGACGGCGCCCTTTATTCTGACCGGGGGGGACAGGCAGGGGTCTGTTAGCCCTAAGTGCATAGGCAATGCTGAAGAAGTTTGCCGGCGCGCCACCGGGTCGCTCGGTTACCGGGTAAGCGCTGGTAATGTGCAGGCGCAGCTTTTTCTTTTCCCTGAACGCCTTAAACACCACATAGTAATAGAGCTTTTCTCCGTTGCCCAAATCCATCTCCAGTACAGCATAACTGCCGTAGCCGGCATGAATGACCCGTGACTTGTCCAGAGACTCAACCATACGTCTGAGATGCGTTCTGGCCAACTCATAACGCTGGTCGCAGAAAGGGCGCTTTCCCTTGTCACCAGCAGAATACATGAGAGCAACGATCTCTTCCGGTGTCTGATGATCATAATCTTTCGCGAAGCAGTGAAAAGAGTAGGTCACCCAGAACCGGTAGGTTATGTCCTCCTTTCCCTCTGCCGAATGCACGTAAACCATCTCGTGTGCATCGAGAAAAGAAAGATCGCGGACATTTCCATCCGGGTGAATAAACGGAGCCCATTTTTCTACTTCTGCCACACAATTCCCCGCAATTCGATAACACGCACTTGTAAGTCATAAAAAATTGAATGCACAATCCAGTGCGCCAGTATCTTACGTCTGACATCCTTTAGAACCAATATGTTAACATTGAAATTGGGCTCAGGTCGCATCTAGACATAAGACTGCCTGTTGATTTGATTCATCCTTCGAGATAGCAAGACTGTTGCAGGCTAAATCACACCCATATTTAAGTTTCTGGTAATTTATATGAGTTCTCAAAGCCTTTATGTTGATCATCTTGCCTGGTGTGGCCTCATGGCTCTAAGTATTGCCCGCCGAAATGGTGTAATTAGGTCCTCAGCTCAGGAAAACCTGTTCTTATGCCGATGGCTAGCTACAGCAGAGAAGAAACGTCTGTTCCCACGTGAGCTGGCCAGCGATATTACATGGCGCCTGAAAGAGGGCAGGGAAAAGGGACTTCAAGCGGATTTGCCTAGTAAACTGGAGTACCTCTGGCGCGCGAGCAGGGGTGATCGGATGGATCAAAGTGATCTGTTCCAACTCCAACACATCATGCATGCCATAAAACTCACCGGCATCAATTATGGCGTCTTAAATGAGAGTGAGTGGGAAGGTAAACATTCGGTTAAATTGAGTCAAGCTGTACCCGGAGTTTATCTTCGAAGGGCAGACATTGACTCTGGTTTTAATCTCGATGGGAAGCAGTTAAAAAAGATATCGGTTCTCATTACAGCCAATTTAGCTGCAGTTGACGACCTGCTCAATCGCGCAAAGTGGTATCGTGTAGAAGCAAGAAACAAACACATTCTACATTATTTTATCACCGAAGAAATTGATGTTCATATTTAGCGTGACTTACATATATTAAGTGACTATTTACGGAGCCTTACTGATGGTTATAAATATACCAAGCGCCGAAGATTTTTATAATTCAGGCGAGGAGTTGTTAAATTTTGCATGGGATGCAGTTGCTAAATTAATCAGAAACATCAATGAAGCAGAGTATTACGATGTTGATACTGAAGAGATTAAAGATGAGTACTGGGAGGGCGCTAACAGAACACTCTCAACTTCACTGACTGTAATCCAACAAGGAGTTGAGTTTTTTTTAAAAGGGCGAATTGCTGAAATATCCCCATATTTATTGATAGCAGACCCCATAACAAAACTATCAAGTTATACGTCAGGGGCGCCAGTTTCAGTTGATTTTTCAAAATTTAAAACTATAGACGCAAATGACCTCGTCAAAATTCACAATATCTTCTCAAAATCAACTTTAAGTGGGGCTTTAGAGACGAGATTTAACGATATGAGGGAAAGAAGAAATGCTATAATGCATTCTGTTTCAAAATCAAATGGACTTACGGTTAAGGAAGTTCTTGAATACTTGTTATTCATGCATCGCGAATTCTTTCCTAATAAAACGTGGGCTGAGAGGAGAGTTCATTATCTTGAGCAATCTCCTGACTCTAAACTATATCATGAAGAATTTGCCATTGTAGCAACACACATCGAGATTTCTGAGACCATGAAATTTTTATCAAAGTCGGAGGTATTACAATATTTCGGAATTGAAAAAAACCAAAGAGCCTATTATTGTCCTAAATGTAAATCTGAAGCTTATCACGACAATCCCCTTGAAATTAAACTAGCCAATCTATGTTCAAAAGAACCTGATGAAAAAAAATTATATTGTCCAGTATGCAACCTTGAACATTTTGTTAATAGGGAAAAGTGTGCTGACATTAATGGAGGTTCTTGCCCCGGAAATGTTATCTCCAACGAATATGGAATGTGTCTCACATGTGGTGAATAGACAATATTTTTTATATTAAGCTAACAATTACTCCTCGACGAGGAACGTTATCCAAAACCCGTCGGGGAGGTTATAGTAGGTTAGCATTAGATAATGCTTAATTTAACATAATAAGTATTGCGCGCATCAACGTAAGCAGTTGATTAACATAACTTTTTATGCGATTGCTGGACTTCCAAGGTCGCTTATGAACATCTGTTGAGGATCCTGTTATGGCGTGTTCTGGTGCGAAGTTTTTACGATGAACGAAGTTTACCAGCTTAAAGTCTTTCAGAACATTTTCTGACCGGTGGCTGACAACCCTCCTCGCTGCGGAACGTCTAAGAATTTCCTACCGGCACTGCCACCGCCTGTTCCAACCCTACCTCGCAGAAGGTCCGAGGGGCAGCACTCCTTTTGACCGATGCTGGTCTGCTAGAAGCTTATCGAGATGCATGAGTGAAGCCGTGTAAAACGACCTGCGGTAAGGCCTCTAGATCTTAAGCAGGCATCGCAAATAAAACCTGAATTCAACAACAGCTCAGCCAAGGGCTGCGTGACATCAGTACATCTGAAGCGGACAAAGCCTATGCTGCTGAGTTTAGGGTTACATCCATCGCTTTGAAACGCCATAAAGGCACGATATTAACATGCTCCACCTGCTCTTTGGTCACGAAAACATGAATTAGATACATACTTGGCGCGAACCGTAACTCAGAAAAATCACTACTGAATAATTTTTAAATTGTCGCACTCCAATTAATCCGTTGTAAGGCTTTTTGTAAAATCACGCTTATCTATATACATGAATGGCATATTTAGTGCTGCTGTTAATAACTTAAAAGCATATAGCGAAATCTGTTAATGATTGATCTTTAATCCACCTAAAATAAAGTGATTTGAAAAATATTTTACACATATAAATCAATATGTTAATAAATATCACCTTGAGTTTCCTCAACAAAAAACACTTTAACACAAGTGAACTTTAGAATAATTCCCATTGCAGACTTGAAGTTTTTCTGAATTTCATTCAGATTAACTCCGGTAAGATGTACTTATGAGTTGGCTATATCCATCAAACTAATATTAATTATATTCTTTCGCCTATTTTTCACTCAGTTACTTAAGGAATAGTAAATGCCGCTGAGTAATACAGAACTAAAATATTATGATAGTAACATTCTTAGGCTCCCGGATACTAAGCGCACTGAGTATCACGAACAGGTTGATCGTCTCATAAAAGAGCTCAAAAACTCTTTAAAATCGCAAGATGCAATCAAAATAACTAAAGTAGTTAAAGCAGGATCATTCGCAAAATTCACTATTCTACGAAAAACCCAAGAAGACCCCGTAGATGTGGATATTGTGTTTTACATTTCAGGAGAAAATGCCTCACAGGAAAGCCTATCAACTATAAGCCAGAAAATTTATGATGCATTAATAACATTATATCCAAATAAATCTGTAGAAGACTTTGAACTACAACGAAAAGCAGCAACTGTCACCTTCATCAAATCCGGACTGAATGTTGATGTTGTTCCAGTCATTGAAGATGCAGACAGAGTCAACTATGGATGGCAGTTCGACATTCATGAAGGGACAAAACTCCATACCTGCGCACCATGTCAGATTCAATTTATACGCGATAGAAAATCTAATGATAGTAATTTTAGAACTCTTGTCCGCTTAGCAAAGAAGTGGAGGAATCATGCTGAACTTACTCATCTTAAGTCATTTGTGATTGAGTTGATCCTTGCTTATCTCCTTGATCAAAATGGCAACAGTGGAAGCATTGAGGAACGATTTAGACAGTTTCTACTTTACATTGCTCAACATGGTCTGAAAGAGATAATTTCATTCCCTGAAAATAAAGGCACTATTCCCGATTTCAATGACCCTGTTGTTATCATCGACCCCGTTTGTGATACGAATAATGTGGCCAGCAGACTTACTGAAGCCGAGAGAGTTGAAATAGTAGCAGCAGCTCAGAGCGCTTGGGAGCAAGCACATTATGCTTCAGTTACGGATGATATAACCCAATGGAAAGTGCTTTTTGGTGCTCGTTTTAAAATAAAGGATGAATCATGAGCCAGTCATTTTCTTCTACCGAGTCTTACACAGTCGCAGATGTTCAGAAGGTTATTAGGAATGTGACAGCTGATTTTCTGATGATTGCAGAGAGCACAAAAGGGGTCGAAACAGAGCGAGCTAAGAAATGGGCTCATGATGTAGAGCTTTTGGCCATTAATGGTTATCTAAAGTATGTTGACATTACATTATTGAGCGGAGACTCCGAAATACGGGCTATACGATATGAAGTTAATTCAGATGCCAGTGAACTGGAATCAAGTAGGCCCGGGGGCGTGATGTGGCCTCTTGTCAGTAATCCTGATTTAAGAATCGTTATATCCTACACAGATAAGTATGACTCATCAGCACGAGAGTCCTTAAGAAATAAGCTTAAAATTTCATGGGGACCATCAACTGCTGATATTTCTCATTCCAGTCTTAACTCGGGTGCCGGGCGGGATTATGCAAGTAACGGATATGGAATTCAACGTAAGGACTACTCATAATGACTCAGAACAGTAAAATCTTTGATAGCCAGATACCATTACCTGATGCAGGCCTGTCTCTGCGCCAGCAGTCTTTGTTAGGCTTTGATGACCGATTTAAAAGAACACACGACCAGCTGCGGCTCTTGATAAATCTGGGTAAGCTTGAATCATGGAGCTCACAATTTCATCGACAAAAACTCCCAATCATCAATCTAGTTTCTGAGCAGTACCCTCTGGTCATATTCCATGGAGACGTTGGTACCGGAAAAACCGCTACTGCCGAATGTATGGCCAACCTATTTGCCAAGGAATCCAGAAGTGAGGACTCAGTTTTGTACAAACTGAGCAATCGTGTAAGGGGTAGTGGAAGAGTTGGCGAGATGGGTTCGCTTATTAATCAGGCGTTTGCTGATGTAACGCAAGCTGCCGGTAAGACTCGTCGGGGCATTCTGATAATTGATGAAGGCGACTCATTAGCTGCTTCACGCACGCAGGAGCATAGTCATCATGAAGATAAAGTCGCTGTTAATACACTTATACAGTGCATAGATGATCTGAGGCAGTACCAGGGCCGCATAGTTGTATTCCTCTGTACCAATCGGTTGTCTGTACTGGATGCAGCACTTCTACGGAGAGCTGCAGTAGTTGAAGAATTTGCACGCCCTTCTGATAAAGAGCGACTGGCATTGTTCGAAATGGACTTAAAAGGACTCAATTTATCACCTGAGAAATTGGGAGTATTAGTCAAAGCCACGGGACCACGTGAAGGACGCCCGGGATGGACTTTTTCAGATATACGTACCCGACTCTATCCAGCTGCCCTAGCAAAGGCATTCCCAGAGAATCCCCTAACGTTCGATATTCTTTTAGCGACAGCAATTGCTGTCTTGCCCTCACCTGTCATGGAAGATCGATGAATGCCTGTATCTCCTCTAGCCGGTCGACGAATACATATCACAGGGAGCGTGCCTGAGCCTCTTGAACATGCATCAACACATGAAGTGGACAGTGCGCGGGAATTTATAAAATCACTGGTCAAAGAGCTGGTTAAGATGGGTGCAAATTTTGTCATCCCCATTGACGCTGAAAAAACACGCTCTGTAGATGGCAGGCCAATATGCTTTGATTGGCTTGTATGGAATGAAGTTATCAATCAAATCCATCGCAGGCCTGAGGGAGTTCCCGGACCATGTATTATTGCAGTCAAACACCATAAAAACGATGACCAGATACCTGAAGAACAAATATCTTCATGGGATGATTACTGTGGTACATCGCACGTTAAGATTGAAAGCGCCGCTCACTGGAATATGGCCAGTAAAAGAATGGAAATCCAGGCGCGCTCTGGAGACATTCTAATAACGATTGGTGGAAGTGAGGGTGTGCTGTTTCTGTCAAATCTGTATCATGATGCTGGTAAACCAGTGATTCCAATGAACTACAAAATTGGAAAGGATACTACTGGTTCTCGTAAAATTTTCGAGTTTGCTCTAGCAAGTGTAAATTCAGAAAGATTATTCAAGACCACTGATGGAAGAGGTTCTCATGACTGGATAAATAGGTTAAGTTTTCCAGCAAGAAAATCAATTGAAGAAAGAGTTTCCTTAGTTACTGAGTTACTTGAAAACTTAACTCCTCCCTCAGCATTCTTCGTGTGTCTAATGAACACAGACCATGAAGATCAATTATCTGTCTCTAATTTCTATGAAACCGTTGTGAAACATGTAATGGAAACTGAGTTTGGATATAAAATGGTCATAGTGGATGGAAGCCAAGGCTACGAAATGGCATATGTAAATCAGGAAGTATTTACTCGCCTGCACCGAAGTCGAGTAGTTATTGCAGATCTAACGGCCTCTCGCCCGAACTGTTTTTTAGAACTCGGTTATGCTCTTGGCAGAGGCCTACCAACCATGATTACTGCCAGAGTTGGAACTGAATTGCCCTTTGACATCCATTCTGTATCTACCCACCAGTGGCAGCATGACATTTCAATAGAGGAGGCAAGACGTCTCTTTCGCAATCACTGGGAATCAATTCGCACCCGTCCACCACTTGTCTCAGCGGAACCCTTAATCCCATGAGTAAATTAAATGAAGTTTTTATCTCCGTTGACGTAGAAACATCTGGCCCTGTTCCTGGAAAGTACAGCCTACTGAGTATTGGAGCATGCAGAACCGATGGCCTTGGCCCAACATTTTCATGTGAAATTAAGCCAACATCTGAATATTATGTACCTGAGGCACTAGAAGTGACAGGACTGTCACTCGAAGCCTTGGAGCTTAAGGGATTAACGCCGTATGAAGCAATGGATTCCTTCAAAAGTTGGATTGCTAGTGTCACTGGACCCTCAGAATCTCCAGTGTTTGTAGGGCTGAACGCATCTTTTGACTGGTCATTTATAAACTATTATTTCCATATATATTTGGGTGAAAATCCTTTCGGCTTCACAGCATTAGATATCAAATCACTTTATATGGGATCTTATGCAACATCCTGGGCAGACACTCGCTCTAGCAGAATAGCAAAAAAACTTAAAGTAGAAGCTACAGGTAATCATGATGCTTTAAAAGATGCCGAATACCAGGCTATCTTATTCAGGGCAATCATGGATTCTAAAAAATAACTAAGGAATAGTTATGCAAGGAAATGAATTATTAGTAGAGCATTACCATAAAACTTATGATCTAACCTTTTCAATTTGGGAAAATAGAAACAAGAATTTGCTAATATTGTTGATTGTTGTAGGTTTTTCTACGCTACTGACTTTTAATGTAGCAGAGGCTCAGCCACTTCTTGTAGATATTATTGCCAAGTTATGCGGAATTTCTGATGCAACTAGAGTTACGGAATTAAGAAAAAGCTTTCCATATGGAATTATTCAAAGCATATTCATCATTGTTGTTTTTTATTTAATGCTAAATTTATATCAGAAGACTCGTTTCATTCGAAGAAGCTATGAATATCTGAGTGGCGTTGAAAACGACATACGTCATGCATTAAGTCTGAAAAGCCCTAGTGTAAGCTTCACTCGCGAGGGTGAATTCTATAAGAAAGATCACACATTTACAGCTTGGATGACCGGCATATGTTACATTTGCATTTTGGGCGCACTGCTTTTTTCATTTTTAGGAATGCGATTGATTACCGATTGGAATAGCAGTCAAACGATAATACTAGTTATTGATTCCTTGCTTTCTTTCGGTGTGACATACTTTTTTATAGCATATAGCTTAGTTTCATTAAAAAAATAATAGAATAGAGGTAGGTTTTACACCTACCTCATTAATAAATATTTTTAGGTGGTTTACTAATAAAAATAGAACATTGCACTTCTCGCTCACCCATCATAATTCACTATATTTTTTTTCTGAACCAAATCATCTCTGATTAGTTTCAATATTAATTTTTAATTGAACTAACTATCAGAATTTCGATCGACCTACGAATAACCCCCCTCAACCAAACACAATAAAATGGAATACACAAGAGTCTCTAAACTCTAAGCGAGCAGAATGAGAAAACGATCTCCAAAGTGACCTAACTAACGAGAGACTAAATCCATAAAACCATTAACTGATTGATTGACAAAGCCTCGCCAAAACTAACATAAGAAGACAGATGAAAAGAAACATTTCCTTAAAAAATTTGTTTAATGCCAAATTTGCAAAATTACCTACCATGTCAAGCATGGAAAGATCTCTTGACGGTAAAAATAGTGTTGCGAACTAATGATAGCATTGGGTTATACTCTAGTTGAAAGTTACATCAACTACACTTTACTCTAAAAAACTTTATGAAGGTAAGTGGCTATATGGAGACTAATGGATACGTTAGTCAATTTATTACACCCCCTTTAATTAAACAAAATAAACATAGCTCATTTGACTTATTAATAAATAGTACAAATCAAGATGTCATTCTTTAATTATAAGAAAGAAGAAAAAAAACCTAAAAGCCAGCCCACCGAGTTGATCTCTTCATTAGTTAAAGGTTCGAAAGATCGCAGAAATGACCTCATTATTGATGTGCTAGCTGCACAGAATGAGTTTTGTATTTATGAAATTGATAATGAAGATATTAATACGCGTATTCGCGTTGTCATAGATGGCCATACAGATGAATTTGAAGAACGCCTTTTGAAGAGGTTTTCTGATGTCAAAATTAAGTATATCGAGGCCAAAGGAATACTTGCCATAAGTTCAAACTATGGCATGATGAAACATCGGATTGCACACACCCTTTCGACATGCTTAAATTCAGCACACGTGAATGGAAATCAAGAATTTGACCGTTTAATTAAAGCTATTTCCACTGAGCACGAAAGTATTGTATCAAATAGATTAGTTTATTTAACCCCAGCGTTTTTGGCCTGTATTGTTGCATTTACTTTAATTTTCATTCACTTATTTTTTCTGAGTACACAATCTCTTTCCTGGACTCTGACAACACTATTTTTTGCTTCAGTTCTAGGTGGGAGCTTTAGTATACTTATCAACGCGAAACAACTCAATTTTGAAGAATTTAAAGTAAAGAATCATTATTTTCTCATCGGGACAGAACGTGTTTTCCTATCTTTAATGGCAGGTGCAATTGCTTATATAGCAATACGATCTCAACTTATTCTGCCAGATTTTTATAAGTCTGGACGATGGCCAACTTTAACAATTATTGTACTTTCTGGTTTTTCAGAATCATTTATCCCAAGCCTGCTTGGCAAGGCGACATCTAAAGAAAATTAGAGCTTACATTCAGCTAAAAAGTCCAATAAACGCCATGGCCATCAATTTGATGGCCTCTCCCCTCCCCCCGCACTTCTTACATAAAAAGTTGTAGTCCGTATATTCATCGAATTCTAGTGTCAAATCTATGTATTCGCCATCAAGTATGACTATAACATGGCCATGAGTAGTTGAATTTTCTGCCTCAAGGAAAGTTTGATTCCCGCACATATAAAGAATGATTGGTTCCCCTTTTTCTCCGGAGTTTTTAAGGTATTGTACAAGACAATTGCTGGCTAGGTCGTAGCTTCCTGCCGGGAATCTTTTCAGTTCACACCAGCGTGATCCTTTACTGCATTCTTCAAGCCGTTCCCCATCAGCCCAGTGCCTGACGACGTACTTTCCGCAACGCCTGACGCCGCTGTTTGACGCGCAGTACGTGGAGATGATGAACGCCATCCTGAGCATCCCCGTTGAGCGTAAGAGCGAGAAGGCGGGTCGGTCAGATAGAGTGTTCCTCTGGGAATTCACCGACCGTACACACCCGATTGAACGTTGCCCTCGAGGCGGCGACGTCTGAAGGAGTGACGTCTTCTAAATCGGTAAAGCTGTATACCTTCCGTAACAGTCAAGCGATACACATGCTTTACGCCGGCACGCCGCTGCAGGCGCTGCAGAGCCTGCTCGGGCACAAGAACGCGAAGTCGACGAAGACTTATACCAAAGTGTTTACGCTTGACGTTGCCGCCCGGCACCGGGTGCAGTTTCTAATGCCGGGCAGTGAAGCGGTAAATTTGTTGACATCCATTCGCAACTATTTAACATAACATCCGTTACCCAAACTTCAATCAAGTCAGTAAACTGATGAAATAGTTCAAAATAACATTATACCTTTTACATCGATTATTAATCTTAAGTGCTGTTATAGTAAGAGCGCTTCTAAATTTAACTCAGTTAAATTATAAAAAAATCAGAGCTTAACAACTATCATATTGATATAAATTATGCAGATCAGTTCATATTAAATGTTTATTGTAGGGGTCACGATGACTACTTCTTAGTCATAAATCACCGAAATGTCAGTAAATTCCTCACCATTCATTTCGTGAAACACCATGAAATTGTGGTTTGCTGAATATTTCATCGGCATTCTTCGCGATACTGATGCCATCAGTTGGCAGTAATACATTATTGGTAAAAAACAACACCATCTTCAAGCTGGAAATTTTTAATTTGTTTGCTATAATTTAGAAGCTAACATTCATAAATATTCAACATGAAGTCATCTTCAACCTTTTATATATGAGGTGAAATTATGATACCCGGATCATTAAGTGAAACAAAGGCTGCAACAAGCGAACAGCAAACACTGGTAGATATGTTCAAATCCGAAGTGGAGAATGGTACCGGCGTTTCTTATGATGAATTCAAAGCGTTGAAGTATAGCACTCAGGTAGTTGCAGGTGTTAATTACTATGTGTCAGTAAAGGTTGATAGCACTAAAGACGATGTATTATTCCTCCGAATTTTTAAACCATTACCAGGTGCCGGAGATGCAAAACTAATTGGTTATCTTACAGGCAAAAATTCGTCGGATGACCTTGTTATATTTTGATATTATTTGCCCAGATGAAATTAATCAAAGCGGCGTCTTCAATTCGATCGTCTATGATTCATCACTGGTTTCAGAAGGGTCATAACAGCGCTCTAAATTTCGCATTATTGGATGGTTTTGTCTTTCGTCGATTGTTGTTCAATGACATTGACACGCTTTGCTATTTTAGGTTGCGTCACAATCTTCCCAATTGTGACTTTGCCTGGCACTCAATTTAGAGTGCCTTCTTTAATCTCTTTTTCGCCACTTGATCAATACTTGCAAAATAAAGCATCACGATATTTAAAAAGCTCTAAATCACTACTCACACCCATCTTTCTCATTGCTGATTGTTTGTGTCCGCTAATGGTTTTACGGCTCCGCTTTAACTTTGTTGCAATATCAACCAACTCCATTCCTTCTAAAATGTAATTAACTACTTCAGCTTCGCGCGAGGTCAATAATCGTGTTGAGAAAAGTTCTTTACAGTCATCATGAATTTTATTAATTCTCAGTCCATTTGGGAGTTTATGAATGGAATTTCGACCTAACTCGCTAGCAATATGGTTAGGAATATAACGCTGCCCATTGGCAATTGTACGAATGGCTGACAAATAAGAGGTAGACTCTTCACGCTTAGCAATATAACCACTTACTCCCAACATATAGGCGGTTCGAATTACGGCGAGGCTGTCTATTGAAGTAGAAAGCAATATTCTCAAATGAGGATGATTTGAAACCAAATATTTAATAAGCGTTAATCCATCCATCTGATCATTTTGTAAAATATAATCCAATACCAGCACATCACATTCAGCGGTTTGTAACCAGTTAAACAATTCTTTGCTGTGGCTAAATTTACCCACCACGATTAAATCATCTTGGTCTGCACACAGCACATCGAATGAACGACAAATAATAGGATGATCGTCAAGTACAGCCAGACTGATTAGTGATTTATCAGGTGTCATTTCGTCTCATCCTTATCAAGGTTTTGCGGCGAATTTTTTAGCCAATTCATCAACTGGCCGGCGCTGGCATATCCACCAAAAATAGCGCTATAACCATCGAAACGGTTAGTAATCTCGCCAACTCGATTGTTGTAATAATCAGACTCGGCACTTAAAACATCTAACAAAGTTCGTTTACCAAGGTGATACCACTGATCAAAGAAATCGAGGCGGATACGATCCGATTCCCGAGTCAGATTGCGATATAGGTCCGCACGCTGAAGCATCGAATGTGCATCCTGATCGGCGGCGCGCACCCGTTGTAGCAAATCATCGCGTTGGTTTTCAGATTCTTCACGCATCGCGCTGGCACGCTGCACGGCAGCCTGTTCGGCCGCTTTTGCAGAACCACCACGGAACAGGCCCCAACTGATGTTGATACCTGTTTGCCAAGCTTGCTCTCGTCCGTAATAGTCTTTGCCGGTATCTTTACTCACTACCCAGTTAATTTTTGGTAGTGAGGACGACTTCAAAGCATCTGCTTCAGAAAAGGCAGCCTGCGACTGTGCCTGCGCTCTTAACAGCGTCGGGTGTTTATCTACCGAATTCAGCAAAGCATTAAGTTGCGAAGGCTGCAATTGCCACTGCATAGCTGGCGGCAATGGAACCTGAGTTTCACCCAGCAAACGATAGAGCTGAATTTCGGTATCACGTGCTTTGGCAACTGCGTTATCCAGCGCTGACTGCGCTTGTAGGAAACGGCCTTTCGCCTGAGTCAGTTCGCTGCGGCGCCCCTGATCAGCCTCAACTATGCCGGTCAACATAGTGACCAGCTCTTGCATACGCGCCACGTATTGCTTACTCATATCGATAATTAAACGCTGTTTACTTAACTCCACCAGTCCGCTGCTTACCTGCCAAGCCAAATCTTCGATTTGTGCTGTGTTTTGAAAATCTGCGGCCAGAACCGAGAACTCCTTGCTTTTAATGGTATTGCTGGTCTGACCAAAATCGATCAGATTCGTCGCCACGTTAACCCCTAGAGCCGGAATATTGCTTTCACTGGCATTACGGTTTCCTTTACCAAACTCATAACGACGCGAGTTCGACGTCACGTCGACCTGTGGCCAGCGTTGCCCCTTCGCATTTCTCACGTCCTCTTTAGCAGCATCAATTTGCAGCGACGTACTGCGAACCTGCGGGCTTCGCTGTAAAGCGCTCATCACCGCAGTATAAAAAATGTTACGCAGTTCCATTTCACCCGGACTGACGCGTGAAATTGTCTGCGGCGCGCGTGCCACAGAAATAAGCGGCTCAGGGGTCAAAGCGGGTTCGTCTTGTTGCGTGAGCATAGCTGTTAACGATGACGACGTTGCTGGTTTAAAGATCGGCAGCTCAACGCTACTTGTGGTATTTCGATCCACTGCATAGTTGGCTGAACTAACCAACTTTTCTGGTTGTGGTACGCCCCTTGGAGACGCGTTCTGACTAATGGCTTCAGGCGTTTTCAAAACGCTGACATCGCCTGCACCGGCTGTAGCTTTTGGCTGCTGTGTTGTAGTGACCTGCGTGTGAACAAAGGGATCTTTAGAAGAAAAAGGTGTGTTTACCACCAAAGATTTTACCACTGGCGCAGGTATTGGTGCAGATGCAACCTTAACCGGTGCCGATTGCGTGCGTGCTACCATCATCTTCACCATCTCATCTGCCGAATTGTTTTTTGCGGATTGAGATACTTTTAAAGTGGCCTCCGGTTGCGACACTACAACGAACATCAGTAACTCTTCTTCTTCATTCGTTGCAGTATGTACGGTACCGCTTTGCAGTGCGATGAACGAACCTATCAGCATTGACAGCAAGCGTTGTGAACATTTGATTTGTTTCATCACTCAGATCTCAATTAACGTTCGCGGAACGCTTCGCGCGCTTTCATCACCGGCTTAAGCAGGTAACCCAAAACAGTTTTCTCTCCAGTCCGAATTTCAACCGAGGCAACCATACCGGGAATAATTGGCAATGCTTTTCCGCCAGCATTTAAAGTGCTGGTCTCCGTCAGCACCATCACCCGGTAATAGGTATCATCCGGGCGTCCGGCTGCAGCTTTGGCATCGTCTTTCAAGGTATCGGGGCTGATGAATTCAACATGCCCTTTTAACCCGCCATAGATCGCATAGTCATAAGCGGTCACCTTTACTGTGGCAGGCAATCCTGGGTGAAGGAATGCTACGTCCGAAGGGCGGATTTTCGCTTCCACCAGCAGTTGGTCTTCTAGCGGAACGATTTCCAGGATGTGTTCGCCTGGCTGAATTACACCGCCAATGGTATTAAAACGAATGTTTTTAACCGTACCTCTCACAGGTGCTGTAATAGTGGTACGCTCCATAATGTCAGCGCGCCCAATCAGGTTTTCACTGGTCTGCGATAGTTCAAGTTCCAGCTTGTTCAACTCAGAGTTGGCATCGGCCTGATAGCGGTTACGACGCTCAACAATCTGCGCCTGAATTTCGTTGGCCTGACGACGCATGCGCAGCAGTTCAACTTCAGACAACAAGCCGCGAGCAGCTAAGGGCTCTGCCAAACGAATTTCACGCATTGACAGCTCATAGCTACGCTGTAATGCGTTTACTGAATCATCTAGTGCTCGTTTACGCGCCTGATAAGCTTTGGTTTCCTGGTCGATAACGCTTTGATCTTTGCGGACCTGTTCATCATCAAAGCTTAATGGCTGGCCGTAAGCTTCGGCTCGCAGACGTGCAATCGTTGCCTTTAATCCAACTACTTTGTTTAGCGTTTCACGGTAGCTGGCCTGAGCACGCGTTGGGTCGATCTTCAGCAATACCTGTCCGCGTTCAACCTCTTCTCCCTCGCGCACACTCATCTCGGCCAGGATCCCGCCCTCCAGACTTTGAATTATCTGTTCACGGCTCTTAGAGATAATTTTCGCTTCACCTTTAGTGATCTCTTCAACACGCGCAAAGTGCGCCCAAGCTAAGCCGCCAATCAGCACAGCCAACACCACCCACAGCACCATGCGCGATCCCGGCGTTTGTTGGGTAAGAAGAGAAGACTGGATGTCATTCATGAATTCGGCGTCTGCCGCCGATAGTTTGGGATTAGATTTTAAAAATCTGAACATCAGGCTGAGACCTCAACATCTTTGTTCGACACCTTTGCTGGCGTACTACGCGTAACAATTGGAGATGCAGGTTTATTGGCAGTGACTACCGGCTGATTTGCAGCAGGTTGGGGTGCAGTATTTGCAGCTGGTTGTTGTGCAGCGACGATCACTTTGCCGCCATTGGCTGGCGGAGCGGGATGACCACTCAAGCGGGCCAGCACCACTTCTTTTGGCCCATCAATGGCAACTTTTCCGGCATCAATCACGATGATACGGTCAACCAGCGCCAGCAGTGACGGACGGTGAGTAACTACTACTAGCGTCTGGCCTTGCGTGGCGGTATGCAGATGTTTCAGAAATTGCTGTTCAGTCTGGCTGTCCATAGCACTGGTCGGTTCATCCAGCAGTAGCACTTTCGGACGGCTGAGGAGCGTACGTGCAAGAGCAACGAGTTGACGCTGACCACCCGACAAGCTACCGCCGTTCTCGCCTACCGCTAGATTGATGCCCAGAGGATGGCGTGCAGCAATTTGATCTAACCCTGTAAGTCGCAGAACACGCAAAAACTCATTTGGTGCCGCATCAGGCATACCGAGCATCACGTTCTCACGAAGCGTGCCGTAGAACAGACGTGATTCCTGGCTTACGAAACCAATATGACGACGCCAGTCCGCAGGATCGATCTGGTTGACGTCAAGGCCATCGGTAAATAGCTGACCACCCGTGGGTTGATAAAGACGCGCCATTAAGCGGAGCAGCGTTGATTTACCGCTACCAATCGATCCCAGGATGGCGATACGCTCACCGGCTTTGATGTCAATATTAATGTTCTTGAGAATTTCAGGATTGGGCTGCATTGGAGGTGCTGGGTATGAGAAACCCACACCTTTAAGTGTCAGATCGCCTTTCAGTTCCGGGTTTGCGATATAGTCCTGCTCGCTATCACGGTCCGTCGGCATGTCCATCAGCCTGTTCAGGGAACTTAGAGCTGCCTTTGACGACTGATAACGGGTGGCCAGACCGATCACCTGCCCGAGTGGGCCAGTAGCACGTCCTGCCAGCATCACTGTACCGATCAAACCACCCATGGTCAGGTTACCGGCATCAATCATGTAAACGCCAATCAGAATCAGCATAACAGTCTGAAACTGCTGCAGAAAGGTCACCGATGTAGTAGCCAGGGTTGAGTAACGTTTTGATTTGGAACCGCTGTTCGCCTGTAAAGCACTAAACTTTTGCCAGCGGCGTTGCATGTGGACACCGCCGCCGGTGGCTTTCAAAGTTTCCATACCTTCGATCGACTCGATCAATACACCCTGTTTCAGGGCCGCATCTTTCAGGTTCTCTTTCATTATTTTCGCCAGCGGCCACTGAATAATGACGCTGATGATGATGATAAGCGGTAGCATCAGTAGCGGCACGAAGCCGAGCGGACCGCTGATCGCAAAGATAACGCCTACAAACAATAATACGAACGGCAGGTCAGCCAGCGCGGCTAAGGTGGCTGATGAGACAAAGTCACGTAATGATTCGAACTCACGCAGCTGATTTGCGAAGGTGCCCGATGAAGCCGGTTTATGCTCCATACGCACTTCAATCGCCTGGCGGAACAGAAAACTACCGACAATCAGATCGGCTTTTTTCCCCGCAGTATCCAGCAGATGCGCACGAATAAAGCGTGTTAGTGCTTCGAATAACATCGCTATCGTTACGCCGATCGCCAACGACCACAAGGTGACAAACGCCTGGTTTGGAATGACGCGATCGTAGACGTTCATGGTGAAGAAGATGCTCGCCAGAGCCAGTACGTTAATCAACACTGATGCCAATGCTGCGCTACGGTAGTAGCGGCGATAGCGCCACAAAGTACTGAACAGCCAATGCTTCTGATTCTGAGGTAATCCCTCTTCCACGCGGCGATCCACTCTGGCCGCAGGCTTGGCGAAAATGGTGAAACCGCTGTACCATCCGGCAATCTCTGCGTGTTCAATTTCGAGCGGTTTGCTTCCGACTTCTGGCATCACTATCTGATAGAACCACGTCATTTTGTCTTCAGCATTTTTCTTGCGTAACCGTTCAAGCAGGATGCAGCCGCCGGACTCTTTACGAACCAAAATAACTGGCATCACTTGCTGAGGAATATCCCATAGGCTGCGCTCAACCAACCCCGGCGCCATACCAGCGCTTTCCAGCGAACTCAATGCCTGTGAAGGTGTCAGGAAAACATCTTTTGGCAGGCCCGCTGTTAACGCATCTAAGCTGCGGCCAAGGCCATAGTGATTGCAGAGCCAGTCCACGCTTTGCAGTAGCGTGTCATCAATACGTGTCTGCACACGCGCCAGAGACTGCAAATCTTGATCGTGCTGTTGTTTGTCGGATTCTGTTGCGTTCATTCACCGCATCTCTTGATTCGTTTATTCAGGCCCGTGCTCACGGGAAGTAGGAAAATTCTCGCTGTAAGCGGTTAATGGCGATACGAGCCGGGTCTTGCTTACTGAGGACAGATGCAGAAAGTTCTACTTAACAAAGTGTTTTAAATGGCTTTTTATCTATTTCGCAAGAATTTGCACATCCTGCCCGGACTCTAGGCAATCTGCGGAACAGTCAGAAATTTGTATATCGATCAACTCACTCGGAACCGCAGCCATCATCAATGCGGTACTTAACGCTTTGGCTTTGTCACGTAGTACATTTCGTGCTTCATGACTGGTCACTAATCGGATAAGAACACTGTGTAAAATAGGATGTTGCTGACGTAGCGTAACGACGGTTTCATTTAGCGAACCAAGACCTTCGCCGGTTAACAAGGTGCGGCCGAGATCCTGTTTAAACAGTTCACGGCTGCTGAAGAGATATAGACTCTCGCTTTGAGCAGCAGCACGATCGTAAACACAGGGAACGAGGGTTGTTGCACGTGAGTGCGCATGTACCTGACGGCGGTTAGGTTTGACTTCTCGTTCACCGTGCTGGCGATTAACCGCCTGTGGAGCATCAGCAATTTGTTGCCGTTCATCAACACGCAAAAAGTAAGTGCGCGCGCCATGAAGTTCGGTCTGATATAAGCCTTCAGTTTTACCGCGATATTGCGCATCATTAACGAAGGCACCGAGCATATGAGTACCAGCACGCAGACAAAAACTGGTAAATCCGCCTGGTAATAGACTGGTGTGATAGCGACCGTCGACGTAGACATTCGCTGGGCCAGAAGTCAAAACACCGCTATTAGCGCGGTAATACACAACCTGCGTTAACTGTTTAACTACCGGCGGTAGCGGCTTATATTTTTCCCCAAAGGCGTTGTGTGTTTGCAGCGTGGCCGAACCCGGTAAAGTGGTTAGCAGGCTACCCATAAGTACAACCGATATAACCCAAGACTTATTCAACATAATTAACCTCTTAAATTTGTCCCGCGCTCGCTGGTATGCGGGTTACATAATTAGCGGATGTTGTTT
This sequence comes from Pantoea sp. JK, assembly GCF_026130245.1. Taxonomy (NCBI): domain Bacteria; kingdom Pseudomonadati; phylum Pseudomonadota; class Gammaproteobacteria; order Enterobacterales; family Erwiniaceae; genus Pantoea; species Pantoea sp. JK. The sequence goes on from NZ_JAINFN010000014.1 coordinate 98,556, forward strand.
TCAGCCTAAGGCTGTGATTGGTAACGACACTCCGTAACTGCATTGGCTCGCGACAACACATGATCCTGCAGAAGCAAGCCGGACAGATCGCGCTCCGCCTCAATACGACGTACAGGCTGAGGCTTGCCACCATCTTGTGCGTTCACACGGACAAAATAGGTTTTGCCCGGCTTTACCGTGGTTTGAAAGCTGGCTCGGGTGGTGGGCTGCGCGCCTTGTAAGTCCAGCGAGCTGCCCAACGTGTATCTTCCGGGTTTGACGCACACGCGGGTATACGTGCCCGGCAGCAAGGCGGCATGAAGCTTGCCGTTAACAGTTATCAGCGCCGCTTGCTGAATTTCTGATGCCTGTGTGCGGTAATAAACAATCTGCGCCAGGTCATTGACCACGTCCGGCTTTGGTTGCCAACGCTCAACAAAGGCCCGCGCATTCGGCGCTGCATTCGCGAGCAGAGCGCTAAATAGCGCGCCGAAAATCACTGTTGGGATAACGATGTTTAGGATGTAATTTTTCATAACGCCTCCGCGACGACCTTTCGCCGCTGGTTCAATGACTTCAGGAGATCAGTTCAGGGGATGGCAGCTCAGCAACTCATCAAGTAAATGGCTGGTATCGTTAGCAGGAGTCACGTTGTGATATTCGACGCCAGGCTCGTCATTATTAAAGGTGTATGCCCAACCGCTAAGGTCAGTGTCTGCCGGCAATAAATCGCTAAGGCTGAATGTTTCTACCGGTGCGTTTTTCGAATTAATGACAATGACAGCAGGATCAGAGGGTGCAGACACAACACCAGCAGGGTCAGTGGCTATCGCTACAAATTTGTGCGTGCCATCAGGCAGAGGAGACGCAGGGGTGAAGGACCAGTTACCTTTGCTATCAGCGATAGCAGTGCCAAGAAACATACCCTTATCGAGGATCTCAATCACCGAACCGGCCTGCTGATGGCTGCCGTTAAGTGTTGGGGTATTGTCATCAGTGATGTCGTTGGGAAGTAACACCCCCTGCATCTCACCCACATCGTCCTGAATTTTATCGATAATTGTGGCCGGATTGTCTAACAGGTGACTACCCTCTTCCGGTGTCACTTCTGGAACAACTGTGGTGTCGCCTGGCGGCGGCGATGAGTGATCATTATCGTTGCTGCGCACTAATACGGCTAAAGCCGTTACCGCCGCAGCGGCACCCAGAGCGATCAAGCCAAAGGCAAGAGCGTTGCTGTCGACTTGCAGATTATCCAGCGGAGGTAACACGGTACTATCCAGCGCGAGCGTTGACTGCTCACCTTCCTGCAATGTCTGCGGATCTTGTGCGGGATCAGCACTGACTGCGCTGAAAGTATGCCATTGACCATCTTCACCCAGACCGACTATCTCGCCGTACTTTGTGAAATAATCTTCGATGATCAGGTTTGATTGTGCAGAATCCCCCCCCTTAAGCATCAAATGCAGATCATTACCTTCTCTCTTAACGCTTACTATGTCGGGCGCAGTCAGGCCATCGCCTTCGGCCAGCACATATCGCGCTCCTTTAACCGCTTTGACGCTCACCGGTTTCTCTGGGTTATGAGGTAGATTTACTGCCTGGATAATGCGTTTTCCGCTGACTATCGCCATGTTGATGTCATTCATCAATTGATTCCTCAAGCACGGCGATGCAGTGCGGCAATCGCCTCATCCCCTACCACAGCCGGGGTTCAGGTAAATAATGGAGTGCATTTGTACAGGAATTGTCTGACATGCGACCACAGGCTAGGTCTTGGTTGAGAGATTTCTTGATTCACAAGCCAGAAACATAAAAAAGGCCAGTGACATCGCCACTGGCCTTTGACTCAAGTGCAGTTATTACGAACAGGTTAACGGCGTAACGGTTGTATTACCTGTGTCAGGAGAGACGGTGCGTTTCCCCGTCAACACTTCATAATTACTGCGTTTGTACGCGCACCACCACTCTGCGGTTAGGCGCATTACACTGGATCTGTTCGGCACGCGTGCCGGAACAGTCATTCACGACCAGTTCTTCACTACCGGCGCTGCTGGCACTCAAGTTACGTGCTGGCAAACCGCCCTGAACCAGCAGTGTACGCACGGTATTGGCGCGCTGTTGACCAAGACGCATGTTCGTTTCTGGTTTACCAATCGGATCGGTATGACCAATAACCTGGATGCGATTTAGCTGCACGCCATTTTTGTTAATTTTACCGATCAGCTCGTTAATCGCCTGACGGCCCTGTTGGGTAATGTCATTACGGCCTGATTTGCCGAAGTTAAACAGCACATCACTCGATAGCGCATAATCCATGGTTTTGCTGGCAATATAGCGACACTGCTCAACTGCAGAAGCGCGGTTTAACGTGTGTACCTGGGCGCGCAATCCTTTCAGATCGTTGCTGGCTTCCTGCGCACTTACCAAAATCGGCTTCCCAGAGCTGTCACCCCCAACTTTGACAAAGTAGGTTTTGCCTCCAACAAAGTTATCGCGATAGGGTTGTGCTTCTTTGCCTTTGTAGTAAGGAGCATCTTTGAGGAAAGCCCCCAATGAATGCTCACCTGCTGGTATGCAGAAGCTGGTATACATGCCGGTTAACAGCGCTGACTGATATTCACCATCCACATAGACGTGCGCCGCATAAGGGCTCGTTACCTCGTTGCTGCGGTAATAAATAACCTGAGCCTGGCTAGGTACCACGCTGGCTACGGGTTGGTAAACTGTACCGTAGACGTTTGGTTCAACTGTTGCTTTTGCTGATAAGGAAACGAGGTTCCCTGCCACCACCATCGCAATCAGCGAAGTGTTTATTTTATTCATGACTCCTCCACGGAGGTCCTTGCGGACCTCCGGTTTTGATTGTGTGTAAACGATTAGTGGTTGTTCAGGTTGGTCTGTACACCCAGTTGCACCAGCAGTTCGGTCTCGGCACCTGAATGCTGATAGACCTCATACTGCACACCACTCACTGTGACAGTGCCTTCGGCTTTGGCCCAGTTGCCCGGATCAGTACCGTCTGGCAGCAGATCGGATAGGTTTACCACATCCCCTTTATCACCTTTAATCATCAGCTGCTTGGTGTCGTCAGCGGTAAATGCGCCTTCTTCACCGTGTACTAATACGTCGCCGATGGATATGTTCAGCACATTGACCTGACTGTTCGTCATGTCCACGGTCTGAACATTCATCTCCTCATGCACGATATTGTCAAAGCTGATAACAGGTTCTGAAGCTACAATTTTAAGGGTGGTCCCGTGCTGTTCAACAGTGGCTTCCGTCTGATGTCCATCATGCTGATTTTCATCATCAGAATTAATGGCAGCAATGTGACCATCATCGATCATGCTCTGAGGATCATCACTCTGGTCCTCTGACATAGACCTGACTTTAGGGCCATCTCCCCATGCAACATTGTCTACATAAGACAGCGTGTAAGGTGAGTTGATTTCGACTTTACCAATCAATACACCATCAGGAGCCTGGTAACTATAAGTTCCCATAACGGCACCGGTCGGGAAGGTCTTTGTCTCAAGAATATTCCCGTTAGTATCGTAGACACTAAAGGAGAATTTCTCTGGAGCACCCGCATAGTTGTTATATGAATACAAGAACGAAATATACTTAGAGTCCGGAATATCCAGATCTGCGACGGCACAGTCCACCTGCATGAGCCTTTGTATATCATGCACACCTACAACTGAATCCATAACTACGCCGTTACCACCAGGATAAAGAACATTCGTATTCAGGACTTTACCCTGCATTACGAGGCCGGAACTGAACGTAATGGTTTTTGTCGCTCCTGAACCCGTAACGACGCCGTCATCCGTCGAAAAGTCCTCATATCCTGTGCCAGTGAAAGGTTTGGTATCAATAATCACGGTCCAGGGATTTGACTGGGCTGACACATTACCAGCAGCATCTTCCGCAAATGCCCTAATTTCATGGCTACCATCTGGGATTTCTTTTGTAAGCTCCAGCTGCCATTTGCCAGTTCCATCAGCACGTACGCTTCCCCACACCACGTTATCAACACGAATGGTAATTAAAGCATTCGGTTCCGTAATGCCACTCAGCGTTGGTTTGTTATCGTTGGTTGTACCGCCGTTCGCGATATCCCCAACAACGCCACCTGTTACGTTGTCAACCAGATTGGTTATTTGCGGTGCACCAGGTGCTACTGTATCTACCGTGACATTCCAACTAGCAGACTGCGCAGAAAGATTACCCGCAGCGTCCTGAGCCATTACACTGAAGCTGTGATTGCCATCAGCCAGGCTTGCAGGCAACTCAAACGACCATTTTCCACTACTATCTGCGTAGAAGCTGTAAATCGTACTGGTTCCGTCACGCAGCAGTATTAATGCGTTCGCCTCAGCTGTGCCAGTAAGCGTTGGACGGTTGTCATTGGTCAGGCCGCCATTGGTGATGTTTCCAACAATCCCACCCGCGACGTTATCCGCCACACTGTTAATAACCGGAGCACTTGGCGCGACGGTATCAACCACCACCACCCAACTACTCGATTGTGGTGAGACGTTACCGGCCTTATCCTCTGCGGTCACAGTCAATGTGCGCGATCCTTCTGGCAGCGCTGTAACCAATTCAAGTGACCAGTTACCGGTTGCATTCGCGAAGACGCTACCTATAACTTTGCCGCCGTCCATGATCTTGACCAGCGCATTCGGCTCAGCTGTACCGCTCAGAGTTGGCTTATTGTCATTCGTCAGACCACCACGCGCGATGTCACCAACCGTTCCACCTTGTACATTGTCTACCAAATTGGTGATAACAGGTGCACTAGGGGCTAAGGTGTCAACATTCAAGCTCCAGCTATTGGATTGAGGTGAAACGTTACCCGCGCGATCCTCAGCTTTAACGGTCAGTGTGTGAGTTCCATCAGACAATGCTGCAGGCAATTCAAGTGACCACGCCCCTTTATCTGTCGCGTAAACGCTACCTACAACTGTATTACCATCAAGGATCCTGATTAGGGCGTGCGGCTCAGCCGTACCACTTACCGTTGGCTTGCTATCATTGGTCAAACCGCCATTAGCGATTGGTCCCACAATTCCGCCCGGCACGTTGTCACTTACGCTGGTGATCACTGGCGCATTAGGCACTGACGTATCGACTGTTACGGTGTAATCAGTCGACTGTTCACCCTCTACCCCTGCGGGACTTAACTGGCTGGCAGAAAACTTGAACGTTGCATCGTTCAGATCTACCGACGGTGTCCATGCCCATTTACCACTCGCATTTGCGACGACACTACCCTGAACTACGCCGTTCTGATAAATAATCACAATGGCGTTTGCCTCAGCACTACCGCGCAGCTCCGGACGTTGGTCGTTTGTGAAGCCATTGCTAGCTACCTCACCCTTTTTCGGCTCAACATCGTCCCAGACAGTATCTATGGATGGAGATACAGGCGGCTTGGTATCGACAATAACGTTCCACGGATCAGACTCCTGCGAATCGTTACCCGCAGGGTCGGTGACAATAATGGTGAAATCATGGCTACCTTCAGATATTGGGGTTTCTGGTGTATAGCTCCAGCTTCCGTCGTCACCAACGACAGTTGTCCCAATGGGTTGTCCGTTATCAATGATCGTCACTACATCACCCGGCACCTGACCAGAACCACCCAGTTCTGGCGTGGTGTCGTCAGTTAGTCCACCATCCTGAATCGGACTAACAATCCCGCCAACGTTATCTTTAATATCCCCAATACCATTGTTATTTGGGGGAGTAGTATCGATTGTCAGATCAAACGCGTCGCTTACCGCAACCGAGCCATTTTTACCTTCTGCGGTGGCGGTAAATTTGTACAGCCCTTCCTTAAGTTCAACCTCTGGTGTGAACTTCCAGTTGCCGCGTGCGTCGGCATACACTGAGCCGATCACTTCATTGCCGTTCTTAATGGTTACCAACGCATTTGCGGTTGCAATACCATTCAGAGTGGGTGTGGTGTCATCCGTTACACTTCCACTGTCAAGGCTACCAGTGAGTTTTCCTTCGTCATCAAAGACATTACTTATGGAGACCACAACTGCCGAGGTATCTACAATAAAATCAATTGGCGTGCTTACAGCGCTAAGGTTCCCAGCCTGATCCTGAACTTGATGGCTCAGACTATGCGGACCATCTGCCAGAGGTGTTGAGGGTGTGAAACTCCACTCTCCTTTGCTGTTGGCAGTTACACGACCAATTTCGCTATCGCCATCCTTGATAATGACGATACTACCAGGCTCAGCAACACCGCTATAGGTCGGCGAGCTGTCATCAGTGGTATCTCCGCTGGCAATTGGACCGGTGATATCGCCAACATTGTCAGTTAAGCTCTGGCTGCCAACAACCGGTGCGATAGTGTCAACAATGATATTGTATGCACCACTGTCTGGCATTGAATTACCCATGCTGTCTTTCGCTGTCGCGATGATTGCATGTGGGCCATCTGTCAGGGCCGTTGCTGGGGTATACTCCCAGTGACCGTTGGCATCCGAAATCACGGATCCCTGAGCCTGGCCATCAATGATAACCGTCACGATATGGCCCGGTTTCGCCGTACCCACGATCGTGGGTGTCGTATCATCAGTCACGCCGCCAGGGCGGACATTTCCGGTGATATGTCCCACATCATCAATCACGTTGACGATGGCTGGTGCTGATGGCACGCCGCCGGTCAGCAGCTCAAAGCCAATGCTGTTGGACGCGTCGCCGATGTTGCCGGCCGCATCCTGCGCTTTGGCGCTGATTTCATGGTCGCCATTCAGCAGCGGTGGCACCGGCGTAAATGACCAGTTGCCGGCGTTATCCGCCTGAACCCGGCCGATTTCCACGCCCCTGTCGTAGACGATGACCGTGCTGCCCGCTTCTGCGGTACCGCTGATTTTCGGCTGCGCGTCGTCGGTGACGTCGCCATCGCTGATCGGCCCGGTTACCGCGCCCTG